>UQLF01000004.1 GCA_900541875.1 uncultured Collinsella sp. | reverse complement strand
CCGGTTCTCAAGGTGCACGCCCCGCGGCTGATCCGGTCCGACCGGGCCGCGCGGCAAGGAGATATATTGCCAGACCGGAGGGGCCCCGGGGGCGGGAATCTGGGCGTACACATTTCCTACACATTTTGTGATCCGACTAACGTTTGCCAGCCGTTAACTACCGCTCGCCGAGCATCTCTTTATATAAGGCAGTCTCATGGTTAAAGCGGATACGTCCCCCTAGCTAAAGCACAGCCAGCATCGAGCAACTCATCGCGTTCTTCCACCGAGAACCCCTCGGCGTAGACGCGCACCACTGGTTCGGTCCCACTAGGACGGACCAGCAGCCACGTGTCATCCTCGAATGCCAAACGCAAGCCATCCATATGACTAACGTTTTGCGGCACCTTGCCACAAATCGACTTGGGGTTTACGCCCGGCAGCAGGGTTCGTAACGTTTCGGCATCTTCGGCCTCAAGGCGTAAATCGCGTCGACCGTAACTCGTCTTACCAAAACTGTCCTCGAGTTGGTCGACCAGAACGCCCAAAGGCGCGTCCGTCTTTGCCATAAGCTCACACAGAATCAGACAGGCGAGGATTCCATCGCGCTCGGGCATATGTGCGGCGATGCCGATACCACCGGCTTCTTCGCCGCCTATGAGGACGCCGCCCTTCTTCATCTCCGCCGCTATATATTTGAAACCGACTGGTTTGACGGTCACGCGGCAGCCAAGCGCCTCGGCAATGCGACGCACGAGCGTCGAGCACGAAAGATTGACGACGACGCGCCCCTCCAAATTACGAAATTGAACCAAGTCGCCCAAAACGAGCGCCATGATCTGATGCGGATGTATATATCTGCCGCGCTCGTCAACCGCGCCGATGCGGTCGGCGTCGCCGTCGGTCACCAGGCCAGCGCAAGCTCCGTCCTCGATAACCGTGCGCTCGCAAGCGTCCACCCACGGCTCAACGGGGTCGGGGCAGATATCTTCTTGGTCAGACGCCTGCCCGGCGTGAATCTCGTGCACCTCAACGCCAAGCTCGCGCAGCAAGTCGGCTAGATAGCCCTGGGCTGCGCCGCCCATGGGATCGACAACCACGCGCAGGTGCGCGGCGCGGATGGCTTCGGCATCGACAAACGATGCCACCGCCTGCATATAGTCAGGAATGATATCCGCGGTGCGATATTGCCCCTCGATCCCCATTGGCTCGGGAGCCATAGTCTCTTCGAGCTCTTCGATGACATCCTGGTTGGCGGTCGAGCCGTCACCCATGCGAATCTTGAGGCACAGATAGCCCTGCGGATGATGGGACCCCGTCACCATGAGCGCGCCGCACGCTTCACCGTCATAAGCCGCCGCCCACGTAAGGGCAGGGGTCGGGACAGGTCGCGAAGCGAGCACGGCGTCTAGCCCGTGCGCTGCTAGCACGCCCGCCGCAAGCTCAGCGAACTCGCGCGCCAGGGGCCGGGTGTCGAACCCTATATATACCGTTTTGCCCGGATTGGTCTTTTGCCACAACTCGCCGACGGCATCGGCGATACGGGCAACGTTATCGGCAGTGAAGTCCTCATCGACGCGAGCGCGCCAACCGTCAGTTCCAAAATGAATTATCGCGCACACGCGCAGACACCTCACAGTGTTTGGATCATGGTACGCATGGGGTATACCCGCAACATGCACTCGGCAACCTGCCGGCACCAGCATTCACCATTTGGGCAAATGCTGCCGAGGACATGCAAGCAATAAAAAAAACCGCCCCGTATGGAGCGGTTTGCCCTTTATATATCGAGCGCCTCGGCCATCGCGGCCGTAGTGATTGCCGTGGTTCCACAGCAACTGCCCACCATTGCGGCACCGGCATGTCTCCATTCGATGCATGCGCGCGCGAAAGCTTCGGGGTTCTCGTGCCATACGGGGCCATCCTGAGTCTGGACCGGATCGCCTACGTTGGGACGCACCGTGACGGGAGTAGTCGCCGATGCAACCATCCTGGGCACCGCCGCGTTCGCGGCCGCAAGCGAACAGCAATTAACACCAACCGAATTTGCGCCGTGTTTTTCGGCGTACAAAACGGCTGCCTCGATGTTGAGGCCATCGCCCAGCAGGTCGCCTTTATCGTCAACGACAAAACTCACCAGAACAGGCATGCCGTCGGCGGCATCTCGGGCGCCGGCAAGCATGGGCTGCAGATTACGGATAGACGTCACCGTCTCGATCAGCAGACCGTCAACACCAGCATTGAGCAAGGCGTGCGCCTGTTCGCGCGCAATGCCGCGGATTTCACGATACTCGACAGAGTCCTCGGCAAACCACTCAATACCGATCGGGCCCATCGAGCCCAGCAGCAGCTGAGGGTGCGCCTGGCGGGCATCGTCGACGGCCCCGCGATTGACCTCCGCCACGGACGGCGCAATCTGGTCGTGCTTGAGGGCATAGCTCGATGCCTGAAAGGTGTTGGTAATGAGCACCTGCGCGCCGGCGGCGACATACAAGCGATGGATACGAGAAACGGTCTGCGGCTCTGCCAGATTCCAAAACGCCGGTGGAATGTCGGCGGCATCGTACTCACTCAACAAAACACTGCCCATGGGGCCCTGCGCCAACAAGGTCTCGCTCGACAAGCGGCGCGCAAGTTCCTCGGCACCAAAGCGGTTGTAATAACTCGTATCCATATATATCCCGCTATTCCTCGACGCTGATTCCCTGCTTTTCGAGATAGGCGAGCCAGCGGCTCATCGTGTCCTCGGATAGCGCATGCTCCATCATGCAGGCCTCGGAATCGGCTCGCTCAAATTCGACACCGAGCTCCTGAACCAAAAACGTGCGGATGAGGCGATGACGGTACCAGATAGCCGTACCAACCTCGCGGCCGCGATCGGTCAGGACTACCTTGCCGTAGTGCGATTGCTCGACAAGTTCGGATGCCTTGAGCGCCGAAACCGCTTTATTGACCGATGCCTTGGAGACGCCAAGGCGCTGCGCGATGTCGACCGATCGCACGCCGTTGGTTTCCCCCTCTTCGCTTTCAATGCGAACCATGCACTCCAAGTAGTCTTCGTTCGCCACCGTCAGATGTAGTTCGCGCGAGCTAATTGTCGTATCCATGATCTTCCGTCCCTTCTGCATTCAATGGCTGATTCTACCCCATCCAAGCGTCGCGGTATGCCGTGGCATACCGTGCTAGAGTTCTTGTTGCACACGACGACCAAGATTGGAGCGGTCTTTATGGAAAACACCACCACGAACCCCGATGTCCTCGAGCGCTTTTTGCGCTACGTCCAGATCAACACGCAGTCCGAGGATGCAAACTGCGACCAGGTACCCTCGAGCGCCGTTCAGTTTGACCTTGCCAACGTGCTGGCTGAAGAGCTGCGCGAGCTTGGTGCGGAAGATGCCCACGTGACCGAGCACGCCTATGTCTGCGCGCATATCCCCGCAAGTGCGGGCGCTGAGGACAAGCCCGCCCTGGGCCTGATCGCCCATCTCGACACCACCGAAGTTGCACCGGGTGCCGGCGTGAAGCCGCACATCGTACACTACGAAGGCGGCGACCTGGTCTGCGGCACGGTTGACGGTAAGCCCGTTGCCATGAGTACCGCCAAGCTTCCTGCCCTGAACGACCTCGCGGGTGAGGACCTGGTCTGCAGCGATGGCACCACGCTGCTGGGCGCGGACGACAAGGCAGGCGTCGCCGAGATCATGTCACTTGTCGCGCGTATCGCTCAGGACCCTTCTCTGCCCCATCCCGCACTCGGCATTTGCTTCTGCCCTGACGAGGAGATCGGCCACGGAGCCGAGCTGTTGGATATCGATACCTTTGGCTGCAAGTACGCCTACACGGTCGACGGCGGCCCCATCGGCGAGCTGGAGTGGGAGTGCTTTAACGCCGCCGAGGTGACCGTCCGCTTTGAGGGCCAGTCCATCCACCCGGGCGACGCCAAAGGCCGTATGGTCAACGCAGGCAATCTGTTCTGCGACTTCAACGCGTTGCTCCCCTACGTGCAGCGCCCGGAGTATACGGAAGGCTACGAGGGCTTTTATCACCTTGAGGGTGTATCTGCGACCGTCGATCACGCCACAGCGCGCTATATCGTCCGCGACCATGACGCCGCCAAGTTCCAGCAGAAACTCGACCTTATTGATGCCGCCGCCTCGATGCTCAACCAGCGTCTGGGTGAGGAGCGCGTGACGGTCGAGATTAAGCAGCAGTATCGAAATATGGCCGAGATCGTTCGTGACTATCCCGAGCTTATTGATGTTGCCAAGGAAGCCTACCTTGCCTGCGGCGTTGAGCCCCAAGTGCTGCCAATTCGTGGCGGCACCGACGGCGCTCAGCTGTCGTTCCGCGGTCTGCCCTGCCCCAACCTTTCCACCGGCGGCTATTGCTACCACGGCGTCAACGAGTTCGTCCCGGTCAACTCACTCGTCAAGATGACCGACGTCCTGCAGGAGCTCGTCGCCCGTTTCGCATAAGACTGGCTGCATAAGCCCAAAAGATGAACCGCCCCGTCCTCAACCGAGAACGGGGCGGTTTTTGGTGCAAGGGGAGTAGTCAGCACCGCAGGTTGAGCCAACGTCAGCGAGCGCCGTCCAAGGCGAACAAGTTGGCATGAAAAAGGCAGGGCATTGACCTTCTGGTCATGCCCTGCCTTTTGAATGACAAATTGTCGCCTTGGACGGCGCGCAGCGTCGAGCCGTTACGGCGTTTGGTAAAACGCCGTAACTTAGTAGTTGGCCTCGTAGCCGTTACCGTCGCCGGTGGGCTCTTCGTAGTAGTCCGAATCGCTCGAATCGCCTGAGTCATCGGAATCGTCAGAGCTGACCGATGAGGTTGCGGTACCGTTTGCGTAGTCGTCAGACGTGTTGTTGTTCAGGTCGCCGATCGTAGAGCTGGAACCGTCGGAAAGACCCATGGTGTTGGGACCCTTGGGATCCTTGCCAGCATCGACGCGCTCCATCATTTCCTTGAGCTCGTCCTCGTAGACAAAGACGTAGCTCACACCGTCGATCATGGTGCTGTCGTCGGCGTACGAAGGCAGGTTGGCCGAGTAGATACCGTCGACATCCATACCGCGCATGGCGTTGACCGTAGCCACGATATCCTGAACGCTCATATCGGTTACGAGCATATCGGACAGCGAATTAACCAGGCCAAAGATCTTCGTGGCATCGAAGTTATTGAGAATCTGGTTGGCAAGGGCGCCAAGCACCTGACGCTGGTGGCGCATGCGCGTGTAATCGCCGTCGGCATAGGTGTAGCGGCAGCGGGCATAGGTAAGGGCGGTGGCACCGTCCATATGCTGCTGGCCAGCGGTAATCTTAATATCCAGGTGCTCGGGGTCGTCAACATCATCGGTTGCGTTAATGTCGATACCGCCAACCGAATCAATCAGCGCCTGCATACCGTCGAAGCTGACCTCGGCATAGTGGGAAATCTGAACACCGCACAGCTCGTTGACCGCCTCGACCATGGCCTCGGCGCCGCCAACGGTATGGCAGGCGTTGATCTTCATGGTCTCGCCCTTGTACTCGACCTTGGTGTCGCGCGGAACGGAAATGAGCGTCGCCTGCTTTTGCGTGGGGTCGATGCGTGCCAGGATAATCGAGTCGGCACGATACGTATCCTCGCCCGGACGGCCGTCGGTGCCAAGAAGCAGCACGTAGAACGGATCCTTTGCCTCATCGGTGTCAACCAGAACCCGACGCAGATTGTCGGTAATGACATTAGAATCGCCGAGCTTGCCCATAATGGTGGCAAACCACAGGCCGGCAGCGGTAGTGGCACTCAGCAGCACGCCAAGCACGACAATGAGCGCGACGTGACGAATCGTGTGGCTACGACGACGTTGACGAGCGCGCTCGGAATAGCGAGCCACGTTATCGCGACTGTAGATCTTGGCCTGCGCACCAGTTGAGGGTCTTCGGGCGGTGGTATCCGCGAGGGGCTTTTTATTAAACATAGGCAACCTGTATTAGTAGATGACGGGATCGGGGACGGTAGCATGCTCGACATGCGCGCCGAGCGCCTGCAGCTTTTCGACAAACTGCTCGTAGCCGCGCTTGATGTGATGGATAGCCGAAACCTCGGTCGTCCCGTCGGCGATCAAGCCCGCTACGACGAGGGCCGCTCCGCCACGCAGATCGGGCGAGGTAACCTGTGCGCCCGAGAAGCCCTTGACGCCATGAATCATGGCATGATGACTCTCGATACGAATGTCGGCACCCATGCGCACCAGCTCAGAGGCAAACATAAAGCGATTCTCGAAGATGTTCTCGGTAATAACGGAACTGCCGTCGGCAAGGGCGGAGAGTACCATAATCTGCGCCTGCATGTCCGTCGGGAAGCCGGGGAACGGAAGCGTCTGGATGTCGACCGGCTTGATACGCTCGGCACGGTTCACATGGACACCATCCTCGACGCGCTCGCAATCGATACCCATGAGCTCCATCTTCTTGAGCACCATGCCCAAGTGAATGGGGCAAAAGCCCGTGACATCGACACCGCGATCGTCGGCCATCAACGCACCGGCAACGATAAAGGTACCGGCCTCGATGCGGTCGCCTACTACGCGATGGGTAACAGGATGGAGCTCTTCCACGCCTTCGATAGTCACGACGGGCGTGCCGGCGCCAACAATCTTGGCGCCCATCTCGTTGAGCATGTTGGCGAGATCGACAATCTCGGGCTCGCGGGCGGCATTGTCGATAACCGTGGTGCCCTGTGCGCGCACAGAGGCCATGATGAGGTTCTCGGTCGCACCGACGCTGGCGAACTCGAGCGTGACGGTGGTACCGCGCAGACCTTGGGGCGCATTGGCGTTGATGTAACCGTGGGCGGTATCAAACTCAACGCCCAGGGCCTCGAGACCCAGAATGTGCATATCGATCTTGCGAGCACCCAGGTTGCAGCCGCCCGGCATGGCAATCTTGGCGCGATGGAAGCGGCCCAGCAGGGGTCCCATGACGGCGGTGGAAGCACGCATCTTGGCAACGAGCTCGTAGGGGGCCTCCCAAGAATCGACCTGAGAGGTATCAATCTCGAGCGTGTGCTCGTCGAGAACATCGATCGTAGCGCCCATGCCCTTGAGCACCTTGCCCATCACGTGAACATCGGAAATATCGGGCACGTTCTGCAGCGTCGTCTTGCCCGGCGCCAGAAGCGTTGCCGCCATGAGTTTGAGCGCGGAGTTCTTGGCACCCGAGACGGGCACGGAGCCTCCGATGGCGTGGCCACCCTCAACGCGGATAATATCCAAGGTCTACCCTTTCAAAAAGCATGCCCGGGGTGGCTGGGCCATCCCGGGCATGATGTGTTCGCAAATGGTCGAACGCTAAATCGTTTGACTATTGGGCAAGCTTGAGCTTACACCATGCGATTTCATTATAGAGGTAGGCGCGGCGTGCATCATCCTCCGACAAATTACCCAGCTTCTCTTCAAAACCTTGAATATCAGCTTTAAGCTTGTCGGCATCGACGGTCGCCAAATCGCAAGCGCGCTCGGCGAGAACGGTCACGACATCGTCCGCAACCTGGGCATAGCCGCCGGCCACGGCAAACGTGTGGTCGACAGTGCCCATGGCCTTATCGGAAACGCGAACGTAACCGCGGTCGATCGTGCAGATCTCGCTGGAGTGAGCAGGCAGAACGCCAAACTCGCCATCCGTGGACGGAATCGACACAAACGCAGCGTCGCCCTCATAGGCGCAGCTCACGGGGCACACGATGCGGATACGCATAACCTACTTCTCCCCCATCTTG
This sequence comes from uncultured Collinsella sp., assembly GCA_900541875.1. Taxonomy (GTDB): domain Bacteria; phylum Actinomycetota; class Coriobacteriia; order Coriobacteriales; family Coriobacteriaceae; genus Collinsella. Next base: position 106,870 of record UQLF01000004.1, on the reverse strand, counting down.
CGGGCGCGCTCGCGCACGTCCTCAATCGTGGAAGCATAGCGGAAAGCCTGCTCGGGCAGGTCATCGGCCTTGCCGTCGACAATCTCGGCGAAAGAGCGGACGGTATCCTCGACGCGGACGTAGACACCGGGGTTGCCGGTGAACTTCTCGGCGACGTGGAAGGACTGCGAGAGGAACTGCTGAATCTTACGGGCACGGTTGACCGTAAGGCGCTGCTCCTCGGACAGCTCGTCCATACCCAGAATGGCGATGATGTCCTGAAGGTCGGAGTACTCCTGCAGGAGCTCCTGGACCTTGACGGCGACACGGTAGTGCTCCTCGCCGACGATCGAGGGATCGAGAGCGTCGGAGGAAGATGCGAGCGGGTCGATAGCCGGGAACAGGCCGAGCGACGAAATGCTACGCGAAAGAACCGTGGTGGCGTCGAGGTGCGTAAACGTCGTGGCAGGCGCCGGGTCGGTCAGGTCGTCTGCGGGGACGTAGACAGCCTGGACGGAGGTAATGGAGCCCGTCTTGGTCGAGGTAATGCGCTCCTGGAGGTCGCCCATCTCGGTTGCCAGCGTGGGCTGGTAACCAACGGCGGACGGCATACGGCCCAGCAGTGCGGAAACCTCGGAACCTGCCTGGGAGAAGCGGAAGATGTTGTCGATGAACAGCAGAACGTCCTGGCCACGATCACGGAAATACTCAGCGGTGGTAAGGCCGGCCAGACCGATGCGCAGACGCGCTCCGGGCGGCTCGTTCATCTGACCATAGACCAAGCAAGTCTTGTCGATAACGCCAGACTCGCTCATCTCGAGGAACAGGTCGGTGCCCTCGCGGGTACGCTCGCCGACGCCGGTGAACACCGAGGTGCCACCGTGCTCCTGGGCGAGGTTGTTGATGAGCTCCTGAATCAGAACGGTCTTGCCGACGCCGGCGCCGCCGAACAGGCCTGTCTTGCCGCCACGGATGTAGGGCTCGAGCAGGTCGACGGCCTTAATGCCGGTCTCGAAGATCTCGGTCTTGGTGGTGAGCTCGTCGAAACGGGGCGCTGCATGGTGGATGGGGTAGAACTCCTCCACCTCGGGCATGGGCTTGCCGTCGACGGGCTTGCCCATGACGTTCCAAATACGGCCGAGCGTCTTGGGGCCAACGGGCATCTTCATGGGCTCACCGGTATCGGTGGCGATGAGGCCGCGCTGCAGGCCGTCGGTCGAGGACATGGCGACCGTGCGGACGACGCCGCCCGGAAGCTGGCTCTCGACCTCGAGGATCGTGCTCAGATGACCGATCGGGGTCTCGGCCTCGACCGTGAGCGCGTTGTAGATCGGGGGCACCGCACCGTCAAACTTGACGTCGACGACAGGACCGATGATTCGCACGATGCGACCATCACCGGCAGTCGTCTTCTTGGTGGCTTCCTCGACCGCAAGCTTTACGGTGTTATTAGCCATTACTGTTCCTCCAATGCTGAGGCTCCGCCGACGATCTCGTTAATCTCGGTCGTGATCGAAGCCTGGCGCACGCGACTATACGTGCGGGTAAGGGTCGAGATGATCGCGGTGGCGTTTTCCGTCGCGGAGTGCATGGCCTTGCGGCGTGCACCCTGCTCGGCAGCCGCCGAATCGATCAGGGCCTGGTAGATGACCGTCAGGATATAAGACGGCACAAGCTTGCCGAGAACATGCTCGGGAGAGGGCACGAACTCGAACGTGGACGAGATGCGCTTAGGGGCGTCGGTCTCGTTCTTACGCGGACCGTGGGCCATAGCGATCATCTCGGGGTCGAGCGGCAACAGATGCTCGACGCGAAGCTCCTGATCCACGCGGTTCTTGGCGTGGTGGTAGACAAGCTCGACACGGTCAAGCTCACCGGCACGATACGCATCGCAGATATGAGAGGAGATCATGCGGGCCTGATTGAAATCGGGCTCAGAGGAGTTGCCCTCAAAGTGCATGACGACGTTTGCGCGGTCACGGAAATACGTGGCCGGTTTGCGCCCACACGCGATGATCTCGCACTCGATGCCGTCGTTCGCCCAAGAAGCGGCGAGCTTTTCGGCCGTGCGCTCCACCGTCGTATTGAAACCGCCGGCAAGGCCGCGGTCCGAGGCAATAACGACAATCAGGCCATGCTTGACGCTCTCATGCTTCTGCAGCATGGGATCGGTGCCCGAACAGGAGGCGTCGCCGGCGACCGTCAACATGACGTCGGTCAGCGCCTCCTTATAGGGCTCGGCCTGCTTGGAGCGATCGAGGGCACGACGGATCTTGGCCGTAGAGACCATCTCCATCGTGCGCGTGATCTGCTTGGTCGTGGTAACCGAGGAGATTCGCTTCTTAATGTCGCGAAGGTTGGCCATGGGGCTTAGTTCTCCTCTGATCCAGAAACATCCGAATGGTGCTTGGCCATGAACTGCTGCTTGAAGTCGCCGATGACGCGCAAGAGCTCAGCCTTGGTGTCATCATCGATCTTCTTGGCGCGAACCTTGTCGAGCAGCGAGCCAAAGCCATTGTCCATGTACTCGATGAGCTCGGCACGGAAAGGCAGCACGTCGGCGATCTCCAGGTCATCCAGGAAGCCCTCGTTGCCAGCGAACAGCGTAACGATCTGCTCGCCAACCTCAAACGGCTTGTAACGCGGCTGCTTCAGGAGCTCGGTCATGCGGGCGCCGTGGGTAAGCTGCTTTTGCGTAGCCTCGTCGAGGTCGGAGCCGAACTGCGTGAAGCCGGCGAGCTCCTGGTACGAAGCGAGGTCCAGACGGAGGTTGCCGGCGACCTGCTTCATAGCCTTGGTCTGCGCGTCGCCACCGACGCGGGACACGGAAATGCCCACGTCGACTGCCGGGCGCTGGCCCTGGAAGAAGAGCTCAGACTGCAGGTAGATCTGACCATCGGTAATGGAAATGACGTTGGTCGGAATGTAGGCCGAGACGTCGCCGTCCTGGGTCTCGATGATCGGCAGTGCCGTCATGGAGCCGTAGCCGTTCTTCTTGGACATCTTGACGGCACGCTCGAGCAGACGAGAGTGCAGGTAGAAGATGTCGCCAGGATAGGCCTCGCGTCCGGGCGGACGATGCAGCGTCAGCGACATCTGACGGTAAGCCACAGCCTGCTTGGACAGGTCGTCGTAGATGACGAGCACGTGGCCACCGGGGTTGGTCTCGCTGGCGGGCTTGCCGTCCTCACCGTTGTACATGAAGAACTCGCCGATAGCGGCACCGGCCATAGGCGCGATGTACTGCATAGGGGCGGAATCGGCAGCGGTGGCCGAAACGATGATGGTGTAGTCGAGCGCACCGTGCTGAGCGAGGGTCTCGCGGATGTTGGCAACCGTGGAGGCCTTCTGGCCGATGGCGACATAGATGCAGACCATGCCCTTGCCGCGCTGGTTGAGGATAGCGTCGATGGCGATGGCGGTCTTACCGGTCTTACGGTCGCCGATGATGAGCTCACGCTGACCGCGGCCAATAGGCACCATGGAGTCGATAGCGAGCAGACCGGTCTGAACCGGCTCACACACCGGGGTACGGTCGATGACGCCGGGGGCCTTGAACTCGATGGGGCGACGGTGCGTGGCGACGATGTCGCCCAGGCCGTCGATGGGCTGGCCGAGCGGATTGACGACGCGGCCGAGCATGGCGCGGCTCACAGGGATATCCATAATGCGGCCAGTGGTGCGGCACTCGTCGCCTTCCTTGATGGAGTCGACGGCACCAAACAGAACGGCGCCGACCTCGTCACGGTCAAGGTTCTGGGCAAGGCCGAAGACGGTCTCACCGGTATCGGAGCTCTTGAACTCCAGAAGCTCGCCTGCCATGGCGCTCTTGAGGCCGGAGACGCGCGCGATGCCGTCGCCTACCTCGTCGACCGTTGAAACCTCATGCGTATCGACCGTCGCGGAGAGGCTCGTGAGCTGCTCCTGCAGTTTCTTGGCGATATCCTGGGCATTGAGGGTTTCGGACATTAGGCTTCACCTCCGTACGAATTAGCAGAGTTTGCGAGGGTCTCCTGCGCGATGCGCAGCTGCGTCTTGACGGAAATGTCACGACGCTCGCCGCGGGCCTCGAGCACCAGGCCGCCCACGATAGACGGGTCGACCTGCTCGATAAGGAATACCTTGCGGCCGAAGTCCTGCTCGCATTTCTTAGTGATGGTTTGACGCAGCTCGTCGTCGAGCGGGATCGCCGTGGTGACGGTCACGCCCACTACATCCTCGTCTTCCTCGGCAACATACTTAAAGGCAGCTGCCACCTTGGGAAGAAGGTCGAGCTGGTCGCGCTTGGACATGGTGTCGAGCACGGCGATGATCTCGGGGCTGGCAGAAGCCAGACGCTCGATCATCTCGAGGTCCTCGAACACATGGTTCTCGGCCTTGGCGGCTTCCAAAAGGGAGCGCGCGTAGGTCTCGAGTACCTTGTCCTGATAGCGGCTAGTCGGCATTCAGGCTACCTGCTTCCTGGATGTAACGCTCGATGAGCTTCTTCTGCTCGGCATCGTCCTCGAGTGCCTCGCCCACGATCTTGGTGGCGACGGCAACGGACAGGTCGGCGATGGAGCTCGCGGCACCGGCGTAGATGGACTTGCGCTCGTCCTCGACGGTCGTATGGGCCTTGGCGATGATCTCCTCGGCCTCCTTGTGAGCAGCCTCGATGATACGGGCGCGCTCGGACTCGGCGTCCTTACGGGCCTCGAGAACAATGTCGGCAGCCTGACGACGGGCGTCGGTGACGATCGAGTCGGACTCAGCGCGCTTGGCGATAGCCTCCTGCTTGGTCTTCTCGGCCTCGTCGAGGCTCTCCTCGATCTTCTTGCCGCGCTCCTCCATGGTCTTCATGATGCCCGGCAGGGCGACCTTGGCCAGCACGATCCAGATAATCAGGAAGGCGATAAGCGCCGGGATGAACTCCGCCATCTTAGGGATGAGGATGTCCGCACCGGCAGCGCCGTCCTCGGCGAACGCGGAAACCGGCATGAGCAGCGCGGCCGCGGACGCGGAGAGTGCGATCGCGCTCTTCTGGGATGAAAGATTCATACTTGACGCTCCGTGCTATTTAACGATCAGCGCGACAACGAAGCCGATCAGAGCCAGAGCCTCGCCGAAGGCGGAGCCCATGATGAAGACGGTGAACACGCGGCCCTGGACCTCAGGCTGACGGGCCATAGCACCCGTAGCACCCAGAGCAGACAGGCCGATAGCAAGACCAGCGCCGATAACACCGAGACCGTAACCGATAACTCCCACGATTCCTCCTTTGTCGTGCGTGTCTTATTTCACGCAGGATAACCTTTTTATAACTGCCGGGCTCCATGGGTACGGGCACCGGCGGTTTAACGAATTACCTTACCTTTAAGGCGCGAACGGAAGACTACTCCTCCTCCGCGACCTCCTCTGCCTCGGAGACATACACGGCGGTAAGGACCGTGAAGACGTAAGCCTGGATGGCGCCGACCACAAGCTCGATCGCATAGATCAGGATGAGGATGGCAAGCCAGGCTAGCGAAGGCAGGGCGCCGACGGCGTGGGCCGCGGAAACCTGCTGAAGCAGCGGCTGCATGAACATGCTCGCCATGATGGCGAACGAGCCCATGACCACGTGTCCTGCGAACATGTTGCAGAACAGACGGACGGCGAGCGTGATGAGGCGCAGGAAGGTCGAGAAAAGCTCGACGACCCACACGAGCACGTTCATCGGGAAGCTCACGCCCTGCGGGGCGAGGCTCTTGATGTAGCCGATCACGCCATGAGCCTTGCATCCGTAGTAGATGAAGTACACAAAGGCGAAGATGGCGAGCGCGGCGGTGGAGCCGATTGCGCCGGTGCCGGGCTTCATTCCCGGGATCAGGCCGATCATGTTGTTGATCAGGATGAACAGGAAAAGCGAGCACAGGAACGGGAAGTGCTTCTTCCAGTTCTCACCCACGACGCCCTTGCCGATATCGTTCTCGACGTACTCGATGATGTACTCGAAACCGTTGACGAAGAAGCCCTTGGGAACCAGGGTCTGCTTCTTCTTGAACACGGCCAGGACGATCAGGAGCACGATCGTGGAGACGATCAGCCAAAACGAGTACTGCGTGATGCCGCAGCTCAGATCGCCCACGACAGGGGTGGAGCTGAACTCGCTGACCAGATGATTAATCTCATCAGGCAGCTTTTCAAAAATTTCCACGACTTACCTTTCGACCTCATGAGGATCTCGCAGCGCCTTGGCGACACGAACCGTGCAGGCGGCCATAAAGGCCACGAAGCCGATCGCCTCGCCCAGGAGGAACATGCGAAATGCCTCTCCGAACAACACAAACACAACCAAGGTAAAGACGAGCAGGGCGATTGCCGAGACCGCCAGACTCACCATACCCTTGAGCATGTCCGCATTCTGTTTATCGTCAAGAACCGGCTTGAGCGTAAAGACAAAGGGAAGGAAGGCAATTGCGCCCGCGATGGCGCCTGCAACGATAGCGAGCAGATCGGCTATCTGAAACACTGGCGTCCTCACTTTCCTTTTTAACGCTTCACAGAACAGTTCCCGCCAAACATTGGTGACTATTGTACGAGCCAATCGCTAAAGTACAACCGAAAAAGCATCGGTTAATACGCACCTGTTCGTTTTCTTAAGACCTTCTTTATGCCGCAGGTACGGTAATACGTTTTTCTCGAACCCTGCAGGGCAAAACGTCCGTTAACAGGAGTGCGCGCGGTCGCCTTTTGTTCGTCCGCGCGCACCGTTTCTTCGTATTTGCAGCCGCGGCCATCTTAGCCCAGCGACTAGAGCGTGCCGTAGATGCGGTCGCCGGCGTCGCCCAGGCCGGGAACGATGTAGGCAGCCTCGTTGAGATGGTCGTCGATGGCGCAGGTATAGATATGCACATCAGGGTCCTTCTCAGTCAGCGACTTGAGGCCCTCGGGGGCCGCGACGATGCACAGCATGCGGATGTCCTTGACACCGCGCTCGCGCAGGTAGCTAATGGCCATCTCGGCCGAACCGCCCGTGGCGAGCATGGGGTCGACGACCAGGCAGATGCGCTGGTCGATATCCTTGGGCATCTTGCAGTAATACTCGTGCGGCTCGTGGGTGACCTCGTCGCGCTCCATGCCGATGTGGCCCACGCGAGCGGAGGGCACCAGGTCGAGGATGCCGTCGACCATGCCAAGGCCCGCACGCAGGATGGGCACGATGGCGAGTTTCTTGCCGGCGAGCTGTTTGAACGTGGCGGTAGTGATGGGGGTCTCGACCTCGACGTCTTCCATAGGCAGGTCGCGCATGGCCTCGTAGCCGTCAAAAAGTGCGAGTTCGCGCACGAGCTGACGGAACTGGTTGGTGCCGGTGTTTTTGTCGCGCAGGATCGACAGCTTGTGCTGGACGAGCGGGTGATCGACAAGCGTCACACGGGACGCATCGTAGGTGACGGTCATGGATTGATTGCCCCTTTCGTTGCGGCCGCAAAACGGCCTTGCTGACAAGGCGCGCAGCAACGTTGCCGCCGCACGCCATGCATTAGTTTAGCGGTTTGTTGTATCGAGCAGCCCATCGCAGCCCTACTGTGCGGTGCTGAGCGAGCGCCTGACTGCATCACGCCAGCCCGCAAGGTTTTGCTCGCGGCGCTCGGCGGACATGTGGGGAAGGAAGGTCCTAACGATCTGGGCATTTTGCTCCAGCTCTTCCAGGTCTTCCCAATAGCCGACGGCAAGACCCGCCAAGTACGCGGCACCGATTGCCGTGGTCTCCACCGTCTCGCATTGCAGCACGGGGATATCCAGCAGGTCGGCCTGGAATTGCATGATGAACTCGTTGCGCGAGGCACCGCCATCGACAGACAGGCGCTCAATCGAAAGCCCCACGTCCTGCTCCATGGCGCGCAGCACGTCGTAGCTCTGATATGCCATGGATTCGCAGGCGGCACGTACGATGGTCGCACGGCTCGAGGCGCCGGTCAGACCGCACACGATACCGCGAGCATGCGGGTCCCACCAGGGAGCACCCAAACCCGCAAAGGCGGGAACGAAGTAGCAGCCCTCGTTGTCGCTAATCGAAGCGGCGAGTTGTGCCGACTCGCTCACGCTCGAGATGATGCCCATGTTGTTGCGAAGCCAGTTCATCGTTGAGCCGGCGGCAAAAATAGAGCCCTCGAGCGCATAGCTGACTTTGCCGTCCGCAGCGATACCGATGGTGGAGACCAGGCCATTCTTGGATTCGACGATCTCGTCGCCGGTGTTCATGAGCATAAAGCAGCCCGTGCCATAGGTGTTTTTGGTCTGGCCGGGACGGAAACAGCAGTGGCCGAACAGCGACGCCTGTTGGTCACCCGCCACGCCCATGATGGGCGGCATGTTGGTCATGATGTCGCTCGCGACGCGGCCGTAGTCGCCCGAGCTCCAGCGAACCTCGGGCATCATGGAACGTGGGACGTCAAAGAGCGCCAGCAGGTCGTCGTCCCAATCGAGCGTATGGATATTAAAGAGTGCCGTGCGGCTGGCATTGGTGTAGTCGGTGGCAAAGACCTGGCCGCCGGTGAGGTTGTAGATGAGCCAGGTGTCGATGGTGCCAAACATGAGGTCGCCCGCCGCCGCGCTCTCGCGTGCGCCGTCGACGTTGTCGAGAATCCACTGCACCTTAGAGGCCGAGAAATACGGGTCAAGCGTAAGTCCCGTGCGGGAGCGCACCAGCTCCTCGCAACCCTGTTCAACCAACGCGTCGATCGCCGGCGCGGTACGACGGCACTGCCATACGATGGCGTTATAGATGGGCTGGCCGCTCACGCGGTCCCAGACCACCGTGGTCTCGCGCTGGTTGGAGATGCCGATGGCGGCGATGCGATCGGAATGGATGCCGCTCTTAAACTGAACCTCCATCATCACGCCGATCTGGCTGGCAAGCACCTCCGTGGGATCCTGCTCCACCCAGCCGGGGCGCGGGAAGCTGGTTTTGACGCTACGACGCGCCTGGGCAACGATGCAGCCGTATTCGTCGACAATGGCCGCGAGTACCGAGGTAGTGCCGCAGTCGAGCGCCATGATGTAGGAACCGCCAAAGTTAAACGAGGCATCTTCCATGCCCAGGCTGCCCAGATTCAACGACATCGCTTACACCTTTCTATTGCATCGGGTCGGACAGGACCCGTTCGATCTCTGATGCGGGAAGTGCGCCTTGGCGCAGGATCTGGAGCCCGCCGTGCTGGAACGACACGATGGTCGAGGCGTCGCGACACGGGGTCTCACCGGCGTCGACGGCCACATCGACCCCCTCCAGGATGCGACCCTCGACGGCGGCAAAGCTTGCCGGCGAGGGCGCGCCGTGCGTGTTGGCGCTCGTACAGGCAAGAGGGCTGCCGCAGGCGCGGATGAGCGCTTGGACCACGGGAGAGGCCGAAGCGCGCAGGGCCACGGTGTCGTCGGCGGCGCGCATAAAGGTCGGCACGCAGGGGGCCGCCTTGACCACGATAGTCAGGGCGCCCGGCCAGCATCGTCGGGCAAGCACGCGGGCCTCTTCCGGGATATCCACGCCATAGCGGTCGAGTGCTTCGACGCCATCGACCAGCCAGGCGACGGTTTGCGTGAGTTCACGTTGCTTGAGAGTGAAGATACGGCGGTAGCCGGTACCGAGCGCAGGGACCGCGGCGCCATTGACGGCAGCCTGCGGATCGCGCGGCCACGATGGGAATTCGCCTGTATCTTGGGGCACGGCGTCCGAGAAGGCGTTGACTGCCACGGCGACACCGTAGACCGTCTCGGTCGGGATCAGTGCCAGGCCGCCACAGCCGAGCACCTCGGCCGCGCGCTCGACGGCAAGCCGATGCGGCTCGCGCGTTCCCTCGTATACCCGATAGACCGTCTGCATGTGTATGCCAGCCCCTTACGCTCCGGTGCAAGTTTGTTTACTGTGGGGCATTCTCGCACGAAACATTCAACCTATTTGCCCAGAGCGCATGTTGGTTTGGTGAGCGGCTCTAGTAGTCGGTGAAAGTGAGGGGGTTAATTGAAGATTTTTAGCGCGCAAGCGTAACGGTACGATCGGGAAACTCGATGCTTGCAACCAGTTTTCCGCCGAGGCTCTCTGCGTACCTGCTCAGCGTGTCGAGCCTCATCGAACCCAACTCCCCACGCTCGAGCTCGGATACACGTTTTTGAGAAACGCCCATCGACTGGGCGACCGACGCCTGTGTTAGATCTTTTAACCTGCGAATCTGAGCAAGCTTATAGGCTTCGATACGATCGCGAGTCCTCTCCTGCTCGGCGGTAATGGAGTCGCGTGTTATCCCGCGAGATTCCATATACTCATGCAGTTCCATCTCGATCGAGCCTCCTTACGTGGCGACGGTATATTTGCTCGGCCCTTGGAATGTTGATCGCATACCAACCGTTCCATTTTGCCCTTGACGATCCCGCTCGCGACTTATCACCCGCCAATAGCAATACCGCCTGGCGCTTGGGGTCAAAGGCGAAGAGGATGCGAATCACCTGCCCACCACACGACGTCACTCTCAGCTCCTTTAAATGATGAAGCTTCGAGCCCTTTACGCGGTCAACCAGCGGACGACCAAGGCTGGGACCTTCCTTCTCGAGCACCAAAAGGTCTGCATAAATCTGCTTCAGCGTAGCTTCATCCTGCTCATCAAGCCAAGGTTCAATGTAATCAAGCACGATACGGTACCGATGCAGCTGATTTGACATACCTTTTTCCTTCTATAGTAGAAGTTTTACGGTATATTGCAAGGACAAACTTGCGCAAATGTCTATTTATTCAGCTTAAATACGCTGTTTGGGCTCGGTGACGATGGCTCGAACGATGCGGGGACGATCGGTGAGGTCGTGGACGATACGCACGTCCGAAAGGCCTGCTTGACGACAGAGCTCGGCCGCGGCGTCGAGCGCGCCCTCGTAGAGCTCGCAGGCAAACAGGCCGCCGGCACGCAGCATGTAGGGCGCCGCGTTGAGCAGGCGGCGGAAGATATCGAGACCGTCGGCACCGCCCTCGAGCGCCAGATCGGGCTCAAAGTCCTTGACCTCATGCGGCAGCGAGCGCATGACATCGGTGGGGATGTAGGGCGGGTTGGAGACGAGTACGTCAAAGGTGCCCCACTCTTCGCGGGGAATGGAGCTCACCAGGTTTGTGAGGCTGAAGGCGACCTCGTCGGACGTGAGGCCAAGCGCATCGCGGTTTTTGGTAGCAAGGTCGATGGCACGCGGCTCGATATCGGTAGCAGTGCAGGTAACGTGCCCGCGGCGCTCCCAGGCAAGGGAGAGCGAAATGCAGCCCGTGCCGCAGCCGACCTCGAGAACGCGGGCAGTGCGGGGCTCGGCTGGGGCAGATACGTTGGCCTCGGCGGCATCTTGCGCGGGAGTCGCCTGTTGGTCGTTGTCCTCAATGGCGATGCCGTATTCGTCGAGCTCGGGCTCGGGGGTTTCCATGGCCTCTGCTTCTGCCGCTTCGGCTTCTGCTGCCTGCGCGGCGACTTCCTCGGCCTCGCGGTCGGCCAGTTCCTCGGCATAGGCACGGCTGCCCAGTACATCGCCGCCTAGCGCCGCCTCATCGGCAGCCGTCAGGTTAGCGGCACGGCGCTCGGCGGTCGCCCGTTCGTCTGCCAGCGCGGCCTCGGCCTTGCGTGCCTCCTCGACCTCATCGTTCCAAGGCAGCTCAACACGCTGACGGGCAGCAGCCTCGGGGCTCAGCACCTCGGCATCCAGATAATTGAGGACTTCCTCGACGAGCATCTCGGTCTCGGGGCGCGGAATGAGCACACCGGGGGCGCACGCGACGTCGATCATGCGAAACTGCGTGCTGCCCGTGATGTATTGCAGCGGCTCGCCCTTAGCGCGGCGGACAACGGCCGCATGCATGGTCTCGAGCTGGGCCGCGTTAAGCGTCTCGTCCATACGCATATATAGGTCAATGCGCGCCAGGCCCGTGGCGGCGCACAGCAGCCACTCGGCAGAAAGACGGGGGTGCTCCTCGCCGCGCTCGGCCAGGTACTCCTTGGTCCACTCGAGACAACGCTTGATGGTCCAAATCTCGTTTGCCATGGGGCCCTCCCCTCTTAAGCGCCGGACGGCGCGCGAATGTCGGAGCAGATTGTACGCGAGGCCAGCGCTTGGCAAGGGACGATTGAAGGCGATTATCGAGAATCAGCCCAGAATTTTGCACCGGGCTCGCTCAAAGTGTTCATTCGCCGACGTCTAGATTTGCATTCGTCAAGCTTTTGGCAAGGTTGACCCAAAACTGACCAATATCTAACCAAGAACTTGCCACATCGCTTGACGAACAACGCGATAAAAATCACTCCGCGACTTCTTAGACGATTTTTCGAGCAATATTTTCATTAGCAGATGCACAACGTTAATTGCTTTAAGCAGGCAAACAGCTCAAATTCCATCACAGCCGACTGAATAAAATCTCAAGGCAACGTCCCCAATGACTCCCTACGGATCATTTGACGACCAAGGAAACGCCGATGTTTTGGCAATGCCAGCGAGCGCCGCCCAGAGCGAACAAGTTGGCATGAAAAAGGCAAGGCATAGACCTTCTGGTCATGCCTTGCCTTTTGAATGACAAATTGTCGCTCTGGGCGGCGCGCAGCGTCGAGCAGTTACGGCGTTTGGTAAAACGCCGTAACTTAAACGGCCTGTGCCAGCTTCTCGGCTCGCTCGGCGGCGGCGAGCGCCTCGATGACGGTGCCGAGCTGATCGCCCAGAAGGACGCCGTTGTAGGTGGAGTTGAAACCGATGCGGTGATCGGTCACGCGGTCCTGGGGCTGGTTGTAGGTACGGATCTTCTCGGAACGGTTGCCGTGGCCGATCTGGCTCTGGCGCTCGGCACCAAGCTCTGCCTGCTGCTTCTCGAGCTCCATCTCGTACAGACGAGCACGCAGCATCTGCATGCAGACCTCGCGGTTCTGAATCTGGGAGCGCTGCTCCTGCGACTGCACCACGGTGTTGGTGGGCAAGTGGGTGATGCGCACGGCGGAGTAGGTAGTGTTAACGCACTGACCGCCAGGGCCGGAGGCGCAGTAGGTGTCGATGCGCAGGTCGGACTGGTTGATCTGGACGTCAATTTCCTCGGCCTCGGGAAGTACGGCGACGGTAGCCGTGGAGGTCTGAATGCGGCCCTGGGACTCGGTCTTGGGAACGCGCTGGACGCGATGCACGCCGGACTCGAACTTCATGACGGAGTAGACGCGGTCGCCCTCGACCTTGAACTCGATGGACTTAAAGCCGCCGGCCTCGCTGGGGCTGGAATCGAGCACGGTGGTCTTCCAGCCGCGCGATTCGCAGAAGCGCTGGTACATCTTGTACAAGTCGCCGGCGAAGATGGCTGCCTCGTCGCCACCGGCGGCGGAGCGAATCTCGACGATGGTGTTCTTGTCGTCGTTGGGGTCACTCGGGATGAGCATGTACTTGATGTCTTCCTCGAGCTGGGGAAGCTTTTCCTCGTTCTCGGAGATGTCCATCTGGAGCATCTCCTTCTCGTCCGCATCGCTGGTGTCGCGGAGCATCTCCTTGGCGGCCTCGATGTCATCGAGCGCGCCGATGTACTCGCGCGAGGCAGCGATGAGGTCGGACTGGTGTGCGTACTCCTTGTTGAGACGCGTGAACTCCTTGATGTCGGAGGCGACGGCCGGGTCGGAAAGCTTCTTCTCGAGCTCCTCGTAGGCCTTAATGATCTTTTCGAGCTTGTCGCGCATGGCGGGACTCCTTTATGTGCGTGAAGGCGAAAATCGGCAGAGTTGATGGGGCGCGCGGCGCCACTGCGGGGGTAAGCCCAGCTAGAACATGTCGATCTTCAGATACATGCGCATCCCTTCGCGTATGAGGTACATAGTTGCGGTCTAACCCATACATGATAGCGTGCGCAGGCATACCTGCATATAACCCGCACGGAATGCGACAAAGGGTCAGTCTCTTTCCTTGAATACAACTTCATCCGAACGCCTCCCGCATTCATCCGCACATATACGGATAAATTTGGGAATCCGATACCCTGAGGGCCGGATCGGCCGGCCCCGGGAGATCGGAGGACGCCATGTCCGGAAAGGGCGGGAAGGGCGCCGCGAGGGCGGTCCCGAGGACCCACGGCAGGCTCACCGGGTACGAGCGGGACACGGTCCAGAGGATGCTGAAGCGCAGGGTTCGCTCGGCCACTTCCTCGAGAGGTTCAAGGGCGTATCGACCCGCAGGCTCCACAGCTGCCTGATGTGGTTCAGATGGCTGCGCGAGGCCGCACGCGTCGGGGACAGGACGTCGCTCATGCGCGAGCAGCTCGACGACGGGCGCTACGAAAAGATCCGGAAGAAGAAGATGGAGCCGGAGTACGAGTTCCATCTGGAGCCGGACGTGCAAACGGCGGGTTAACATAGCCTTTCACCAAAAAGGGCGAGCGGCCGCGCCCTGCGACCACCCGCCCTCAATCAAAGCCCTTCTCGGCCGCCGCAGCTACCGGTTCCGACGCCGCAGGATCACGCCTGCGGCGATCAGCACCACCGCGCCGCCCGCGATTCCACCCAGAGCCATCGGCGACAAGCTGGTATCGCCCATCTCCGGCAGACCCGGCTTCTCCTTCTTCGGCACCGGCGGTTTGCTCGGCGGATTCGTCGGCGGGTTGACCGGCGGGGTGGTCGGCGGCGTGTACGTGTTCTTGAACACTGGCACCACGTCACCGCCATAGGCTACCGTCGCCACCAGATGGCCCGCGCCGTCGTCCGTCACCGTCACCGTTACCCGGTGCTCGGCCGCGTCGTACGTCACGTTCTTCTGACCGTCGTCCACCTCGGAGATGCTGTAGGTGTACGTCCCGGGCTTGTCGTACGAGATTGCCTCGAAGCCCACCGTGCCGTCCGCCGCGTTCTTGGCGGTCTGCAGCACCTTGCCGTCGGTATCCTTCAGCTGGAAGGAGAACTGCCCTTCCTTCAGGTCCTCGCCGCTCAGCACCTTGGAGGCCCCCAGTTTCACCTCAGTCGCGGCCGGCGCGTAGCTGTTGCAGAACGTCACCGCATCCACAGCCTTGCCGCCTGTGCTGTAGGCAACCTGCGCCTCCAGCTCGTGCGTCTCCGCATTCTCCGTCACCGTCACCGTTGCGGTAAAGACCGTCGTGTCGTAGGTGACGCCGTTCGCCGT
This sequence comes from uncultured Collinsella sp., assembly GCA_900541875.1. Taxonomy (GTDB): domain Bacteria; phylum Actinomycetota; class Coriobacteriia; order Coriobacteriales; family Coriobacteriaceae; genus Collinsella. Next base: position 91,780 of record UQLF01000004.1, on the reverse strand, counting down.
CGCCCCTGCCTGCTCGGACACGGTGTAGACATACGTCCCCACCTTATCCAGCTGCAGCGGCGCGAAGCCGAACGTGCCGTCGACGCCGTTCTGCACCGTCTGCACCACGTTACCGTCGGCGTCCTTCAGATCGAAGGAGAACTCACCCTCGGCCAGGTCGCGGCCGGTCAGTGCCTTCGTTCCGGTAATCGTCGCCGTCGTTGCCGTCGGCGTGTAGGTGTTGGTGAAAGTCAGATCAGCAGCCGCCTTGCTCGCCGTCGCGGTCAGCTGACCGCTGCCGCCGTCGTCGGTCACGTTCACCGTCACGTCCAACACCGCATCGCTGTAAGTAATGGTGCCATCATGGCCCGCAACCTCCTTCACCTGGTACGCATGCGAACCAGTCGCGGTATACGAGATGGCCTTGAAGGTAAACGCGTTACCCACGTTCGTGGTCCGGTCGATCTCCTGCCCCGTGGCCACATCAATCAGCGCGAACGTGAACTCGCCATCGGCGGGCGTCCGCGTGGTGGCCGGGTCGGCATTCTTAAGCACCTTGGTGCCAGAAATCTGGTAGGAGGTCTGTCCCGGCTGGTAGCTGTTCGCAAACGCCATGGTTCCGGGCGAGACGCCGTTCTCGGTACCCTCGCTCGGCTTCACCGTGGAGCTCTTTACCACCAGCTTGCCGTCGTTGTTGTCCTCCACCACGTAGGTCAGGGTGTACGTCTTGCCGGTGTAGGTCACGCCCAGCACGCCCGGCGCGTCGTCCGTCGGCTGCACCTCGCGGACCGTGTAGGTAAAGGTGCCCGCATGGTCGAAGATCAGTTTGTCGAAGGCAACATTGCCGTCAGCATCGTTCTTCCGGGTCTGGATCACCGAGCCGTCAGACCCCATCAGCTCGAAGGCGAAGTCTCCCGCCTTTAGCTGATAGCTGCCGTCGTGCACGTTAACGCTCTTGGTGAGGGCGATCGCACCGGAGTCCGTCGCCCGTGCCTCGTAAGTGTTGGTGAAGGTGGGCTTCGTGGCGTCCGTACCGTCGTAGGCGACGCTCGCCTGCAGCGTGCCGGCATTGTCCGCAACCGTCACCACGGCATGGTGCACCGCGGCGTCGTAGGTCACGTAGGCCAGATCGCCCTTCCGCTCAACGATGGTGTACTCGTGCGTGCCCGGCTTCGCGTAGGAGAAGGCGTCGAAGCCGACGCTTCCGTTCGCGTCGTTGGTCGCGGTCCGGACGGGTTGCTTGCCTTTCAGCTGCTCAGCCGTAAGGTTGCCCTCGTACACATCGAAGGTGAACTCGCCGTCCTTGGGGACGATCGGCGTGTTGTCGTCCTTCTTCACATAGCTCTTCTGCGCACCGAGGGCCAGACCGGTCGCGGCCGGCTGGTAGGTGTTGGTGAAGGTATCCGAGCCGGATGCGCTCGTCACGATCGCCTTCGCATTCAGTGCTCCGTTCCCGCCGTCTGTGACCGTCACCGTATAGGTGAGCGCATGGGTGTCATAGACCATGCCCGGCTCCGCGCCCGGCTGCTCCACGATGGTGTAGGTGAAGTCCTTGCTCGCGGCGCCGTCCAAGTCGGAGAGCTGGAACTCGCGCGTGAAGCAGACCTTGCCGTTTGCATCGTTCTTCGCGGTTGCGATCACGTTGCCGGCAGCGTCCTTCAGGTCGAAGGTGAACTCGCCGTCCGCAGGCTTCGTCGTGTGATCGAAGCCGTCCGCGACCTTGATGGTCTTGGTCGCCGTCAGCTCCACGGATCCCTTTGCGGTGTAGGTGTTGTTGAAGGTGGGAGCCGTAGCGGTACCGTCATAGGTGACGGTCACCTTCGTCTTGTTGTTGTCGTCCTGGTTCTGCTCTACCTTGACGTGGACCTTGACTTCCTTGGCGTCGTAGGCCACGCCGTCGACGGACTGGCTGGCCTTCTCCTCCTTGAGCGTGTAGTCGTACTCGCCCAGGTTCAGGCCCTTGACGGTCAGCTTGACCTTGCCATTCTTATCGTTGGTGCCGCGAGCGTCCTCATTGCCGTCCTGGTCGTACAAGCCGAAGGTGAACGCATCGGCCGTCAGGTCCTTGCCCGCGAGAACTTTCGTGGCCTCAACGGTGACGTCCGCCGTCGGCTTCGTGTTGGTGAAGGTCGGCACGGCCTTCTCACCGTCGTAGGTGACGGTCGCCTTCAGCTCGCCCTTTTCGTCGGTGACCTTGACGTGGACCTTCACGCCCTTCGCATCGTAGACGACGGTCGAGTCGGCGCCCTTCACCTCCTCGATGGTGTAGTCGTGGTCGCCCGGCGTAGCGTAGTCGATGGCTGCAAAGGCGACCTTGCCGTCCTTCTCGTTTTGGACAGTCTGGACCACGCTGCCGTCCTTGTCGAGCAGCTGGAACGTGAAGTCACTCCCCGCGAGCTCACCGCCCGTGAAGCGCTTCGTCGCCTTGAGCGTTACCGAGGTCTCCTTCGGGTGGTACGTGTTCGTGAAGGTCTTGTCTCCACTCGTTACCTGCGGTGTGGCCGTCAGCGTACCGGCGCCATCGTCTGTGACCGTCACCGTATAGGTGAGGGTATGGTTGTCATAGACCATGCCGGCCTCCGCGCCCGGCTTCTCCGCGATGGTGTAGGCGAAGTCCTTGCTCGCGGCGCCGCCCAGGTCGGCGAGCTCGAAGTCGCGCGTGAACTTCACCGTGCCATCGGCCTCGTTCTTCGCGGTGTCGAGCACCTCGCCGTCGGCGTCCTTCAGCTCGAACGTGTATTCGCCGCCCTTCAGCTTGGTGTCGTGCGTGAAGCCCGGCGCGACCGCAACGACCTTGGTCGCCGTCAGCTCCACGGATCCCTTTGCGGTGTAGGTGTTCGTGAAGGTGGGGGCATCGGCCTTGTCACCATCGTAGGCAACGGCGGCGTCCAGCTTGCCAGCTTTGTCCATGACCTTCACCGCGGCATGGTGCACCGTGTCGTCGAAGGTCACGTGGGACAGGTCGCCCTTCTTCTCCACGATGGTGTACTTGTACTCGCCGGCCTTGGTGTAGTTGATGGCCGGGAAGGTGACGGTGCCGTCCTCGCCGTTCTTGGCGCTCCGGATGGGTTGCTTGCCCTTCAGCTGCTCGGCCGTCAGATCGCCCTCGTACAGGTCGAAGGCGAACTCGCCGCCCTTGAGCGCAGCCGGCGTGCTGTCGGACTTCACATAGGCCTTCTTCGCCGCGAGCGTCACCGAGGTCTCGGCGGGCTGATACGTGTTCTTGAAGGTCGGGATATCGTTCTTGCCGTCGTAAGTGACGGTCGCCTTCGCCTTGTCGCCCTCCGCCTTCACCGAGACGTGAACCCTCACCTCCGTGGAATCGTAGGTGATGGTCGAATCGCTGCCAGCGACCTCCTTGAGCGTGTAGTCGTACTCGCCCAGGTTCAGGCCCTTGACGGTCAGCTTGACCTTGCCGTCCCGGTCGTTGGCGCCCTTGGCGACCTCGTTGCCGGCCTGGTCGTACAGGCCGAAGGCGAACGCGCCGTCCGTCAGCGCCTTGCCCGTGAGGGTCTTCGTTGCCTCGACGGTAACGTCCGTCGTCGGCTTCGAGTTGGTGAAGGTCGGAACGTCGGCCTTGCCGTCGTAGGTGGCGGTTGCGCCCAGCGTGCCGTTCTTGTTATCGGTGACGCTGACCTTGACCTTCACTTCCTGACCGTCGTAGACGACGGTCGGGTCGGCGCCCTTCACCTCCTTGATGGTGTAGTCGTAGTCACCGGCCTCGGCGTAGTTGATGGGCTGGAAGGTAATGTTGCCGTTCTCGTCGTTCGTGACGGTCTCAAGGGGCGTGCCTTCCGCCTTGTCACCCTTGTACAGAGCAAACGAGAAATCGTTCCCCGCGAGCGCACCGCCCGTAAAGTGCTTCTTCGCCGCCAGGGTCACGGAACCCTTCGCAGCATAGCTGTTGGTAAAGGTGGCGAGGTTCACCTTGCCTTTCTTGACCTCAAGCGTCTCGCTCTTGTCATCGCCGTCCTTTTCCACCGCCACGCCTGTGACAGTCAGCTTGGCATTCTTGTCCTCAACCTTCACCGTGACGGTGTAGGTGGAATCGTCCATCGTCCAACCAGCGTTCTGCACACCAGTCGTATTAGGATCGTCATCTTCCCCGTGGGCCTCGGTGAGCGTAAACGTGTAGTCGCCTGCCTTGTTGAATGTCATGTCGGAGAAGTTGAGGGGCTGACCGTCCTTGCCGGTGATCTCCCCCTTCGTGGTCTTGGACTCCGAGGGTGTGTCACCCTTTAGACCGTCATCCTCCAGATCGCCGGCGTCAATCTTATCCTTCGTCTTCGACGTGGCAGCCAGCGTGAACGAGAACTTCTTGTCCGTCCTCTCGGTGCCGGAGATCTTCTTCGTTACCTGTGGGGTCAGTTTGTCGCTGGCTTCCGCCGTGTAAGTGTTGGTAAACACCAGCTTGTTGGCTTCGGCCAGCGTGCCGTCGGTATTTTGCTTCGCGATCTTACCGGTGATGATACCATCGCCTGCGCCGGTCAGATTCTTGTCACCCTGCTTGCGGCCGGTCAGCTTATAGCCCGCGGGCATCTCGTCTGCGCCGGTCAGCTCCTGCACCGTGTACTCGTCGCCCTCGCCAAGTCCGTACACGCGAATCGTCTCGTCGGCCTTGATGGTTTGCGAATAGCCATTTGTCAGGTCGAACACGTTGCCGACCTGCTTCTCATCGACGGTACCCGCCTTCTCGAACACCGCAGCCTTGTACGTCTTCCCCTTTGGCACGGTGAACTTAAAGGTAAATCCCGCGTCCTTATTGCCCGTCAGGCCATCGGGCACCACGACCTTCTTCGTCACCTCGAGGCTCGCCTCGCGCTTGTTAGCCACGCGCACACAGGTGACACCCGTGAACAGGGCATTCAGGTTCATGTCGCCCAGATTGGCACGGGCACCTTTCGACGTGGTCCCCTTGGGCCGCTCGTCCTGGGTGATACCCATACGTATCCAGCCCGTCTCGGTCTCCAGGCGGTAGGGTTTGCCCTCCTCGGTGGGCCCATACTGGTACATGCATCCGTTAGCGCCGTACTTGAGGCGCACTGTGTCGTCTGCACCCACGGGTTCGACATCGGTCCACGTCAGGTTGCCGTTATCATTGGTCTCGCCATTCGAGGTCTGCCGCATACCCTTGATCCACGTGAGCGTGTTGTCGATGTCGACCTCTGCGCCAAACTGGCCCAGACTCTTCATGAGCGCGCCCGGGCCCACGAACGTCGAAACGCCGTCATCGTCCGTACCAGCATCGGCATGGACGCCGTAATCGTCCACAATCACCTTGGTGAGCGTGTCGTTAAGCAGGAAGCCCTTGGGAGCCGAGACCTCCTTTAGGAAGTAAGTTCCATTCACGAGCGGCATGTTACCGGCGCTTGTATTCGGGAATATGCCCGCACCTTCGAGCGGGACCGGGTTGCCGACCGACCCCGTCGTCAGGGTGTCGTAGGGGGTCTGCTCGCCCTTGAGCACGACCTTGCCGTTCGCGTCTGTTGTCACCTGATCGGCCGTGTACAGGCCGAACTTCGCGCCGTCTACGGGGTTGCCCTCGGTATCGGTCTTCTGCACGAACAGGCGATTCTGGATGTTCGTGACGAGCAAGCGCGTGGCGAACTGTCGCTTGAAGTTCGTGCCGTCTGCGATGTCGTCGCTGTACACGTGGACGGTGTTCTCGGGCGTCGCGTCGCCGATCGAGCTCGCCGTTGTGTGGTAGATGGCCACCGTGTACTCGGCATCCTTGCGGGCATCACCGCTCAGCAGGTAGTAGTAGTACTTGGAGATGTCACCGGGCAGATTTTGAATCTCTACCTGGTACTGGCCGCTTGTGTTGAGCGTGAAGGCGTGCAGGTCCTTCTTCGCCGCCTCGATAGCACCGGTCATGCCCGGCTCCTTGGCGAGGGTGTATCCCGCTCCCGTCGATGGGTCGCCCGACACGGCGTACCAATTGCTCGGATCTTTGATACTTGTGCCTGCGCTTTTGTCGCGCTTGAGCACCACAGCGAACAGTATGCCGGAGCCCGGGCTAACGGTCTCGTTGGACTTCATCAGGCCATCATTCGCCTTGTACACGGTCGACGGCGCGGTGATGGTCTCCTTCGAGCCGGCGAACGCACCGCTCTGCCAAACGGAGCTGTCCGCGTCCATACCGCCGCGGTTGATGATGACGCCGCCCGCGCCGCCCTTGTCGCTCGTGGGCACATACTCGAACTGCATGCTGCCATCCGTCGCCGTGAGACTCGAGCGGTATCCCTCGGGCACCTTCGTTTCCTTCAGGAGGTAGTACCGGCAACCTAGCTTGTAAAGATCGTCGAAGTTGATGACGCCGTTGTCATCGTCATTCGTGAGCGTCAGTTGTCCATCCGCGTCCGTGGTGCCGGAGCCAAGAAGGCATTCCTGATCAGTGGTCGTGTCAGTGAAGTTCTCGTCTGTCTTGTACAGCGCGAACTGAGCGCCCTCCACCAGACCGCCATCCTGGTCGAACTTGATAATGTCGGACTCGGGAACCGTCACGAGGTTGTACTTGAGCTTCATGTTGGAGTCGGTGGCGCCACGCTCCAAGTAGAAGAACTTGAGCGTGTGGCTGGTGCCGTTAGCGAAGGTGCTGCCAGCGAAGCCCGAAGTGCCCCGCCCCGCATCATTGAACTTGCTTAACAGCGTGCCGTTTGGGGAATCGTTAACCTTAATCTCGCCCGTTTGGAAGTCAATGGTCAGCTTAGCACTGGTGTGGATGCCGCCAATGTCGCCCACGAGGACATCGTCAATGAACACCCAGACGTCGTCGTCGCCGGCGAACTCAAAGGTCATGGGCTTGCCAGCATTCGTTTTACCACCCTCCGGCTGCACGAAGCGCGACGACATGGAGAGGCCGAAATAATGGTTGAGGGGTTTTCTGTCGTTATATTGCGGGTCGCCGACGTTCTGCGACGTAATGCCGTTCGGGACGAGTTTGCCGTCCTTCTCCTTGAATACCTCATCAGCCGCATCGAAGGGGAAGAACTGGCCTACTGTACGAGGCCAAGCCCCCGCTTGCATAACGCCGGCAGCATTGTAGACATCAAATGCATTCTTCTTGGAGTTGTACGCCGCGTAGTTCTGCGAGCTGTCATACTCGTAGTAGCCACCCTTGACCTGCAACAGACCCGTCACACCCATATGGGATATCTTGCCCGTCTGGGTGGAAGAATCAAACAGGTAGCCGAGGGATTCTCTGCCCCAGCGGTCGGTGAGCTTCGGGTAACCGCCGGTAAGAACGTTGTTCACGATGCCGGTGCGAGGAAAGGAGCCATTCGTATACTGGTTGAGCTCCTCGCTGGCTCCCTGATCCTTGAACTGGAAGCGGTGGCCCTTGTTGATGCCGTCGGATCCACTGACCGACAGGTGATCCTCCGAATTCACCCAGTAATCAAACAGGTTGATTGTTGTCCCCGAAGGCGAAATCGTCGGAACCGTGTAGTCCGAAAACACCGCTTCCGCACGGGTCGGCAGGAAGAAACTCGCCGTCAGCACGACGGCGAGGGCCAGAACAATCACATATGGCGAGACCGGGCGCAGCCCGCGACGACGGCCACAAGACATGACGGACCACCGCTCGCGCGGCCGGTGTTCACCAGGAAGTTCCCTGCTTAGACACCCCCCCCCGGTAGCATTATTCACGAGTCGAGACGTCGTCTCTCTGAGCTCCTGCATAATTTCCTCCCCAGTCACACGGCGACCTGCCCGGGTGCTCCCCGGGGCCGAGGCAGTCTGGCACATGTCCGCAGTCGTTCAAGGAATACCAACCCCAGCATATGTCTCTTAAGATATCTTAGTCTTATTCTATGACAGTTTTTGTCTCATTACCGATGAAATCGGCTCAGTCCCTTTGTCGCATGCTAGAGCGTGTGGAGCAGGGCGATGAGGAAGCGGACACCCTGGAGGTAGGCGCGGCGGGTGATGCGCTCGTTGGTGCCGTGGACGCCGCGATCACACTCGTCGTCATCAACCACAAAGGCCGAGAAGCGAATGCACTCAGGGCAAATGCGCTGGTAGTTGGCAGCGTCGGTCGCACCGATCACGGTCGAGGGCACAATTGCCACTGGCTCGAATGATCCGTTTTCCTCCGTCCCCTTTGGATCACGGAAATAGCGGGCGGCGATGGAGCGAACCGCCTCGAGGCCGGGACCACCGATGCGCGGGGACGGCGAGGGTTCGGAGCTGCCGGGGCCCAGCTCCACTTCGACACGACCGGCAAGGTCCGCCCCGGCAACCGCCTCACGGCAGCGCGCCACAACGTCGGCCACGCTCGTGCCTTCGAGCATGCGGAAGTTGATATTGGCCCACATATCCTGCGGCATCACGTTAGCACCGGTGCTACCGCCCTCGATTTGGGTCGGTGCACAGGTGGTGGTCACGAGCGGATAGAGTTTCTTGCTGGCGAGGCACGCACGCACGATGGCATCCTTGTTGGTGGCAATCTCATCCGCCGTATAGAGCCCCAGCTCGACGAGCTGTACGGCAAGCAGGTCCGTAACGCGCGTCGGCCACTCGATATCGCAGATTGCGGCGATAGCGCGGCTCAGTACCTCGAGCGATGTGCCGCCGTAGGGGTTGGACGAATGCCCGCCCTCACTCTTCGTCTTGAGCACAATATCGGCGTAGCCCTTCTCAGCAAGGTCGGCATACATAAGCCAGCCCTCGCCCGCGCCGTACTCGGCAGCTGGAACGATGCGGTAGTCACCCTCGTCGATCAGGTACTCAAGCTCAATGCCGCGCTCCTCGAGCACGCGGCCGATGGCACCCGCACCGAACTGCGTGGTTTCCTCGTCCTGGCCAAAGGCCAGGAGCAGCGTGCGCTCGTGCTGCCAACCGTGCGCCAGCGCATACTCGACAGCCTCGAGAATGCCTGCGACCTGGTCCTTCATGTCGATCGCGCCGCGGCCCCAGATGTAGGTGTCGTCCACGTGCCCGCTAAAGGGGGCGTGCGTCCAGTCGGCCTCGGTACCCGGCACCACGGGAACCACGTCCATGTGGCCCATGAGCACAACGGGCTTGAGCGCAGGGTCGGAGCCGGAAAGCGTCACCAGCAACGAATGATCGATGAGCTCGGCCTTACCCGACGCAAATACGTGCGGCCACGCCTGCTGCATATAGGCGCGCAGGTCGTCGAACGGCCGCCAATCCACCGCCTCGGCATCCATGCTCGAGACGGTCGGAAACGACAGCACACGGCCCAGGCGCTCGCACGCGCCGGCTTCGTCCAAATCGGCAAAATCATCCTCATGCGCAAAGAAGCGCCAAACCTCAGCCATGGCATCCTTTCGATTGTGATGACGAGGGCCGCCCCACCGGAGCGGCCCTGCCACGTAAGCGTTTGCGGTCGGTTATTTGTCCTCGAGATAACGCGAGAGGAACTCGCGGGTGCGCTGGTGTTTGGGGTTGCCGAAGAGCTCGGCCGGCGCGGCGTCCTCGAGCACCACGCCCTTGTCCATAAAGACCACGCGGTCGGACACGGTTCGGGCAAAGGCCATCTCGTGTGTGACGACGACCATGGTCATGCCGTCGGCAGCGAGCTTGCGCATGACCTCGAGCACCTCTCCCACGATCTCGGGGTCGAGTGCGGAGGTCGGCTCGTCGAACAGCATGATCTGCGGATTCATGCATAGGGCACGAGCGATGGCAACGCGCTGCTTTTGGCCGCCGGACAGGCGACCCACGGCGGCGTGCGCGAACTTCTCGAGCCCCACGCTCGTCAGATGCTCCATCGCGACCTTCTCGGCCTCGGCCTTGCTCATCTTTTTGAGCGTGACGGGCGCGAGCGTGCAGTTGTCGAGCACATCCATGTTGTTGAACAGGTTAAAGCCCTGGAACACCATGCCGATGTCCTCGCGCAGCTTGTTGATGTTGCAGCGCTCGGCCGTGAGGTCCTGGCCGTGGAACCAGATGTGGCCCGCGTCCGGGGTCTCGAGCAGGTTGAGGCAGCGCAGGAAGGTCGACTTGCCCGAACCCGAGGCGCCGATGATGGTGACGACCTCGCCGGGATTGACGGACAGGTCGATGCCCTTGAGTACCTCGAGCGAGCCGAAGCTCTTGCGCAGGCCCTCGACGCGGATGAGCGGCTCATTGGTCTGTGCGGCGGCCGCAACGCCGGTAATGGCGGTATCTGCCATGATGATTCTCCTCGTCTTGAGCCTAGTTGGAGCTGGGCAGCGTGACCGGAGCCTCGGCGCCGAGCTTTTTGCCAAAGGCCTCGAGCAGGCGGCTCGCCACGAGCGTCAGGATCAGGTAGACCACGAGCGCCACGCAGTAGACCTCCATCTGGCGGTAGTACACGCCGGCGACGGTGGTGGTGGCGTACATGAGGTCAAACACGCCGATGACCGAGAGCACCGACGAATCCTTGATGTTGATGATGAGCTCGTTGGTGAGCGCCGGAATCGCGTTTTTAATGCCCTGGGGGAACACGACCTTGCGCATGGCTTGCCACTGCGACAGGCCCAGCGAGCGCGCCGCCTCGGCCTGGCCGGGATCGATGGACTCGATGCCGCCGCGCAGGACCTCCATCATGTAGGCGGTGGAGTTGAGCGAGATGGTGACGAGGCCGGCGGTGAAGGTACTCCAAATCTGGTTGGCCTGGGCGGTCTCGAGGCCCATGCCGCGCAAAACGGTGAAGCCCGCGTAATAGATGAGCAGGCCCTGGACCATCATAGGCGTGCCGCGAACGATGGTGGAGTAGACGGTCGTAAAGCCGCGGCCGATGCTCTTAAAGAAGCGCACCAGGTCGTTATCCACGCGGTCGAAGGTCTGAATACGCAGGAACACAAAGAGCAGCGCCAGGAAGAATGCGATGACGGTGCCGAAGGTCGCGAGCGCAATGGTGATCTCGATGCCGCGGATGAAGAAGTCGCCGCTCTTGTAGGTCATGTAGACCAGGCTCGGCAAAAAGTCGCTGGGGTTGGAATCCGAGACAATGCTCACCTGCACCAGGTCGATAAATGACATGACGCAACGGTCCACGAAAAAGATCGCCGCGATGGCGACCACGACGTAGCTGCCCAAGCGTGCGCCACGACGGAAACGCTCGGATGCGAACGGCGACGCCTCGCGATAGTCGCTCCAGTGCATAAGCTTGGTGACGAGCGCTGCCGCCGACGCGACGAGCCAGGCCCAAAGGATTGCCCAGAGGCAATCCTGGAAGACGCCCGTAGGTGCCAAGAAGCTCAGCGGCGTGGGATTGCGCTGGCTAAACGCCAGGCCGAGCGCCGCGATAACGCTCGTGCCCAGGTACACATAACGGTGGTCGGCCTTGATAAAGGAGGCCAGACGATTAATGGCTTTCATGCTGCCTCCCTATGCCGGTTGACGGTCGAGGCACGCGCCCCACATTTGGTCGCGCTCCTCTTGGCTAATGCCCTTGAGTGTCTTGTCGATGAGCTTAAGCAGCTTATCCGAGCCCTTACGGCAGCCGACGTTTGCCGTGACCTCCTGCTTAAAGCCCTCGCCATCGGCAAACTGAATCGGCACGATACCCGGGTTTTGGGCCATATAGCCCTTCTCGTTCTCGGTATTGTAGGTCACGGCGTCGCAGGTGCCCTGCAGCAGGTTCGAAAACACCGTGGGGACCGAATCGACCGGGTTTTTGTGCACAACGCCCGGGATCTCGTCGATGACGGTATCGAGCATGGTGTCCTTTTGCCCGAGCACCGTGGCGCCGCTAAAGTCGCTGAGCTTGGTCGCATTTTGGTAGGGCGAGCCCTCTTTTACGAACAGGCCAAAGTAGCCAATAAAGTACGGATCGGAAAAGCCGACGGACTCCTCGCGCTCGGGCGTGGCGCTCATGCCAGCGATGATGAGGTCGATTTGGCCGTTGTTGAGCGAATCGATAAGGCCCGAGAAACTCTGCTTGACGGCAACGGGCTCGCCACCGAGGGCCTTGCAGACGATCTTGGCGATCTGCACGTCGTAGCCATCGGCATAGGCACCCTGCACGTTGTCGATGGGGATGGTGTACTCGCTGGCCTCGGAGACCTGCCAGTTGTACGGGGCGTAGGCCGCCTCCATGCCAATGCGGATCTTATCCTTGCCGATCACGGAATCGGACAGGTCGTCGCGACCGCCGCCCGTCGTGGGCTGAACCACCTTGAGCGTTGACGGGCGCTGACAGCCGGCAAGCGCGCCGGCGACGACGGAAGCGCTCGCAGCGAGAGCGCTACCTAAAAAGATGCGACGGCTGCATACCGGCTGTGGATGCGCGTCGCGTTGATGGGGAGAATGCATAATCTGCCTTCCCTGTTGAATCGTATGCTGACGACTTAACAGGATATACGCCAGCAACCAGCAGCGCAGCACAAGCTCGAAAAATTAATAGACACACGGTAGTCATTGGGGACGCCGATGTTTTGGCAATGCCGGCGAGCGACGTCCAGAGCGAACAAGTGGCATGAAAAAGGCAAGGCATGACCAGAAGGTCTATGCCTTGCCTTTTGAATGACAAATTATCGCTCTGGACGGCGCGCAGCATCGACCGAGCGGCGGAACCTCTAGAGCAAGGTAACGCTAAAGCTGCGCTTGTCCGTCTCGCCGGGAGCCAAGGTGATGGTGTTGACCTTATGCTCAAAGACGTCGTCCTCGGTGTCCATGGTGGTGTGACCGGTCCAGGGCTCGAGCGCCACAAACGGAGCGTCGTTGGCGGCAGACCACACGCCGATGTACTTAAAGCCCTCAAAGTCGATCTTGACGCCGTGGCCCGACTTGCGGCCGCGCAGCGTGAGGGTGGAGCCCGGGGTATCGGTGAACATGATGGCGTCGTTATCGAAGCTGCGGTGCGTGATGGGCAGTACGTCCGAGTTATCGGGGGCCTTGTAGCTGCCCTCGAACGTCATAAGGCCATCGGGCGTGATGATGGGGGCCTCGTTGGTCCAAGCCTCGGTAAACGCCAGCTCGTAATCCTCGAACGTCTCGTCCTCGGCACCGGGGGCGGGCACGTTAAATGCGGGGTGGCCGCCCACCGAGAACGGCAGGTCCACGTCGCCGGTGTTGGTGACGGCAAAGGTCTGCGTGAGGGTGGCGTCGCCAGTCAGGGAATAGGTCATGTTGAGCTTAAAGTGGAACGGGAACGCCTTGAGCGACTCGGGCGTGTCGGTGAGCTCGTAGGTAACGGACGAACCATCCTCCGACACCTCGACGATCTTGTGCTCGACAATGCGTGCGATGCCGTGGCGCGCCATCTCGCAGGTGCCGGCCGCAGACGTCGCCGTATTGTTGCGCAGCGATCCCACGATGGGGAACAGGATAGGCGCGTGCTTGCCCCAAAAGGCCGGGTCTCCCTGCCACAGATACTCATTGCCGTTGAGGGCAAGGCTCTTGAGCTGGGCGCCCATGGAATCGATGGCCGCGGTAAGGCCGCCGCGCTTGATGGTAGTGACGGTGGACATGCTACTTCCTCCAAAAGTAAACAATAGTGTCGAGGGCTATTGTCCCACTCTTGGCGGCGAGACGGGACGGCAGGCGATTATTGAGTAGCCATAGCGGAATGAGCGGCGAGCGCCTACTGGGTATCTACGTAAAGGTCGAACCCGCCCTGTGGCGTGGTGTCGACCGTATCGGGCGCCTGTGAGTTAAAGCTCACGGGGACCATGCGCTTTGAGGCGCGGAAGCTCGTGCCGTCGGTGGCGACGGGCGGTTCATCGACGGTGAGCTCGTAGTCGCCGGGCTTAAGTTCGATGCCGTCACCAGCGGAATTGACGTATTGATACTCGTCAATCGTCTGCCCTTTGAGCGTGCGCCCCACGATATGGATGAGCATTTGGCTGTCGCCGCGCGCGGTGTCCCACGTCGCGCCGTCCTTGACCTCGACCGACACATGTACCGAGCGCGTGCGGCCGAGCGATTGCTCGACAGACATCTCGACCTTGGCGGCGTCTTTTCGCTGCTGCTCGACATGGCTCCAGACGTTTCCAATTACCGAGCATGCGATAACGCCGGCCATGAAGGCGATAAGGATGGGGCCAAGCGGAGAGCGACGTCCTGCATCTTCCTCGCGAGACAGATTGGGGCGACGTGTGGGCGCGGGCGCCTGGGCACCCTGCGAGGGCACGTCGAGAATGCTGAAGGATGCCGTGCTGCCGGGATCGATGGTGTGGCGCGGCTGCGGGGTCTTTGCCGGCGAGATCGACATGTCGGCTGGCTCGCCGAGCGTGGCCGTAGCGTCGGCCTTGGCCTCGTCTGCCTCGGCCTGGGCCCAAGCTTGTTCGAAGGTCAGGGGCTCGACGGGGTCGAGGGCGGCGTCCGAATCGGCGGCGACGTCGTTGCCGGTCTCATCCTCGTCGCTCGACACGTCACGCGGCATGGGCTCGTCCCACTCCTCGTCCGGAGCCTCGCCCTCGCTATACCACCATTCAAAGTTATCGATATCCATACGGGGCGCCCCTTAGGCCTCGCAAATAAATACTTGCCAGCCTTATACCCCCAGACGGCACCGAAGCTCACCCGCGCCGGACACAAAAACCGTCACAACATTCGACGCTTTTCCTCGATTTCGAGATTTTCATCGAATGTTGTGACGGTTTGGGCGACTGGCTGGCAGCGCAATGCGACAAAGGGACTGTCCCTTTGTCACATTCTGTTAGAGTTGCAGGGATTGAATCCCGCTTATTCATGCGACATTGGAGTGACAACCTTGACCGCCGCAACCACGCCTAAAAGTAAGTCAACCGCCGCCGCACTCTCCCCCGCGCGCACCAAGCTCTGCCTGGCGCTGCTCGTGCTGTTGGGATTCTCGCTCGGCTGCTCCGAGTTCGTGGTCATCGGCATCGAAAGTGACCTGGCGACGGAACTCGGCGTATCGCTTGCCACCGCAGGCCAACTTATTAGCGTGTTCGCACTTGTCTACGCCATCGCGACGCCGGTGCTCGCGCTCAGCACGGGGCGTTTTCGCCGCTACCAGCTGCTCGTGTGCTACAGCATTATCTTTGTGCTCGGCAATCTGGTCATGGCGCTGGCGCCCAACTTCCAGGTGCTGTTTATCTCGCGCATCATCCTGGGCTCCGTCTCGGGTACGCTGCTCGCCGTGGGCGTGACGTACATCCCTGAGCTTCTGTCCCCGCAGCAAACTTCGCTCGCCATCTCGGTGGTATATGGTGCGTTTTCCGTGGCGATGGTCTTCGTGACCTCGATCGGCAAGTTTGTGGCCGACACGCTCGACTGGCACGTTGCCATGTACGGCACGCTTACCTTTGCCGTTTTGATCTGCGGAGCGCTCGTGGCGTTTATGCCGCGCGCTGGGCAAACCGATGAGCCCGCCACCTTTCGTGAGCAGGCGGGTCTGCTGCAAGAGCCGAGCATCATCACCGGCATGCTTATCTTCTTGTTTGGCGTGGGCTCGGTCTATGTGTTCTACGGCTACGTGACGCCCTATCTGGAGCAGGTGCTAGGTATGGGCACGGTCGAAGCCAGTACCACGCTTATGGCCTACGGCGTGTTCTGCCTGATCTCGAACATCCTGGGCGGATGGATCGATGCGCGTTTTGGCATGAAGGCGCTGCTTGTGACGTTTGTGCTGCAGGCGGCGGCATTGTTTGGGCTGTTTGCCGTAGGCGCTGCCATGCCGCTCGCACTTGTCTTTGTCTTTAGCCTGGCGATGCTCATGTACCTGTTCTCGGTCTCGTGCATCACGCACTTTATGGATGTAGCACGCAGCCGCCACCCCAAGTCGATGGTGCTCGCAAGCTCGGTGGAGCCCATGGCGTTTAATGTCGGCATCTCGTTTGGCACTGCGGTGGGCGGCGCCGTGGTAAGCGGAGTTGGCATTGCATACGTAGGCGCAGTGGGCGCCGCGTTCTCGCTTGTGGCCTGGGCGCTCACGCTGGTGACGATTAAGTTGGCTCGCTGGGAACGCAAGAGGGCGATGGCACAGGCGTAGATGCGATACTCGAGCTCGATGATGGCGATCGAAAGGAAACCGCATATGCAACGTGTACTGTTTATCTGTTATGGGAACATCTGTCGCTCGACGATGGCTGAGTCGGTGTTTACCGAGCTGGTGCGGCGCGCCGGGCGCGCGGGCGAGTTTGTCATTGACTCCGCTGCGACCTCAACTGAGGAGATCGGCAACCCACCGCATCATGGCACGGTCGCCAAGCTGCGTGAAGTCGGGATTCCCGTCGTTGCGCACCGTGCCCGCCAGGTACGTCGCGCGGAGTATGGCGACTGGGATCACATTGTCTATATGGATGCCGAGAACGCACGTGGCCTGCGTCGCATCTTTGGCGACGACCCCGACGGCAAGATTACGCGCTTGCTCGATTGGGCCGAGCGCCCCGGCGACGTGGCCGACCCCTGGTACACCGGCAATTTCGACGCCACCTACCGCGATGTAGTCGCCGGTTGCACCGCTATGCTCGAGCAGCTGTAGGCAAGCGAGGCCGCGGGCCACGCCTTCGGCGCGAAACGAGCGCGGATAATCTCCGACATGAAAAATGAGTGTGGCAAAGGGACTGTCCCTTTGTCACATCCGGGACTGGCCCTAGACCGGCTTGACCTCCAGCTTTATCCCCTCGGCACAGGAGTCGCCCAAAACATCCGAAAGGGCCCAGGTCGCATATAGCGGCAAATAGAGAACCGCTCCGTTGCGCTCAACGTTGCCTCTCGAGAAAACAATCCCGAGCCTTACGCCATATTCAGCCGTGTCAAGCACATGACCGAGCGCAGCGTGCGCGTGGTAATAGGGGCCCGATTTAACCTCGATCGGAACAGCCGTCCCATCCGGCCCATCGACCACAAAGTCCACTTCACCGCGCTTTTTTGTCTGATAGTAGTAAAGCTGGCGATTTTGGGCGACCAGCTGCTGGGCCACCACGTTTTCGTAAATGCCGCCCAGATTGGGCTCCTTACTATCAAGATACGCCGCTTGGGCGACTCCAACGGGGTAGCGCGCCATCAACATGCCCGTATCCGATTGATATAGCTTGAACTGCGATGGCCGCGCCGTCTTGAGCAGGGGCGATTTTGGCTCGGTTACGATATCGACTTTGAGAGCAACGCCGGCATCGACAAGCCATACAAAATCTCGCTGATACTTCTCGTAGTGAGCCTTGGGGTCAATGGAATTGAGCACGAAGCGCTTGTTTTCGCCCTCGAGCATAATAGGGAGCTGATCGTAGATGCTCTGCACCTGAAGGGCTCGCCCGCTTGCATACTTGGAGATATCCCGCCGGTACTGCTCGTTGAGCTCTGACTGTAGCTGACGAACAGAGGCAAGGTCGCCCTGCGTGTCAAGGAAACGCTGCACGACCTCCGGCATTCCGCCGACAACGGTATAGGTCCTGAAGTTTGCCATCATCGCGTCATGAATGTAATCAGGAACGGGCCTCTCGCTGATACACGCGTCACGTATCGTTTGGCGAGCCCCCTCGCTCACCCCGGTTGCCCAGCAAAACTCCTCAAAATCGAGCGGGAACATCCTAAGCTCGTGGACATACCCCACGGGATAGGACCTGACGCCCTTGAACTGGGTCCCGAGCATTGACCCCGAAAACGCCCAGCGGCATCTCCCGTCCTCAACAAGGAACTTTGCCATCGTCATGATGTCGGGGGCCTCTTGGACCTCATCGATAAACACGAGCGTTTTGCCTGGTGCAATCGACTTTCCCGAAAGAAGCGTCACCCTGCTGATGAAATCATCGGCATCCCGCGCCTCGAGAAGAGCATCTTTTGCCTGGCGATTTTCCATGAGGTTAAGCTCGATGTAGGTTGCATGGTTGGCTTTGCCAAATGCGCGAATCGAATAGCTTTTGCCGATCTGGCGAGAACCCGTAATGAATAAGGCCTTTTGCTCGGCAGACTTCAGCCAACGCTCCAGCTCTGCCGCTATTTTCCTGCGCAGCATAGGCTCTCCCCTCAGTGTCATCAAATGAAATGCAAAGTTTTATACGCTTAATTATCGATGAAACGCAGAATTTTTAGAACCTAAAAACGTATGAAATGCAGAGATTTGAGATTACAAGCATAATAGAAGGAACACCACCGGCGAATGTGACAAAGGGACTGTCCCTCTGTCACATTGCGCTCGATTACTCGTCGACGATCTCGGCGAGCCAAACGTTCAGCGTATCGACCTCGGGGCAGCAGAACTTTGCCGTACCAGGCTCGTTACCAGGCACGGTTCCGCCATAGCGCAGGATATCGATATAGGGAAAGCCCACATGGCAGGCCATGGCGCACATCTTGCCGCGGTCTCGGTCGAAGTCAAAAACGTCGCCCGGCTTGTGACCATGGTGGCAGCGGCACGCACCCAGCTGGTCCACGCAGCTCACGCGGATACGCGGACGCTTGCCACGCGGCGCGCCGAGCGGCTTGTTCTCGCCCGCTGCCTCGGTGCCGCTCTCGTCGGCGTTACTCATGGTCAATCACATCCAGGCAGGCCTCGATGGGAAGGCCGGCGGACTTGTCCTCCTGGTCGGCATTGCGCTCGATAAGCTCGGCTACCACGCGCATGGCATCGGACGTCGCGCGCTGCAGGCTCCAACCAGCCATTACGCGGCCGACGAGCACCGCCGAGAACGTGTCGCCCGTGCCCGGGAAGTAGACCGGGATCAGGTCGAAGGGGATCGTGAAGTACTCCCCCGCCACATGGTCGTAACCGATAACCGCGTTCGTGCCATTGACCACGGCGCTCGTAATGACCACCGACTTGGCACCCAGCTCGCGCACGGCGTCCACAAGGGCGCGGGCCTCGTCGGGCGTGATTTGCTCGGCGATAGGCGTATCGGTAAGCAGGCATGCCTCGGTATAGTTGGGCACCGCGTAGTCTGCGCACTCCAGCAGGTGCCTCATGAGACCGATCGTGGACTCGGGCACGCCCGCATAGAGCTTGCCGTTGTCGCCCATGATGGGGTCGACGAACACCTTGGTGCCCTTTTGCGCACGGCGGTGACAAAAGTCCGAGATGATGCGCGTCTCTTCCTCGGTCACGATAAAGCCGGTCGAGATGGCGTCGAACTCAAAGCCGAGCTCCTCCCAGATAGCGAGGCTTTGGCGCACGTACTCGGTGGTGTCGTGGATGTAGAACTTGGGGTAGTTGAGCGTATCGGACACAAGTGCCGTCGGCAGGTTATGGATACGGTAACCCATGTGCGACAGCACCGGCAGCATGGCAGAAAGCGCGACCTTGCCGTAGCCGCACATATCGTTGATCAGCAGCAGCTGAGTGTTCTTCATGAGTGTCTCCCTTGGTTCGGGCGCGGCGCAGCAGCGCCATAGTGCGACTAAGTTTAGCGCAGGGGGACGTTGTGAGCGGAGTCGAGCGGTTACGGCGTTTGGCAAAACGCCGTAACTTAATAAGTTTGGTACCTTGACATTTATTTCTCACGCTCCTAGATTAGTTAGGCACAAAACAATTCATCTACCTAACTAAAGAAAGGAGCGAAGATTAGATATGTGTGTTGAACCACACGCCCATCCGCATGAACCCGGCGACGACCCCTCGCAGCCGGCAGACGAGCCCGAGACTCAGTCCAAGGAGGACCGTCTCGCCAAGAGAATCCTCCATGGGCTGGGGTTTTGCGGCCATTACATGCATTTTCACGGCGGCGGCATATCTGGCAAGGCGCCCATCGTCTGCCTGCTCGCCAAGCAGCCGACCGGCGAGCTGTCCCAACAAGAGCTCGGCATGCACTTCGACCTCAAGCCGGGGTCCCTTTCCGAGATTCTGTCCAAGCTCGAACTGGGCGGTCTTATCGAGCGCAGTCGCAATCCCAAAGACCGTCGGCAGCTCACCATCCGCCTGACCGATGCGGGATGGGAAAAGGCCCGCGTTGAGCAGGCAGCCCGCATTCGCTTTAGAGAGCAGGCCTTTAGCGCGCTCACCCACGACGAGCGCGAGGACCTCGCCGAAATGCTCGATAAAATCCGCGTAACCTGGGAGGAACTGGATGATTAAAACCCTCATGGGAAGCATCCGCGACTATATGAAGGTCACCGTTGCCACGCCGCTGCTCGTGCTTGGCGAGGTGCTCTGCGAGATGCTGATTCCATTTATCACCGCCAACCTGATCGATGCCATCAAAGACGGCGCCACCGTAGCCGAGATGCTTCCCACCGCGGGCTTTTTGGTGCTCATCGCGCTGACGTCGCTTGCTTTTGGCGCCGCTGCCGGCGTCACCTGCAGCCATGCGAGTTGCGGCTTCGCTAAGAACCTGCGTCACGACCTGTTCTACAAGATCCAAACGTTCAGCTTTGCCAACATCGATGAGTTCTCGAGCTCCTCGCTCGTCACGCGCCTGACCACCGATATCAACAACGTGCAGCAGGCCTTTATGATGATCATCCGTATCGCCGTGCGCGCGCCGCTGGTATTGATCTTCGCCTTTACCATGGCATTTATCATGGGCGGCAGCGTCGCCATGGTCTACCTGGTCATCATTCCGCTGCTGGGCTTTGGGCTGTTCTTTATTATCTTTAAGGTGCGCCCCATCTTCTCGCGCGTGTTCCACAAGTACGACGCCCTTAACGAGTCCGTCGAGGAAAACGTCACCGGCATGCGCGTAGTTAAGAGCTATGTGCGCGAAGACTTTGAGAAGGAGAAGTTCGCGACCGCTGCGCGCGACGTCCAGATGGACTTCACCCGCGCCGAGAAGCTGCTTGCCTTTAACAACCCCATGATGAACATCTGCGTCAACGGCGCGTTTGTCGTCATCATCTACCTGGGCTCCAAGCTCATCATCACGAGCCAGGGCACGCTGTTCGACGTGGGCCAGCTCTCCTCGATCTTTACCTATGGCTTCCAAATCCTCATGAGTCTGATGCAGCTATCGATGATCTTTGTCATGGTGACCATGGCCGACGAATCGGCACACCGCATTACCGAGGTGCTGGCCGCCGAGCCCACGATCGCCGATCCCGCCGAGCCCGTGCTCGAGGTTGCCGACGGTTCCATCGACTTTGACCACGTGAGCTTTAAGTATTCCGCGCATGCGAAGCGCCAGGCGCTCGACGATATCGACCTGCACATTAAGAGCGGCGAGACCATCGGCATCATCGGCGGCACCGGCTCGGCCAAGTCCACGCTCGTAAACCTCATCGCCCGCCTGTACGACGCCACCGAAGGCACCGTTCGCGTGGGCGGCATAGACGTGCGCGACTACGACCTGGACGCGCTGCGCCACCAGGTCGCCATGGTGCTGCAGAAAAACGTGCTGTTTAGCGGCACCATCGCCGAGAATCTGCGCTGGGGCGACCCGAACGCCACCGACGAGGAAGTCCGCGAGGCAGCGCATCTGGCCTGCGCCGATGAGTTTGTCGACGGCTTCCCCAAGGGTTACGACACCTGGATCGAGCAGGGCGGCTCCAATGTTTCCGGCGGTCAGAAGCAGCGCCTGTGCATTGCGCGTGCCCTGCTGCGTCGCCCCAAGATCTTGATCCTGGACGACTCCACCAGCGCCGTCGACACCAAGACCGACGCCAAGATTCGCGCAGGGTTGGCAAGCTATCTGCCCAACACGACCAAACTCATCATCGCCCAGCGCATTAGCTCCGTGCAGGACGCAGACCGCATCATCGTCATGGAGGGTGGCCGTATCGCGCAGATCGGCAACCACGACGAGCTGCTCAAGACGAGCGAAATCTACCGCGAGACCTTTACCTCGCAAAACAAGATGTCTGCCGAGGGCGAAGGGGCCGTCGAGGCCGACACCGAGGCATCCGCAACACAAGCTGAGACCCAGGAAGGAGGCGAGGCACATGAGTAAGGCAACGACCGCCGAGCGCGCGCTCAACCGCAAGGGTGGCACCATGTCGCGCCTCATCAAGACGCTCTTTGGCTTCTACCCCGTGCTTTTGCCCCTCGTCGTCGTCGGCGTGGTGCTCTGCGCCATCATCAACTCCATCGGCGCGACCTTCCTTCAGAGCGCCCTGCAGATTATTAGCGAATCGTGGCAGTCGGGCGATTGGGAAGCTGCACAGCCCAAGATCGCACAGCTCGTGACCACCCTCGCCTGCATCTACGGCGTCGGCATCCTGTCCTCGCTGTTCTGGAACCGCGCCATGGCCATCGTCACGCAGGGCTCGCTCGAGAAGCTGCGCGAGAAGATGTTCAACCGCATGCAGGACCTGCCGATTCGCTACTTCGACACGCACCAGCGCGGCGACATCATGAGCCACTACACCAACGACATCGACACGCTGCGCCAGATGATCAGCCAGTCGCTGCCCAACCTGCTTATGACGACCATCGTCATCGTCACGGTGTTCTTCATCATGCTGTACTACAGCGTGTGGATGTGCCTGGTCATTGTGGCAGGCGTCGCCTTTATGACCTTTATGACCAAGCTCCTCGGATCCAACTCCGCGCGCTTCTTTATTGCGCAGCAGACCGAACTCGGCGTGGTCGAAGGTCATATCGAGGAGGTCATGAACGGTCAGAAGATCGTCAAGGCGTTTTGCCACGAGTCCGCCGCCGAGGCCGATTTTGACGAGCGCAACGAAAAGCTCTTTGAGGTCTCGCAGAAGGCCAACATGTACGCCAACATCCTCATGCCCATCCTTATGAACCTGGGAAACCTGCTCTACGTGCTGGTCGCACTGGCAGGCGGCATTTTCCTGGCGCTGGGCGTGCCCAACCTGAGCATCTCGGGCATGGCGCTGTCCATCGCCGTCGTGGTGCCGTTCCTCAACATGACCAAGCAGTTCTGCGGACAGATCGGCCAGATCTCGCAGCAGATCAACGCCGTGGTCATGGGCCTCGCCGGCGCCGACCGCATCTTTGAGCTCATCGACGAGAAGCCCGAGACCGACGAAGGCTACGTGACGCTCGTCAACGCGCAGGTGAACCCCGATACCTGGCAGCTCGAGGAGGCCGACCACCACACCGGCATGTGGGCGTGGAAACATCCGCACCGCGCAACCGGCGAGATCGAGTACGTGCCGCTGCGCGGCGACCTGGTCATGGACAACGTCGACTTTGGCTACACGCCCGACCACGAGGTGCTGCACGGCGTGTCCGTGTTTGCCAAGCCGGGCCAGAAGGTCGCGTTTGTCGGCGCCACCGGTGCCGGTAAGACGACCATCACCAACCTCATCAACCGCTTCTACGACATCGCCGACGGCAAGATTCGCTACGACGGCATCAACGTCAACAAGATCCGCAAGGCCGATCTGCGCCGCTCGCTGGGCGTCGTGCTGCAGGACGTGAACCTGTTCACCGGCACCGTGATGGATAACATCCGCTACGGCAACCTGGATGCGACCGACGAGGAGTGCATCGCGGCGGCCAAGCTCGCGGGCGCCGACGACTTTATCACCCGCCTGCCCGACGGCTACGACACGATGCTCACCGGCAACGGAGCACAGCTGTCGCAGGGCCAGCGCCAGCTGATCTCGATCGCACGCGCTGCCGTCGCCGATCCGCCGGCAATGATTCTGGACGAGGCCACGAGCTCCATCGACACCCGCACCGAGGCCATCGTGCAGGCAGGCATGGATAAGCTCATGGAGGGCCGCACGACGTTTGTCATCGCGCACCGCCTGTCCACCGTGCGCAACTCCGACGCGATCATCTGCCTGGACCACGGCCGCATCATCGAGCGCGGCAACCACGACGAGCTGATCGCCAAGCGCGGATACTACTATCAGCTCTATACGGGTGCATTTGAGCTGGAGTAGCTCAAAACAGCCCCTACGCTCCCAACGGACCTCCCCGAGGGAGACGGGGTGTTTACTCCGTGCTCAAACATTCTCGCTTCGCTGCGAAACTGCGCGCGGAGCAAACACCCCGTCTCCCTCGGGGAGCTCCTACGCACACAGTCTTTTCTCGCAGCCTGAAAAGAAGTGGTGAGGCCCTGGCCGTTTGGCCAGGGCCTCATTTTGTAAGGAGTCATAAAGGGCCCGTCCCAAATTAGCTACTTAAGAAGCGGGGCCATGGCGTTGACGAATTTTTGGACTTGAAGGGTGGGCTCGAGCGGATAGTGCAGAAAGACTGGCACCTCGCGGCCGCACAGAAACGGCACGCCCACAAAGGCCGGGTGCACCCCCGACCACGCTCCGCAGGTGAGCACCGCGTCGCCCTTTTCCTCTGCCTCATTAAAGAGTGCAAAGTCAAAGCTGTCCACGTCGATCACGTCCATACCGCCGTCAGCCAAAAGGTCGATGCGCAGACTGTCCATGGCATCGTTGCCGTGACGGAGCACGCGCAGGCGCATGCCCTCTAGGTCGGCAACCGTAATGCGATTCTTGCGCGCCAGCGGGCTCGCACGCGGCAGGTCAATATAAAACGGCACGTTAACGATGTGGAGCTTTTGGCAAGCGTCGCCCCAGCGTGGGGTAGAAAAACTCGACTGCACCACATCGACCTCGCGGCCCAAGCTGCGCATGACGGTCTCGCGCTCGTCATAGAGGTCGCTTACCGGCACGATCTCAAATCGTAGCGACGGTTCCAGATCGTGGATGCCCGACCACATCGACAGCGTTTGACGCCCCGGGCACATCATCGACACGCCCAGGCGCACGGCACCGCCATCGCCCGCCGCGCGTCGGGCACGGCGCAGCGCGTCCTCGGACTGCCGCATGATCGAGCGCGCATCGTCCACCAGCAGAGCGCCCGCCGGCGTCACCTTGACGCCCGAGTGCGAGCGCTCGAACAACGTGATACCAAACTCGGCCTCAAATCCCGACACCTGTTTGACGAGCGCCGGGGTCGACACGCGCAATTTTGCCGCCGCCCGTGAGAAGCTTCCCAGCTCCGCGGCGGCCGATATGGCCTCGAGTCGTCGATCGTACACGTCAATCTCCCGTTTCCAGACGCATGGCAATGAACTACCGAAGGGGGTCGTTTTGACAGGTCACACACTCAATTAGGGACATATCGTCTTGCGAGCTATAAACCTACGGTTAACGCCATTCTAACAAATATACAATTCACCTGCGCAAATGCAAAGCATACAATAACCAGCGAAAACCACGTGGGTCGATTAATGGGAACGACCCACAAGGAGGCACAAGAAGGGAAGTTCCTATGAGCAACTGGCTTAAGCTCGAGGGCGATGTCTGCGCCGTGACCGGCGCGCTCGGCGGTATGGGCGTCGAGATTTGCCGCGAGTTCGCCCGCAACGGCGCCAACGTCATCCTGCTCGATCTGGACGAGGAAAAGGTCAAGGCCGCAGCCGCCGACCTCGCCGCCGAGTTTGGCATCCACGCCGAGGGTTACAAGATGAACGCCACCGACGAGGCCGAGGTTCAGGCTGCCGTCGACGCCACCATCGCCGACTTCGGCCGCGTCGACGTTCTCGTCAACACCGCCGGCATCCTGCGCTTCGCAGCCATGGAAGACCTGCCGCTGAGCGACTGGGAACAGGTGCTCAACGTCAACCTCACCGGCTACTTCATCACCTCGCAGCGCTTTGGTCGCGAGATGATCAAGGCCGGCCAAGGCCGCCTGGTGCACATCTCGACCGTCGCCAGCCACTCCCCCGAGACGTTCTCGGGCGTGTACAGCTCCACCAAGGCCGGCGTCAACATGATGTCCAAGATGCTCGCCGCCGAGTGGGGCCCCTACGGCGTGCGCTCCAACTGCGTCGAGCCCTGCTTCGTTAAGACCCCGATGTCGGCCAACTTCTACGCCGACCCCGAGGTCGAGAAGAGCCGCAGCCGCCTGATCGCCACGCGCCGCATCGGCGAGGTCAGCGATATCGCCAACGCCGTCATGTTCCTGGCGTCCAAGCGCTCGGACTTTACCACCGGCGACGCCATCAAAGTCGACGGCGGCTTCTCCAACATGATGGGCGACCTCACCGCCAAGCCCGGAGGCCGTCGCGCTTATGCCGACAACTACCTCAAGAGCAAGGGTGTCGAGCTTTGGTCCGATGAGTCCGGCGTCGCCAAGCCGACTGACCAGTAAACCAACCCGACAGGGAGGACCCGCGGACACGCCTGTTCCTCCTCCGTATCGATTAGAAAGAGTCCAATGGCTTCCACCAACTCCAACAAGGGTCGCGCCGTCGTGCTTTCCGCCGCGTGCGTCACCATGTTCTTCATCAGCTCCATCGCGCTGTATTCCGTCGTGAGCAAGAACCTGCTCGCCGTCTACCCCGAGTGGTCGAGCGCCCTTACCTGGGCCTTCCCGGTCTTTCAGACCATCATGGCCGTGACGGGTATCTTCGCCGGCCGCATCTCCGATAAGATCGGCCCGCGCAACGTCGTGATCGCCGCCGCCGTGTGCTACGGCCTGGGCTGGTTCATGTCCGGCACCGTCACCGAGCCGTGGCAGTTCTACCTGTGGTTCTCGCTCGTCGCCGCTGTCGGCAACGGCCTGGGCTACAACCCGGCGCTCACCACCGGCCAAAAGTGGTTCATCGACAAGAAGGGTCTCGCCTCCGGCATCACCCTGGCCGCTTCGACCGCCGGTCCCGCCGTGCTGTCCCCGGTACTCGCCTCGCTGCTCATCCCGAGCCTGGGCATCTTTGGCGCCCTCAAGGCACTCGGCGTCATCTTCTTTGTGACGATCGCCGCCTCCGCCCTGTTCCTGAAGGCCCCCGAGGCCGGTTGGCTGCCCGAGGGCTTCGAGGCCCCCAAGGGTGGCGCACATGCCGGCACCTTCGGTGACCTCACCCCGGGCGAGATGGTCAAGACCCCGCGCTTCTGGGTCCTCATCGTCACCTTCGCCTTTGCCGCCACCGCGGGCACCCTGCTCGTAGGCAAGGTTGCCTCCATCGCCGCCGTCCAGCTCTTCGCCGACCCCACGAGCGCCGCGGCCGTCGCCCTCGGCGGTGTGGTCGTCTCCGTCAACACCTGCGCCAACCTGGTTGGCCGTCTGTCCTTTGGCCAGATCATCGACAAGCTCGGCGCCTATAAGTCGCTGCTCATCAGCCTTGTCGTGACCATCATCGCGCTCGTCATCATGTCGATGAGCTTTACGCAGAGCATGTTCTTTGTGGCGCTCGCCCTGCTCGGCTTTAGCTTTGGCGCTCTGCTCGTCATCTACCCGCCGCTCACCGGTGGCGCCTTTGGCACCAGCAACATCGGCGTCAACTACGGCATCATGTTTTTGGGCTACGCCGCTTCCACCTGGATCAGCCAGCCCATCACCGCCGTGCTGTATCACGCCGAGGCCGGCAGCGCCGCCTACCAGCAGTCCTTCTACGGCGCCATTGTGATCGCCGCCATCGCCGTCGTGCTCACCGTCTACATGATGGTCTCCGACAGCAAGAAGAAGTCCGCCTAGTTTTACCGATGCGACGAAGGGACAGCCCCTTTGTCGCATCCCACCGGTCACCAGTATTAAGGAGTCGAAATGTCTGAGCTCAACCCCGTCCGCATTGCCGTTATCGGCGCCGGCGCCATGGGCCGCAACCACATCCGCTTTGTCACCGAGGAGCCCGAGGCCGAGCTCATCGCCATCGCCGACGCCTTTGAGGGCGCCCGCGCCACGGCCGAGGCCGCCGGCGTGCCGTTTTACACCGATCCCGCTCAGATGATGGACGAGGTCAAGCCCGAGGCCGTCATCATCGCCACGCCCAACGACCTGCACCTGGGCGTTGCCCGCGAGGCTGTGAAGCGCAACATCGTGCCGCTGGTCGAAAAGCCGATCTCCAACGACCTGGAGGATGCCCAGGCCTTCGCCGCCGAGGCCGAAACCGCCGGCGTGCCCGTGCTCGTGGGTCAGCACCGTCGCCACAACCCCTTCGTCAACAAGGCCAAGGAGATCATCGAGTCTGGCGAGCTGGGCAAGCTCACCGTGTCGAGCTTCCACTACATGATCTATAAGAATGACGAGTATTTCGATGTCGAGTGGCGCCGCAAGAAGGGTGCCGGCCCGATCCTGGTCAACCTGGTTCACGACGTCGACCTGCTCCGCTATCTGTTGGGCGAGCCCGTTGCCGTCCAGGGCATGCAGTCCAGCGCCGCCCGCGGTTTTGAGACCGAGGACTCCGCCGTGGTCAACGTCCGTTTTGCCGATGGCGCGCTTGCGAGCATGACCATCTCCGACGCCACCGCCAGCCCCTGGAACTGGGAGGCCACCGCTCGCGAGGATCCGCAGTACCGCCCCTTCGACGCCGACGCCTACTTTATCGGCGGCACTAAGGGCGCCCTTTCGCTGCCCCGCCTGCACCAGTTCTCCTACGACGGCGCCTCTAACTGGCACAAGCCGCTGCAGATGGAGATTCCGGCCGTGGACCCGGCGCTGCCGCACAAGATGCAGCTCAAGCACTTTGTGAAGGTTGTCCGCCGCGAGGTCGAACCCGTCGTGACCCCCGCCGATAACGTCAAGACGCTCACGCTGCTTAACGCCATCAAGGAGGCCGCCGAGACCGGCCAGCTCGTCGAGCTGTAATGCCTTAAGAGCGGGCCGCAGCAAAGTCCCCGCCGAGCGCCTTGGCCCGCCGCCAACAAGCCCCTCTTCTTTGCCCCACGAGCAGCCTCCTGCCCGTGGGGCTTTTTGACTACATTGGTAATGATTTTTCTGGGACGGGGGCTATTTTGTGCCTCAGCTTGGTTCGTTCGCCACGAAATGGGCCTATCTACTACGTTTAACCGACCACCCTCAACCATGCCGAATTTCGCGAAATAAAAACCGCAGGTAACCGGCTTGTCGATTTTCGGAAAACCCAGGTACGGTCGACCCATGCGGTTCAAACGTAGTAGACGGGTCGTTTTCGTGGCGCGGCTCCAAAACAGTCTTTTGGGACGGGTGGTATCCTTGGTAGCCCTGTGCTGCAAACGCACCTTAAACGCAAGGAGTCCCATGGATCTTATCGCCCAGCTTGCCCGCGAGCTCAACCTTAAGGCCGCCAACATCGAGGCGGCCGTCAAGCTCATCGACGAGGGCAACACCATCCCCTTTATCTCGCGCTACCGCAAGGAAGCAACGGGCGGCATGGACGACGTCGCCCTGCGCGCACTCGACGAGCGCCTGTCTTACCTGCGCAATCTTGAGCAGCGCAAAGAGGACGTCATTCTGCTCATCGACGCCCAGGGCAAACTTACGCCAGAGCTTGAGCAGCAGATTCGCGAAGCCACGCAGATCCAACGTGTTGAGGACCTCTACAAGCCCTACCGCAAAAAGCGCATGACCCGCGCACAGAAGGCCCGCGAGGCAGGCCTGGAGCCGCTTGCCAACATGATCATCATGCAGGCCTCGGCCAAGGGCAGCGCGCTCGACACCGCCGCGGCATACGTCAACGAGGAGGCCGGCTTCGACACACCCGAGAAGGCACTTGCCGGCGCCGCCGACATCGTTGCCGAGACGGTGGCCGAAGACCCCGAGAACGTCGCCGACCTGCGCGCCTTTACGCAAAACACCGCCGATATCATTGTCGAGGCTACCGATCCCACGGAGAAGACTCCCTACGAGCCCTACTACAACTTTGACGAGCCGCTGCGCCGTATACCCAACCACCGTGTGTTGGCTATCGACCGCGGTGAGCGCGAGGGCAAGCTCCGCGTGCGCGTGAACGTCGACGGCGCTGCCGCCACGGCATGCCTCGGCAGCCGTTGGCCCCGACGCCAGGGCGTCTTCGCGCCCGTCTTTGACGCCGCCATCGCCGACGGTTACAAGCGCCTCATGGCCCCCTCGCTGGAGCGCGAGGCCCGCGCCAAGCTCACCGTTCGCGCCCAGACCGAGGCCATCAACGTCTTTGCCAAGAATCTCGAGGGTTTGCTCTCGGCGCGCCCCGTGCGCGGCGCCCGCGTGCTCGCGCTCGATCCGGGCTACCGCACCGGCTGCAAGGTCGCCGTCATGGACGAGACCGGCAAGCTGCTCGACCACGGCGTGGTCTACCCCACCAAGCCGCGCCACGACGTCGCCGGCACCAAGCGCGAGCTCGCCCGCCTCGTCAAGAAGGACGGCGTCAACACCATCGTCATCGGCAACGGCACCGCCAGCCGCGAGACCGAGGAAGTCGTCTCGGAGTTCATTGCCGAGCAGGCGCCCAGCCTTCGCTACACCATCGTTAACGAAGCCGGCGCGTCGGTGTACTCGGCTTCCGAACTCGCCAGCCAGGAGTATCCCGACTTGGACGTCACCGTGCGTGGCGCCATGAGCCTGGGCCGCCGCCTGCAAGACCCGCTGGCAGAGCTCGTCAAGATCCCGCCCCAGTCCATCGGCGTTGGCCAGTACCAGCACGACCTTGACCAGGCCGAGCTTTCGCGCACGTTGGGCCATGTGGTGGAGGACGTCGTCAACCGCGTGGGCGTCGACGTCAACACCGCAAGCGCGAGCCTGCTGGGATATGTATCGGGCATCACGCCGAGCGTGGCCAAAAACATCGTGGCCTACCGCGAGGAAAACGGCGCCTTTACCGATCGCCGCCAGCTCAAGAAGGTCCCCAAGCTGGGACCCAAGGCATACCTCAACGCCGCGGGTTTCCTGCGCATCAGCGGCGGCAAGAACCCGCTCGACGCGACAAGCGTCCACCCCGAGAGCTACGAGGTGGCCGCGGCCGTCCTGGAGCGCGCCGGCGTTAAATCAAGCGAGCTCAGCCGCGGCGGCGTGCCCGACATCGAGCGCCGCCTAGGCAGCATCTCGGCGCTGGCAAGCGACCTGGACTGCGGCACCCTCACGCTCATCGACATTGTCAACGAGCTCAAGAAGCCCGGTCGCGACCCGCGCGACGACGCGCCCGAGGTGGTCTTTAGCCGCTCAGCGCTTTCCATCGACGACCTGGAGCCCGGCATGGAGCTCAAGGGCACGGTGCGCAACGTTGTGGACTTTGGTGCCTTCGTCGACGTGGGCGTGCACCAGGACGGCCTCGTGCACATCTCCAAACTGGCCAACCGCTTTGTCAAGCACCCGAGCGACGTGGTGCGCGTCGGTGACACGGTCAAGGTGTGGGTGGAAAAGGTCGATCGCGACCGCAAAAAGATCTCGCTCACCATGGTACAGGGCAAGTAAACCGCCAAAGCAAAGGTACCCCCCTGTAGCGATGTGCAAAATCGCGAGTATTCTGCAAATTCCACCGTTCCGGATGCCTCTCAGAGACGAAAAAGCAAAAAACAGCCCCCGTTTTAGCGTCGTCAGAGCCAAAACGGGGGCTGTTCCATGCTTCGGTTAACTGATAAAGACCTTTACCTTGCTGAATACTCTCAATTTTGCACGGCGCAGGCGGGGGTACCTTTGCCCACGGCAGGATATAGAAGCCAAGCGCCAACTTGCTGGCAAGCTCGTGTCGGCAGCCCCGGCCTTTCCTTTGCCTAGCGCGACCCTCGCGAGGCGCGTGAGCGATAGGGAAAGGAAAGGCCGGGGCGAGCAGCCCGCGGCGTAGCCAGTGTTCGCGTTACGGCAGAATATGGAAGCCCAAAGCGGCGATATCCTTGGCAAAGCCGCGCACGGTATCGAGCGAGACCTCGTACGGGTCGCGACCGATGTTCTTGCGCTTGGCCAGGATGCTGTTGGGCACCGTAATGATCTGGCAACCGCAGGCCTCGGCCTGGTAAATGTTGATGAGCTCGCGCGTGGACGCCCACAGGACCTCACAGTTGGGCTTGATGGCGGCCTTCTTGACCGACTCCGTCATAAACGGAATGGGGTCGACGCCGGTATCGGCGATACGGCCGGCAAAGAGCGAGATAATGGACGGCGTCTCGGTGTCAACGGCCTCGACCATCTCATCGACCTGCTTAGGCGTAAAGATGGTAGTGACGTTGACCTTGATGCCGTCGGCCGAAAGCTTGCGCACCAGCTCGGCGGTGGACTCGCCCTTGGTGGTCACGCACGGAATTTTGACGTAGACGTTCTCGGCCCAGGTAGCGATCTCGCGGGCCTCGACCTCCATGGTCTCGACGTCGTCGGCAAAGACCTCAAACGAGACGGACACATCGGTGATGTGAGCCAGGACCTCTTTGGCAAACGCGCGGTAATCCATCACGCCGCCCTTCTTCATAAGGGACGGGTTGGTCGTGAAACCCTGAACGTTGCCGTTCTCGTACATGTCGAGCATGCCTTCGAGGTTTGCACCGTCAGCGAACACCTTGATTGCCATCTGCCTGATTCCTTTCGTTAGCATACGGCCGATAAACTGCTAAACACTTTACCTACGTTTATCAAGGCGTGAACTGCGGTTTTTTATCTTCTCGGCGAACGGTATAAACACCTCAGTGTTTGGATTGATAAATCGATTGAGCATGCAAAAGCAAAGAGTCACAGTTTGAGCAAACGTCAGAACGCGGGATTCATTAGATGAGGCCAAAATGCTGCATCGCTGTGACGGTGCCGTCGTGTGCGACATCGTCGGTCACGTAGTCGGCGACCGCCTTGACCTCAGGCATGGCGTTGCCCATGGCGACAGCCGTCTCGACCGCAGCGAGCATGCCCAGGTCGTTACCCGAATCGCCGAAGCCAAAGGTGCGCGCGTTGCCGGTGCGACCCAGGTATTCCAGCGCTCGCGCCACGCCCACGCCCTTGTCAATGCCCTTGGGGCTCAGCTCGCGATTCTGACCACCGGTGTTGCACAGCTCAAACTCGCGATCGATAAAGCCGTCATCGTTGGCTACGCGAGCCAGGTAGCTCGCGACGATGCACACCTTGCCCACGCGCAGACGGCCGTCGACGCGCATCTCCTCGGCGCTGTGCACCACAGAAGTGCCGATCAGAGACGGCTGCTCAACACCCGCGGGTTCCAGGGCAAAGGTAGCCACGTTGGTCTCGAAAAAGGCTTCAATCCCTGCCGCGGCCATACGGCGTGCAAGCTCCTCGATAACATCCTCATCAAAGCAGTCCTCGTGTACCACGCGGCCCTCGACCTCGAGCGTCGCTCCCGCCATGGCAACGACACCCGCCGGGTTCAGCGCGCGCAGGCCATCGGCAATCAGCCACAAGGGACGACCCGTGCAGATAAATGCCTGGTGTCCCGCGTCGCGCAGACGATGAAACGCCTCGACGACCGCCTGCGAGGGGCGAACCGCCGAAAAGTCCTTGTCGGTCATGTTGTCGGGATCGAACGACGTCAGCGTGCCGTCCACGTCAAAAAAGAGCACGGCGGAATCGGGGTACGCATCAATCATATGGGTTCCTTTCGGGGGCGAGAGTAAACGAAGTATCCATCATATAATGGAGCGACGCAACCAGAGAGGTCACCCATGGAATTTTACGCAAGCTGCCCCGAGGGCTTTGAGTCCGCACTCGCCGATGAGCTTAAACGCCTCGGGCTTTCGCATGTTCGCCGGCTGAAGGGCCGCGCTACATTTGAGGGCGAGCTCGAAGAAGGCTACCGCGCCTGTCTGTGGTCGCGCCTGGCGAGCCGTGTGTTCGTGGTACTCGGGCGCTTTGAGGCGCAGGATGCCGATGAGCTGTACGATAGCGTTTACGACATCACCTGGGAGACCATCATCCGCCCCGGCGCCACCATCGCCATCACCGCCCGCGGCGTGACCGAGCAGCTGCGCAACACGCGCTTCTCGGCCCTGCGCGCCAAGGACGCGCTGTGCGACCGTCTGGCCGAGACCACGGGCCGTCGCGCCGATGTCGACGCCGCCGATCCCGACGTTCACCTGTTGCTTTCGCTGCGCCAGCGCCGCGCGAGCATCAGCCTGGACCTTTCGGGCGACCCGCTGTTCAAGCGCCTGCCGCCCGCGGCGACCCGTGCCGGCGAGGGCGCGCACGTGTTGCGCCCCGACTACGCCGCCCTGGTGCTGGCGCAGGTCGGCTGGACCGCACTGTGTGAGCGCGAGTTGACGGCCGACGATTACGAGAATGAAGCCCTTCCCACGCTAATCGATGCCTCGTGCGCCGGCGGCGGCCTGTTGCTGGAAGCCGTGAACATTCTGACCGACCGCGCCCCGGGCGCCGCACGCGAGCGCTGGGGCTTTGGGGGCTGGCAGCCGCACGACGCCGCTCTGTGGGAGCAGCTGCTTGCCGAGGCGCGCGAGCGCGAGGCGGCAGCGCGCGAGCGCCAGGCGCGCATCGTGGCCGTAGACATCGACCCCGCCGCCCGCAAGACTGCCGAGCGCATGGTCAAGTGCGCCGGCTACAAGCGTTTTGTCGACTTTTGTGCCGCCAAGCCCGCCACCGTACTGGACCATGTGGGCGCCGTCGCCGGTGCCGCCCTGGTCGCGGACACGACCGAGACCCCGCTTTCGCTCATGCACGATGCCATGACGCTCATCGGCGAGCTGCGCCGCGCGCCCGAGCTCGCTTCGGCACCGGTCGCCGCGCTCACCCGCGACGGCTTGCTGGCCCGCGCGCTCCATGCCGAGCCCGAGCGTTCGATCGCCATCATGCCCAATAACGAGGAGGCGGCTATTGAGGTTTGGCCCTCGCTCGACCACGCCGCCGCAGCGTTTGAGGCTGCGACCAGTGCGGATGCCGAGGCCGAGGTTGCGGATGCCAACGAAGCCAACGACGAAGCCGCCGCTTCCGCCATGCCCGAACCTACCGCCACGCTCGACCTGGGCGACGGCAAGCCGCTGCCCGTGCTCATCCCCGAGTCCGAGCAGTTCGCCAACCGCCTGCGCAAGAATGCCCGTCTGTGCCGCAAGTGGGCCAAGCGCGAGGGCGTGAGCTGCTACCGCGTCTACGATGCCGACCTACCCGACTACTCCGCCGCCATCGACCTGTACGAGGGCTGCCCGCAGACGCCGGGTCGCTGGCTCGTCATTGCCGAATACGCCGCGCCCAAGACCATCGATCCCGCGCTGGCCCAGGCTCGCATGCTCGACATCTTGGCCATCGCGCCGCGTATTCTTGATGTTCCGGCCGAGCACGTGCACGCCAAGGCCCGCATGCGTTCGCGCGGCGGCTCGCAGTACGGCAAGCAGGGCGCCGGCAAGGGCGGCTCGGGCGAGCGCGCCAACATCGCGCGCCGTCGCCTGCCGCTCATCGAAGAGGGTGGACTCACCTTTGCCGTCAACTTTGACGACTATTTGGATGTGGGCATCTTCCTAGACCACCGCGTCACCCGCAACCTGGTGCGCGAGCACGCCAAGCAGGCGCGCCGCTTCCTCAACCTGTTCGCCTACACCGGTACCGCCACCTGCTATGCGGCAGACGGCGGCGTCGAGGAGACCGTGACGGTCGACCTTTCCAATACCTACCTGGACTGGGCCGAGCGCAATATGCGCCAGAACGGCTTTGTGGGGCCTCAGCATCATTTTGTGCGCGACGACGTGCTCGCCTGGATTCGCGACCAGCGCCAGACGCGCAACCGCTGGGACCTGATCTTTGTCGACCCGCCCACGTTCTCGAACTCGTCCAAGATGGGCCGCCGCACCTGGGATGTCCAGCGCGACCATGTTGAGCTTTTGGCTGGCGTATCGCGCCTGCTCGCACAGGGCGGCCACGCCATCTTTAGCTGCAACCTGCGCGGCTTCCGCCCCGAGACGCGCAAGCTCGCACGCGCGGGCGTCGTGCTGGAGGACATTACGGCACAGACCATCCCCGAGGACTTCGCGCGCAACCAGAAGGTGCACCACTGCTACATCGTGCGCCGCCTGCCCATCGAGGACGCCATGGCAGAGGTCGGCTTTAGCGCCGAGGAAATTGCCGAGCGAACCGAGGAGCTGCGCAACCCCGAGGCCCGTAAGCCTCGCGCAACGGCGCCCGCGCACGCGCAGGCCGGCAACGGCAAGTCCAGCTTTGCCGGCAAACCCTCCCCCGCTGGCGAGCCCAAAAAGAAGAAGTTCTACGCCAGCAAGCCCAAGGATAAATAGACAACGTTGCGGTGGAATACGGACTGTTTTGCCTGGAATTAGGCAAATTTAGACCGTATTTCACCGCAACTCATATTGGGATGGCGGATGCCGACCTATCCCTGGATGACCAATCGGTAACCGATACCCACGTGTGTCTGGATATAGCGC
Source organism: uncultured Collinsella sp. (assembly GCA_900541875.1). Classification (GTDB taxonomy): domain Bacteria; phylum Actinomycetota; class Coriobacteriia; order Coriobacteriales; family Coriobacteriaceae; genus Collinsella. The sequence goes on along the minus strand of UQLF01000004.1, from coordinate 56,053 downwards.
GGATGCGCGGGGTCGGACTCGATCTTCTTGCGCAACGTGCCCATAAAGACACGCAGGCTCGCCAGGTCGCTCTTGGTCGACGTGCCCCAAATCTCGTGCAAAATAAACTGGTGCGTCAGTACCTTGTCGGCGTTATGCGCCAGCAGGCACAGGAGCTTGTACTCAATCGGCGTCAGGTGCAACTCCTCGCCATCCATCGTGGCAATGCCGGCATCAAAATCGATATGCAGCTCACCGGTATCGAACGAGCCCTCGGAGACAACGCCGCCCGTTTGCGCATACGAAAGGCGCCTGAGCGTCGTGCGAATGCGCGCGAGCAGCTCCTCGACCGAAAACGGCTTGGTCAGATAGTCGTCGGCACCGGCATCGAGCGCGCGGATTTTGTCCGCATCCTCGCTGCGCGCCGAGACCACGATGATCGGCATGCCCGACCATGCGCGCACCGACTCCACCACCTTGACGCCGTCCATATCGGGCAGGCCCAGATCGAGCAGCACAATGCTCGGCGCCTGCGATGAGGCGGCGGCGATGGCGGCATGGGCAGTCTCCACAGCCATATGACGCAAGCCGTGCGCCTCGAGCGCGGCAACGATAAGGTTGCGGACAGCGGGGTCGTCCTCAACGACCAAGATGAGCGGTTTTACGGCAGAGTTCGGCACAGCGCTACTCCTTATCAAACGAAACATCGGCGACGGGAAGCTCAATCGTAAAGACCGAGCCGTGCGGGTCCGCCGCGGCAACCTCTATGCTACCGCCATGCGCCAGCACAATGGAGCGGCAGAGCGAAAGCCCCAGGCCAACGCTGCGGTGGCTGTCGGCCAGGCCATGGTTGGCGGTATAGAACGACTCAAAGATGCGTTCGCGATCCTCGGGTGCGATGCCCGGACCATCATCGGCCACCGAGCACGCCACGCGTCCATCGTCGACGCTAATCGAAATCATGATATGCGAGCCTGCGGGCGTATAGGTGATGGCGTTGTTCACCAGATTGACCACCAGCTGCACCATCAGGCGCGCATCGACGTTGACGAGCGCCGGCTCATCGCACGCCACCACCTTAAGGTCGTGCTCGCGCACGGCAGGGTTCACGTGGCGCAGCGCCTCCTCGACGATATCGTCCATGAGCTCGAGTGTGGTCGACAGGCGCATACCGCCACCCTCGAGCTTGGTGATGGCGAGCAGGTTCTCGACGGTGGCGTTGAGCCATTGCGCATCCGAGCGAATGGAAAGGAGCAGGCCGCGGCGCGTCTGGGCATCGAGCACCGCGGTGCCGGTCGAGCCCTGATCGAGCAGGACATCGGCGTTGCCCGAAATACTGGTGAGCGGCGTACGCAGATCGTGCGAGATGGAGCGCAGCAGGTTGGCGCGCAGCTGTTCGTTTTTGGCGAGCACCGCCGCCTCCTCGCGGGCCTCCATGGCGCGGGCGCGATCGAGTGCCAGCTCGCCTTCGCTCACGATGGCATCGGCAAGTGTTCGCTCCTCGTGCGTCAGCACGTCGGGCTCGGCAACGATAGCCAGCACGCCCACCACCGAGGCGGGGTCGCCCGAGCGCGCGAAGCCGTCGCCTGTGCGAACCGTCAGGTAGATGCCATAAAACGCCGAGCCGCCAAACGTGGCGTCGAGCGGCGTTCCCACATAGGCGGATGCCGAGAGCCGCGGCGGCATCTGCGGCGCCAGTTCGTGCACCGGTGCGGCATCGCCCACGGCCGTGTATGTCGCACGCGGCAGCAGGTCATCGCCCTCGGCGTCGGCGCTGTACCACACGACCGGACAGCCCGAAAGACGCGCCAGCTGCGTGGCCATGGCATGGACAATCTGCTGCTGATCGGCGCACCGCTGCAGCATGCGGTTGGTCTCGAGCACCATATGCGTGCGGCGGTCGCTGGCGGCAGCCTGTGCCAAGGCACGGCGCAGGGCCAACGCAATCGAGCTCGACACAAGCGAGACCACGAACATGATGAAGAACATGCCGGGATAGCCGCGGTCGATAAGCGACAGCGAGTAGCGCGGGTCGACAAACAAGAAGTTGTAGAGCGCCACGGCGGCAGCCGAGCTCAGCAAGCAATACAGGCGACTCCAGGTAAAGAATGCGCACAGCTGAACGGCGAACACATAGACGATCATGATGCTCGGCGCGAGACCCGGATGGTCGAGCAGCGCGCCCACAATCGTCGCCGCGACCAGCAGCCCCACCGATACGCAGGCGTCATACAGAGGAGTGCGGCGCGTCAGCGTTGTGCGCCGCCACCAAAAGCTATCGGCAATATCGCCGTCCGTACGGACGTCCATCAGTGCCCCGCCCCTCTCTCAAAAACAAAAACCACCACAAAGGGACAGGCACCTTTGTGGTGGTTTCCCTTGTGGTGGTTCCAAGTGTATAGCCTTTGCAACCGACGGTCGCTAGACAAACAGCACGTGCGCGAGCAGGGCACACACGCACACCGCTCCAAATACCAGTGCCACGATCGAAATTACGCGATCGGACATATCCATGTTGGCACGGTTCGTCAAAAACCGATCTTCGGCGGCGTCAGCGCGTGCCTCACGTACCAGCTCGGCAACCACCTCGCGGCCATCAAGCATCTTTGCATCCATGTTTGCCTCCCCGGTCTCAATCTTGTCCATCGAAAACCAACTCCGTGCAACCCGTCGGCGCCTACGGCCGCTCGTTGGGGGCCAGGCGCTGCATCTTGTTCACGGCCTTGAACTTGGTGAACAGCGGCACGTACTCAAAGCTCACGTTGGAGTTCTCCAGGCCGTACCAGCGTGCAGGCGTGCCGGCGGCGCGGCGGATGATGTACTTGAGCGTGATGGCCGTACGCTCGCTCGGCTCCACATCGCTTTCGGGCGCCAGAAGCTTACGGATCAGGACGAACTTGAACGTACCGATGTTGCCCGGATCCTTGTAGACCGAGTAGTCATGCGTCTGCGCCGGCAGCTCGCCGGTGGCAGCCAGGTCCTGAACGACCTGACGCAGATAGGCATTGACGCGCTGGTTGATCTTGTAGCCCAGGTACAGATGCACGCGGAACACGTAGTCGGTGCCGAACGTCTCGACCGAATAGGCAAAGGTATGCGGCTCATCCATGGTCTCGACATTCACGAACCACCAGGCACGAGCGCGCTTGGGATGCTTGTCCAAGATCGAGTAGACGATATCACGGTCAATGTAATCGGTATGGGTGTCCTTGGTCAGGTACACGATGTTGTCGCTCATGCGCTCATAGCGATCGTCGTCGCGCAGGCGCTTGAGCTGCGGCAGGTAGCTGCGCAGCGGCAGCAGCGTAAACTGGCGCTGCTCGACCGCCGTGCCGTTGTACCAGCACACCATAATGCCCATGATGAGTGCAGCCATGAGGATGGTGAAGTAGCCGCCGTGGAAGAACTTGGTGAGCGAGCTCACGAAGAAGAAGCCTTCGAGCAAAAGGAAGAAGGCCGCGAAGATCCACGGAGCAACCTTGAGCTTGCGCTCCTCGTGCAGGTAGAAGAAGAGCAGCAGCGTGGTGCACATCATAGTCAGCGTAATGGCAAGGCCGTAGGCGGCTTCCATATGCGCCGAGTTCTGGAACAGCAGCACCACGATGACGCAGCCGACAAGCATGACGTTGTTGACCATGGGGATGTAGAGCTGGCCCTTGGTCTCGGCAGGGTAGAAGACCTGCATGTGCGGCATGAGGTCCAGGCGGCTGGCCTCGGACACCAGCGAGAATGCGCCGGTGATGAGCGCCTGCGAGGCAATGATGGCCGCGACGGTGGAAAGGCCTACGGCAAACGGGCGCAGGCCCGGGGCGAGCATCTGGTAGAACGGGTTGAGATCGGCAATGCCCATGAGCTCGGGGTTGGCAGCGTTGTTCATAAGCCAAGCGCCCTGGCCCATATAGGAAAGCAGCAGGCAGCACTTAACGAACGGCCAGGTAGCGTAGATGTTGCCGCGGCCGACGTGGCCCATGTCGGAGTAGAGCGCCTCGGCACCGGTGGTGGCGAGGAAGCAGCTGCCCAGAATCATGATGCCCGCGTGGTTGTTGGGGCTCAGCAAAAAGGCGATGCCGCGCACCGGGTTGAGGCACAGCAGCACGGCGGGGTGCTGGAAGACAAAGAACAGACCCGTGCCGCCCAGGAACAGGAACCACAGCGTCATGATGGGGCCAAAGGCGTGACCGATCTTGGCCGTACCGATGCGCTGTACCAAGAAGAGCGCGATGATGATGGCGAGCGTAATGGCGACGACGCGGCCCTGATCATCGCCCAGCACGGCATGGACCGCCGGGATAGTGCGCAGGCCCTCGATGGCCGTGGTAACGGTAACGGCCGGCGTCAGGATGCCGTCGGCGAGCAGCGCGGCGCCACCCAGCATGGCGGGGATGATAAGCCACTTGCCGCAGCGCTTGACCAGGCTGTACAGGGCAAAGATGCCGCCCTCACCATGGTTATCGGCGCGCAGCGAGATGAGCACATACTTGATGGTGGTCAGCAGCGTGACCGTCCACACGACAAGGGAGAGCGCGCCGAGCACGAACTCCTCCGTGACGCTTCCGATGCCGCCGTTGCCGGCAACGAGCGCCTTGGTTACATACATGGGGCTGGTGCCGATATCACCATACACCACGCCCAGCGTGACGAGCATCGCCGAGATGCTCACAGGAATCGCAGCGTGCGAGGCTGCCTCCTTGGCCTTTTGTTCCATAAGCCGGTTTCCTCCCAACTTTAATGTTCGAAGGGATTATAGGTAATCGGCCCATGTTTTAATGCATTGTTTTCCCAGCTAGATAAAGATTTATACAGTCTTTAGGCTACCGCGGCGATATGAAATGTGACACAAGGACTGTCCCCTTGTCACATTCGTCATTTTCCGAGCCAGTTTTTGAACCACCACTCCATGGAGCGGCTCATCTCGGCCATAAAGGGGCTCGTGTGCTTGCGGGTGTAGATATCCACCACGCGCTCCCCCACCTCGCGGGCATGCGGACGGAACATCGCGTCCATCTCGGCCACCTGCGCATCCATAGTCGCGTCGTCCGCACGGCAGTAGCGCTCCTCGTGCACCAGGTTCACCACAGGATGTGCAATGGCCGGGCGCTCCTTACGGGGCGTGCCGATGATGAGCATCGACAGCGGCATGGTATAGGGCGGCAGATCGAGCAGCTCGGCAACTTCCTCGGCATTCTCGACGATATCACCGATATAGCAGCTCCCCAGGCCCAGGGCCTCGGCGGCAACCACGGCGTTTTGCGCGGCGATCACGGCGTCCTGGGCCGCGATGGCAAAGTCGCCCAGACCCGGCGCGCGGCGGGGCGCCTTACCCGTGCGCTCGACAAACTCGGGCTCAAAGCAGCCCACGTGCTCAAACAGATCGATCCACTTGGCATAATCGACCACAAATATTAGTGCCCAGGGCGCCTTGGCGATCATGGGCTGGTGGTCGCACAGGTCGGCCAGACGGTCCAGCGTAGCCTGCTCGCAAATGCTCACGATGGAATACATCATCATGGCGCCCGCCGACGGCGCACGACTCGCCGCATGCAGAATCGCCGCCCGCTGCTCGTCGGTCACCGCCACGGGACGGTCGTCGTCATCACGCGCGAAGGCACGCGTGGAGGAACGGTGCTCCAACGTGTCCAGCACCGCATTGCCCGTCGTCTCGACCGGATAGCCGCACGTATCCACAGCCTTGGTGCAAACCTGCTCGTTCATCGCCTCATCCTCGCTAATTCTTTAAGAAGCCTTTACGTTTCCGTGTAATTCCCGTCCATTATCGCGCAGGTCGCCACTACATTGCGCCACACCGCCACACGTGCGCGTTAATATGGCTGGTTGTTGTGCGCAGACACCAATTGCAGCGCATATCTTGGTAACAATCGGGTAAACCCCCGCTTTCGTACGTTTTAGTTTGTGAGGAGTCTCAGCATGTTCGCTGCCGCCATCTCGCTCGTCGGTCTTGCGGCGACCGTCTACCTTGTCTTGCGCGAGGCCAAGGCCATTCGCGCTCAGTCGGGCACCGTTGCCAAAAGCGCTCTTGGGTGGAGCGTCGCCTTCGGCCTGTTCCAGGTCTTTTTGACCATTTGGGGCGCTATTGGCCTCGTCGCGCAAAACGAGCCGCTCGCCTTTGTGATGCTCATCCTGACCAATGCCATCCTCACCGGCTGCGCTTGGGCCAGCATCGCCCGCGACCGCATCGCCCCGCGCGTCTTTGCGTTCGCCAAGCCCGACGCCCCCGCCCCCACCGGCAAGCTAGCCCGCCTGCGCGGCGCCTTTGTGGGCAAACCGCTCGTCGCCGCCGTCCTGTGCCTGCTGTTCGCCGGCGTTTTTGCGCTGCTGGGCATGGAGGTCTCGTCCAACCACGACTTTACCTGGGTCTACCCCCTGTGCATCCTGCTCGAGTGGGCCATCATCACCGTGCTCATGACCGGCCTGTTCTTCCTATTCCAGCGCCACGGCGCAGCTCCCGCCGTCCTGGCCTTTGCCCTTTTTGTCCTGGGCATTGCCGAGTTCTTCGTCATCACGTTTAAATCCATGCCCATCCAGCCGGGCGACCTTTCGGCCATCTCCACCGCCGCCGCGGTCGCCGGCACCGGCTACACCTTCTCGATCTCACTGTTCTGCGTGCTGTCCATGGGCTTTACCGCCATCGCCATGCTGCTGTGCGAGTACGCCGGCCTGGTGGCACCGCATCGCCAGAAGGGCGCCGCCAACGCCAAGCGCATGCTGCTCACCAACCTGCTCGTCGCCGTGCTGTGCCTGGGCGGTGTGACCGCACACGTCACGCTCATCGACTACTACAACACCCTCGGCATCACCGTCTACACCTGGCGCCCGCTCGAGAGCTACTGGCGCGAGGGCTACCTGCCTGCCTTTATTAGTGCGGCGCAGTCCATCAAGCCGCCCAAACCCGCCGACTACTCCGTCGATGACGCCAAGGCCACGCTCAAAAAGTACGCCAAGGCCTACGACAAGTCCGATGCCGCGAAGAGCGACGAGCGCGCCGCCGCAAAGGAGCAGTTCGACAGCGAGAAGCCCACGGTCATCGCCATCATGAACGAGACCTTCTCGGATCTGTCGATCTATCAGAACATGCGCGCCGGCTACGAGGGTCCGCAGTACTTTAAGAGCCTGTCCAACTGCCTCAGCCGCGGCAAGCTCTACGTGAGCGCCTACGGCGGCGGCACCGCCAATACCGAGTTTGAGTTTATGACCGGCAACTCCATGGCCAACCTGGGCTCGGGCGTGTACCCCTACACCATCTACAACATGGAAACGACCGGGAATCTGGCAGAGCAGTTCAAATCGCTCGGATATTCCACCACGGCCATGCACCCCAACCACGCAACCAACTGGAACCGCGAGAACGTCTACAAGGACTTTGGCTTTGACCAGTTCCTGTCCATCAATGATTTCCAGGGCGCCGATACCCTGCGCGGCATGGTGACCGACCAGGCTACCTACGACAAGATTCTTGAGCTGCTCGACCAGAACGCCGATCCGCAGTTTATCTTCGACGTGACCATGCAGAACCACTCGGGCTACGACACGGGCCTGCTGCCGGTCGACAAGCAGATGCACCTGAACATCGACACGACCGACCTGGACACCAAGACCGTCGAGGACGGCACGCTCTCCGATGTCGACGAGTATGTCTCGTGCATCGAGCAGTCCGACCAGGCGCTTCGCTACTTCCTCAACGCCCTGAGTAAGCTCGACCGTAAGGTGGTTGTGGTGTTCTGGGGCGACCATCAGCCGTTCTTCCCGTCCAAGTTCAACGATAAGTGGTTTACCGGCGAAGACGATGCCACGCACCAGGAACGTCTGTGGCAGACCGACTACATCATCTGGGCCAACTACGACGTTGCCGGCTGCGACCAGACGAGCGAGGTCGACGACCTGTCCACCAACTACCTGTCCACCCAGCTGATGCAGCTGATCGGCGCACCGCTGACCGACTACCAGAAAGCGCACATGACGCTGCGTAAGTCGCTGCCCGCCATCAACTCGGTGGGCTACGAGGACGCCAGCCTGCGCTGGGCGCTTTCCTCCAACGTCACCGGTGACGACGCCGCAGCGGCAGCCGCCACCAAGGCGCGCGAGGATTACGCCAAGATGCAATACTACGAGATGTTCCGCGACGGCAAGAACGTGTACACCGAGCACTTCCAGACCGAGGCCAACGAAACCGACCCCAACCTGGCGCCGGGCACGACCAAGATCAAGTAGCTGCTAGCTGCTGAGCCACAACTGAAACGTCTGTCCAGGCGGAGGCATATAAGGTTCTCTGCTCGGACAGTCCTGCGCAAGACGAAGGCCACATTAAGTGGCCTTCTTTGCGTGCGGAACTCGCGATGAACCTTATATGCCTCCGCCTGGACAGACGCCCTGATGTTGGGGCGTGGCTTGTCTTGGGTGTATCGCCGAACATATATAAGTTGAAGGCCACGTTATGTGGCCTTCTTTGTTTGCGGAAAATGTGTCCCGTTCCGGGCGCTAATTGTGGGATGCAGTTTCCGCTTGCGGAGTCTCCACTCAACAGAAAACCCGGGTGGCCTGTTTTTTGGCTACCCGGGTTTTGGGTTGTCGATATGTTCGACTGGCTACTAGTGGGTCTTGCGGCGCTTGATCAGCATGATGAGGGCTATCACTACGAGCGTTGCTCCCGCTGCTGCTGCGGTGGCGACTAGGGCGAATGTTTGGTCGCCGGTGTTTGCGAGGTTCTTCGCTGTGGTCGTAGCCTTGACCTTGGTGTCGGTCTTAGCTCCGTTGTCGGACTTGGGCTTGTCCGGGTTCGTCGGGGTCTCAGGAGTCTCGGGGTCCTTTGAGCCTTCGGAATCGGTTGGGCCGGCGGTGTTTACCAGCGTATGGTCCAGGAACTTCTTGGCGCCCGCACTTGCCTGTGAGAACAGGCGGCGCGTGCGGATTGGGGTGGCGTTCACCGTTGTGGGCGCCGTCTCCTCGGCCTCGATATTCACGAGCGTCGTGCCGGTGTCGAGGCCCACGTCGTTGTATCCCACGTGGCAGTAATACTGCGCACCGTCATCGTCTGCGGTCAGGTCAATCTCGAGCTTTGAGGCCGTTCCAGCCGCGAGGTTGCCATCGGCACCCACGAGCTTAAACTCTGTCTCGCCGCGGCCCTTGCGGTACCACATATAGGTCGGTGCCAGCCCTGTTTCGCTATCGTCGGCACCGAGTTGCTTCACATGGCCAATCGCCGAGAGCGTCAGGTGGCTTCCCGCCGCGCGCTCAACCGAAGAGTCGTATCCAAGATCCGACCCCTCCGCAGCATCCGCCGCAGGTCCGCTCACGGTCATCGTCATGCCATCGGGCATGGTCTTGGCCGTGATGATTGCCGAGCGAATACCTGTTTCGGTCGTGGATCCATTCTTAACGGCGGCGATGGCGAATCGATACTCCGTATTGGGCTGCAGCCCATCCCACTTGAGCGAGGTCTGCGTGTTGTCGGCAATCTTCCAGCTATTGACGACCGCATCCGCCGCATTGCTCTGCAGCATGCCCACGCCGTAGCTAAAGCCACTCTTGTTTGCGAGTACATCGTCCCAGCTAAACGTAACGCTGGTCGAATCGACGGCGTTTGCCGTAAAGCCCGTCACGGCCGGCGCGTCGGGCATCTCGACGTCCTTAACGTCATAGCCCACGATCCAGAACTGGTCGGTGTCCTTGGTGCCGAGCTTGTCGCCCGAGTCTGCCTCGAACTTGTCGACATCCACCGCGTTGACGCCCAGACGCCACACAAAACCGTACTTGCCCTGCGCGGCCTCGGGCAGGTTGTCGACGGTGCCGCCGTATTCGGTCGATTCACTCGAGGAGTTACCCGTAGTAAAGCCGGCGTTGGCACCAAAGCACAGGCCGCCAAACAACTCGTGCTTTGCGAGCTTCGCGCCCATGACAACGCTGCCGTTCAGCGTCAAGCCGAGCTCGAGCTCCTGCTCCTTGCCCTCCTCGACTTCGATGGTCTGCTCAATGCTCGCCCCCGACTGCGCGGCGGCGCCGTTAAACCCATCGTGCGTGTAGGCGCGCGTTACGCCAGGCTTGCCCAGGCCAAAGGAATCCCCAACGGGAGTCTCGCCGTTGAGCGTCGTTTGATAGGTTCCGGGTTCTCCCGACCGGTTGGTCAAAAAGTAGCTGAGCGGCGTCATATTGTGCTGTTTGGCAATGCGGTCATAGGCCTCGACATTAACGACCGAGGTCTGCGCGCCGAGCGACACGGGCGCCGCCATCACGCCCTTGCCACCAGTTTCCTCATTTTCGATCTCATACTCGTAATAGACCATCGGAATCGTGTAGAGCACGGCCTTGTCACCCTCGCCGGCATGCGACTCATAGCTTACGCTTGCGCTGACCGTGCGCTCGCTCCGGTAGTCATAGCATCCCTCGGCGGCAAAATCGACTGAAGCATTCATCGCGACCAGGGGCGGACCGGTCTGCACCTCGACGGCAACGCCCAACTCGGCGCCAATGGTATAGCCCTGGGATGTCCCCGTGCCCTTTTCCTCTCCGTATGACGTGCCGCCCAACACCAGATAGCCGTATGCCTGCTCCAGATCCTCAACATAGGGCGCATCCTGCAGCACGGCAAGCACGCGCGGGTTGGTATAGACCTTGTAGCGGTCCTTGTACGTGATCTTGACGCTGTCGTTGTCGACATCGGGCAGCGCGAGCGAGATAAATGTGCCGTAGGTAGTGCCGCGACGGTTGCTCTCGCTAATCACCTGCTCCTCGCCGCGGCGCACCTTTCCGTTCTCGCCGAGCGAAAAATGCGAGGCGGTCATCCAATAGTAGTCATCGTTCTTGCGCAGGTCCTCGTCGCGGTGCTTGCCCACCACGGCGATAAAGCTCTCGTTATAGCGGTCCGAACCCGAAACGCTGCCCGCCTTGACGTCGCTGATCCACACCTGCTCTATACCCTTGTGGTCATGCTTGTTGCTGCTGTTGTATTGCTGACCGCTCATGCTCATGGTTCCGACCATGGACCCCAAGCCCTGAGCCCCGCTCTGTGCCGTGTTGCAGGCAAAGTCGCGGAACACATCGCCGCCCACGAGCACCTCGTCGACCGCCAGCTGCTCGGACAGGCCGTCAAGGTTGGCAGTGGCAAGGGCAATAGGCGCCAAGGTGCACGGATAGCGCTTATCCTGAGCGCTATCCTTCCATGCGCTGTTGGGCACATGCATCAGCCCATAGGAGGCGAGGAGCCCGTCTCTGTATTCCTTGCAATCGGAAAGCTTGAACTCGCCAGACTCCGAGTCAAAATACGCGTAGCGGTACAGCGCGCCGTACAGCCCCTTGCTGCCGTCAGAAGCGCCGTAATCAAAAGCGCTGCGTTGCCAGTCATAGCCCGCAAGAATAAGGCCCGTGACGGTTTCACCCGTCTTCTTTCCTTCTTCATCGTAGGCGGCAAACGTGCCGAACGTCGCATTCGCAGCGACCATGGTCTTGCCATTCGCGGAGAGGGAGATTGCGCCCGCGTCGCCCAGAGCATCGACATGGACGAGCGCACCCTTGGATGCATCCCACGAAAACAGCTCGCAATGCGTCGACTTATCAATATTCTTCTTGCCGTAGGGTGCCGAGACCACGATGGCGAGGTCATCGCAAAAATCGCGATCGAGGTCGCCGGCCGCTAGCGAAACGACAGGAGCTGACTGAAGCTGCGTCCAGGAGTCGTTCCCGCCCTTGTTGTGCGTGGTGTAGTCTGCGGCGTTACCGGCATCGATCTTGACGACGCTTTGCTTCCAGTTGCCGCCCTCCAAGTCATACATGTCGACTACAGCCTTGCGCACGCCGTTCTCGTCGACATAGCAGCCCGCGTAGACAAAAAGCTCGTCGACGCCGTCGCCATCGACATCGCCCGCCTCGACATCAAAGACGGCATCGTGCTCTTGCAGGTAACCGGCATCCAGGTACTTAAAACGGCCTTCGTACATCATATTAGTGTTGACCGTCACCGGCAGGTGTGTGTCGAGAGTGCGCGTGCACCCGTTGCTAAACGAGTAGAGGACCAGCTCAACCTTTCCGGCGTATGACTTGCCGTCAATCGTCGTGGAGGAACTGTCGCCGTAGGCACGGAGCTCGGCAACGCGGCTCTTTTTGCCCGTGCTGGCGTCGCTGCAGAACTCAACACTCGTGGCGTGAATGCCCGAGAAACCGTTGTTGTCGCTGGCGAGTACTGTTGAGGACTCATTGTTGCTTAGGTACGACCAGGTGCCGCCACCGTAGTCGCTATGCTTGTAGAGATCGCTGTTCGTATCGAAGTTGTTGACGTTTTGCCAGAACTTTGCGGCGCCCCACACACTTCCATAGCCATCGGTGAGTTTGCTGCTGCCGCCAATGTCACCGCGCTCGACGTTCTCGAGCTTGTCGCGCAGAGTGTAGCGATTGCCATGGCTACCGTTAGCTGCCATATAGACCTCGCTGCGCGTGGCAAACGTCGTGGGGGTATCAGTGGAATAGGGGCCAACGGTATCGGCCGGAATGTCCTCGCTCGTGCCCAGACCCAGGGCTTGATAATCCTGCTCGGTCATATCGCTGATTGCGGGCGCGTCTGCCGCCTGGGCAACCTGGGGCGTGGCCGTGAAGCAGGCGACGCTCGTGGCGATCAACGCAGCAAGCGCCGCCGTCCCAACAAGCGGGATTTTCGACAGCCTACGGATACGGGGATGTGGAACGTACATGAGGGACCTCGCTTTACTCGAGTGGAGTGGACTCATTTTTGCAAATGATACGTCCGATGCCCGATATCACGTGTCTCATTTTCGCCAACGGCGTGTCTTATTTTTGAGAATCCGAGATGCCGCGGAAATCTTATCCCAGCTCAAAGGCCATTTCTGGGATGTATTTTCCGTCGAGTGCCTCATCGGGAAACTGCATCCCATTTCAAGCGTCGATTCTGGGACGCACTTTCCCCTTAGACCCTCAACCGGAAACCGCATCCCACTTTGAGCGCAAATTCCGGGATGCATTTTCCGCTTGAGCCTCATTGGGAAACGGCGTCCCACTTTGAGGGCTGATTGTGGGATGCATTTTCCGGTTTTGCTCTCATTGGGAAAATGCATCCCGTTTCTTGACCGAATAATGGGACGCAATTTCCCGTTGGAGCGCCTTTGGGAAAGTGTGTCCCACTTCGACCGCCCAGAGTGGGATGCACTTTCCGCAAAGCACCTCAACGGGAAACTACGTCCCATTCCAAAGGCAAATTCCGGGACGCATTTTTCGAAAGCCTGCCCATCCGGAAAGCCCGTCCCACTTTGGACGCATCCGGGCACGGAACCATCGACCTATCAGGCCTCCCATCAATAAAGAGGCGTCCTCCCGGACGGCGGGGCACGAAGTTCATCGCGAGTTCCGCACGCAAAGAAGGCCACTTAATGTGGCCTTCGTCTTGCGCAGGACTGTAGAGCAGGGAACTTCGTGCCCCGACGCCCGGGAGGACGTTTAATTTAGAAAGATGGACCGACCGCCGTCAGCGATGGGAGCTACTCCCCCAGCACGGCCTTTTTGGCGGCTGCAGCCATGTTGTCCAGATCTTCCTTGGTGGGGTGATCCTTTGCGGCGACCCAGTTGTCGAGCAGCATCTTAAATCGGGCGTTGTCGGGATCTTGCTCGAGCATGGCCTCATAGCGCTGCTTGACCGCGGGGCCCATCTTGCCCTGGCACATCGCCCAGCCCGCAAGCTCGGCATCTCCAGCCAAATTGGAAGTTACGCGGTCGATAATCTGCTGATAGTAGCTCTGGTCGGCCCCAAAGCCGCAGGTGCCAAACAGGAACACGCGCTTGCCGTGCAAGACGGAGAGCAATGCCGCGACCGAAGGCGTGCACGCGCCCTTGTCGCACCAAAAACCGACGAGCACCGTGTCGGCCGCGCAGGCGCCCTGTGCCTCGCGCGCAATCTGCTCCGCATCCGCGTCGTCACTCAACGCCGCGGCATGGACAAACTCAACGCCCGCAGTCTGCAGAGCGCGCTTGATCGCGCCCGAAACCATCCTGGTATTACCGCTCTTGCTGTTAACCACCAAAGAGCACGTCATAGTCACGTTGCCTCGTTTCCCCCAAAACTAAAGCCACTAATGCAATTTATTAGATGAATATCTTAGTACTAACAACGCAGATGTAAACCATCTGCCGCTAATCGGTGGCCCCTACTGGGCAAACTGGCTGCGGTAGAGTTCGGCGTAGAAGCCGCCTGCCGCTAGCAGCTCGTCGTGCGTGCCGCGCTCGATAATCTGGCCGTCGCGCATCACCAGAATGCAGTCGGCGTTGCGGATGGTGCTCAGGCGGTGCGCCACGACAAAGCTTGTGCGACCGGCCATGAGCTCGTCGAATGCCGCCTGCACCTGCAGCTCGGTGCGGGTATCGATGCTCGAGGTCGCCTCGTCCAGCAGCAAGATAGCCGGGTCGGTGAGCATGACGCGCGCGATGCACAGCAGCTGTTTTTGACCCTGGCTAAACGTGCCGCCGTCCTCGCCGATGACCGTATCGTAGCCGCCTGGCAGCTGCACGATAAACTTGTGCGCATGCGCGCGCTTGGCAGCTTCGATAACCTGCTCGCGCGTGGCGTCAGGACAGCCGTAGGCGATGTTTTCCGCCACCGTGCCCTCGAACAGCCAAGTGTCCTGCAGCACCATGCCAAAGGCGCGGCGCAGGCTTGCGCGCGTGTAGTCACGCGAGGAACGGCCATCGACCGCAATGCGACCGGCATCGATATCGTAAAAACGCAGTAGCAAATTGATGAGCGTCGTCTTGCCACAGCCCGTAGGACCGACCAGGGCAAAGCGCATGCCGGGCTTGGCCTCGATGCAGATGTCCTGCAGCAGCTTGCGGTCGGACACGTAGCTAAAGTCCACATGCTCAAAGGCGACCTCGCCCTGCGGGGCGGCAAGTTCCACGGCATCCGCCGCATCGGGCTCCTGCTCGCGGGCATCGAGCAGCGCAAACATGCGGCGCGCCGAGGCGTACGCGGTCTGGATCTGCGTAATGACGTTGGTGACCTCGTTGAACGGCTTGGTGTACTGGTTGGCATAGGACAGAAAAATCTGCACGCCGCCCACCGTGAGCGCCGCCGGCACGCCCGTGATCACGCCCACGCATCCGATCACAGCGACCACGGCATAGATGATGTTGTTGATAAAGCGCGTACCGGGGTTGGAGAGCGAACCCATAAACTGCGCGCGCTCGCCCGCGGTGTAGAGCTCGGCATTGAGGGCGTCGAAGCGCTGCTGGGCGTTCGGGCCATAGGCAAAGGCGTCGACAAGCTTTTGCTCACCTACGTACTCCTCGATATGACCACCGAGCTGCCCTTGAATACGCTGCTGTGCCGTAAAGCTTTTGTTGGAAAGCTTGGCGATGGCACCGGCTGCAAAAATGGAAAGCGGCGTGACGAGCACCACCACAAGCGTCATGGTCAGGTTAATGGAGAGCATAAACGCAAGCGTGCCCACGATGGTAATAACACCGGTGAAGAGCTGCGTGAAGCCCTGCAGCAGACCGTCGCCCACCTGGTCGACGTCGTTGACCACGCGGCTCATAAGGTCGCCGTGGGCATGACTGTCGATAAAGCTGAGCGGCATGCGGCTGAGCTTGTCGCTCGCCTCCACGCGCATGTCGCGCACCGTCTCGTAGGACAGGCGGTTGACGCAGTAGCCCTGCAGCCACTGGAAGGCCGCGGCTCCCACCACGACGAGCGCGAGCTTGGTGACGAGCGGCAACAGCGCGTCGAAGTCCACCTGCCCGGCGGCGACGATCAGGTCGATGCCCTCGCCGATGAGAATGGGCGTGTAAAGCTGCAGAATCACGGAGATGGCGGCACTCACAAACGACGCTACAAACGAAATGCGATGCGGACGAACGTAGCCCATCAGGCGGCGAGTCACCGCACCCACGGGATAGCGCTCGGGATCGCCGGGCCGGCGCGGACCGTCACCCAGGTCGTTGAGGTTATCGTTGCCGGACACGTTGGCCGTCATCGTGGCGACCGAACCGGAGGAAGTGTACGGATTCATTTAGCATCCCTCCTTTGCGCAGGCAGATGCAGGGGCGGTCGGGGCACCTGGGGTGGGCGCGGGCGCCGCACTCCCCTGCTGGCCCTCGAGCTCCTCGCGGCGCAGCTGCGACTGGCAAATCTCGCGATAGAGCTGGCAGGTCGCGTACAGCTCATCATGCGTGCCCAGACCCGCAACCGAGCCGTGGTCGAGTACGCAGATCATGTCGGCGTCGCGCACGGTCGAGACGCGCTGGCTCACGATGACGGTCGTGAGCGGCAGCCCGCCCTCGACGGCACCGCGCACGCTGCGCTCGCGAATGGCATGGCGAAGCGCCGCGTCGGTCTTAAAGTCGAGCGCCGACGCGGAGTCATCCATGATTAATATCTGAGGCGAGCCCACTAGGGCACGCGCGATGGTCAGACGCTGGCGCTGGCCACCGCTGAAGTTCTTACCGCCCGCCTCGACCGGGGCATCGAGCCCCTGCGGCTTGCTGCGCACGAACTCGCTCGCTTGCGCCATATCGAGCGCTGCCCAGAGCTCCTCGTCGGTCGCCGACTCGTCACGCCAGGTCAGGTTGCTGCGGATGGAGCCGCTCACCAGCGATGCGCGCTGCGGAACGGTCGCGACCACATGGCGCAGCTGATCGAGCGGCCAGGCGCGCACGTCGGCACCCATTACGCTCACGCTGCCGACGCCCGCGTCGTACAGGCGCGGGATGAGCGAGACGAGCGTGGACTTACCACTGCCCGTGCCGCCGATAATGCCGAGCGTTTTGCCCAGCGGCAGCTCCAGAGTCACGTCATTAACGGCGTTGGCGGCACCCGCGCCAAAGGAGAAGCTTGCATGGCTCAAGCTCAGCGCGGGAGCCGGAACAGCGCCACCCGCCAGTTCGCTCGGCTCGGGCAGCGCAACCGGCTGGTTGCCCTCGTCGGTGATGCCCGGCACGCAATTGAGCACCTCGTTGATACGCGACGCGCTGGCGCTCGCCTTGGTAAAGACCACGACCAGGTTGGCGACGTACACGATGGAGGTCAGGGTCTGCGTCATGTAGTTCACAAACGCCATGACCTGGCCCTGCGTAAGCTCGCCCACGCTGACCTGGATGCCGCCCACCCACAGGATGGCGCACACGCCCAGGTTCATCACCAAAAACGTGACGGGGTTGAGAATCGACGAGAGCTTGCCCACCGCGATGGCAGTATTGGCCTGGTCGTCGGCGGCCTGCGCAAAGCGCTCGCGCTCGTGATCTTCGCGCACGAAGGCGCGAACCACGCGGGCGCCCGAAAGGCCCTCGCGGCAGATAAGCGCGATGCGGTCGAGCTTTGCCTGCAGCTGCTTGTAGTACGGAATGCAGCGCGCCATGACAACCCAGAACACCAGGCCAATGGCGGGCGTGCAGATCAAAAAGATGATGCCGAGCTTAAGGTCGATGGCAAGGGCCGCGCACATGGAGCCCACCGCTAGAAAGGGCCAGCGGATGAGCATGCGCACGCCCAGCGCCACAGCGAGCTGGACCTGGTTAACGTCGTTGGTGATGCGGGTGATGAGCGACGGCGTGCCAAAGCGGTCGAGCTCAGCATAGCTCAGCTTGTTGATGTGCTCGTAGAGCGCGCCGCGAATGTCGGTGCCCATGCCCTGCGAGGTGAGCGCCGCCATCTTTTGGCAGACGAGCGTAAACGAGATGCCGATCACGGCCATGGCGCCAAGCACCATACCGTAGTGGACGACAGCGTTGACATCGTGTGTGCCGATACCCTTATCGATCATCTGGGCAATCACCAGCGGCGTCAGCAGGTCAAAGATCACTTCGATCAGCTTGCACGCAGGGCCGATCACCATATATCGGCGAAACTTACCACCAAAACGCCTGAGCAGCTCAATCATGTATAGGCGCTCCCTATCATCATCCACATTCAATTCGAACCATGATAGTACCGCCACCCCAAAAGAAGCGTAAACAACTCGTCATTTCTAACGGGATTCGGTTTCCAAAGAAGCGGAGAGCACACGCACACCCAGCCAGTGTCGGGTCGACCAGCTTGGTATACTTACATTAGTGCTACCAAGTTAGTCGCCGACCCTTGAAATGAGGTGCCGAGATGAACGACATTCTCGCAAGAAGAGCAAGACGAGCAACTGTGGGCATCGCCCTTTCCGCGGCACTTGTCGCGGGAATCGCCCCCGCAACGGCGATCGCGGCAGAAATCAGCTCCCCCACCGGTGCAGTTGCCTTGCAGACGGAAGATGCGGCCGCCGCAAAAGAAAGAGCGTATGCAGCCATGCAGGAAGCGCTCAAAAACCTCGAGGCCGCGAAAGACGCCGCAAGTCCCGAGAGAATTGCGGGAATCAATGATAACATTGCCGCTTTTCGAGAGCTCTATGACACGATGGTGGCGCGAGCTGCCGAATGGAGAGAGCCCCTTCCCGCCATGCAAGCGAACGTCGATGCAGCCCAAGCCAAATACGATGAGGCTCACAACCGGGTAAGCGAGCTTGAGGCAGAATATGAAAAGGCACGCAGCAACGGGGCTTCCTACGAAGCTCTTAAGCAGCTGCGGCAGGAAATAATCGCAGCGGAAGCGCAAGAAGAATCTTGCGAAACGGTGCTTGACAGCTACCGTCACCGCCTCGAAAGTCAGGAAAGACGGGTTCAGTATTTCGGAAGTAAGGCGGAGGAAGCCAAAGCCCACATCGACGAGGAAACAGCCAAGCGAGATGCGCTCCTCGACAATTTGCATAAGGCGCAGGCGGCCTATGACGACGCCTGCAAGGCATACGAAGAGGCGAAAGCCGCGGCAGACAAGGCCGCCTCGCCCGAGATAACGCAACCGACCGAGACGACGCCTCCCTCCGGCTCGGCGCAACCGACCGAGACGACACAGCCCACTGGCTCGCCCGCGACCGGCAAAGACACCCCACCGAGCTCCACCAAGCAGGCGACCACGAGCAGCGGCAAGCAAGCAGATACGACCGCCGGCAAGCTCGCGAACACGGGCGACGCAGCGCCGAGCGCAATCGCACTCGCAGCAATCGCCGCCATGGGACTCGGAATAACCGCCACAGCCACACGCCGCCTCAAGAACTCAAAATAGCTGCCAGCGGTTATCGTCTTCGCCAATCCACAAGCCCAGAGACAAAAAGAGGCCCGTTTCCCCAACCCAGGGAAACGGGCCTCTTGACTTGTTAAAACAGACGGTAATGCCACCATCTCTTGAACCTCGCAGTCATCAATGCCCAGACAACACTGGCAAGCCGCATTCCTTAAGGGATAGATTTAATTAGATAAATGCGCCTTTACGGGAGATTTTTGGACGAAGTGGCCCGGGCGGCGACGAGGTATTTGGTAGTCGAGCGATCCCGCAGGCGCAGCCGAGGACCAGCGAGACACCAAATACCTCGTCGCCGGCCGGGCCATGTCGCGGCACCAAAAAGCGCCCGCGCACTCGATGGATTCGGATGCCCGACAGAGGCTCCTTATGGCTGCTTCCTTCCGGACCTGACCAGATTCGGAACATGTCGTCATCCGAACCCATCGAACGCGCTAGGCGCTCGGTATATCTTACCTGCTCCCGCCCACCAGAGCAAGGTAGCTAATTTGGGACGGGGCTTTTTTGACCACTTTTTGACTGGAGGGGCATCAGGGTGGCGAAAGTAGTCAAGTAAGCCCCATCCTAAATAGACTGATCTGGTGCCGTGCCACGAAAAGGGCCTATCTACTACGTTTTGGTCACAGAGGTCAACCATAGCGTGCTTTTTCGAAAATCGGCAAGCTTTCTACCTGCGGTTTTGTTTTTGCAAATTCCGGGATGGTCGAGGATGGCCGGTTTAACGTAGCAGATGGCCGCATTTCGTGGCAAACGGTCCGACCCAAGACCCAAGGCAACCAACCTCGAATGGCCATTCTCGAAGTTGCGGTGGAATACGGGCTGAATTAGCCCCTTAAAGGCAAAAACACTCCGTATTCCACCGCAACTTATAGGGAGATAGGCCTTAGAGGCGAGCGAGGTCATAGGCTTGGGCGGCTGACTCGCCGGCACAGATAAGGTTGGCAGTGGCTTCCCGTGGTTCGAGCGCCTGGTCGAGGGGCATGGGCTTGCGGCAGATCGGGAGCACCAAGTCAATACCCTGCTCACACACCGCATCCAGGTTGTCAGCGCGACCGCCCACGACGGCGATCACCGGTTTGCCACACCGCTTCGCACGACGGGCCACACCCACCGGCGCCTTACCGGCGGCGGACTGCTCATCCATATTGCCCTCGCCCGTTATGACCAGGTCGACATCGCGCACGCGCTCGTCAAACCCCACGAGATCGAGCACCGTCTCCACACCCGAGCGTAGCTCCGCGCCGAGCGCCAGCAACGCCGCGCCCAAGCCACCGGCAGCGCCCGCGCCGGGCACGCCAAGCACCGAGCCAAATGTCCGTGCGTTCTCGGGCGTGCGCAACAACCCCTGGGCTCGCGCCTCGAAAATTGCCGCATCGAGCAGGCGACCGTAGCCGACCATCCAGCCGTCGTATCTGCGCAGCACCTCGACATCATCCGCCGGCAGGCCCTTCTGCCCGCCAAACACCGCCAGTGTGCCTCGACGCCCCACGAGCGGATTCTCGACATCGGAAAGCACAACGATACGAGCATCATCCAAAGCCTGCAGCGCTGGCGCCAAATCAACGCTCGCCACGTGTTCAAGGCCGGCAAGACCGGGGGCGACATCGCAGCCCTGATCATCGACCACACGCGCGCCCAGCGCCTGCAGCATGCCGGCGCCACCGTCGTTGGTGGCACTGCCGCCCAAGCCAATATAGATAGTCTTTGCACCCGCGCGAACCGCATGAAGCATCAGTTCGCCCACGCCATAGGTTGTGGCCGCCAACGCCGCCGACTCCGTGCAAGGCGAATACCCAATGCCGGCCGCCTCGGCCATCTCAATTACAGCCGACTCGTGCTCGCCGTCCACCAGCATCCGGGCAGACACGCGGTCGCCCAAGGGGCCTGCGACATCGCAGGTTGAGAGCTCGCCACCGCATGCGGCGATGGCATCGAGCGTTCCCTCGCCACCATCTGCCAGCGGCAATGCGTGCACCTCGGCATCGGACCAAACGCGGCGCACGCCTTCGGCAACCGCCGCCTCCGCCTGCGCGCTCGAAACGCTGCCCTTAAAGGAGTCGATCGCCAACAGCACACGGCGGGGTCGGCGGCACGCAGGACCAAAGTCAACCGCCGTGCCAGCATCCTCACCGGCACCTGCAAGCGCTGCGGCGTGAGCGGCGTGTGCTTCAAGATCGGCCCCACAACCGCAATCAGCGCCGCCCGCTCCGCGCAGACCGCCAAAATAGCTACTCAGCAGCTCGCGGCATTCATCCGCCAGGACCCCAGCCGTCACGTTAAACCGATGATTCAGGCGCGAATCGGCATTCAGGTCATACAGCGAACCCAGTGCGCCGGCCTTGGCATCAGCCGCGCCATACACGCAGCGCCCCACGCGCGCGTTAACCATAAGCCCCGCACACATGCAGCATGGCTCGAGCGTCACGTAGACCGTGCAATCGGAAAGGCGCCAACGACCGAGCGACCGAGCGGCAGCGCACAGGGCCGCGAACTCTGCATGCGCCGAAGGGTCCTGGTCGAGCTCGCGACGATTATGCGCCCGCGCGACGATCTCACCGTCGCGCACCACTACGGCTCCGATGGGCACCTCGCCCACCGCCGCGGCGGCGCGCGCCTCGGCCAGCGCCTCGCGCATGAACTTCTCGTCGATTTCGGTGATCGTCATCGTTCGCCTTCCCTGTTGCAAATTCAAAACGATGCTATCATTACGACTCACGGAGAGATGGCAGAGCGGTTGAATGCGGCGGTCTTGAAAACCGTTGAGCGCGAGAGCGTTCCGGGGGTTCGAATCCCCCTCTCTCCGCCACCTTAGTGATGCACCGGCGTCATGGTCCGCTCAAACAGTGCATCGACCACGTCGGCTATCTCAGGTCGACGCTCAAGATCGTGGCCCGATTCCCACCATATCGTGAAAAGTCGAATAATACCGCCGGCGACAAACTCAGACGTCGTCTCGAGTGACACGGGGGCCAGGGCATCCTCGGCAAGCACGTTCATCACACGCTCGCGGATGGAGCGGGCAATGCGGTCGCAAATAACGTTGGTCAACATGCCCGACATGCTGCTTGCCAAAATGTTATCCATGAGCCGCTCGTGCGTCAGAATCAAATCCATGGCATCGTCCAAAATCGCGTGCCGAAGCGCGCGCACGTCCTCGGCAGATACCGCGCCGGCCTCATCGGGCTGTTTTTGCGGCAAGCCCGACATGAGCTCATCGATATAAAAGGCAAAGTAATCGTTCTTGTCGCGAAAATGCTTGTAGAACGTCGTGCGGCGAATCATAGCGCGGTCGCACAGCATGGCAACCGTCAGGTCCTCAAAACGATGCTCCTCGAGAAGCTCGGTGAAAGCATCGAACAGGGCGCGGTAGGTTTTCTTAATGCGAAGGTCCACTGGTATCGCCATCCTCAGGGCAAAGACAACACTCGTCAATCTGTCGCATATCTTACACCTGTACCTCGCGCGCTTTGCCCCGGTACCAACCCCGCCGAAAACATAACGCTTGCCGGAAAGTTCGGCACGGCAAAACGTTGCGGGTATACTAGTAGCGTTATACCAACGGCAGCTGGCGCATGCCGCCGCGGCCATTCGAAACGGAGACATCATGATTACCGTCATCATCGGCATCGTTGTTGTCATTGTGATTGTCTGCGCCATCGCCGGCATCTACAACAACATGGTCACCAAGCGTAACCGCATCGATAACGCCTGGCAGAACATCGATACGCAGCTGCAGCGCCGCAACGACCTGATCCCCAACCTGGTCGAGACCGTCAAGGGCTACGCCAAGCACGAGCAGGAGACGCTCTCCGCCGTGATCAGCGCGCGTAACACCGCCGTCAAGGCCACCACGCCCGAGGCCAAGATGGAAGCCGACAACGTGCTGACCGGTGCGCTGCGTCAGCTCTTCGCCGTAGCCGAGGCCTACCCCGACCTTAAGGCGAACACCAACTTTACGCAGCTCCAGGCATCACTCGAGGATACCGAGAACAAGATTAGCTACGCACGCCAGAGCTACAACGATTGCGTGCTCAGCTACAACAACGCCATTCAGACGTTCCCGGCTGTCATCTTTGCCGGCATCTTTCAGTTTAAGGAGCGCCAGGGCTTCGAGGCCGCCGAAGCAGCCCGCCAGGCCCCGACCGTCAAGTTCTAGTAGTTTGACAGCGCATCCTTAATCGGCCAAATGCATAAACCGCCCCGTCGAATGCATACTTCGACGGGGCGGTTTCCTTTTTCGCGAAGGTCCCCCTCTAAGCGCCGTGCATTTTTAGGAGTATTCAACATAGCCAAGAGCTTCGGGCGCCACGATAAATGCCAATGACCGCGAATATCCCTGCAAATCAAACGCTGTCAGCCCATAACCCCGACCATCATCCGTAGAAAACATCGAGAAATCCCGATTTTTTGCCCGAGATCGGTATGCAGGGGCCTTCGATTGCAGAATACTCGCAAAAATGCACGTCGCCACCACCCCCACATGGCGCGAACCAAAACAAAAGCGCGGCCTTCCTTTCCGGCGCACTCCGCGGGACGAAAAAACCTCCGCCGCACGAAGTGCGCAGCGGAGGTTCTTTCATGTCCGAGGACGCGCCGGAAAGGAGGGTCGCCCTCGGGCCGGACGGCTAAGACAGCTTACGCGACGGTGTAAACCCAGTTGTGCTTGTCCTCGACAGCACCAGACTGGATGCCGGTCAGAGTCTCGCGGAGCTTCTTCATCACAGGGCCGATCTCGGTGTAACCAGCCGGGAAGGTCACGGTCTCGTCGGCACCGTAAACCTTGTTGTCGATCTCGCCCACCGGGGAGATGACGGCAGCGGTGCCGCACAGGCCGCACTCCACAAAGGTGCCGGCCTTGACCTCGGCCCACTCGACGGGACGCTGGTCAACGGTCATACCCAGGTCCTGAGCGACCTGAACGAGCGAACGACGGGTGATGGAGGGCAGGATGGAGTCGGTGTGCGACTGCGGAACGACGAGCGTGCCATCCTCTTTCACGAACAGGACGTTGGCGCCACCGGTCTCCTCGACATAGGTGCGGGACTCGGAGTCGAGATACAGGTTCTCGGCATAGCCCTCGCGATGGGCCTCCATCGTGGGCTTAAGGGACATGGCGTAGTTCAGGCCGGCCTTGATGTTGCCGGTACCGTGCGGTGCTGCACGGTCATACTCGGAAACGCGCAGCTTGACGGGCTTGAGGCCACCCTTAAAGTACGGACCGACCGGGGTCACGAGGATGCGGAACGTGTACTCAGGAGCGGGAGCCACGCCGATCACGTCACCGGAGCCGATCATAAACGGACGCACGTACAGGGTCGCGCCGGAGCCGAAGGGCGGAACCCAGGCGGCGTTGGCAGAGACGACCTGCTTGACGGCCTCAACGAACTTGTCCTTGGGGAACGGGGGCATCTCGAGGCGCTGGGCAGAGTTATACATGCGCTCGGCGTTCATGTCGGGACGGAAGCAGACGATGCTGCCGTCCTCGGCGGCGTAGGCTTTCAGGCCCTCAAAGACCTCCTGGCAGTAATGGAAGATGCCGCCGCACTCGGAGACATGCAAGGTGTGGTCGGTGGTCAGGCCGCCCTCGTCCCACTCGCCGTCCTTCCAATGGGCCTCGTAGCTGTAATCGGTCTTCATGTAGCCAAAGCCGAGGCTACCCCAATCAATATCCTTCTTCTCGACAGTCATGTGTCGCTCCTTACATACACAGTTGCATACTCGCGAACTCGCACGCAAGGACCGAGGCCGACCGCGTCGCAACGTCGCACGCCCGGAGCGTAGAGCCGGACGGGACACGCGAACAGCATCAAAGCCGATGGCACGTCGATTCGCATGCACGAGATTGTACTCCCCGTACGCGTCTGATAAAACGCTTTTCTTTAACTAAGTAAAGTATTTTCATTTGACCGAAACTAAAGAGGCCCGCCACCGTAAGCGGTGACGGGCCTCAACTGCACGGTTTGCGCGCTGGCTCGAGCTACGCGTTCTTTTTGCCCAGCTTAGCCTTAACCAGACCGACCACGGTCGGGATGATCGACACGGCAACGATGCCGACGATCAGCAGCTCAAAGTGCTCCTGCACAAAGGGGATGCCGCCAAAGAAGTAGCCCAGCAGTGTAAAGAGCGTCGACCAGGTAATGCCGCCCAGCACGTTAAAGATGACAAAATTGCGCCAGTGCATGCCGCCCATGCCGGCGATAAAGGGCACAAAGGTGCGGATAAACGGGAAGAAGCGGCCCAGGAAGATGGCCAGGTGGCCCCACTTGTCCAAGAAGTCCTCGGACTTTTTAATGCGCTCGGGCGTCATGGCCTTGACCTTGCCCGAAGCGATGATCTTTTTGCCAAAGAAGTGACCGATCATAAAGTTGCACTGATCACCCAAAATGGCAGCTGCCCACGCGACGGCCAGCAAAGCCACGATGTTAAAGCCGCCGTTGTGGGCAAAGAAGCCCGAAGCAAACAGCAGCGAATCGCCAGGAAGGAACGGGAAGAAAACCACGCCCGTCTCGATAAAGATGATCAGGAACACGCAGCCGTAGGCCATGAGCGGGCCGGCGGCGATCCAGCTGGCAATCGCGGTGCGCGGATCCTTAAGCAGCTCGGCGATAAAATTGATGAAACCCATGAAGTAAAACCTCTCAGTTGTGGGCGCGGATACGTCCAAGTTGACCAGTATACGGTTGCGGCGCTCCCTCGTGCGCAACCCCACAAAAGCATGACTCCATTACCAGCAAGTTTGCATAACTAACACCTGTCGCGCAATGCCACCAAGATTGTCCTTTCTAATCCCTAGCGAATCGCTATACTTTATTGAATCGCATTGCCATGGTGCTAAGGGAGGGCGGCCTGTGAGCTTTATCAATACCATTCGCGAGGACATCAAGACCGTCCAAGCGCAGGATCCCGCCGCGCAAAACGGTCTAGTCATCTTCCTTTCCTATCCTGGCCTGCACGCCAAGTGGAACCACGTGCCCGAGCACTGGCTCTGGGAGCACGGTCATCGCTCGCTCGCCCGCGTGCTCTCGCAGATCACCCGTCATATCACCGGCGTCGAAATTCATCCCGCCGCACAGATTGGCAAGCACTTCTTTATCGACCACGCCATGGGCGTCGTCATCGGCGAGACCACCATTGTGGGCGACAACTGCGTGCTCTACCAGGGCGTCACGCTCGGCGGCACCGGCAACGAGACCGGCAAGCGCCACCCCACCCTGGGCAACAACGTCACCGTGGGCACGGGCGCCAAGGTGCTCGGCAACATCCGCATCGGCAACAACGTCAAAATCGGCGGCAACTCGGTTGTCGTCAAGGACGTGCCCGACAACTGCACCGTCGTGGGCGTGCCGGGGCGCATCATCAAGCGCAACGGCTGCCGCGTGTTCGAGGAGAGCTTCGATGCCAAGCAGCATCGCGAGTACATGCCCGACGATGCCGCCGAGCAATCCGCGCTCAACCGTCAAGGCATCACCGAGAATGCCCGCCGCGTCAAGGAACTCGAGCGAGAGGTGGCCGAGCTCAAGGCCCTCGTCGCCAAGCTCGCGGACGAACGCTAGGGCTGCGAACGGTACAAGCCCCGCATCAACACAAGAAGGCGCGCCAGGGAATTCATCCCCGGCGCGCCTTTCTTTTTGATGTGACATGTGGGGCTATCCCTTTGTCACATTATGCGAACTGACTCAAGTAGAGGTCGGCATAAGCGCCCTCGGCAGCCAGCAGTTCCTTATGCGTACCTTGCTCGATAATGTTGCCGTGATCCATGACCAAGATCAGGTCGGCGTCCACGATCGTCGACAGGCGATGCGCGATCACAAAGCTCGTGCGCCCGCGCATAAGCGCGTCCATGGCACGGCCGATAGCAAGCTCGGTACGCGTGTCCACGCTTGAGGTCGCCTCGTCCAGGATTAGAATCGCCGGGTTGTTGAGCAGCACGCGTGCGATGGTCAGCAGCTGACGCTGGCCCTGGCTGATGCTTTCGGCATCGTTGGCCACGCGCGTGTCGTAGCCCTGCGGCATGGTGCGCACAAAGAAGTCAACCTGGGCGGCGCGCGCAGCCGCAACAATCTCCTCGCGCGTTGCCTCGGGGCAGCCGTAGGCGATGTTCTCGGCAATCGTGCCGTCGAACAGCCAGGCGTCTTGCAGCACCATGCCAAACTGCTGGCGTAGCTCGCCGCGATCCATGAGGCGCGTATCCACACCGTCGAGCGTAATGCTGCCGCCGTCAATCTCATAGAAGCGCATGAGCAGGTTGATGAGCGTCGTCTTGCCTGCGCCCGTGGTTCCCACCACGGCAATCTTCTGGCCCGGCTCGGCGGTAAACGACACGTCGCGCATAAGCGGCTTGTCGGGCGAATAACCAAAGCGCACATGCTCAAAGGAGACGCGGCCCTCCACGCGACCCGGCAGCCTGGCGGCCTTGTCCGGCAGCGGATCGGCCTCCATCTCGGGCTCATCGAGCAGGTCGAACACGCGCTCTGCACTCGCCAGCGCGCTCTGCAGCGAGTTGAAGGTAAACGACAACTGCGTCATGGGCTCGGACGCCTCGTAGATAAACTGGAAGAACGCCTGGAACACGCCGACGGTCATGTGACCGGCAACCAGCATGCTGCAGCCCACAAGCGCAATAACGATCTGCGCCAAACGGCCGATAAAGCGCACCGCGGGGCCGACAGCATTGATCATAAAGTCGGCCTTGGTGCTCACACGAGCCAGTTCCTTCGAAGCCTCGTGCACCTCAGCGGAGCTCTGACGTTCGCGGTTAAACGCGCGGATCACCAGACGGCCCGAATAGCCTTCCTCGACCGCGCTCGTAATTTTGGACACCCACTCCTGGCGCTCACCGGTCACGTCATGCGTGCGACGCGAGACCACTTTGGTCACCAGCAGCGACAACGCCATAAAGAACAAAAAGACCAGCGTGAGCGGCACGCTAAACACGAACATCATGATGATGGCACCCGTCACGGTACCGATCGATACCAGCAGCTGCAACAATCCGCGCTGCATACTCTCGGACATCTTGTCCAGGTCGTTGGTCGCGCGGCTGACGACCTCGCCGGGACGATGCGCGTCAAAATAGGCGAGCGGCAGACGGTTGAGCTTTTGCGCGATGCGGTTGCGCAGGCGTAGATTGAGGCGTTCGGCCACGCTCGACATCAAAAAGCTCTGGAGCGCGTAGAACGAAGCGGCGGCCGTCCAAATCAAAAAGTAGATGAAGATAGTCCTGCCACAGTTCTCCCAGGTGATGCTGAAGGTGGCGTTGTTGACAAACGCTACCTGAATGTGGCCCCACAGCTCATCGATCACGCGGGCGCTATATGCCGGCGCGGCAGTGTTAAAGATGACATAGAACACAATGCTCGCGAACACGATATAGAAGCGCCAATGGTCGCCGGCAGCCTCACTCCACAGGCGGCGCACCGTCGCCCAGGTATCCCGAGGCGTCTCGTCCTCGTCTTCGTCGTCCACGTCGCGCATACGCTCTGCCTCGGCGCGGGCACGCTCGTCCTCGGCACGTTCGTTTTCCTCGTAGAGCGCTTGGCGGCGAGCCTCGCGCTCGGCTGCAGCCTTGGCGGCGTCATCCAGCTCGGTCGACGCGGCAGCCGTTTCCTCGACCAGTCCCGCGGCAGCAGCGTCATCAACGCCGCCCTGCTTCTTGAGCTCCTCGGTCATGCTACTCACCTCCCTTCATCTGCGATTCCGCGATGGCGCGGTACACCTCGCAAGTTTCCATAAGCTCGCCATGCGTGCCCAAGCCCACAACCTCGCCATCCTTGAGCACGACAATCTGGTCGGCGTGCAGAATCGTCGAGATGCGCTGCGCGATGATGAGCACCGCAGCGTCACGCGTCTCGTCTTGCAACGCATGACGCAGGGCGGCATCGGTCTTAAAGTCCAGGGCCGAAAAACTGTCATCGAAGATATATAGATCGGCATGCTTCATGAGCGCACGGGCGATTGCCAAACGCTGGCGCTGGCCGCCCGAAAAGTTCGTACCGCCCTGGGCAACCGGGGTATCGAGCCCCTGCAGCTGATCGAGCACAAAGGTGCTCTGGGCAACCTGCAGCGCATGAAGCATGTCCGCCTCGGTCGCATCCTCGTTGCCAAAGCGCAGATTGCTTGCCACGGTGCCCGAGAACAGCCACGCCTTCTGCGGCACATAGGCAATGCGCCCGCGGATTTCATCTTGCGTAAGCTCGCGCAGGTCCACACCATTCAGGCGAATGGAGCCCTTGGTGGCATCGTGGAAGCGCAGCAGAAGCTTTGCCACCGTCGATTTGCCCGAGCCTGTCGAGCCAACGATCGCAGTCGTCTGACCGCGACGGCAGGCAAAGCTCAGGTCGCACAGGGTGTCCTCGTCGGCATCGTCAAAGCGAAACGACATATGATCGAACACGGCGACCACATCGGCCCCGTCCTTTGAGTCGGACGCGGCCGCATCAAGCGTACGCCCGCCATCGACGATGCTCGGCTCAATCTCCAGCACCTGCTGCGCGCGGTTCAGGCACGCGGCAGCACGCGGAAGCGTCAGCACCACCATCTGGGCCATCATCACAAAGAACAGGATCAGAATTGCATACTCCAGCACCGCCGAGATACTCGCAATCTGCATGGCGTGGGCGCCTACGCGGTTGCCGCCCACCCACAGCACCGCCACCTCGGCGATGTTCATCAAAAAGAAGCTTGAGCTGTCGAGGCCCACAAACAGGTGGTTGACTTTGATGGCGTTGGCGGCGTATTCGCTAAACACCTCGTCCAGACGCCGTTCCTCGTGGCGCTCCTTGTTAAACGCACGGATGACGCGCACGCCCACGATGTTTTCGCGCAGCACCACGTTCATGCGGTCGATAAAGCTCTGCAAGCGCATAAAGATCGGAGCCGCGTTGGCAACCGTAAAGACCGCCGCCACCAGCACAATCGCAACGACTACGCCCAGAAGCGTGCCCATGGCAGGATCGATAAACCAGGCAAAGATGATGCCCGCCACAGCCAAAAACGGCACGGGCAGCACCAGCTGAATCGTCTGCAGAATCGCCTGCTGAATCACGTTGATGTCGTTGAGCGAGCGGGTGATCATCGATCCGGTGCCAAAGCGCTCAAAATCGCTGGCCGCGAGCTCGAGCGATTTGTCGTACACGGCATTGCGGATATCGCAAGCCACGTTGGCGGCCAGGCGCGCCGAAAGATAGCAGCCCAGCACCGTGCCGCCGCTAGCCATGCTGGTCGCGATAAACATGTATAGGCCGTTGCGTAAAATGTAGTCAACATCGCCCGTGGTAATACCGGTGTTGACCATGTTCGCCAGCATCGTGGGAACCAACAGCGTGCCGACGTTATCCACCAGCAGCACCAGCAGCGTCACTGCGACAAGCCCTCGATATGGCTTTAGAAACCTCATTAACAGTCGCACGACTCCCCCTCACCTTGATTCTCGGCTTGGCTCTCGGCAGCGATATGCTGCTTAAAGGCATCGCACTCATCGCCGAGCACCTGAGAGAATTTGCCGATCAAGCGCATAATCTCGCGCTGCTCACATGGCTCAAGCGCGCCAAAGGCTCGCTGCTCGGCCTTGAGTGCCGGCAGCGCATAACGCTCGGCAAATCGCCTGCCCTCTTCGGTCAGGCTCACAACCTTGTTCTTACGGCTGCCTTCGGCAAACTCCAACGTTGCGAAGCCCCGCGCCGTCAAGGTTTTAATTGCCGAGTTGATGGTCTGCTTGCTGTAGAACCATTCGCTTGTCAGACGGCTTACGGCAATACTGCCGCCCGCCGTGCTGGTATCGACCAGCGTAACCGCACTATTCATCTATCCCACCATTCAATTGTCCGATTTTTGACCAATTTTGTGTCTCTAGATTAGTCCGAGTTTTGACTATCGTCAACAGGCTCTCCGCAAATGCGCGCACTTTTATGGCCTATCGACAGAAAAAGACCGCCGGCGCGGGGGCGGCGCCAGCGGTCACGTGAAAATCGGGTTTTATTGTCTGTTAAGCGGCGACGGCCTCATAGACCGTAGCGCCCGAGAAGCTGTCATGCAGGCTCTTGCCGGCAATCCACGGCAGCTCGACGACCTCGCAGACCGTGTTGACCAACTCAGAGCAGTCAGTAAAGTGGCCCTTGTCGTTGAGGGCCTCGCAATCCTGAACACGCCAATAGCCATCGGTGTGCGTGATGTAGTACTCGTGATCGTTGATCGACACGAAAGCGCGCGTCTTGGAACGCAGCAGCTTCAGAAATCCTTCGAAGTCGGTCTCGACGACATCTCCAGCCTGGAACATGATGTTACCTCCTGGCCCGGCGCCACCACGGCGCATTAATAAACGTTGGTACTCCTTTAGTAAAACCTTTATCAGAGGTTATGCGTTCGTCATTTAGGCAAGTGGTAAAAAACCGCAGGGTAGACGGGATAAAACGTTTAACCATCCCATTGGTTTGTCACATTCTGAAGGTACTTTTATGCAAACCTACTTTCCCAATTGGAATCTATCCTTTTGGCCGGGCAATTGACCGTCTATCGTTTGAGCCCGACGGGTATGAACGGGGCATCTGCAACGCCACCGCAAGGAGACACCATGGAGACTATCGAAGCACTCATTCACCGCCGCAGCTGCCGCAACTACAGCGATCGTCCCGTCGAGGCCGAAAAGCTTGCACGTATTATCGAAGCCGGCCAATATGCACCGAGCGGCATGGGCCGCCAGCCGGTGACGTTTGTCGCCGTCACCGACCCCGCGACCGTCGAGCGTCTCTCACAGCTCAACGCCCAGGTCATGGGCAGCAACAGCGACCCCTTCTATGGCGCCAAGACCGTTGTGGTGGTGCTGGTTGACCGCAGCGTGCCCACACACCTGGAAGACGGCTCGCTCGCCATGGGCAACCTGCTCAATGCTGCCTATGCGCTGGGTGTCGATTCGTGCTGGATTCACCGCGCGCATGAGGTCTTTGACTCGCCCGAGGGTCTGGAGCTGCTGGCCAGCTGGGGCCTGCCCGCCGACGGCAGCCTGCGCGGTGTCGGTAACTGCATTCTGGGCTATGCCGAGGATACGCTACCCGAGGCAAAGCCGCGCCGCGACAACGTGGTCTACGTAAGGTAACCCAGGAGCGTCAGCGGGGGTGGCTAATTGGGACGGGGCTATTTTAGCTGCCCCACTCGCAACTTATCCCGCCGATGGAGTTGTTGTCGTTTCGTTCGTCTGGGCCGTTTCGGCGTCGTCGCCTTGCTTGTCTTCGTCCTTTTGCGCATCGGCGATGGTGGAGGCCGCCGCAACGATACCGCGCTGGGGCGCGACGCCCGTCTGGGTCTGAGCGCCCTCGACAACTTCTGTGCCTGCATGCGCGAGCTCGGGCGATTTAAACATTGCGTCCAAGTTGGCGCCACCGCCGGCGTAGCCAAGCGCAGCGAGTGCGACGACGATCACTGCAACGACGGCCACGATCGGAACATAACGATGCCAACCAGCAGGATTGAGCCCACTGCGGCGAGCCGCCCCGCGGCTGATGTAACCAAGCGTGCCGTCGTGCTTGAGCTTTGAGCCCACCACGCGTTTGCGGCCCCACAGCGAGGACTCTGCCTGCATTGCCAAGCGGGCGCTTGCCGAAGGATAGCCGTATTTAGTGCGCTTGAACGAGCCATCAAACCCCGAGGCGTGTTTGCCCCACGTCACCGATGTCGTGCGTCGGTTAACCGGCGCGGCGCTCCGCCTTCTGCGGCTCGGTTTTGAAGTCTCAGCCATATGCCCTCGCACGCCGTAACCAAATCGAAACAATAACGCTTTGGACTGTAGCACACGCGTCGCGCGCGGTCACGGGCGCCTCGCTCAACGGTCATCGTCCTTCAGCAAGCGCCACAGCGTTGTACGGCTTATGCCCAGCACCTCCGCCGCACGGGTTCGGTTGCCATGGAGATGGTCTACAACCAGATGCGCTATATCTCGCTCGGTATCGGCCAGCGGTCGCAGAATATACAGGTCGCTTTCGAGTGTCGGGGCGCCAAAGGTTGCGGTCTTAATCACGTCCTCTTGGGCGAGCACTTCCTCCGCCATAGCGCGGTCCACCGTGCCCGCCCCCACCAATATATACAGTCGTTCCGAGACCTCGCGGAGCTGCAGATAATTGCGCGGCCAGCGGTAAGCATCGAGCGTCTTCGTCGCCGCGACAGACAGCGTGGGCGCTGCCGTCCCAAATGCATCAGCGAGATATTCCAAATAGCGCGCGACCTTCGTCGACGCGGCTCTCTGCTCGGCGATTGCCGGCGCCACGCTCACCGCACAGGCAAAGCGCTCGGTCACAAAGGCGGCTTGATCACTTTCGCCGCCGCCCGGCATGTCATTCGCTGTCAGCACCACATGGCAGCGCGTCGCCAACGCGGTGTCGGTCATCGTGGAGACCAGCTCGCGGAGGCGCTGGGGGACAACCGCGTTCCAGCCCTCAATGCAAAGTGTCAGCCCCGTTTGGAACAGCGGCGATTCGGAGCTTTTGAGCACATGGCGCCAACCGCGCTCGGTGAGCTCATCGAGCGCAACGGAAACAAAGGGCTGATCGGCAAAAGGACCGTCCAGATAGAGGCGCTTGGCGATCTCGACCTGACCCGCTCCCAGCTCGCCCTCGAGCATAAGGGGCACACCGCGCGCGTAGCTCTCGGCAACCGGCGCAGCCACCGAGGCCGCCCCCTCAACGATGCCGTACGCGCTCGATTCGTAGCGGGCCTCAACTTCGTCGGCGTTGAGCCACTCGATGCCCGCATGCGCCGCGGCGCCGCGCACCTCGCGGACCACGACGACCCAAAGGCCCCCGCCCTCTTTGTCGGTGGGGCGAACGGTCAGGCTCAGGCGCGTACCCGCACGCCCCATAACCAGACGCGCGCCGTCTCCTATACGGTCGAGGCGCTCGGCAACAAAAGCCGCCACATCCCGCTCAAGCGCCGCGTCATTCATGATCGAGATCGCGACGTCCCCACGCGCATCGATTGCCAATGCCGAGGCCCCGGCAGCATCCAGGGCCTCGGTCAAGATGTCCAGCTTGGCATCGCTATCCATGATTTGCCCCTGTCCGCGGCGACATGCAGCCGCCGACGGTCACACGACCGAGTGTTTCAAAATTGAACGATATTGTTCACCAAACACTATAGGGCAGAAAGCGCCGTCCTGCGAGTATAGGTGTTGCCCCGCATCGCCATCCTGGCGGGGCGATAAGAGCTCTTCGGGACTTATAAACCTGCGGACAAGCCATACCCGCAAGCGCTCCTATCGCTCCACCGTGAGAATGCGCTCACCAGCATGCAGTACGCAAATAAGCTGCTTCTCTACCAGATTCCCAGCACGTGTTGCATTCCCAAGCTCATGCACGCAATGCCAATCCAGCAACAAAAGCCCAGCGCGATGGGCTTGCCGCCCTTTTTGACCAGCTCGACGATATCGGTATTAAAACCAATAGCCGCCATGGCCATCACGATAAAGAACTTCGACAGCTCCTTGATGGGCGCCGTAAAGGACGCGGGAAGCTGAAACACCGTAGTGATCACGCTCGCCAGCACAAAGAACAGCACAAACATGGGAAACGCGCGTTTGAGGGAGAACGTGCTTTTGGCGTCGCCGCCGGCCTTGCGTGCCAGATGCATCTGCCAGCATGCGAGGACCAACGTGATGGGAATAATGGCCAGCGTCCTGGTAAGCTTAACCACCGTGGCGCTCTCGAGCACATTGGCGCCGGGATGCATGCTGTCCCAAGCGCTCGCCGCAGCCGTTACGGACGAGGTGTCGTTGATGGCGGTACCGGCAAACAGGCCAAAGCCCTCGTTGGTCAGCCCGAGCATGCCGCCGAGCGTTGGAAACACGAGCGCCGCGATAACGTTAAACAGGAAGATGACCGAAATAGCCTGGGCAATCTCGCGATCGTCGGCATCGATGACGGGCGCGGTCGCGGCGATGGCCGAACCGCCGCAAATCGACGAACCCACACCCACAAGCGTCGCGATCTTACCCGGCACGTTCATAACGTGGCAGAGCACAAAGGCGATGACAAGCGAGGTCGAGATTGTCGCCACGATAATCGGCAGCGACTGGGCGCCCTTGGACAGAATCTGGGAGAGGTTCATGCCAAAGCCAAGCAGGATAACCGCGTACTGCAAGACTTTTTTGGACGTATAGGTGACGCCAGCAGCGAGCGGTTCGCGACGATTCTTGGGAAGGACGAGCGCCAGGACCATGCCAAAGAGGATGGCAAACACCGGCCCGCCGACCACCTCAATCTGTTTGCCGAGCAACGTCGCGGGGATAGCGATGATCAGGCAGAACAAGACGCCCTTCCAGCGCTCGCGTACGATATTTGCCAGTTGCATATGGGATTCCTTCTTTCTATTTCACGTTTGCGACGGCTTATGATACGGCAACATTGAGCGCAGCCTTGCGCAAACACAGACTAAGATGCCGCAATAGTTCTCAGGCAACAGCCGAATTACCCACCGCGGAGAGCTGATTCGCGGCATAATTAACAACTGACATATGAGTTTGATAGAACAGTTGCGAGGCGCTATGGAAGAATCGATGCACATTGGCGAGCAGGAAACGAGCCTACAGGACCAGTCCTATCACACCATTCGACGCAAGATCGTCTACCTGGACTACAAGCCGGGCGAAAAGCTGGGCGTCAAGCAACTTTGCGACGACCTGGATATGGGTCGCACGCCCGTGCGCGAGGCTTTGGTTCGCTTGGCGCAGGAAGGCCTGGTGCGCACCGTGCCCCAGAGCGGCACCTACGTCTCACCCATCAACCTCACCCTTGCCGAGAGCGCCTGTTACATCCGCGAACATCTGGAAAAGCAGGTGATCGTGGAATGCTGTGCGCGCGCCACGTCGGCCGGCATCGAGCAGCTCGACCGCGCCATCGCGCTGCAGGAAAAGGCCATGGCCGAAGAGGATCGCATCGGCTTCTTTTTGAGCGACAACCTCATGCATCACATGATTTTTAGCATCGCATGCCGCAGCACCGTGTGGTCGTGGCTCGAGGAGACCAATGCCGACCTGGAGCGCTTCCGCTGGCTGCGCGCCGCCACGCAGGTTCTCGACAATCAGGACATCGTGAACGAGCACAAGCAGATTCGCCGCGCTATCGCCGGTCGCGACCCCATCGAAGCGAGCTTTTTGGTCAGCAAGCACCTGCACATGATGTTCCGCAACCAGACCGAGGTTCTGGACCAGTTCCCCGAGTACTTCGAGACCAGCAAGCTCCGCTAACCTGCCAAAAAGGGACAGGTTCATTTTGGCAGGTTTTATCTGGTCAAATGCAACAAGGCCCGGCTCCGCTGCAACGGAGCCGGGCCTTGTTGTTAGGGTGACGGAACTCGATTACTCGACAGTAACGCTTTTCGCCAGGTTGCGGGGCTGGTCGACGTCGCAGCCGCGCAGGATGGCGACCTCGCGGGCGAGCAGCTGCAGCGGGACGCTCGCCGTGATGGGGCTGAACACGTCGCGGACTGCCGGCACGCGGATGATGCAGTCGGCGATCTTGTTGATCTCCTCGTCGCCCTCGGTGGCAACGACGATAACCTTGGCGCCGCGCGCCTTGCACTCCATAAGGTTCGACACGGTCTTGTCGTAGGTGGCACTCTTGGTGGCCACAGCGATGACAGGGAAGCCCGGGTCGATCAGGGCAATGGGGCCGTGCTTCATCTCGCCGGCGGCGTAGGCCTCGGCGTGCAGGTAGCTGACCTCCTTGAGCTTGAGCGCACCCTCGTAGGAAATAGCGGCACCCATGCCACGGCCCACGAACAGCGCCGACTGCGCGTCCTTGCACAGCAGGGCAGCCTCATGAACGGCCTCGGTTTGGGTATCCAAAATCCACTGGATCTGCTCGGCCGTATCGGAAAGCTCGCGGAACAGCATGCGCGCCTGCTTGGTGGTCAGACGGTACTTGACCTGCGCCAGCAGCAGGGACAAAAGCGTAAGGCTCACAACCTGGCCGATGAAGCTCTTGGTCGAGGCGACCGCGATCTCTTTGTTGGCCTTGGTGTAGATGACGCCGTCGCTCTCACGCGCCACGGGGCTGCCCACCACGTTGGTGATGCCGAAGACCTTGGCACCCTTGATGCGCGCATCGCGAATGGCGGCAAGGGTATCGGCCGTCTCGCCCGACTGGGACACGGCAACGACAAGCGTCGTCGGCGTAATGATGGGGTTGCGATAACGGAACTCGCTGGCCGCCTCCACCTCGGTGGGGATGCGAGCCCAGCCCTCAATGAGATTCTTGGCAATGAGGCCAGCATGATAGCTGGTGCCGCAAGCGATCACGTAGACGCGGTCGATGTCGTTGAGCTCCTCGAGCGAAAGGCCCAGCTCGTCGATGTCGAGCTCGCCGGCCGGCGTCATACGGCCGACCAGCGTGTCGCGCACGACGCGCGGCTGCTCGTGGATTTCCTTGAGCATAAAGTCGGGATAACCGCCCTTTTCTGCCATGTCCAGGTCCCAGTCGATGTGGGTGACCTTGGGCTCGATAACGTTGCCAGCCTCGTCGGTGTACTCGACGCCTGCGGGCGTAAGCTTGGCAAACTGACCGTCCTCGAGCACCACGACATCGCGGGTGGCGTCGATGAGCGCGATGACATCGGAGGCGACATAGGCGCCGGTCTCGCCCGCGCCGACCACGATCGGGGAATCCTTGCGGGCCACGGCGATCACGCCGGGCTCGTCAGCGCACACGGCGGCCAGACCATAGGCACCGACCACGTGGGTGCAAGCCTCGCGCACGGAGGCCATCAGGTCGTGCGCCTCGGCATAAGCCTCTTCGATCAGATGCGCGAAGACCTCGGTATCGGTCTCGCTCTTAAAGTGGTGGCCGCGGCCCTCCAGCTCTTCGCGCAGCTCGGCGAAGTTCTCGATGATGCCGTTGTGGACGATGGCGATACGACCGTCGCAGCTGGTGTGGGGGTGAGCGTTAACGACGGAGGGCTTGCCGTGGGTGGCCCAACGGGTGTGGCCGATACCGCAGGTAGCGTCGCTGTCGATGTTGGAAAGCTCGCTCTCCAAGCCCGCGACCTTACCCACGCGGCGGATGACATCGAGGTGCGCCGCGGCGCCCTCGCCCACCTCGAGCGCGACGCCCGAGGAGTCATAGCCGCGATACTCCATACGCTTGAGGCCCGTAACCAGGATGTTCTTTGCAATATCAGAGCCGGTGTAGCCGACGATTCCGCACATAGGATAAATCCCTTCGTTCGCGTGACTGCAAGACGTCCACGCACAGGGGGCGCTGAGACGTATAACGTTCGAGTATTGTACTCACGCAAACGCAAGCTGATATACCAGAAGTGGTATCTCAACTTAGATACCACCCGATGCACACATGCCCAAACCACCACGATGGGGACAGGCGCCTTTGTGGTGGCCTGGGCTCCAGCGTTTCCCCAGATAAAACCTGCCAAAATAAACCTGTCCCTTTTTGGTAGGTTTGGGATGCTACAATCTGCCTTGTACTTGAAACGCATCAAAGGGGCCGCTATGGCAAAGGTAAAAATCAGCGACGTCGCGCGCGAGGCTGGGGTTTCGCTGGGCACGGTTTCCAACGCGCTCAACCACCCCGAAAAGCTGCGCCCCGAGACCCTCAAGCTCATCAACGAGACCATCAATCGCCTTGGCTACCTGCCCAACCAAAGCGCCCGTCAGCTCGCGGGCGGCGCCACCAAGTCCTTTGGCCTGGTGCTCCCCCGTCTCGATCACGGCTTTTCGCTCCAAATCGCCAGCGGCGCCCACAACGAGGCCCGCAAGCACGGCTACGACCTGCTCATCGCCAACGCCGATAACGACGACATTCTCGAGGACCATTACCTGCGCTATTTTATGGGCACGCAGATGTCCGGCGTCATGGTTCAGCCCATGGCGTCCCCCGACTGGCACCCCGCCATGACCAAGATGCCCGTGCCGATCGTCCATCTGGACATCCATTGCTCCGAGCCCGGCTACTACGTAGCGGCCGACAACGAGGCCCAGGGTCGCATCATTGCCGAACTTGCCATCGCCCGCGGCGCGCACCATATTGTCGTCGTCGGCCGAGCAGCATTTATGCAACTCACCCTGCGCGTCCTTGGCATTCATAAGGCGCTCGCCCTGCACCCCGATATCAAGATCGAAGTCATCGACGCCGGCGAATGGAATACCGCTGCCGACGGCTACGGCATCGGTGCCCAAATCGCCGGGCGTCCCGCCGACGAACGCCCCGATTTTGTCGTCGGTCTAACCGACGTGCTGGCCTCGGGCGTTATCTCGGCACTGGTCGACAAGGGCATCTCTGTCCCCGGGCAAGTACGCGTAGCAGGCTGCGATGGCAACCCGCTCGCTTGGAGCGGGTCAGTCCCGCTCACTACGGTAGCGCCCCCGGGCTACGAGATTGGCCGCAAGGGTGTCCAGCTGCTCATGGAGCAAATCGAGGACAAGGCCCCGGCAAAGACCAAACATATCCGTGTCGGCTCCGCAGCGCGTACCGTCACCGCAGTCGCCGCCGAGGATATCAACCGCCAAGAACTGGTACGTCCGTTCCTGCTGGAGCGCGCCAGCACCCAGGCAAGCAGTCAGGCCGACGCCACGGCCATCAACCTCGGCGCGTATCTATAGCACGCCCGCAAGTATGCTAAGTCGCCGCTCAAGCAAAAGAGGCCCGACCATTGCCGGACCCCTTTTGTTTAAGCGCAAACGTAAGCAATTGCTCGTTTCAACGCCGCAATTGTCTAGCGCACGGCCTTGACCGCCGCCGCCAGATCGAACAGCGTATCGAGCACGGCCTCGCAGCCATCCACCACGTCCTGCGGCAGCGGCACGATATCGGGGACGGCAAAGACATGGCAGCCGGCCGTGATGCCCGAGACGCAGCCGTTGCGCGAATCCTCGACCACGGCACATTCCTCGGGAGCAAAGCCCGCGCGCTCGCAGGCGAGCAGATACATCTCGGGGTCGGGCTTGCCGTGCACAACGTCCTCGCCACACGTTACCGTTTCAAACTTGTCAAAGAGGCCAACCATCTTAAGGTTGCGCTCGGCCGTAACGAGGCGCGACGACGTCGCTAGACCAACGTGATAGCCCGCAGCCAGCAGCTCGTCTAGGCACTCGGCGGCGCCGGCCTTAAGTTCCAGTTCGGTCTTGACCATCTCGTCGCGAATCTCCTTGTGGCGACGATAGATCGCCTCGGTGGTTTCGTGGCTGCCATAATGCTTATCGAGGATGTCCATAACATCGGGCAGCGTGCGGCCGATAAACTGATGGATCAGCGCTTCATCAATCGCGAGCCCCAGCTCAGCGGCGCCTGCCTTCCAGGCCTTAATCCCCAAACGCTCGGTATCGACCAGCGTTCCATCCATGTCAAAAATAACAGCCTTGATCATATCGGTCCCCCATCGACTCTCGCTGTCGCGTTGCTGCAACTCTACCGCATTTGGCAACTTGTATATAACGTATATACCATATTGCACTTTCGTTACACAGATAGAAGTCTTATGGCAAATAACGCATTAGGATTATAGTTTTCGATCGAGTACTCAACGATAAGGATCGTTTCATGATTTTAGACACCACGGCACCCGCAGAGGAGCTTCAAGACAAGCTATCGGCGCTCGAACAGCTGCTTTTGGCATACGGACGCGTCGCCATCGGCTTTTCCGGTGGCGTTGACAGCAGCTTTTTGGCCGCGGTCTGCGCCCGCATCATGCCTGCTAGCACTCTTCTCGTTCACCTCACCACGCCGCTCATCGGCACGCCCGAACAGACCTCGTTTGAGCGATCCATTGACGGACAAACCAATGAGGGGCCGCATTTTAAGCTCCCCGTGCTCAATCTTTCGGTCGATCAGCTGCAGCTCCCCCAAGTAGCCTGCAACGACGCTAATCGCTGCTACCACTGCAAGCACGCCGGCTTTACCGCTATCGTCAACCACGCCAAGTCGCTCGGCTTTCCCACCGTTATCGACGGCAGCAATGCAAGCGATCGCGGTGACTACCGCCCTGGCATGCGCGCGGCAGAAGAGCTCGGCGTACGCTCCCCGCTCATGGAGGTCGGCTTTACCAAGGACGAAGAGCGCGAGCTGTTGCGCGCATGGGGCTATCCCGTTTGGAACCTGCCGGCGGGAGCCTGTCTTGCCACGCGCGTCCCCACGGGCGAGGAGCTTACGCGCGAGAAAGTCTCCCTGATTCGCGCCTGCGAGGATTACCTGCACGATCTTGATCTGGCACAGGTACGCGCGCGCTTGGTCGGCGGCTGCATGCATATCGAGGCCGCGCCCGCAGATGTCGCCAAGATTGCTGCCCTCGGTGGCAACGCCGTCGATGCCGAGGGCAAAACCCCGCTGCCCGCCGTTATCGAGTCCGCGCTGCGCGAGCTGGGCTGCGACCATATCTCCCCCGAGGTCACCCCCTACATCCACGGCAACATGAACCTTTAGGTTACGCCGTTTTACAAACGGCGTAACTGCTCGGCGCTGCGCAGGCTCCGGGCACGGCAATCTGACGTTCAACTTCACGGGCGCGACCAAAAGGTCAGCGCCCGCTTGTTTCACGTCACCTTACCGCACCCGGAGCCTGCTCGCTCGCATATGCTCAACCTGGACTGCGTTAACTGACCTACCAAAAAGGGACAGGTTTATTTTGGCAGGTTTTACCTGGGGAAATATCGCAAGACAATCGCCCCTCTAGCACCCCTCTAGCTTCGAGAGACGCTAGAGGGGCGACCCGGCTGCATCTACTTCTTCCGATATCGGCGATTGCGGCTCGTCGATGAACCCATTACCTCGATGAGTCCTTTATCTGCCATTTTTGGCAGATGGTAGCTGAAGGACGAATTTTGGCATTCCGTCTCTCTAAAACAATAGATTTATCTCTCTAACTTTAGAGAGATAAACGCCTTGTTTTAGAGAGACATTTAGAGAGATGTATCGAATTCGCTGCTAGATTGCCTAATGCTATCTCTCTAACCAACCTTCTCTTTAGAGAGACATTTAGAGAGACGAGTGCGACCTCTCTAATCATGGGCTCCACTCTTTAAGGTGCACACTTCCTAACCGTGCCCTAAGTTGCGGTGAAATAGTCCCCGATTAACCTGCCAAAAAGGGACAGGTTTATTTTGGCAGGTTTTATCTGGGGAAACGCGAACAGGGCCGCGACACCTATATGGCATCTCGGCCCTTTTCCTTGGAGAAGGATCAATTGATTGAACGGGATGACTGTTCTAGTCTTCGAGTCCGCTATTGATGAGCTCCGCAATCTCAACAGGATCGGTGCTCGCACGCACTTTGTCACGGAAGCCTGCGTCCATCAGCATCACGGCAGCTTTGGAGAGCAGGCGCAGATGCGTGGTTCCGGCCTCGCCGGCGGGCACGTACAGCGCGAGCGCCACATCGACGGGTACGCCATCAAAGCTCGGCCACTCAACAGGCTCGGACAGCTTGAGCACGGCCACACCCGGCGTATGGATCGCATCGCTCTTGGCATGCGGAACGGCAAAACCGGCGACAAGCCCGGTCTCGGCCTCGTTCTCGCGAGCAATA
Source organism: uncultured Collinsella sp. (assembly GCA_900541875.1). Lineage (GTDB taxonomy): Bacteria > Actinomycetota > Coriobacteriia > Coriobacteriales > Coriobacteriaceae > Collinsella. The sequence goes on along the minus strand of UQLF01000004.1, from coordinate 13,456 downwards.
AAGGCAGCCTCTACGGCAGATGCGTCATCGGCAAAGCCGAGTTCGATTGCCTGCTCGGACAAATAATGCAGGGCGTCCTCGCGCGAGGCGGCGGTATACCCTATCGTCACTTGGTTGGCAGATACAAATCCCATGAAAACCTTCCTTACAACACGGACCTGACCGCAGCTTCGATGCCGCCGGCGTCCAAACCGTACTTGTGCAGCAAATCGACCGCAGGGCCGGACTCGCCATACACATCGCGCACGCCGACGCGACGCATCGGCACTGGATGCTGCTCCGCGAGCACCGAGGCAACGGCCTCGCCAAGACCGCCGATAATCGAATGCTCCTCGGCAGTGACCACGCGACCAGTCTTCTTGGCGCTGGCAACCACCAGGCGCTCATCAAGCGGCTTGATCGTATGCATATTGATGACCTCGGCTTCGATGCCATCGGCAGCGAGCGCCTCGGCAGCCTCAAGCGCCTCGGCGACCATAAGGCCACAAGCGATGATGGTCACATCGGACCCCTCGCGCACGACCACGCCGCGACCAATCTTGAACTCATAGTCCTCGTGATCGTTAATGACCGGTGTTGCCAGGCGGCCGAAGCGCATGTAAACCGGGCCCTCAAACTCATAGGCGGCGCGCACACAGGCACGAGCCTCGACGTCGTCGGCGGGAACGACCACCGTCATACCCGGAATCGTGCGCATGAGTGCGATATCCTCGCAGCACTGGTGCGTGGCGCCGTCCTCGCCCACCGAAATGCCGGCATGGGTAGCGCCAATCTTGACGTTGAGGTGCGGGTAGCCAATGGAATTGCGGACCTGCTCGTAGGCGCGACCGGCGGCAAACATCGCAAAGGTGCTCGCAAAAGCAACGCGGCCCGTGGTCGCGATGCCGGCGGCAAGACCCATCAGGTTGCTCTCGGCGATGCCGGCATCGTAAAAGCGCTCAGGGTGAGCAGCCTTAAACTTACCCGTCTGCGTAGCGGCAGCCAGGTCGGCATCGAGCACTACAAAGTCATCGTGCTCATTGCCCAGCTCGACGAGCGCCTCGCCGTAGCTTACGCGCGTGGCGACTTTTTTGACCTCTGCCATTAGAGCTCCTCTCCTGCTGCCGCGAGCTCGGCCATGGCCTGCTCAAACTGCTCGTCATTGGGCGCCTTGCCATGCCAGCCAACCTGGTTCTCCATAAAGGAGACGCCTTTGCCCTTCACCGTCTCGGCGATGATAGCGACGGGCACGCCGGTCACCTCACGAGCCTCAGCGAAAGCCGCCTCAATCTGCGCCATGTCGTTGCCATCGGCTAGCTCTATCACATGCCACTTAAAGGCGCGGAACTTGTCAGCGAGCGGCATGGCCGAGTTGACCTCATCGATCGTGCCGTCAATCTGCAAGCCGTTGTGGTCGACGACGGCAACAAGATTGTCGAGCGCATGGTTGCCGGCAAACATGGCCGCCTCCCACACCTGGCCCTCCTCGCACTCGCCGTCGCCCAGCAACGTGTAGACACGGTAGCCGTCGCCCCAGTGCTTAGCGGCAAGCGCCATTCCAACTGCAGCAGAGATGCCCTGACCGAGCGATCCGGTGGACATATCGATGCCCGGGGTGTCGTTCATGTTGGGATGGCCCTGCAGTCGGCTGCCAATATGGCGGAGCGTCTCGAGCTCTTCGACGGGAAAATAGCCGCGATTTGCCAACACCGAATACAGGCCCGGCGCCGCGTGACCCTTGGAGAGCACAAAGCGATCGCGATCGGCCTTGTAAGGGTCGGCAGGATCGATATTCATTTCCTCAAAGTACAGATACGTCATGATGTCGGCAGCACCGAGCGATCCACCCGGATGTCCCGACTTGGCCGCGTGAACCGCAGTCACGACACCCTTCCTGACCTCATTGGCGACCTTCGCCAGCTCCTGGTTGGTCATACGAATTCCTCTCTTGAGAACAACCCCGGCACCGGATGACGCGATGCCGGGGCAATCCACTCGTTAAGCCTGAGCGACGACCTTCTGCCAGTCAGCCTCGAACGAGGCAAGGCCCTGGTCGGTCAGCGGGTGATGCAGGCACTTCTTGAGAGCGGCCATGGGCACGGTCGCGATGTCGGCGCCAAGAAGAGCCGCCTGGGTCACGTGGTTGGGCGTGCGGACCGAAGCGGTGATGATCTCAACGGTGTCGTCGACGTTCTTGCCGGTCCAGTCATAGTTCTTGATGCAAGTCACAACATTGTCGAGCTGCGAGATGCCGTCCTCGGCGATGTCGTCAAAGCGGCCGACAAACGGGCTGATGTAGCGGGCACCGGCGTTGGCGGCCATAAGGGCCTGCGTCGGCGAGAAGACGAGCGTCATGTTGACGCGCACGCCTGCATCGGCCAGCGCGCGGCAGGCGGCGAGGCCGGCCTCGCAGACGGGGAGCTTGACCACGATGTTGGGGGCGAGGGCAGCAAGGCGCTTGCCCTCCTCGATCATGCCCTCGGCCGTGGTGGCGGTAGACTCGGCAGACACGGGCAGACCCTCGCAAAGCTCGGCGATCTTGAGCATGTGGGGTTCAAAGTCTGCAAGCTTGCCGCCGGTCTTGGCGTACAGGGACGGGTTGGTGGTTACGCCGGCAAGGCAGCCCCAGCTCTTGGCCTCGGCGATCTCGTCAAGGTTGGCGGTATCGATAAAGAACTTCATGGTGCAAACTCCTTCAAATGAATTGCTAGTAATCCTAAGGACAGCGGCCCGATCGTCGGTCAATCCAACGTCAGCGAGCGGGCAGCTGCCGTGGCAAGGTGGTGCGAAAGAGGAGCGAAGCGTACTTTGGTACGCGAGCGACGGCTTAAGCGCCAGATTGCCCGGCAGATGCCCGCGCAGCGTCGACCGGTCCGGCGTTTGTCAAAACGCCGGAACTACCTAGTCCTCGAGAGCCTTCTCGATGCGGCTCGTGACGCCCTTGAGGTTAAGACCGACGACGTACTGCTTGATCGGGCGCTTGATGTGCTCGATCACAAAGCGCTTGCCGTCGATGTCCTGGGCAGCGAGGTTGCGATAGAGCTTCTCGACCTGCTCCTTGACCTCAGGATCGTTAAAGGCGTAGTGTCCGGAGACATCCAGAATCTTCAGGCTGAGCTCGTCGTCGGCCAGAATGTCGTCAACCTGCAGGTTGACATCGTCGCCAGTCATCCACTTGCGCCAGCGCTCGGTCTTGATGGCCTTGACCAGCAGCGTGTGATACAGGTCGGAGGGATCGTCGCACAGGCCGTTGTCGACCAGAATCTGCTCGGTAGCGCAGAGTTTGAGGTAAGCGCGGGTCTCCTCGGTGCCATACTGCGGAGCAACGTTGGAGGCGGTCACGTGTGCCGGGATATGCTCGAGCAGCGTCGCGTCATCCAGGTAGTCGGCGTTGTGCTCCTTCAGGCCCACGCCGTAGCGCTTTGCCATGTCGGCGAGCTCGCGGGCGTTCTTAAAGTTGTAATGGCCGACCTGCTCGGTCCAACGGGTGAGCGTACCGGTCTGGCCGACGATAAAGGTGGGCATGGGGCAGCCGCGCTTCTCGAGCTCGGGCTGCAGCTGAGAAATGAACTCCTCGTACTTATCGGTAGAAGTCAAGCCGCCATTGGTCTCCTCGGTACCGACCTCATAGGCGACCTCGGGCAGGTTGTGCTCGCGACGGTACTGCTCAAGGTAGTCGATAAGATCGATCGTGCGGCGAAGCACCACGTCGAGCGGAATAACCTTGCCGATCTGATAGGGGTCCTTGGTGGGGTCGACCATCAGCAGGTCAAAGCCCGCCTCCATGTCGGCGACAAAGGACTTACGGGCGAGCTCCATGGCCTCGTCCTCGGGCAGGTGGGCGTTACGCTCCTCGTCGCGCTGCCACGGACCGCCGTGATCGCGGCACAGGTAGTACGGACCGGTGTAACCCACCTCGTCGGCAACCTTCTTGATGTCGGCGGCAAAGCGCGTCTGGTCCCAACCGTTGACGTAGCCGGCGCCCATCTCGTCCATATCGACCTGGTTGCGGCTAGCGATAAACATGGGCGGGAAATCCTCGTCCTTGGCAAGCTCGAACACGGCCTGAATCAGGTTGGGGCTCATGGGGCCAATGCCGACCATGGTTGCGTGATCGCCGCTGTCCTGCAGCTTGAGCATACCCTGAACGGCCTGGCGGATGGTGAGGTTGGACATTTTGTTCTCCTTCTCCAGAGGATTTTTGACAAAAGTTCCCTGGGACCCAGATGCGGGCCCTATCAGTACGGATGGATTTTGTTGTGTAGGGGCGGTTGTGCGGAGTCAAATCCATCCCTCCGCACAACCGGAGTCCTCAAAGGTTTACTTGGCCTGCTTATCGAGCGTGGGCTTCATGGCAATCAGGATTGCAGCGGCGACCACGGAGCCAATCACGATGTCCAGGCAGAACAGCGCGACGTTGTTGGTGGCCAGGGCGACGATAAAGCCACCGTGCGGGACGTAGCAGTCGATGCCCTGGAAGGCGGCGAGGGCAGCACCCACGGCAGAGCCGATGCAGATGCCGGGCAGGGTGTGACCGAGGTCCTTGACCTCGAAGGGGATAGCGCCCTCGGTAATACCGATGCAGCCCATGAACAGTGCGGAGATACCCATCTGGCGATCGGCGTCATCGAACTTATTCTTGGCGATGAGCGCAGCGAGGCCACAGGCGATCGGGGGAATGGCGACGGCGACGCGGAACATACCGTTGGGGCCGTAGATGCCGGAGGCCATGATGGCCATAGTAAAGGTCGAAGCGGTCTTGTTGATGGGGCCGCCCATATCGAAGGCGGTCATAACGCCAATGACCAGGCCCAGGACGACGGCGGAGCCGCCCTGCAGGCTACCGAGCACGCTGGTGAGCCAATCCATCACAAAGCCAAGCGGCGTGGCCAGGATGTAGATGTAGGCCATGCCCAGGACGAGCGAGGTCAGAATCGGGATGATCAGGATCGGCATGATGGTCTGGATGGTGTTGTTGACCTTCCAGGTCTTCATCCAGCGGACAAAGTAACCGCAGATGACAGCCATGATCATGGCGCCCAAGAAGCCAGTCGAAACGCTGTTGCCGCTCGGGGTGACGACGGCGTTGTTGACCAAGTAGCCCAGGACAAAACCGGGGGCGAGCGCGGGCTTGCCGGCCATCGAGTAGGCGATGTATGCCGCAAGCACCGGAATCATCATGGAGATGCCGGCCATGCCGATGGTGTTAAGGCTCACCATCAGCGGATTCGTAACCTCCATGCCGTTGGCGCCGGCAGTACCGGATGCCAACGAGAAGGCGAGGAACACGCCACCGATAACGACAATGGGGATAAAATAGGAAACGCCGGTATTGAATGCATTGAGCAGCGTCTTGCCAGGATCGGCAAAGATAGACTGCTTGGACGCCGGTGTCGGGGCCTGCGGGGCAGCGGAGACGGCCTTCTTCTCTGCCTTGGCCTCGGCCTTGGGCGCGTCAACGGCACCACCCGTCGCCTTGATAATCTCAACAGCCTGGTCGATGATCTTGACCGGATCGGCGATCACATCGGAAGTACCGACCTTGAGGAACTTGCCCTCGGCCATCTTCTGCTCAAAACGGTCCTCGTTCTCGACGCCCACGTCGACGGACTCCAGGACCAGGTCGGCGGAGTCCACGTCTTCCTGCGTGAGCTCATTCTCGATACCCAGGCCACCCTGAGCCTCGACCTTGCACTCGATGCCACGGGCGGCGCATTCATCCTGAATCGCCTTCTGGGCCATATACGTGTGGGCGATACCCACGGTACAGGCGGCAACGCCTACGATCTTCATTGCTTCCCTCTTTTCATAGAGTTGCGTGCGCAAGACACCGTTTGCGGAGGCCTCCGGAGCATCCCCTGCCGTTTGGACTTGCTGTCTTTTCGACAAGACCAATATAGGTGCTCGTTTTTCTTAATGCCAGCTTATTTCGGTAAACGCGCAGGTCAGAGCGTTGGTTATGCGATTTAGTTATGCGTTTAACCAAAAATGAATCCTGCGATTTTACCCTCGATTTCAAAAGTCAAGAAGTATTTGATTTTCTCGGTAGACGGCAGATGCGCATGCCGGTCACAAATTTCGACCCCACCCGTATGCCGCATTTGTTGCATACTCATATGAAAGGATAAAACCGCTCACCGAAGCGCATCCCTCACCAAGACTCAAAGTCATCATGTTGGAAAATGCTCATCTGTCGGAAGGAGTCGCTGTGGCAAAACAGCGCGTTACGATCGCAGACGTCGCTCGAGAGGCGGGAACCTCGACGGCAAGCGTCTCGTATTACCTCAACGACAAACGAGAAAAGCTTAGCGAGAAGACGCAGAACAAAATCGCGCGCGTCATTAAGGAACTCGGATACGTTCCCAACGCCCAAGCGCAGACGCTCACCGGCAAGCAAACCCACGTCATCGCCATCATCATTTTGGATAACACCAACAAATGGGCGGGGCTCGTTCTCAATGGCATGGAGCAGGTCATGCTCCCCGCGGGCTACCAGACGGTCGTTTGCACGAGCAACTTTAACCCCGAGACCGAGCTCATGTACGTCGACAAAATGCTCTCGCTGGGCGTCGATGGCTTTATCATCCAGCCTACGGCAAACTTCAAAGCCGTGCACGACCGCATTAGACGCGCCGGCAAGCCGGTCGTCTTTTTCGATGCGGCCATCTATAGCCCAGGTACCAGCTGGATCAAAACCAACCTTTACGACGGCGTGTACAACGCCACACAGGCACTCCTCGACGCCGGCTACGAAGATTTCTTTTCCATTGCCGCCAACATGACCGAAATGCGCACCCGCATGGAGCGTTTTCAGGGGTATGCCGAGGCGCTGGCCGCGAATGGGCAGCTCTACAAAGCGATTCCCATCGATCACAACAAGCCGTCAATCAACGAGCTTACCGAGTACTTTAAATTCAAGTTCAATCCCGCCAAGCGTACGCTCATCTTTGTCCAAAACCAATGGGCGCTCCCCCGCGTCTACAAGGCGCTTCAGCCCATGGCCCATCTGCTTCCGCAGCAAATCGGCCTTTTGGGACTCAACTGCGAAGACTGGACTAATCTCACCACGCCGACCGTCTCCACCATCATCGAGCCCGTCGACCAGGAAGGTCGCGAAGCAGCCGAGATGCTGCTCGCCCTACTTGACGGCAGCGGCGAACCCGGCGAGCAGCGCATTCTCGAGTGCAAGCTCAACTGGCTCGACTCCACCTCGATCTAGACTGCGGGACAAATGAATCAGTAGCGTCTATCCCAAATCTTGAGTATTTGTTCGGTGGAACGGCCCCTGCCGGCTCCTGCTAGACTGGTAGATTCCCAACCGTCCATCCAGGAGCCTCAATGTCGCGCAAGTCCACCTACAAGCAAGTACTTTCCATCGGCACCGCCGTGGTGCTGGGGTTTGCGCTGTTTACGGGATCGCTCGACGGAGCTCCCAAGCTGCTGTCGCCGCAAAGCGATGAACAGGCGGCGGCTCTGGCCGAAAAACAAAACGAGAGCCCCAGCCGCACCGACGACGAGGCGGACCTGGTCGCCCGGCTCGAATCGGGAACAGCGAGTTCCTCGGACTCTCAAAATAGCCAAGACTCTGGCGATGGCTCCGATTCCGCCGCAACCGACACCGGCGACGGCGCTTCCGCGGACAGCGCCGCCGCCCCCATCGACGAGGTCGAAAACCCCGACCTCAACCGCGCCCGCGGTGTTTATCTCAGCAGCATTCCCGACTATGCCGGCAACCCCTACGTTGCCCTTCGCGCCGACAGCACGCACCCGCTCGGCACACCATCATTCACGCTCGATGAATACGAGCGCGCTACAGAAGAGGGCTGCTTTAAGAAGTTCTCCAAGCTCGACAGCCTGGGCCGCACCCGCAAAGCACTCGCCTGCGTGGGCCCCGAATCACTCGGTCAAGGCGAGCGCGGCGATATCTCGCGTATCCATCCTGCCGGTTGGCACCAGCAGCGCTACGACTTTATTCCGGGCCAGAGCCTCTACAACCGCTGCCACCTTATCGCCTGGTCGCTCTGCGGCGAAAACGCCAACCGCAAGAATCTCCTCACCGGCACGCGCTATCTCAACGAAACGGGCATGCTGCCGTTTGAGGAGCAGATTCTCGGCTACATCCGCGACACGGGCAACCATGTGCTCTACCGCGTCACGCCCATGTATAACGAAGAGGAACTTGTCTGCCGCGGTGTGCGCCTTGAGGCGCAATCGGTCGAGGACCACGGCAAGACCCTGTGCTTCCACGTGTACTGCTATAACCTACAGCCGCACGTTCAGATCGACTACGTCACCGGCCGCAACCAGGCCTCGGGAGACTAGGGTCGACCAAGCTGCCCCAAAACCTAACATGATCCGTTTTCCTCCGTCCCCCGGGGATCAAAAGGGCCGCCCTGGATTGCCCAGAGCGGCCCTTGCACCGGCATGTATGTTGCAGGCAACGCCACACGCTACTTGGCGCGGCCCTCCTCATAGCGCTCGACCAGCTTGGCCTGAACGTCATAAGGCACCTGCTCGTAGCCTGCGGGCTTCATGGTAAAGTCGCCCGTGCCGCGCGTGATAGAGCGCAGGCGCGTCGAGTAGTCCGTCAACTCAGCCAGCGGCGCCTGGGCGATAACCACGGTGTCGCCGCGCTCATCGGTCTCCATACCCGTCACGCGACCGCGCGAGGCCGAGATGTCGCCCATCACGGCGCCGGCGTAGCTCTCGGGGATAGTCACCGTGATTTCCTCGATGGGCTCCAGCACCACCGGATCGGCATCGGCGCATGCCTTGCGCAGGCCGATGCGAGCCGCTGCGCGAAACGCCATCTCGTTGGAGTCGACGCTGTGATACGAGCCGTCGTACACAGCCACGCGAATGCCCGTGAGCGGATAGCCGGCAATAATACCGTCCTTCATGGTCTCCTGGACACCCTTGTCCACGGCGGGGATCAGCGAGCGCGGAATACGGCCACCTACGACCTCGTCCACAAACTCATAGCCATCGCTCGTGCCGTCGGGCCCAATGAGCGGCTCAACGCGCAGCCAGCAGTCGCCATACTGACCGGCTCCACCGGTCTGCTTCTTGTGGCGGCCCTGAGCGCTCGCCGTGCGGCGGATGGTCTCGCGATACGGGATGCGGATCGGCACGCTCTTGGCAGCGACCTTGGTGCGGTCCTCCAGACGGTTGAGCAGCACCGAAACCTGCGCCTCACCAACGGCGGAGATAATGGTCTGGCCGGTCTCCTCGTCGCGGTCGATGCTCATGGTCGGATCGGCCTTGCAGGCCTTCTCGATAAACGTGTAGAGCTTCTCTTCGTCGCCGCGATTCTCGGCCTCGATGGCAATGCGGTACTGCGAGTTGGGGAACTTAAACGCCGCAGCCTCGACCTTGCCGGTAATCGAGAGCGTATCGCCCGTCTCGGCCGCCAGCTTGGGTGCCACGATAATGTCGCCGGCATAGGCGTGACCGACCTCGGTCATGTCGCGGCCGCACATCACATACAGGTGAGCCAGACGGTCGCCCTTGCGCGTGCGGGCGTTGACCAGCTCAAGGCCCGGCTCAAGCGTACCCGTCAGCACCTTGATAAAGCTGATGCGACCCTGCTGCGGATCGGCCAGCGTCTTAAACACAAACGCCACCGGACGGTCATCGTCGCTCGAAATCTTGAGCGAATCACCGTCGATGAGCGGCATCTCGCCGTAGTCCGTCGGCGCCGGGAAGTACGTGGCGATGTCGTCCATCAGCGAGTTGACGCCCTGCTCCTTAATGCAATCGCCCGCAAAGACCGGCACAAAGATGCGCTCGGCAATCGCCTTCGACAGCAAGCCCTCAAGCTCCTCCTGCGTCAGCGTCTCCTCGCCTTCCAAGTACTTCATCATCAGTTCGTCGTCAGCCTCGGCCACCAGCTCGCACAGATGGTCATGGGCCTCCTCGGCCTGGGCACGATACTCCTCGGGAATCTCCGACTCAACGGCTTCGGTGCCGTTGCAATGGCGCGCCTTCATGCGCACCAGGTCGATGATGCCGTCAAAGTCCTCGCCCTCGCCCCAGCCCAGGGTCACGGCGCCCAGGCGCGTGCCAAAGCGCTCCTGCAGCAGGTCCATCGTGGTCGCAAAGCTGGCCTCGGAGCGCGACAGGCGGTTTACGAACACCGCACGCGCCAGGCGCAGGTCCTCGGCGGCATACCAGAGCTTAACCGTCGTAGGCTGCGGGCCGGCCTCGGCGTCGACCACAAACAGAGCCGTCTCGCAGACGCTCATCGCGGCAAAGGCGTCGCCGATAAAATCGGGGTAGCACGGGGCATCGAGCACATTGATGCGCGCGCCCTTCCAGTCGATCGGCGCGATGGTCGTCGAGATGGAAAATGCACGCTTGACCTCTTCGGGGTCATAGTCGAGCGTGGGCTTGGTGCCGTCGTGGCCGCCCAGGCGGGCGGTCTTGCCGGAAAGGTGGAGCATGGCCTCGGCGAGTGAAGTCTTGCCCACCCCGCCTTGGCCTACGAGCACCACGTTCCTTACATTGCCGGTCTTGGGAGCACCCATGATGACCTCCTTGCAGGGCCGCGCGCAATGCGCGACGCCAACGGGGAGAGTTCGCGGTCGGTGCCATCCCGGGAGCAGCATGGTCGGCAGCCGAGCCGACTCACCCTCCAAATGTCCTATGCCACCACCCTACCCTCACGGGCGGCTGTCCATGCACACCTTTCGGCACACGTATGAATACAGGCGGCGAGAGGAAGAGACAAGCTTGTGAGGCGATTATTGAACCCCGTCGATGCAAACAAAAAGCCGCCACAGACCGTAAGACCTGCGGCGGCTTCGCCTCAATTAATAGTTGAGTAAATACCTGAGCCTACCCCTCGATACGGCTCAAGAACTCACGGGTGCGCTGCTCACGCGGATGGTCGATGACCTGCTCGGCAGGACCCTCCTCGACAATGCGGCCGCCATCCATAAAGACCACGCGGTCGGCAACATCGCGCGCAAACTGCATTGCGTGGGTCACAATCACCATCGTCATATTCTGCGCGGCAAGGTCTTTAATGACACGCAGCACCTCGGCCGTCAGCTCGGGATCGAGTGCCGAGGTCGGCTCGTCAAAGAACAGGATCTCCGGATCGAGCGCTAGGGCGCGAGCAATACTCACGCGCTGCTGCTGACCGCCCGAAAGCTCACACGGCACCTTGTTCTCGTTGCCCACAAGCCCCATCTGAGCAATCAATTCATGCGCACGAGCTTCTGCCTGCTCGCGCGGGCACTTAAGCACGCGGATCGGCGCGTCGATGATGTTTTTCATCACGGTATAGTGCGGGAACAGGTTGTAATTTTGGAACACCAGGCCGAATCGCGAGCGCGCCTGTTTGGGCACATCGCCCTTCGCATAGACCGCGCCCGAACCCGCATCCGTCGCAACGGCAAGGTCGCCAAACGAGAGTGAGCCTCCGTCGAGTGTCTCGAGCAGCGTGGCACACCGCAGCAGCGTGGACTTGCCGCCACCCGAAGGCCCGATAATCGCCACGACCTCGCCACGCTTCACCTCAAGCGAGATATCCTTGAGCACCTCATTGCCGCCAAACGCCTTACGCGCGTTCGATATTTTCATTACCGTTCCGGACATGGGAACCTCCATGTGTTTAAAAAGTCAGCGAGCGTGTGACTGGCGAGGCAATGTGCTCCGAAAGAGGAGCGCCGCGTACTTCTGTACGCAAGCGACGGCTTGAGAAGCAGATTGGCCGTCAGGCACGCGCGCAGCGTCGAGCAGTCCGCCGTTCGTTAGAACGGCGGAACGATCTAGTCATGGTAGTAATCCAATTTTTTCTCGGCGGCGCCCAGCAGCATCTCGACGACGAAATTAAAGACCCAGTAAATCAGCGCCGCGATCGCAAACGGCACCATGCTCACCTGCGAGGCGACCAGCGCCTTGGCCGTCGAGAACATCTCACCCACGCCAATGGCAAACGCCAGCGACGTGTCCTTGACCAGCGTGATGATCTCGTTGCCCATCGCCGGCAGAATACGCTTGGCGACCTGCGGCATCACGATATACAGAAACGTCTGCACGCGCGAATAGCCCAGCACCTCGGCGGCCTCGTATTGACCGCGCGGAATGGACTGCAAGCCCGAGCGATAGATCTCGGCAAAGTAACCGGCGTAGTTGATGATGAACGCCACGACGCACGCCGTCCACTTGGAATCGGGCGTGAGCGAAATGCCAAACACGTAGTACGGGGCAAAGTAGATGGCAAACATCTGCAACATGAGCGGCGTACCGCGCATGACCGAAATGTAGATGCGCGCAATCCAGCGAAGCGGCGCGATTTTGCTCATGCGCATAAACGCCACGGGGATTCCCAGCGGAATCGACCCCAACAGCGTCAGCACAAACAACTGCAAACTGACCAAGAAACCCTGGCCAAGCATTTGCATCATGACCTGAATAGACATTACTTGAGCACCCAATTATCGAAAGATAGACCATAGCTTGAATACTTGTCGCACAGGTCCTTAACCGTGCCGTCCTCGTAGAGCGCCTTGAGCGACTCGGTCACGGCGTCGGCCGACTTGGTGTCGCCCTTCTTAAAGCCGACGGCGTAGTGCTCGCTGGACAGCGGCTCATCAAGCTGCGTATAAGCATCGGGCTTGGCGGCAAGCTGATACTGGGCAATCGAAAGGTCGCAAGCCACGGCATCGACCGCGCCGCTCTCGAGCTGCATAAAGGCCGTGTTGTACTCGCCGATCGTGTCGAGCGTGGCAAACGTCGCCGCCAGATCCTTCTGGTCACCCTCGAGCACATCCTGCGCAGCGGAATCGGTCTGGGTAATCACGGTCTTGCCGGCAAGATCGTCCCAGCTCTTGATACCCGCATCCTTCTTGACCACCAGCACCTGCTCGTTGAGCATGTACGGCTCGGAGAACGTGTAGTCGTCCTCGCGACCCTCCATGGTAAAGCCGTTCCAGATGCAGTTGATGGCACCCGAGTTGAGCAGCGTATCCTTGGCATCCCAGTCGATGGCCTCGTATTTGACCTCCCAGCCCTGCTTATCGGCAACAGCCTTGGCCAAATCGAGATCAAAGCCGGTGTACTCGCCATCGTCGCCCACAAACCCGTACGGAGGATAGGACTTATCAAAGCCCACCACGAGCTTCTTGGACTCCGCAGCGCCCTTCACATCCTTGGCCGCGGCAGAGCCAGCAGCGGAGCCCTTGCCGGCACCACCGCCGCAACCGACAAGACCAAGGCCAAGCACCGTGGCGAGCGAGCCGGCTAGACCAACAAACTGACGACGAGACATATCGGTGTTCATGGTATTCCCCCTTGATGGCACTTTAGTTAGGTAAAGTGAGTCATGTAACGTTCAGAATCATACACTTTAGCGTGATAGAGCACAAGGCGAGTTTGCCCGCCGCGTGAGGGGTGTTGGGGTTTATTTTGCAGGGGTAAAATACAGCTCACGACGGGGGCCCCATATATTGGGCACCAGTTAGTGCGGTAC
>UQLF01000003.1 GCA_900541875.1 uncultured Collinsella sp. | reverse complement strand
CGCGACCACCGCAAAATTTTAGTCGTGGATGGCCGTGTAGGCTTTACCGGCGGCGTGAATCTGGCCGACGAGTACATGCGCGTGCTCACCAGTTATTCCGACCGCAACGGCAAGGTCCGCATGATGTGCCTGGGCCACGTGCTGCTCGAGGAGCATCAGCCCCATGGTGTCGGCAACCACGCCTGCATCATCACTGAGCCCAACGACGAGCTCATGGGTGGCGTGCGCAAGCTGCTTGAGGACCTTAAGTTTACGGGCTTCTCCAACTTCGACGTCAAGTACGACCAGCGCGATGGTTCGTTTAAGTTCTTCGACTTCAACACACGTCAGGGCCGCAGTAATTACTATGTCACCAATAGTGGCTTTAACGTTGCCAAATACGTGGTGGATGAGTACGTCTATAACCGTCCGTTTGAGCCGGAATTTGTGACGGCGCAGGACGAGGCGCTGTGGATGGTTGTTCCTATGGGCGTCGTTGACAAGTATGTCAAGGACCCCGAGCTGCGTGCGAAGGCGCATCGTCTGGCCAAGGAGGGCAAGGCTGCCGATCCTTCGTTTATGAAGGGTGATTTTGTCTTTAACCGCTGGTTGCGCATGTGGCACACCAAGCTGCGTCACTTTAAGCTGTTCAAGACGTATTACAAGTAGATGAGCGCGGCGCCCGCCCGGTTTGCATCGGACGGGCGCGGGCATGATACGAGCAATTGCGCGGGCGTCACCAAGGAGGCGGCGATGGAAAAGCTGGGAGTTATCGGCGGCATGGGCGCCGAGGCCACGTCGTATTACTACGACCAGGTCGTGCGTCATACGGCTGCTACCTGTGATCAGGAGCATATCGACATGGTGGTGCTTTCCAAGTCGACCATGCCCGACCGTACGCTGGCCATCAAGACCGGTGAGCATGCCGAGCTGCTGGCGACCATGAAAGAGTGCGCCCAAGCGCTCGAGTCGCTGGGCTGCGCGCACATAGCGATTCCCTGCAACACGTCACACTACTTCTACGACCAGATCCAGTCGTTTACGAAGGTGCCGATTATCCACATGCCGCGCGAGTCGGTGCGCTATGCTCTGGCCGGCGCGGTGATGGGGGAGTGCGAGTTCGACCCCAACCTGAGTATGCCGGCCGAGCCGGTGCACAAGATCGGCATCATGGGCACCGACGGTACCGTGGGCGCAGACGTCTATGGGCGCGAATGTGAGACCGCGGGCGTTGAGGTCGTCTATCCCAGTGAAAAGCGTCAGGCCGACGTGATGTCGCTCATCTACGACGATGTGAAGGCCGGGCGCGAGCCCGATATGGATAAGTTCGACCGCGTGATGTGGGAGTTCGCCCGTAGCGGCTGCGACCGCGTCATCCTGGCCTGCACGGAGCTTTCGGTGTTGCAGAAGTATCGCGAGATGCCCGAGATCACCCTCGATGCGATGGATGTCCTGGTACGCGAGTCCATCATTCGCAGCGGCGTCCCCTACCGCCTCTAGCCCCCGACCTGCCAAAAAGGGATAGGTTTATTTTGGTAGGTTTTATCTGGGAAAACAGTAAGGCCTCGGCTCGTTTGGTGCGAGCCGAGGCCTTTTGCATTTGCCGGTTGCTGCCAGCGAGTGCTAGAACAGGAAGCCGATGGCGATAAGGGCGATGCTGACGATAAGTACGGCGATATCCAGGCCTTTGATGGGGTAGCGCTTATACGAACTCGTACGCGTGCGCAGGTAGAAGCCTCGCTGCTCGGCGGCAAGCGCGGCGGCATCGGTTTTGCCCACGCTCGAGATAAGTAGTGGCACGCACAGCGGCAGCATAAGCTTGAGTTTCTTGACGGGATTCTTAGTGTCGTATTCGACGCCGCGTGCAGTCTGTGCCTCCATGATGGCGTTCATTTCCTGGCCAAATACCGGCACAAAGCGCAGTGCCGTGGTAAAGGTGAAGGCATAACGATATGGCACGTGCAGCACCTCGACGCAGGCGTTGGCGAGGTCGTTGAGCTTGGTCACCATAAGCATGAGGATGAGCGGCAGCGCCACGCCCAACAGGCGTAGGCAGGCCTTCGATCCGGTAATGAGGCCCGTGTCGGTGATAAAGCCCCACGCCATGTTGCCGTCGCGCATAAAGGCCAGCTGAAGCACCAGCATGATGAGCGCGAGCGGAATCAGCAGCTTGAGCAGTGCGAGCAGACGGTCGGCGACGCCGGCGTAGGCGCCCAGTTCAAGGGTGAGCGCCAAAAAGCTCAACAGCGCCACGTAGGTATCGGACAGGAAGATGCCGATGATGATGGCGGCGGCAAGGCCCAGTTTGACGACCGGGTTCAAGCGGTGCAGCAGTGTATCGCCCGGCATATAGTCGATGACGTTAACCACGGTGGACCATCTCCTCGGTAATGCGAACGATATCGGTGACCTCGCTCACCTGTGCAAAGGCGGGAGAGACAGAGGATGCTAGGCGACGAGAAAGTTCTATGACCTGAGGTGGCTCAACGTAGGCTTGCTGCATGAGCTCGATGTTCGAGAACAGCTCGTGCGTGCGCCCGCGCTCGAGGATGTGGCCGTCGGCCATCACCACGATGCGCTCGGCAAAGTCGGAGACGACTTCCATGTCGTGGCAGACCATGATTACAGCGCAACCGCGCTCGGCCATGGTGCGTACGGTTTCCATGACGGTCATGCACTCGCGGTAGTCAAGGCCGCTCGTGGGCTCGTCGAGCACCACGATTTTGGGCTCTACGACCACGACGGAGGCGAGTGCCACCATCTGGCGCTGACCACGCGAGAGCGAGAAGGGCGCCTCGTCGGCCGGCAAGCCAAAGCGGTCGATGACGAGCTGGGCGCGACGCAGTGCCTCGGCACGGTCGATGCCGGCAAGCTCCAGGCCAAAGGCGACCTCGTCGAGCACGGTGTCCTTGCAGATCTGGCGGTCGGGGTTTTGGAAGAGGGTTGCGACTTCGCGGGCGATGCGGCTCGTGGGAACGGCTGCGGTATCCAGTCCCGTGACGCGCACGCTGCCCGAGGCGGGCTTAAGCAGGCCTGTGAGCAGCTTAGTGAGCGTGGTCTTGCCGGCGCCGTTTTGGCCGACGATGCCCACGAGCTCGCCGGGATAGAGGGTCAGGTTGAGGTCGTGGACGGCGGCGCCGCCATTGGGATAGGCAAACTCAACGTGATCGAAGGCGAGCACGGGCTCGGCGTCCTTGGCATGCGGGCGCAACGACGGTGCGTGCGGTGAGCCGGCGGGTGCCTGAATGTCGCTGCTTGCGTGTGCGGGGTCGACGATGCTCGTAATCAGGCGCTCGGCCTCATCAACATCCAAACAGGGAGTGCCGCTGGCCAGGCCATCGGCCTCGAGGCTGTTGAAAATGCGCGTGACACGTGGGCAATCGACGCCGATGGCGCGGAGCTCATCGGCGTGCGCGAAGACCTCGTGCGGCTCGCCCTGTAGCGCGATTTCGCCATGATTGAGCACGAGCACGCGGTTGCAATACTCCGAAAGCAGGGCGACTTTTTGCTCAACGACGACGATGGTGATGCCGAGTGCACGGTTGGCCTCACGCAGGGTCTCGAAGACCAGCGTGGAGCTGGCGGGGTCGAGCGCCGCGGTGGGTTCGTCGAGCACGAGCACGCGCGGACGCATGGCGAGGATGGCGGCGATGGCAACCTTTTGCTTTTGGCCGCCTGAGAGGGTGGCGATCTCGCGTTCGCGCAGGTCGCTGATGCCGACGGTCTCGAGCGTCTCGCTCACACGTTGCTCGATTTGGTCGTGGGGAACGCCAAAGTTCTCCAGGCCAAATAGCATCTCGTCCTCGACGACCGAGGCGACCATTTGCGTGTCGATGTCCTGCAACACGCTGCCGACAATCTGCGACACATCGGTGAGCGAAACTTCACAGGTGTCATGGCCGTCAACCATGACGGACCCAAAGAACGTGCCGGTGTAATGGTGGGGAACGGCTCCCGACAGGCAGGCGGCAAGTGTGGACTTGCCGGCGCCCGAAGGCCCGATGATGCCGATAAAATCTCCCTTGTTCACGCTGAACGAGATATGCTTAAGCGCCTGCTCGGTCTGCGTGCCATAGGAGAACGAGACATCGTCGACGTTGATGATCGTTTCCATGGATACCTTTCATAGTCATCGGGGATGTTCTTACATAGCTAGTCGTTTAAGAACGTCCCCAAAAGCTCGTTGTTTGGGACAGTCTTTGGTGGTGGAGCACGGAGACGGCTTTCCGAGGGGCCCCAGGTTGGCGCGAAAGAGGAGCGAAGCGTACTTGGGTATGCGAGCGACGAATGAACGCCAAGATGGGGTGGTTCGTAAAGCCGAGCGGGTTAGTTGAGCTTGAGGGCCTTCTGGATGGGCAGGTAGAGAGCGCCGACCAGGATGGCGTTAAAGACGGCGGTCATGGCGACGACGGGCAGCATGGCAGCGGCGAGCTCGCTCACCACGCCGAGCATGGCCATCTTGATGACCATGAAGATGACGCCCGAGACAAAGGTGGTCACGAACGTTGCGACGATGGCGACGGCGGGCTTAACCTGGCCGTCCTTGGCAGCAGCGTTGACAATGACGGCCATGAGCATGGCAGCGATGCCCTCGGCGGCAAAATCGACAAACGGCGAGGTGGTGGTGATCTGGATCACGGCGGCCGAGATCAGGCCGATGACGAGTGCCTGGCCGATGTTGGGGCGAACGACCAGGATGGTGAGGCAGAAGGCCGAGATGATGAACTCGGGGCTGATCATGCCGCCCGAGATGCCGGAGATGGCCTTGCCGACGGTGAAGTTGAGGATGAAGCCGGCGGCAAGCAGGATGGCGAGCAAGACGAGAGCGCGGACGTCGAGTTTGCCGCGGTCGGCGGTCTGGACGGTGCGGGGCTGTGCGGTGGTGGTGTTCTGAGACATGGTGAAAATCCTTTCGGAAGGGAAGTGCAAGAGAAGAATGCGGAGGCGCGTGATGCGAATGCGATTGGGCTCGAGATAGAAAAAAGCCCCCGGTCGAAACCGGAGGCCTTCCAATCACCTAGAGCGCAAAAACAGGCGTGAGGGACTCACTGTCGACCGATCGCATTCGCATCACGCCACCACCAGTTGTTGAGAGACGTCATCGTGTTCTTCATGTTGGTGGCTCCTTTCGTGATACCGTGGCGCGGTCGCACCTAGTTGCTATTGCGCTGCACTATAGCACAGCGAAGTGTGTGCAGGGAATCTTTTTTGAAAAGATTTCGGCGATGTTTCCCGCCGGTCGGATGACAGGCGAGGAGGGCAAGACCGCTCGCACTGTCTTGCCCTCCCTTAGAGCGTGAGGGCCTTAGGCCTTCTTGCGACGATAGAGCACGAAGCCGCAGACACCGATGATGACGACGGCGCCAACGGCCATGGCGGCCATGTTGTTGCCCTCGGACTTCTCCTCGGTGGCCTCTTCCTCTTCGGCCTCGGGCTCGGCCACGTCCTCATCGGAAAGGGCCTCGTCGGCGTAGGTGATGGACTCGACCAGGCAGTCGTTGTCAGCATCGTAGTCGCTCGGGACGAACTCCTCGGAGAAATCGCCCTCCTTGAGGTAGTCGCGCATCTCCTCGAGCATGGCCTTGCACTTAACATAGGTGTTCTTGGTTGCAGCCTTGCCGGCCTTGTTGGCCAGGGCGGTGCGGGCTTCGGTGCCTTCTTCGGCCTGCATGGCCTCGTCGACGGTCAGGTTCTGCTCGATGAGTTCCTTCTGCAGGGCATCGAGATAGGCGCGGACGCCGGTGGCGCAGTGGTCGCGGTTCTCATAGGCGAGCGTGTTGATGTCCATGAGGACGTAGTTGATGGAGTTCTTGGGCTCCTCGTTGTTCACGACGTCTTCCTCTTCGCAGTGATCGAAGGAGACATCCTGATCGCTGAAGTAGGGGCTGACCTCGGTGAGCAGTGCGGAGTAGAGAGGGATGGCGACGGAGAACTCGGCGTTGGAGAGCATCTCCCACTGAATGGTCGCGATCTCGGGATCCATGCCGTGACGGATCTGGAAGGTGTGGATCTCGGTGTTGCGGTTGGAGCCGATGGCATAGGCGCCGTCGGTGTTGGCGTTGAGGCCGGCGACATTCTCGCCGCGAGCGGCGAAGGAACGAATCATCTCAAAGGTGTTCCAGTCGGACTTGCCGGGCTGGAAGAACAGCGGCTGCATCTCGTGGACCAGGGCGCCGGTCGTCGCGCGAGCGTCTTCGCGCTCGTCCTTGACGATCTCGTAGTCGGTGCCCTCGGCAAGCGGAGCCATGAAGTAATCGCGACCCTGGATATAGCGCGACCACTGGTGCATACCAGCCTCGCTGATCTCCTCGCCGTAGGTCTTGGCGACGTCGAACTTGCCGTCGGTGTACTCGGCAAAGCCCTTCTCCTTAGGCATGGACTCAATGCCCTCGGAATGGAGACAGTTCTCGGTGTCATCGAGGTCGACGTTATAGGTGAGGTTGCCGATGTTGGGGTTGAGCGAGGCGATATCATCGGCGAGCTTCATGGCAATCCACTGATGGCCGGAAAGCGCGGCGAACAGCCAGGTCTCGGTGCTGTCGGCGATGATGATCTGGTCGTTGGAGCAGACGCCCTGCTCGTCAATCAGGCTGCCGATGAGCTCGACGCCCTCGCGGGCCGTGGCACTCTCGCCCAGGATGACGCTGGCATAGCTGTACTCGCCAATGCCAGTCTCCTCGGTGATGGGGTCGGCCTCTTCGGCCTTCTCGTTATAGGAGGTGCTCAACGTGGCAGAGCAGGAGACGCCCTTCTCGTTGATGCCTGCCTCGGAATATGCGTCGTAGCGATCTTCCCACTGTGAGGGGTTGTCGCGAACGAAGGTGTAGCGGTAGGTTGCGCCCTTGGACTTGTACTCAAAACCGGACTCGACCGAGGTGTACTCGTTGCCGTCCTTGTGTGCGGGCTCAATGCCAAAGTGCTTGACATAGCGCGGACCGAAGTCCTCGGAACGGCCGTAGTACGTGTTGCCGTCTGCCGTGAGCTTGCTGCCCATGTAGATCTGGGTGCAGGCGAGTGCCGAAGTCGGCATGGCCATGATGGCCGCTGCTCCAAACGCTAGGCCGCAGCCGAGCTTTTTGAGCGTGTTGACAGGATGAGTAAACCTCATAATCCCTCCCAACCGTTGAAACCCCGCGGAACCGTGCAGGATTTCAGCTAATAAATACATCTATTAGCCTAAAGGAAGTATAAAGAGTATTCATTCGACAACAGCTTTTACTCGATGAGCGTGAAGAAATATACGATGAACGGATAATAATACTCATTTTATGGCTTTAGTTAAATAAAGGCACCCTGCATTTACTGTAGCTGAATAAAGCATTAGACGGCGGTCAAAAAGAAAACTCTCCCGCTGTTTAGGATTTGCATAAACAACGGGAGAGACGATAATTGGATGAATATCAGACCAATGTGGAATTACTTCTTTCGGCGGTGAATCACGTTGATGGCGTAACCGACGAGCATGGCCAAGACGATGACAATAAAGCCGATCAGGGGATTGTCGTTCATGGGGTCCTCCTATTTACCAAGCGGTGAGAATTCATCGACGATGAGGTCGAGGCATTGCGGAAGTGCGCGGGCACCAAAGACGCCTGAGTTGCTGGAGATGATCTCGCCATCGAACTGCATGCCCAGCGACGGGGTGCAGGTGATCTTGGCTTCCTTGGTCTGGATGATCTTGAACTGCGGGCGCCCGAGTACCTTGCCGGCGGGGTCGAGTGCGGCGGTGATCACAGTCGGTAGAAGCTGCACAGTTTTTACGGGTTCGATGACCGCAATGTCGACCATGCCATCGTTCATGCGGCAGTCGGGGAACAGGTTGATGTCGTTTTGGATGACCGAGGTGTTGCCGGCCATGCAGCAAATGCCGTCGAGCTCCTCGACAATGCCGTCGTGCTCAATCGTAAAGTGCGCCACCGTGGGGTTGGGCGTGGCGAGCGCGGAGAGGAAGTAGGCGATCTCGCCGATGTCGTTTTTGGTGGGGGCGGCCTTCATCATGATCTCGGCGTCGAAGCCCGAGCCGGCGATGATGATAAAGCCGTGGCGCTTCTCGTTGCCGTCCTCGTCGAGCCAAAAGAGCTCGCCCATGTCCACTTTGACCGTGCGACCGGCGCGGCAGGCCTTGGCGAGCGCCGCGGCTTCGGGGGCGTTGCCAATGTTGTTGAAGAACAGGCAGGCCGTGCCGGAGGGGAAGACGAGCGTGGGGACACCGCACCCGCGCATCTGGTCGAGCACGTTGGAGACGGTGCCGTCGCCGCCCGAAACGACCACGCGATCGAATTCGCGCACGTCCGCCACGGCATCCTCGGGTTCCATACCATCGCCGATAAAACGCATCACGACCTCGTCGCCGCCCTGCGCGAGGGCGTGCGTGAATGCGTAGATTTCATCTGAGCTGGGGCCCGATGCCGGGTTGTGGATGATAAGGCAGCGCATACTTACGTTCCCGTTCTGTGACTAACCGAGTATAGTTGTAAGGCAATGCCGATATCCTACCCGTGTTTTTCGGGCCTAACCTTATTCGATGGGTTGATATGTACATTTCCACACATCAGGCTCTACTCGACTTTTGCCAGCGCGCCCGTGAGTTCGACGCGATTGCCGTCGATACCGAGTTTTTGCGCGAGCGCACGTTCCATCCGCGTCTGTGTTTGGTTCAGATTGCCACCCCTGCCGAGAGCGTAGCGGTCGATCCCCTGGTAATCGACGACCTATCGCCGCTGGCCGAGCTTATGGCCGACGAGAGCGTGACCAAGGTCTTCCACGCCTGCTCGCAGGATATGGAGGTCATGCTCCATACCGTAGGCGTGCTGCCGCGTCCGATTTTTGACACGCAGGTGGCCGCCGCCTTTTTGGGCGAGCGTCAGCAGATTTCCTACGGCGCGCTCGTGCAGACGTTTTGCGGCGTCTCATTGCCCAAGACCGAGTCACTGACCGACTGGTCGCGTCGCCCGCTGACCGATAAACAAATCGAGTACGCGATTGATGACGTCAAGTACCTGATCGTCGCCTATACCGAGATGATGAGCCGCCTGCGTGAGCTGGGCCGCGTGGACTGGGTGCTCGATGAATTGCGTCCGCTGGCCGACGAGTCGCACTACCGCGCCGACCGCCATGAGGCATTCCGCAAGGTCAAGCGCATCAACTCGTGTAGCCGCCATCAGCTGGGCATCGCGCGCGAGCTTGCCGCTTGGCGCGAGGACCGCGCCGAGCGCCGCAACATCCCGCGCAAGTGGGTTATGTCCGACGATACGCTGCTGGCCCTGGTTAAACGTAATCCCGTGCGTGTCGAGGAGTTCCGCAGCATCCGCGGCACCGATCAGCTGGGGGAGCGCGACGTGGACGGCGCGCTGATGGCCATCAAGCGCGGCGCGAGCTGCCCGCACGATCGCCTGCCGCTCATGGTGCGCGGGCACCGTCAGATTTCGCCGGAGTTGGAGAGCGTGACGGACCTGATGTATGCGCTCATTCGCCTGGTTGCCGAGCGCTCGGGCGTGGCGACCTCGGTCATTGCCTCGCGCGATGACCTGGCCGATTACATCGAGCATCCCGAGCAAAGCCCCCTGCGCGAAGGTTGGCGCTTTGAGCTCGTGGGCTCGCGCCTGGACGATTTGCTCTCGGGCAATATGGGACTCACCGTGAAGGACGGAAAGATTGAGTTGTTATAGGGAAGCCTAGTCGGCTGAGTGGGTAGAATGCCTCCAACGTGTAACTCGATTCGGAGGAATTCGCATGCCTTATTACTATGGATACGGCTTTGGCATTGACCCGCTGTACCTGCTGGTTGTTCTTGTCTGCACGGTGCTCGGCCTTGCCGCGCAGAGCTATATCAACTCGACGTACAAGACGTGGTCTAAGGTGCGCTCGGACGGCGATACGGGTGCCACGGACGCTCGCCGCATGCTCAATGCCAACGGTTGTAGCGCCGTGGGCATCAAGGGCGTTGCCGGCGAGCTCACCGATCATTACAACCCGCAGGACAACAACCTGTATCTGTCGGATGCCAACCGCTCGGGTGGGTCGGTCGCAAGCGTTGCCGTCGCCTGCCATGAGGCGGGCCATGCCGCCCAGCGTCAAAGTGGTTATGCCATGATGAAGGTACGTACCGCTTTGGTCCCCGTCGTCAACTTTACCCAAAACACCTGGACGATCGTGCTGCTCATGGGTCTGTTCATGAACATCGCGGGGCTCACGACCCTCGCGCTGGTCTTCTTCTCGTTTAGCGTGCTGTTCCAGCTGGTTACGTTGCCGGTCGAGATCGATGCCAGTCGCCGCGCCGTGGCGTATATCGAGCAGTCGGGCATGAGCTCCAAGCAGGTCAACGGTGCCAAGAAGGTCCTGACGGCAGCCGCGCTTACCTATGTGGCCGCAGCGCTCACTTCGATTATTCAACTGCTCTACCTGATGGCTCGCTACAACAGAAACTCCAACCGATAACAAATGGGACCGACGGGCGCCGTGGGGATTCGTGTCCTCGCGGCGCTGTACTATGTGTTGGACTTGAATTTGCACGGGGCCGGAGCCCATGTGCACGATGACGAAAGGGGGCTGCGTGGCAGGCTGGAATCTGACCGGCAATGCCGTTTCCGCCGAGTTCGACGGATCGGACGAGCAAGAGCGTAAAGAGCTCAGCGTGAGCCAGGCGGTGGAGATCGCTGCCGGTGCGCTCGATGCCATTCCGCAGCTGAGCGTTTTGGGTGAGGTCACGGGTTTTCGTGGTCCCAATGCCCGAAGCGGCCACTGCTACTTCCAAATCAAGGACGATTCGGCGGCCGTCGACTGCATCATCTGGAAGGGCGCCTATCTCAAGCGCACTTTCGATCTGCGTGACGGCATGCAGGTGAGCTTTAAGGGCAGCTTCAACCTCTATAAGCCCACGGGTCGTATGAGCTTCGTCGCTCGCTCATTCTCGCTGGCGGGGGAGGGCCTGCTGCGTCAACAGGTGGCGCAGTTGGCCGAAAAGCTACGCCGCGAGGGGCTGATGGACGAGTCCCGTAAACGCCGCATCCCGGTGTTCTGCTCACGCGTGGCGGTCGTCACCTCGCTTTCGGGCGCCGTGATCGACGACGTCAAGCGTACGCTGCGCCGTCGCAACCCGCTCGTCGAGCTTGTCTGCGTGGGCGCAAAGGTCCAGGGCGAGGGCGCGCCGGCAGAGCTTATTGAAGGCTTGCGCCGCGCCGCTGCCATTACGCCGGCGCCCGATTGCATTTTGCTTGTCCGTGGCGGCGGCTCCTTCGAGGACCTCATGACCTTTAACGACGAGGAGCTTGCCCGTGCGGTGGCGGCTTGCCCCGTGCCCGTGGTGACCGGCATTGGCCATGAGCCCGATACCTCGATTTGCGACATGGTGAGCGACCGTCGCGCCTCCACGCCAACGGCAGCGGCAGAATCGGTGGCGCCGGCTATGACGGAGTTGGCCGACGTGCTCGAGACGCGCCATCAGCGTCTGGGCGTCGCGATGGCATCGATGATTGGGTCGAATCAGGTTGATCTGGAGATGCTCGACCAGCGCGGTCGCCGCGCCTGGGATACCTATACGGCCCGCTTGGGCGATGCGCTCGATGCGGCTGCGTGCCGCCCGTGCCTCAACGACCCCACATTTATGATTGAGCGTCGCGAATCGGAGCTTGCGCTGACTGCCGATCGCCTGTCGGGCGCCATAGTACGCTCGGTCGGGGCATTCCGCTCCAACTTTGAGCGCCTGCCCGAGCGCCTGGTTGCAAACACCTCGGGGCTCGATGGCAAGCGCCATGCGCTCGCGCTTGCGAGTTCCCGTCTGGAGCATCAGGGACGTACGATGCTCAACAAACCCGCGTCCGACCTGGGCCGAGCTGCCGCGTCGCTCGATGCCCTGTCGCCGCTCAAGGTGCTTGCCCGCGGTTACTCCATCGCGTACAGCGATGACGGTGTGGCTACGAGCGCCAAGACCTTTAAGCCGGGCGACGCCATCCGCGTGCGTATGGCAGACGGCAACGTGGCTGCAACGGTCGATACGATCGAGTAACCCGCGTTTCATAGCGATAAACCTTTAGGAAAGGAAACAGATATGGCAGAGAAGACCCCGGTCGAGCAGCTTACGTACAAGCAGGCCTCGCAGGAGTTGGAGCTCATCATCCGCAGCCTGGAGTCGGGCGATATGGAGCTCGAGGAGTCGCTCGAGAGCTATACCCGCGGTGTCGAGCTTCTAAAAAGCCTGCGCACCCGCCTGTCCGATGCCGAGCAGAAAGTCTCGGTGCTCCTTAAGGACGTCGATGGCAACGACGTGCTCGCCGACGGCGAGGCTGCCAACACCGACGACAACCTCTCGTTCTAACCATCTCGACCAAATATAATTACCTTGGTCTGTAAGAAAGGAACCAGCTATGTGTGATTGCATCTTCTGCAAAATCGCCAACCACGAGATCCCCTCGACCGTTGTCTATGAGGACGACCAGGTCATCGCGTTCGACGACCTTAACCCCCAGGCGCCGGTCCACACGCTCGTGATCCCCAAGAAGCACTACAGCGACATCGCCGACAACGTACCTGCCGAGACCATGGGCGCCATGGCGCACGCCGTCCAGGAGGTCGCCAAGGCCAAGGGTCTGGAGGACGGCTTCCGCGTCATCTCCAACAAGGGTGCCAACGCCGGCCAGACCGTCATGCACTTCCACATGCACGTTCTTGGCGGCAAGAAGCTGGGCGAGAACCTCATCTGAGGGCGCTTCTTCCCTGCAATGAAACGGAAGCTCAGACACCGATAACTTATATATCAACGCCAATAAACCCGAGCGCGAGGGCGTTTGGGTTTATTATTGAAGCGTATGTAACCTGGCGGCGCCACGCCGCCTGTTAGTAGGGAGACACATGAACGTTCTGGTCGTCAACGCAGGATCTTCGACGCTTAAGTATCAGGTCATCGATACCAAGTCCCACAAGGTGTCCGCAAAGGGCTCCTGCGAGCGCGTCTGCTTTACCGGCGGTACCTTCACCCACGCTGCCAACGGTTCCAAGAAGGTGACCGAGAACATCGAGTTCCCCGACCACAAGGTCGCCATCGAGGTCGTCCTGAAGGACCTCGAGGCCAACGGTGTCAAGATCGAGGGCATCGGCCACCGTATCGTTCAGGGCGGTTGGTACTTCGGCGATTCCTCCCTCGTCGACGAGGACGTCCTCGCCAAGATCCGCGAGGTCGCTCCGCTCGCCCCGCTGCACAACAACCCTGAGGCCAACGTTATCGAGTACTGCCTCGAGCAGTATCCCGACCTGCCCAACGTCACGGTCTACGACACTGCTTTCCACTTCAATATGCCCGAGGTCGCCAAGACCTACGCCCTGCCCAAGGACGTCTGCGACAAGCTGCACATCCGTAAGTACGGCGCCCACGGCACCAGCTACCGCTACATCTCCAAGAAGGTTGCCGGGATGACCAACGGCGAGGCTCGCAAGGTCGTCGTGTGCCACATCGGTTCCGGCGCTTCCCTGTGCGCCATCGAGGACGGCAAGTGCATGGACACCACCATGGGCTTGACGCCGCTCGACGGTGTCATGATGGGCACCCGCTGCGGCTCCATCGACCCTGCTACCGTGTGCTACCTGCAGCGCGAAGGTGGCTACACCTTCGACGAGGTCGACGAGATGATGAACAAGAAGTCCGGCCTTTTGGCTGTGACCGGCGGCAAGACCAACGACTGCCGCAACGTCGAGGAGCTCGCCGCTGCCGGTGACCCCGAGGCCCAGCTCGCCTTCGATATGTTCGTTTACAAGATTGCCGCCAAGGCTGCCGAGATGGCCACTTCCATGTGCGGCATGGACACCCTGGTCTTTACCGCCGGCATCGGCGAGCACGCTCCGGCTGTCCGCGCCGGCGTGGCCGATCGTCTGGCCTTTATGGGCGTCAAGATGGACCATGCCCGCAACGCTCTGCGTGGCGACGGCGCTTGGTGCCTGTCCGCCAAGGATTCCAAGGTCAAGATCTTCGTCATCCCCACGGATGAGGAGTTCATGATCGCCTCCGACGTCGAGCGCATCGTCAACAGCAAGTAATTGCAAGAGGGGAGGGGCTGGACGACCAAGTGCCGTTCAGCCCCTCTTTTGCGCTCGTTGGGCGATATGCCTGATAGCTATTTATCAAGATGTGATAACTTCTTATTAAAATGCGGTCGCCTTAAGAGGTCTGCGTCGACCGTATCGCACTGCAAAGGAGTCTCATGAACGTACTTGTTGTCAACGCCGGCAGCTCAAGCCTTAAATATCAGCTTCTGGATACCGATACCCGCGAGGTTTTCGCCAAGGGCAACTGCGAGCGTATCGGCTCGGACATGGGTATCTTTGGCCACTCCGAGAACGGTGGCGCCAAGCAGACCGAGGAGGTTCCCTTCCCCGATCATCGCTCTGCTATCGCTCGCGTGCTCGAGGAGCTCGAGAAGACCGACTTTACGGTCGATGGCATTGGGCATCGTATCGTTCAGGGCGGCTGGCACTTCGATGATTCCGCAGTTGTTGACGACGAGGTCATGGCTAAGATCCTTGAGGTGGCCCCGCTCGCCCCGCTGCACAATTACGGCGAGGCCGCAGCAATCGAGTATTGCCGCGAGAAGTATCCGGAGCTGCCCAACGTGGCCGTCTTCGACACCTCGTTCCACATGACCATGCCCGAGGTCGCCTACACCTACGCGCTGCCCAAGGACGTGTGCGACAAGTACCACGTGCGCAAGTACGGCGCGCACGGTACGAGCCACCGTTACGAGTGGATGATGGCCAAGGGGATCCTGGGTGCGCGCTGCCACCGTCTGCTTTCATGCCATCTGGGCAACGGTGCTTCGCTTGCCGCCATTGAGGACGGCGTGTGCCGCGATACCACGATGGGCCTCACGCCGCTTGACGGTCTGATGATGGGTACCCGTTGCGGTTCCATCGACCCGGCCACCGTGTGCTATCTTCAGCGCGAGGGCGGCTACAGCTACCAGGAAGTCGACGACATGATGAACAAGCAGTCCGGTCTGCTTGCCATCTCGGGCATCTCCAACGATGCCCGCGACATCCGTACGCGCGCCTCTGAGGGTGACGAGCGCTGCCTGCTCGCCTTCGATATGTTCGCCTACAAGGCCATGCAGCAGGCCGGTTCCATGATCGCCTCCATGGCGGGCGTGGATACCATCACCTTTACCGCCGGCATCGGCGAGAACGACTGGTCGATCCGCAAGGCCTTCTGCGACTGCTTTGAATGGCTGGGCGTACGCATCGACAACAACAAGAACCGCGAGGCCGTGGGTAACGGCCCGCAGGTCATCAGCGCCGCCGGCTCTTCCGTCACGGTCATGGTCATCCCCACCGACGAGGAATACATGATCGCCCACGACGTCGAGCGTCTGACCAAGAACAACTAACGCGCGCATTTGCAAGCAAACGAAAGGCCTCCAGAGCAACAGCTCCGGAGGCCTTTTTACTAGCATGCGGAAATTCCAGTCCCAAAGTGATTACCGTCAGCAACGCCTGCGCTCCCAACAACGGCACCCGATCATTCAGATTCTCAGCCCCAGCTCGTAGCCAAGCCGCCGTCCACTCCAGATGCCCTGATTGCAACGTGGCGGCAGGGACCCTACAGGGTAAAGCTCTGAAAACTTTCCGCAGGACGCATGAAACCCCCGCCGCACGAAGTGCGCAGCGGGGGTTTCATGCATGTCCGAGGACGTTTTCAGAGCTTTACCCTGTAGGGTCCCGAGGGGATAAGTCCGCTACTCAGCCATCTGAGCCTGGACGGCGGTGATGGCCACGACACCCACGATGTCGTCGGCAGAGCAGCCGCGCGAAAGGTCGTTGACCGGCTTGGCGATGCCCTGCAGGATGGGGCCGTAAGCGTCAGCGCCGGCGAAGCGCTGGACCAGCTTGTAGCCGATGTTGCCGGCCTCGAGGTCGGGGAACACGAGCACGTTGGCCTTACCGGCGACGGAGGAGCCGGGAGCCTTGAGCTGGGCGACGGTGGGGACGATAGCGGCATCGAGCTGCAGGTCGCCGTCGATGGCGAGCTCGGGAGCCTTCTCCTTGCAGAACTTCACAGCCTCCTGGACCTTCTTGGCGACCTCGCCACCGGCGGAGCCCATGGTGGAGTAGGAGAGCATGGCCACGTGCGGCTCAACGTTGCCCATGAAGGTGGACCAGGAGTGGGCCGAGGCGATGGCGATCTCGGAGAGCTCGTCAGAGGACGGGTTAATGTTGAGGCCGCAGTCGGCGAAGATCAGCGTGCCGTCGGTGCCGAACTGCGGGGTGTCGGTGCACATCACGAAGAAGGCCGAGACCAGCTTGGTGCCCGGGGCGGTCTTGAGGATCTGCAGTGCGGGGCGCAGGGTGTCGGCGGTGGAGTGGCAGGCACCGGAGACCAGGCCGTCGGCGTCGCCCATCTTGACCATCATGGTGCCAAAGTAGGTGGCGTCCATCACCTGGGCGCGAGCCTGCTCGATGGTAACGCCCTTCTTGGCGCGGAGCTCGGCAAACTTCTGCGCGTACTCCTCGTGCTTCTCGGCATTGCGCGGGTCGATGACGGTAGCGCCGGGAACGTTGATCTCGTCGGGGTTGCCCAGGATGACGATCTTTGCCAGGCCCTCCTCGATGATCTTGGTGGCTGCGACGATGGTGCGCGGATCCTCGCCCTCGGGCAGGACGATCGTCTTAAGGTCGGCCTTGGCGGCAGACTTCATACGGTTAAGGAAATCGCTCATGTTACTCCTTACAAGCGTTTCACTAAGCTCCAGGCGCCCGGCTGTTCACGAATAAACCCGCTGCTAGCGGGTTTACCTTTCAATAATGTACGCCGCGGTGCTTGAGCTTTCCTTGTGTGGCAAGCTCATTATAGGACGCATTAGCGCTATAATCGCTCTGATAAATATGTCTCGAAGAATGTTCGAGAAAAGCCCAGCTAACGAGCACGTGGCTTTTGACAAGGAGTATCGATGCAGATTACCTCAGGCCTGCCTGAAGGCTTTAATGCCGGTGCGTACGACATGATCGTTGTCGGCGCCGGTTATGCCGGTGCCGTTTGCGCCCGCCGTCTTGCCGAAACCATCGGCTATCGTGTTGCCGTTTTGGAGCGCCGTAGCCACATTGCGGGCAATGCCTTCGACTGCACTGACGAGGCGGGAATCCTGGTCCACGAGTATGGTCCGCACATCTACCATACCTTTAACGAGCGCGTCCACAATTTCCTGTCGCGCTTTACCAAGTGGACGGACTACCAGCACAAGGTGCTCGCCAACATCAACGGTACCCTAATGCCCGTGCCCTTTAACCATGCGAGCCTCAAGCTTGCCTTTGGCGATGAGCGCGGCGAGGAACTGTACCAAAAGCTCGTGGAGACCTTTGGCAAGGACGTCAAGGTGCCCATTATGGAGCTGCGCAAGAAGAACGACCCGGATCTTGCCGAGGTCGCCGATTACGTCTATGAGAACGTCTTTTTGCATTACACCATGAAGCAGTGGGGCCAGACGCCCGACCAGATCGACCCCTCGATCACCGGCCGCGTCCCCGTCTTTGTGGGCGATGACGATCGCTACTTCCCGCAGGCTCCTTTCCAGGGCATGCCGCAGGATGGCTATACCGCGCTGTTCGAGCATATGCTCGATCACGACCTGATCGACGTGTTCTGCGACGTGGACGCCCGCGATCTCTTTGAGATCGACGAGACCACCGTCAAGATCGATGGCAAGGTCTACGGCGGCGAGATTGTCTATACCGGTCCTCTCGATGAGCTGTTCAACCTCGACTTGGGTGCGTTGCCGTACCGCACGCTCGATATGAAGTTCGAGACACTCGATATGGACCAGTTCCAGCCCGTGGGCACCGTCAACTACACCACGAGCGAGGACTACACGCGCATCACCGAGTTCAAGAACATGACCGGTCAGGTTCTGCCCGGCAAGACCACCATCATGAAGGAGTACTCCAAGGCCTACACGCCCGGCTCGGACGAGACGCCGTACTACGCCATTCTTGAGCCCGAGAACCGTGAGCTCTATGAGCGCTATCTTGAGCGCGTCCAGAACCTGACGAACTTCCACCCGGTGGGTCGTCTGGCCGAGTATCGTTACTACGATATGGACGCTGTGACCAATTCCGCCCTCGATCTTTCGGATGAGATTATCGCCTGCCATGCATAAAGTCATAACATTCGGTATTCCCTCGTATAACGCCGCCAAGGACATGGACCATTGCATCACCTCCATCTTGGAGGGGAGCAATTACGCCACCGATATCGAGATTATCGTGGTGGACGACGGCTCCAAGGACGAGACGGCCGTCAAGGCCGACGAGTGGGAGGCCCGTTACCCTGGAATCATCCGCGCGGTGCACCAGGAGAATGGCGGTCACGGTATTGCCGTCCTTTCGGGTCTGCGCGAGGCGCAGGGCACCTACTACAAGGTTGTCGACTCGGACGACTGGCTTGACGGCGCTGCCCTTTCGACCATGCTGTCGATTCTGCGTGGCTTTGAGGAGCGCGACCAGCGCGTTGACCTGTTTATCTCGAACTACGTGTACGAGAAGGTTTACGAGGGCACGCATACCGCTATTGGCTACAAATTTGCCCTGCCGCGCAAAAAGATCTTTTCCTGGGATCAGATCGGTCATTTCCGCCTGGACCAGAACCTACTCATGCACAGTCTGTGCTATCGCACGGATGTGCTGCGCGAGTCCAACCTTCCCATGCCGCCGCACACGTTCTATGTGGACAACATCTACGCCTACGTGCCGCTGCCGCGTTGCAAGACCATGTACTACGCCGACATCGACCTCTACCGCTACTTTATCGGTCGCGAAGGTCAGAGCGTCAACGAGGCAACGATGGTCAAGCGTCTGGACCAGCAGTTCCGTGTTACGCGTATCATGATGGAGTCGTACCACCTGTACAGCGATGTTGAGTCGTCGCGCCTGCGTTCGTACATGATGGGCTACTTCACCATGATGATGGCGATCTGTTCGGTGCTCACCAAGCTTTCCGAGGAAGATTGCGCCGACGAGCGCCTAAAGACGCTGTGGAATGATTTGAAGGCCTACGACGAGCGCATGTATCGTCGTGCCCGCTACGGCGTGGTCGGGTTCTTCACCAATCTGCGCGGACGGGCCGGAGACAAAACCACACTCGGCCTATACCGTCTTGCCTCAAAGATCTTCAAATTCAACTAGCTGCTGAGTAATCGCTGCTGATAGGTTGACTGGGCCCCTTGGCCTTTAGTTTGATACTGCGAACAGTCCTGCTCGCACGGAAAGCACATTAAGTGCTTTCCGGCTCGTGCGGAACTTGTATCAAACTAAAGGCCAAGGGGCCTCTGCTATAAGAATCGATTGTCAGTTTATTTGAATTTGAAGATCTTCGACGCGCGGTACACAGGGGCCTGGGCTGAAAAGAATCTGGTTGGTAGGTTGCCCGTTGGGGCTTGGTTATGTTTGTCGCGAGTTCCGCACGAGCCGAAGAGCACTTAATGTGCTCTTCGTGCGAGCCAGGACTGTAGAGCAGCAAACATAACCAAGCCCCACCGGGCAACCGGTCAGGTTAGGCTACTTTGCGGCTCCGGGGACACCGTGGGAGGTTTTGGCGGTTTTTGCTCCGTTTACGATGGCGGTCTGTAGGGCCCTTACTGCGAGCATGCCCAGCAGGTCTAGGGGAACGGCGGCGCTTGCCTGGGCGCCTTGTTTGACTCTAGCGAGGGTGTAGTTGGTGTCGCCGTCGTTGGTGGTGTGCGTGGGGCGGATGGCATGGGCATAGGCGTCTGCGGCCATCTGGGAGACCTTGGTGGCCTGGGCCTTGGTGAGCTCAACGTTGGTGACGATGCAGCTGATGGTGGTGTTGGTGCGGTCGAGCGGCATCTGCATAGAGCCGGCGGCGGCAAAGGCGGCGAGCTCCATGTCAACGATCTGGTCGCTATCTGCTGCGGCACGCATGCCGGCGACCCACTCGCCGGTGAAGGGGTCGACGACATTGCCGCAGGCGTTGACCGAGACCACGGCGCCCACCTTGACGGGGCCGAGTGCCACGGCGGCAGCGCCCAGGCCGGCCTTCATGCAGGTGGCGGGGCCCATGAGCTTGCCGACGGTGGCACCCGTGCCGGCACCCACGTTGCCCTGTTCGAGCTTGGTGGGGGTGTTGTCGAGTGCTTCGCGCACGGCGGCGATGCCGGCCTCAATGTCGGGGCGAACGGTGGGGTTACCAAAGGCGAGGTCGAAGATACAGCTCGAGCACACGATAGGCACCTGCGTGGGGCCGACGGGAAGGCCGATGCCGCGGCTCTCAAGCTCGCGGGCCACGCCGCTTGCGGCTTCGAGGCCAAAGGCCGATCCGCCCGAAAGACAGACGGCGTGGACCTTGTCGACGGTGTTCTCGGGTCGCAGCAGGTCGGTTTCGCGCGATGCTGGAGCACCGCCGCGAACGTCAACGCCGCCGGTGGCGCCCTCGGGCGCCACGATTACGGTGCAACCGGTGCCGGCCTCCTCGTCCGTATAGTTGCCATAGCAAAAGCCATCGACATCGCAGACGTCAATGGCCTCGAGCAGTGTATCCATGTTTAACTCCTATCGGTTTTCCGCCGCGCCTTGTGCCCGGTCGGGATCCGTACGGTACGCCAAAATTGTAGGCGCCGGGGGATACCCAGCGCCAGATGCAATTACGAGAGTTTTTGAATCGCGCGCGCGACGCGGGCGATGGGTAGGCCCACCACGTTATAGAAGTCGCCCGAAATATCGTGCACGAGCATGCGTCCTCCTGTGCCCTGAATGCCGTAGGCGCCGGCCTTGTCCATGGGTTCACCCGAGGCGACGTAGTGCTCGATCTGCTCGTCGGTGAGCTCGTAGAACGTCACGTCGGTCACATCGACAAAGGACAGGCTCTCGGCGGCATGCGGGGCGGCCGTATCGCCTGCCTTAACGATGCAGACGCCGGTTGCGACCTGGTGCGTGCGGCCCGAAAGCTCACGGAGCATCGTGCGCGCCTCGTCCTCGGTTGCCGGCTTGCCCAGAATCTTGCCGTCAAAGGTGACGATGGTGTCGGCCGCGACCGTCAGCTCATTGGGCTCGGCATACTCGGCAGCAACGGCAGCCGCTTTGGCGCGTGCCAAGCGCTCGACAAGCGTGAGCGGGGCCTCGCCATCAAAGGGCGTTTCGTCGATATCCGCGGGAATCACGCGAATGTTGTAGCTTGCCTCGCGCATCAGCTCTACGCGGCGCGGCGATTGCGAAGCCAAAATCATAGTTGGATGCCCTCGGCGACCTTCTCGACGGCCTTGTCGCCGGCGAGCGTGCGCAGCAGCTCAAGCGCAAAGGGGAGCGACTGGGCCATGCCGCTAGCGGTGATGATGTTGCCGTCTTGCGTAACCTTCTCGCCGGTATAGGCGCCTTCGGGGAAGCTTTTCTCAAAGCCGGGGAAGCACGTGGCGCGGCGTCCCTCGAGCAGGCCAAGCTCGCCCAGGACAAACGGGGCGGCGCAGATGGCGGCAACGTGCTTGGTCGCGGCGAACTCGCAGACCACATCGCAGACGCGCTGGTCGGCGCGCAAGTTGGTGGCACCGGGCAGGCCGCCGGGCAGCACGACGCAGTCGTACTCATCAAAGTTGATCTCATCAAAGAGCGCATCGCAGGTCACGGGGATCTGCAGTGAGCTTACGACCTCACGCGTGGGCATGATCGAGACGAGCGTGGCACGCACGCCGCCGCGACGCATGACATCGACCATGGTCAAGCATTCAATAGTTTCAAAGCCATCGGCGGCGAGAACGGCAACGCTGGGCATGAGGGTTCCTTTCATAGGCGGCATACAATTAGCCGTCTTATACCCCGAAGACATATGCTTGCCACGCTCGATTTCCCAATGTTTAAAATAGCCCTGTCCGAATTAGCTACCCTCACCCATCCTCAACAATCTCAATCTGTAACATCCATCGACCTAAACTAGCCCCAACTGTTACAGATCGAGACAGTCCCCAACAGCACCGCCCCGTTCGGGGAACGACCGCCACAGGTACGGCGGGCAGAGGCTCACTTTTTTCCTCGGTTTTTTCTTGACGGAATCTCACCTGTTGTAGTACTTTGTCCCAGTCTAAAAACGCGTGGACTTTTCTGGGCGCTAGCCACCTTTTTGCCACGCAACCGAGCAGTCGGTTGCGTGGCTTTTTTCGTCTTGGCAGCAGGTACCACATGTACCGCCAGAAGACCGCACGAGCCCACCTTCCGACTGCAGGGAACAGACGCACGAGACGTGCATCTGCAAGGCAGCAGACGGAAGGGAGCCTAATGGCAGGAACAAACACAATCAAGCAACAGGCCGCCGGGGCAGGAGTCACGGGCGCGGGACAGGCCAAGGCGGCGCTCCAGGTCTTTGCGGGCGGCGCCTGCTACGGCGCGATGGCCACGACCTACAAGCTCGCCTACGCCGCGGGCTTCACCTCGGCACAGGTGGTGGCGAGCCAGGCGTGGTTCGGCTGCCTCTTCTTCGCCCTCGCCACGCTCGCAGGGCACGCACTCGGGCACCGCTGGCAGCGCGTGGGCTGGAAGCTCGCCCTCAAGCTCATGGGCCTGGGAGCCCTCACCTGCCTCACCTCAATCCTCTACTGCTACGCCATGAGCGTGCTGCCCGCCCCGGTGGCGCTCACGCTCCTCTTCCAGTTCACGTGGCTGGGGCTCCTGTGGCAGACCGTCATGACGCGCCGACCGCCGAGGGTCCTCCAAGTGGTCTCCGCCCTGGTCATCGTCTTCGGAACGGTGTTCGCCAGCGGCGTTTACAAGACCGACATCACCGGGTACGACCCCGTGGCCCTGCTCTGCGCGCTGGGGGCGGCCGTGTCCTGCTCCCTCTTTGTCACCCTCTCCGGCAAGGTCGAGGCCCCCTGCTCGTCCGAGCAGCGTGGCGTCATCGTATGCGCGGGCTCCGTGGTCATGTCGCTCATGGTGTGCCCGGACTACGTCGTCTCGGGTGTCCTCGCCCAGGGCATCCTGCCCTTTGCCGTCATCGCCGGCTTCTTTGGCATGCTCTGCCCGGTCCTGCTCTTCGGCATGGGCTCTCCGCACCTGCCTGCGGGCCTCTCCACTGTCATGGCCGCCGCGGAACTCCCTGCCGGCCTGCTCATCGCCATGATCGTCCTCGGCGAGCCGCTCGGCGTCGTCGAGTGGCTGGGCGTCGCCATCATCCTCGCCGGAGTGTGCCTGGCACAGGTCCCCTCCCTGCCTGGAGGCCGGGAGGCACGTCGCGCCGCCGCAGGCCAAGCCGTCAGCTAGTCACCCCTTCACAGGCGGCCCGCGCGCATCAGGGAAAGGGCCACGGGCCCGGCGCGCGAGGCCGCAAGGACGTTATAAAGCGTCCCCCGCAGAGATGGGGGCGCCAGAGAGAAGGAGGCACCATGCCATTTCCAAAAGGGTTCCTTTGGGGAGGAGCCACCGCCGCCAACCAATGCGAGGGAGGCTATGACGAGGGCGGCCGCGGCCTTGCCAACGTCGACGTCATCCCACACGGGCCGGAGCGCAACGACGTAAGCCGCGGCCTGAGGCGCATGCTCGACTTTGAGCCCGGGTACTACTATCCGGCCCAGACGGGCATCGACTTCTACCACCACTACCGCGAGGACATAGCCCTCTTCGCGGAGATGGGCTTTAAGGTCTTTCGCCTCTCCATCGCCTGGAGCCGCATCTTCCCCAATGGCGACGAGGAGGAGCCCAACGAGGCCGGGCTCGCTTTCTACGAGGACGTGTTCCGCTGCTGCCGCGAGCACGGGATCGAGCCTCTCGTGACCATCACGCACTTCGACTGCCCCATCCACCTCGTCAAGAAGTACGGCGCCTGGCGAAACCGCACCCTTATCGAGCTCTACAAGCGGCTTGTGACGGTGCTCTTCAACCGCTACCGCGGCCTCGTGCGCTGGTGGATCACGTTCAACGAGATGAACATGATCTTGCACCGTCCCTTCATGGGTGCCGGCATCGTCCTCGAGCCCGGGGAGAATGCCCGCGAGGCCGAGTACCGCGCCGCGCACAACGAGCTCGTGGCGAGCGCCTGGGCCACCAAGATCGCCCACGAGGTCGATCCGGAGAACAAGGTGGGCTGCATGCTCGCCGCGGGAAGCTACTACCCCTACTCCTGTCGTCCCGAGGACGTTCGCGCGGCGCAGGTCAAGAACCAGGAGGACCTCTTTTTCGTGGACGTGCAGGCGCGCGGTCGCTACCCCGGCTATGCGCTCAAGATGCTCGAGCGCGAGGGCATCGACGTGGGCATGACCGCCGAGGACGAGCGCATCCTTGCGGAGAACACCGTCGACTTCATCTCGTTTAGCTACTACTCCTCGCGCTGCACCGCGGGCGACCCCGACTCCGTGGGCGGCGTCGCCGAGGGCAACGCCTTCGCCGGCGTGGAGAACCCCTACGTGCGCACGAGCGACTGGGGCTGGGTCATCGACCCGCTGGGATTCCGCATCACGATCAACGACCTCTGGGACCGCTACCAGAAGCCGCTCTTTGTGGTGGAGAACGGCCTCGGCGCCTATGACGAGGTGCTCCCCGACGGCACGATCGAGGACGACTACCGCATCGCCTACCTGCGCGAGCACATCGAGGCCATGCGCGACGCCATCGAGCAGGACGGCGTCGAGATGCTCGGCTACACCACCTGGGGGCCGATCGACCTCGTGAGCGCGGGCTCCGGCGAGATGGAGAAGCGCTACGGCTTCATCTACGTGGACCGCGACAACCTGGGCAACGGCACGCTCGAGCGCAGGCGCAAGAAGAGCTTCTACTGGTATCAACAGGCCATCGCCACCAACGGAGGCGACCTGGGCTAGCCGCCCGGGCAATATCACTAAGGAGAAAATAATGGCTGAAAAATACGACGACCTGGCCAGATCCATACTCGAGAACGTAGGCGGCGCCGAGAACGTCGCCAGCGTCGCGCACTGCATCACGCGCGTGCGCTTCAAGCTCAAGGACGAGTCCCGCGCCAACACTGCCAAGATCGAGGCCCTCAAGGGCGTCATCCAGGTCATCCAGGCCAACGGCCAGTACCAGGTGGTCGTGGGTAACATCGTCGAGGACGTCTACGACGCGGTCATGGAGGCCGGCAACTTCTCGAGCGGCGCAAGCGCCGACGACGAGCCCCAGGGCGATAAGACCGTTGCCTCCGTCATCATCGACCTCATCTCTGGCATCTTCCAGCCCATCCTGGGACCGCTTGCCGCCGCAGGCATCATGAAGGGACTGCTTGCCCTCATCACCTACTTCGTCCCGGCCTTTGCAAACGACGGCCTCTACACGCTGCTCTACACCGTGGCTGACGGCTTCTTCTACTTCCTTCCCGTCGCCCTGGCGTTCAGTGCCGCGCGCAAGTTCCGCATGAACGAGTTCACCGGCGTGGCAATCGGCGTGGCGCTCCTCTACCCGACGATGGTCGCCCTGACCTCGGGCGAGGCGCTCGGCAGCATCGACCTCGGCGTGGCCGGCACCTTCTCGTGGTACGCCACCGCCCTCGGGGTCCCCATCATCATGCCCGTGTCCGGCTACGTGAGCTCGGTGATCCCCGTCCTTCTCATGGTGTGGTTCGGCTCTATCCTTGAGCGCTGGCTCAAGAGTTGGATGCCGACTGCGCTCAAGATGTTCCTCGTCCCGCTCGCCACGATGACGGTCTCCATCGTCTTGGGCTACCTCATCATCGGCCCGGTGGCCACCCTCATCACCAACCTGCTGAGCGCGGCGTTCTCGTTCATCTTCCAGTTCCCCGTGGTTGGTTCCGTCCTGGGCAGCGCCCTGGTCGGCGGACTGTGGATGTGCCTCGTCATCTTTGGCTTCCACTGGAGCCTCATCCCCATCTCCATCATGAACCTGAACACCCTCGGCCACGACAGCGTGCTCGCCGCCACCATCGGCCACGGGTTCGCGCTCGGAGCGGTCATCTTTGCCATGTACCTCAAAAACAAGGATGAGCGCTTCCGCGGCATCGCCCTTCCCGCGATGATCTCCGCCTTCTTCTTCGGCGTCACCGAGCCGGGCATCTACGGCATCGCCCTCCCCAACAAGCGCGCGTTCGTCGTGGCATGCCTGAGCTCCGCCGTGGGCGGCGCCATCGTGGGAATGACGGGCGCCCTCATGTACATCTCGGGCGGCCTCGGCGTCTTCAACCTGCTCAACTTCATCGACGGGACCCCTGGTGGCGCCGGGATCTCCCACATGATCTTCGCGATCATCGCCTCGCTCGTCTCTGCCGTCCTGGCCTTTGTTATCGAGTTCATCACCTACCGGCCCAACGACGATGAGGAAGGCGCCCGCTAGCCTGCGCTCTTTTCGACCAGCTCTGTGTAATTGAGGAGCAGTTGAGGTGGGTGAGGGCCGAGGGCGATCAAGGTGGCCGCCCTCGGCCCGGGACAACCTGCCAGAAGGCGTTTAGCTTTCTCGGGCGGCGCTGAAATGAACTGCGCCCCGATACTTGGACGAGTCAATTAGCGGCCTATGCCGCACATGGGGACTGATTCCGGAACTCCTCCGGGGTCAGTCCCTTTTGCTTAACCCGCCTCCTCTTGTTCCAGTGAACGGTATAGGCTTCGAGGTCCCGCTTGAACTCCTCGAAGCTCCGCCACGTCCGGTTCCTGTAGAACTCGTCCTTCAGGCGCCCGGGCAGCAGCTCCGTCGCATGAGCTTGCCCCCGCACGCCGCCGGCCCCGGCCGGGTACGGACACCCTTCGGCCTCCCGCCGGCCTTCGGCGCGCCCGTACCCCCTGTCGCAAAGCTCTGCTGCAAGAGTCCTCAGCGTGGCGTCGAGCCTGACTCTCCCGTCCATAAAGAAGCCCCCATTTCTAATGTTCAAGAAATGGGGGGCGGTTCAATTTCGGGACGGGGATTAAATAATCATTCGGAGCAAATTTATTTTTATCCCCGTCTCAGAAAATCATCGGGCGTGGTCTTGGGCAAACAGTCTAGTTGCGCTTGAGGTGGACGACCGTTTCGCAGTGGAAGGTTTGCGGGAATAGGTCGACCGGTGTGATCTTGATGGGAGAGAAAGTGCCTTCCTCGACAAAGCGTTTAAGATCGCGCGCCAGGGTGGCCGGGTCGCAGCTCACATAGGCGACATCGCGAGCGCTTGTGCTGGCGATGAGGTCGATGGCCTCAGGCGCTAGGCCTGCACGCGGCGGGTCGACTACTAGGACATCGGCGTCCTGGTCGGGGAACTCGCGCACCGCGTCTCCGCCAATGACGTCGACGTTATCAAGCTTGTTGATCTCCAGGTTACGGCGTAGATCGCGCACGGCGGGGCCGTAGGCCTCGACGGCAGCGACAAAGTCGCAGCGGCGGGCGAGCGGCAGGGTAAAGGTGCCGGCACCGCAGTACAGGTCCACGGCAAGCTCGTCTTCCTGCGGGTCGAGCGCTTCCATGACAAGCTCGATCAAAATCTCGGCACCCTTGGTGTTGACCTGGAAAAAAGACGGAGCAGACAAGCGCATCTGACCCTCGGCGATATTCTCGGTCCATGAGCCCTCTCCGGCGAGCATTTCGACCTTGGAGACACGGCGGGCCTTCTTTTCGCCCTTGCTCATCACGCGCACGATGCTCGTGGGATGAGCGGCGTCCGCCAGCACGCGGGAGACCTGCGAGCGCGGAAAAGAGCCTGTGGGCGTCCAAAGCGCGACCTCGAGTGCCTTGGTGCGACGCGAGGCACGAATGCCCACGCGCTCCAGACCCAGGTTGTGGCTGCCGCTCAGATAGTTGAGCGCGCCGACGACTGACTTGAGCGCCTTGGGAAAACGCTTATCGAACAGCGGGCACGAATCGACGGTCACGATCTTGCTGGGGTCGACGCCGTGCATGCCAAGGCGCACGCGACCGTTGACGACGGTCGGTTCGAGCTCGATTTTATTGCGGTAGCCCCAGTCGTCCTTGGTGTGGCAGATGGGCTGTACCAACTCATCGACCTGCTCAGGAGCGAACTTGCCAATGCGCTCGAGCGTGGAGCGCAGGTTTTGCTCCTTGGCGGCGAGCTGTGCCGTGCGCGAGAGGTTGCCCCACGAGCAGCCGCCGCAGATGCCCACGAAGGGGCAGGGAGGCTGAATGCGATCGGGGCTTGGCTCCAGAATCTCGGTGGTGCGGGCGCGCATGAACGACTTGCCGTCCTGTACGACCTCGGCCTCGACGGTGTCGCCTGCCACGGCACCCTGCACAAAGACGGCCTTGCCGTTGTCGGCGTGCGCCAGCCCGTCGGCGCCGTAGGTCATCGATTCTATAGTGAGCTTCATATTCCTGCCTGTCATTCGCGTTGTTGCTCGCACCATGGTAGCAGGGAAAAGCGCCCCGCATCCGAGGCTTTCCTCAAATGCGGGGCGCTTCTACAAACTGCTTCTACAAACGACTATTTCGTCTTGCCGGTAATGAGCGTCTTAAGACCCAGGCCGATCAGGCCCAGGCCCATGCGCACGCGACCGGGGCGATGGCGCTCGATGGCCTTGGTCTTGCCGGCGGGCCTATCGCGACGGGTGCTCGTCTCGGATACGGGTTTGGTGACCTGCGGCTCGGGCCGAGGTGCAGGTGCAGGCTCGGGCTCAATGACAGTCGCCTGGACCTTCTGAACCTCGGGTGTGGTCGGCTGCGGCTCGGGCTCGGGGGCAGGTTTCGCCTCAATGACGGGCTCGGGCGCGGCCTCGGCGTTGCGATAGGCACGCTCCAGCAGGGCTTCCTGCGAGTTGAAGGGTTTCTCACCCTCTGCACGCTCCACGGGAACCCAGGTGCCGTCACTCGTCAGACTGCGGGCCTTCACGTTGTCGCGCAGCTGCATGCCCATGTACTCGTGCACCAGGGCGCGGCAGGTAGGGTCGAGCACGGGGAAGGCGATCTCCACGCGGTGCTCGGTGTTGCGTGTCATCATGTCGGCCGAGCTCAGATAGATCATGTCCGAGTCCACGCCAAAGGCGTAAACGCGCGCATGCTCCAAAAAGCGTCCGACGATGGAGCGGACATGCACGTTCTCGGTCTTGCCCGGAACACCGGGCTTGAGGCACGAGATGCCGCGGATGATCATGTCTACGCGCACGCCGGCACACGATGCCTCGGCGATCTTGTCGATAACCTCGCGGTCGGTCAGCGAGTTGAGCTTAAAGAACACGCGGGCGGGCTCGCCGGCAAGGGCGCGCTGAATCTCGCGGTCAAGCCCGCGCATGATGAGCGGCTTGAGGCCCACGGGCGCCACACCCAGGAAGCGGTAGTCGCCGCGCAGGTTGCCCAGCGACAGATTGCGGAAGAACAGGTTGGCGTCTTCGCCGATGCCGGGGTGGGCGGTCATGAGCATAAAGTCGCTGTAGAGTTTGGCCGTCTTCTCGTTAAAGTTGCCGGTGCCCAGCAGCGTCAGGCGCGTTAGCGCCATGCCCTCGCGATAGGTGAGCTGGCAGATCTTGGAGTGGCACTTAAAGCCCTCGGAGCCGTAGATGACGGTGCAGCCGGCCTCTTCCAGGCGCTCGGCCCACTCGATGTTGTTCTGCTCGTCAAAGCGGGCACGGAGCTCCATGAGCACCGTGACCT
This sequence comes from uncultured Collinsella sp., assembly GCA_900541875.1. Lineage (GTDB taxonomy): Bacteria > Actinomycetota > Coriobacteriia > Coriobacteriales > Coriobacteriaceae > Collinsella. The sequence goes on along the minus strand of UQLF01000003.1, from coordinate 139,478 downwards.
CTTTGCCGTTCTCGGCGGCATCGATCAGCGACTCGCACAGACGGCTCTGCTTGGCCACGCGGTAGAGCGTGATGCGCAACGAGATGCACTCGGGGTCATAGGCGGCCTCGTGTACCAGATCCAGGAACGGATTCATGGCCTCGTAAGGGTAGAAGAGCAACTTGTCGCCCTGCAGCACCTGCTCGCGGATGGAGCGGGTCATATCGATGGTGGGGTTGGGCTGCGGCTTAAACGGCGTAAAGAGCAGCTCGTTGCGCAGGTGCTCGGGAATCTTGCCCTCAATGCCAAAGACGTAGCCCAGGTTGAGCGGGATATCGCAGGTAAAGACCGAGCGACGCGAAAGCTCGAGCGCCTTGCGGATAGTCTTGAGCGTCGCCTTCTCGAGCGACCCCGAGACCGCGAGCACTACCGGTTGCAGACGCAGGCGCTTCTTAAGGATACGCTTCATGTGCTGGCGGTAGTCCTCTTCCTCTTCGACGCCCTCGCCGTCCGGATCGATGTCGGCGTTGCGGGTGACGCGGATCAGCGCACGATCCAGCGGCTTATAGGAGCCAAAGCAGCTGTCCAGGCAGGCGAGGATGACGTCCTCGAGCAAGATGTAGGAGTAGGTGCCGGTGGGCGAGGGAATCTCGACCACGCGGTTCATCGAGGCGGGAATCTCGATAAGGCCCAGCAGGCTCTCCTCGTCGGTGGCGCCGTCCAGACCACAGGCCAGATAGAGCGCGCCATTGCGCAGGTTGGGGAAGGGGTGGCGAGGATCGATGACCAGCGGCGAGATGACCGGCGACACGTAGGCCTGGAAGTAGCGGGTTACAAAGGTGCGCTCCTCGGGCGTAAGCGAATCGATGCGGGCGCGGTGAACGCCCAAGGTGTCGAGCTTGCCCTCGATGCTCTTAAAGATGGACTCCCAACGGGTAAGGAGCCCGGGCATTTCGGCCATGACAGCATCGACCTGTTCGGAGGCGGTCATATTGGTCTTGTTGTCGACAGGTTGTTTTTTGAGCTCCGCCAGATCGGACAGGCCGCCCACGCGCACCATGAGAAACTCGTCGAGGTTGGACTCGAAGATCGAGACGAACTTTAGACGCTCGAACAGCGGAACGGTCTCATCGAAGGCTTCGTCAAGCACGCGGTTGTCAAAGCGCAGCCAGCTAAGCTCTCGGTTTTGCGTGTACGAGAAGTCGCGCGGCGGTTTGCGCAGCTTTGCGGCGGCTTGCTTCTTTTCGATTTTGCTCGGCATATGCATCTGTCCGTTCAGTCCCCACAGAGGACGGTAGCCTAACACTTTTCACTATTGTCTCAATTTAGTCGACCTGTGGCACGGACGCATCGCGCGAACGGTATCTTTACCTACTTCTTACGCTGCCAAGGCATGCAACTAACTGCCCAACTCGTTTGGAAACAATCTATATCCATACTCAACTGGTGAGGATGTATGAATAAGAATGATTGCGAGCTGAATATAATCGAATCCAAATTGAATCATGGACAAACGACATTTATATGCAGAAAACCGTTTTAGCTATGCAATTCCTAAACATGAAAATATTTGTGCAATCTAGCTTAATTCCTTAGAAAAAAGAACATTTACCTTTGAAAACCTGCTTTAGAGAACCGAAGTGCATCATGGGGGAATCATATGCGATATACCGTTCATCGCACTTTGCTGACCGTTCGGGGGCGAGGTGGAATTGCAGGTGGTTTTTGGATATAACTAGAGCTGTCAGCAAGCAGCGTCCCATACGGAGGGGCGCTGATACATTCGGCCAGTAAGGCCCGAAAGAAAGGTAGGAGGCCATGACGAAAGGTCTGCACGTGCCTTCCGAGATCGGCAAGCTCAGGAAGGTCTGCCTGCACCGTCCCGGCGACGAGCTCCTCAACCTGCCGCCCGACGAGCTCGAGCGACTCCTGTTCGACGACGTCCCGTTCCTGGAGGTCGCGCAGCAGGAGCACGACACCTTCGCCCAGATCCTGAGGGACCAGGGCGTGGAGGTCCTCTATCTCGAGAACCTCGTCGCCGAGGTGTTCGACCAGGTCCCCGGCGCCCGCGCCGAGTTCACCGACCAGTACATCGCCGAGGCCGGCATCCGCGGCCAGCACATGCCGCAGATCGTCCGCGAGAAGCTGGACTCCATCGAGGACAACCTCGAGTTCGTCAAGAAGACCATGGCCGGCATGACCAAGTCCGAGATCGACATGCCCCTCACGGCGTCCACGACCCTCGACTCCCTGGTCAACTCCGAGTCCGAGTCCGACCTGATCATCGACCCGATGCCCAACCTCTACTTCACCCGCGACCCGTTCGCGGTCGTCGGCGAGGGCGTCAACCTCAACCGCATGTACTCGGTCACCCGCAACCGCGAGACCCTGTACGGCAAGTACGTCTTCAAGTACCACCCCGACTACAAGGACGTCTCGCTGTACTTCCGCCGCGACTGCCAGTTCCACACCGAGGGCGGCGACGTGCTGAACATCAACGAGAAGACCCTCGCCGTCGGCATCTCCCAGCGCACCCAGGCCGCCGCTATCGACGTCATGGCCCAGAACATCTTCTGGAACTCCGACTCCAAGGTCGAGCGCATCCTGGCCTTCGACATCCCGGTCTCGCGCGCCTTCATGCACCTCGACACGGTCTTCACCCAGATCGACGTCGATAAGTTCACGATCCACCCCGCCATCATGGGCACCCTGCGCGTCTACGAGCTGACCGCCGGCAAGAACCCGGGCGACGTGAACATCCGCCTGATCGAGGACACCCTCGAGCACGTCCTGGAGGACGCCACCGGCGTCGACCAGGTCAAGCTGATCCCCTGCGGCGGCGGCGACCCGATCGCGGCCTCCCGCGAGCAGTGGAACGACGGCTCCAACACCCTGTGCGTCGAGCCCGGCAAGATCTGCGTCTACGCCCGCAACACCGTCACCAACGACGTGCTGTACAAGGAGGGCCTGGACCTTCTCGTCGTGCCCTCCGCCGAGCTCTCCCGCGGCCGCGGCGGCCCGCGCTGCATGAGCATGCCCTTCTGGCGCGAGGACCTCTAAGGTCTTCAAGGACCCGTACAGGTCATAATACATACATCTAGCTGCCATTAGATGTCTCCCATTGGGGCGGTGCGGGTTTTCGCGCCGCCCCAATCTTGTATGAGGAACGTCAACACGATTGGATGACTGCTTTTGTAAGGAGCTTGGCCATGGACATCAAGACGATTGGCGTTGAGGAATGGCTCAACGTTTGGGAGAAGAGCGCCACGTGGGACATCGCCCAGTCGACGATCTCGTCGCTCACCATGGGCGAGCTGCGCGCGCTCGATGAACAGGGCGGCGCCACGTTCTACGAGCGCCTGGACCGCGAGAAGATGAACTACGGCTGGATCGAGGGCTCGCCGGAGTTTAAGGCCGTGGTTGCCAAGCTGTATCGTCGGGAGGTCAATCCCGATCACATTCTGCAGACCAATGGCTGCACGGGCGCTAACCTCAACGCCATCATGGCTGTGGTCGAGCCCGGCGACCACGTTATCGCCGAGTGGCCCACCTACGCGCCGCTCTACGAGATTCCGCGCACGCTGGGCGCCGAGGTCGAGTATTGGGAGCTTCGCGAGGAACTCGGCTGGAAGCCCGATATCGAGGAACTCAAGCGCTTGGTGCGCCCCGACACCAAGCTCATCTGCATCAACAACGCATCGAACCCCATCGGTACGGTGCTCGATGCCGATATGCTCGGCCAGATTGCCGAGATTGCCCGTTCGGTGGGCGCCTACGTGCTGTGTGACGAGGTGTATCTGCCGCTCGAAAATACTGAGTCCTTTATGTCGATGGTCGACGTGTACGAGAGGGCCATTGTCACCAACTCGTTGTCGAAGACCTATTCGACGCCTGCGGCCCGCGTGGGCTGGGTCGTGGCCGACGAAGAGGTGTCCAACCGCATCCGTACCTATCGCGATTACACCATGATCTGCGGCGGTGTGTTCAACGACGCCCTGGCGACCTATGTGCTCGAGCACAAGGACAAGATCCTCGAGCGCAATCGCAAGATCGTGTTTGGCAACCGCGATATCGCGCAGGCTTGGATCGATACGCAGCATCGCGTTTCCTGGACGGCCCCGCAGGGCGTGTCTACCTCGTTTATCCAGCTGGACATTCCCGAGGATGACGAGGAGTTCTGCAAGCGCCTGCTGTCCGAGAGGGGAGTGCTGCTGGTACCCGGCAGCCGCTTTGAGCTTCCCTGTGGCGCACGCCTGGGCTACTGCGCGAGCGAGGACGTTCTGCGCGAGGGCCTGAGGCTTTTGGGCGAGGCACTGGCGGAGTTTGATCGCTAGGATTCCGATGATCTTCGAGGGCGTTATCTAAATTGGCCGAAGATAATCGAAAACGGACCCGTTTCCCTAGTGAAGCGGGTCCGTTTTTCTATACCGAGAAGTCAAGTTGTTACAAATGGGGCCGTAAAGCGAGCCGGTATCCGCTGGGCCTTATACTGAGTTTCCGGTGAACGGTATCAAGCGTCTGGTAAACGGTAATTTATTTACCAGAAATGAATAGGACAAACTTTTTTCTGAATAAAAATGAAAATGGTTGAGACGCGGTATGAACCGCTAATTCTATTCATAGCTTTAGTGGAAATATGCAATTTGAGGATGGTTTAACAAAGTTAAGTTCCATTTGATTTTAGGATTGAAAACGCGTTTATGCACGTAAATACGCTTTATTAAGATGAAGTGTGCTATGCGTGAAGTATATGTGTATGCCGTTCGCCCCCTATAAAAAACCGTTCGGGGGCAAGGTGGAAGTATGAGCTGATTTTGGATATAAATATGTCGTCAGCAATAACGCCTCACACGGAGGGGCGCTAACGAATCGGCCCTGACAAGGGCCCGAAAGAAAGGTAGGAGGCCATGACGAAAGGTCTGCACGTGCCTTCCGAGATCGGCAAGCTCAGGAAGGTCTGCCTGCACCGTCCCGGCGACGAGCTCCTCAACCTGCCGCCCGACGAGCTCGAGCGACTCCTGTTCGACGACGTCCCGTTCCTGGAGGTCGCGCAGCAGGAGCACGACACCTTCGCCCAGATCCTGAGGGACCAGGGCGTGGAGGTCCTCTATCTCGAGAACCTCGTCGCCGAGGTGTTCGACCAGGTCCCCGGCGCCCGCGCCGAGTTCACCGACCAGTACATCGCCGAGGCCGGCATCCGCGGCCAGCACATGCCGCAGATCGTCCGCGAGAAGCTGGACTCCATCGAGGACAACCTCGAGTTCGTCAAGAAGACCATGGCCGGCATGACCAAGTCCGAGATCGACATGCCCCTCACGGCGTCCACGACCCTCGACTCCCTGGTCAACTCCGAGTCCGAGTCCGACCTGATCATCGACCCGATGCCCAACCTCTACTTCACCCGCGACCCGTTCGCGGTCGTCGGCGAGGGCGTCAACCTCAACCGCATGTACTCGGTCACCCGCAACCGCGAGACCCTGTACGGCAAGTACGTCTTCAAGTACCACCCCGACTACAAGGACGTCTCGCTGTACTTCCGCCGCGACTGCCAGTTCCACACCGAGGGCGGCGACGTGCTGAACATCAACGAGAAGACCCTCGCCGTCGGCATCTCCCAGCGCACCCAGGCCGCCGCTATCGACGTCATGGCCCAGAACATCTTCTGGAACTCCGACTCCAAGGTCGAGCGCATCCTGGCCTTCGACATCCCGGTCTCGCGCGCCTTCATGCACCTCGACACGGTCTTCACCCAGATCGACGTCGATAAGTTCACGATCCACCCCGCCATCATGGGCACCCTGCGCGTCTACGAGCTGACCGCCGGCAAGAACCCGGGCGACGTGAACATCCGCCTGATCGAGGACACCCTCGAGCACGTCCTGGAGGACGCCACCGGCGTCGACCAGGTCAAGCTGATCCCCTGCGGCGGCGGCGACCCGATCGCGGCCTCCCGCGAGCAGTGGAACGACGGCTCCAACACCCTGTGCGTCGAGCCCGGCAAGATCTGCGTCTACGCCCGCAACACCGTCACCAACGACGTGCTGTACAAGGAGGGCCTGGACCTTCTCGTCGTGCCCTCCGCCGAGCTCTCCCGCGGCCGCGGCGGCCCGCGCTGCATGAGCATGCCCTTCTGGCGCGAGGACCTCTAAGTCTTTCCGTTTCCGGTGCGGTCCCCCTACAACCGCACCGGCTTCGCCCGTTAAACGGGCAACACTAATACTTACGTAATTCATTTCTTCGAAAGGAATCGAACCATGGGTGTTAACCTCTCCGGCCGTAGCTTCCTCAAGCTTCTCGACCTCACCACCGAGGAGATCGAGTACCTGCTCAAGCTCTCCAAGAACTTCAAGGACATGAAGCGCGCTGGCGTTCCGCACCGCTATCTCGAGGGCAAGAACATCGTTCTGCTCTTCCAGAAGACCTCCACTCGTACCCGCTGCGCCTTCGAGGTCGGCGGCATGGACCTGGGCATGGGCGTCACCTACCTCGATCCCGGTTCGTCGCAGATGGGCAAGAAGGAGTCCATCGAGGACACCGCCCGTGTTCTCGGCCGCATGTATGACGGCATCGAGTTCCGTGGCTTTGCCCAGGACGACGTCGAGGAGCTCGCTGCTAAGTCCGGCGTGCCCGTGTGGAACGGCCTGACCACTGAGTGGCATCCCACCCAGATGCTCGCCGACATCCTGACCGTCCAGGAGAACTTCAACTACGACATCAAGGGCAAGACCCTCGTCTTCATGGGCGACTGCAAGAACAACGTCGCTCGCTCCCTCATGGTTGTCTGCTCCAAGCTCGGCATGAACTTCGTGGCCTGCGGCCCCGAGGAGTGCATGCCCGCCGACGACGTCATCGAGGCCTGCAAGCCCATCGCCGAGGCCAACGGCTGCACCATCAAGCTGACCACCGACGTCAAGGACGGCGTCACCGGTGCCGACGTTATCTACACCGACGTGTGGGTCTCCATGGGCGAGCCCGACGAGGTCTGGGCCGAGCGCATCGCTCAGCTCACCCCGTATCGTGTTACCTCCGAGGTCATGGCTATGGCCAACCCGGGCGCCATCTTCCTGCACTGCCTGCCCAGCTTCCACGACACCAACACCACCATTGGCGCCGAGAAGTGCGAGCAGTTCGGCATCACCGAGCAGGAGGTCACCGACGAGGTCTTCGAGAGCCCCGCTTCCAAGGTCTTCGACGAGGCCGAGAACCGCATGCACACCATCAAGGCTGTCATGTACGCCACACTCAAGTAAGAGCATCTAGCATCTCGCTCGGGGTGTATTGTTGAACACCCCGAGCGGCTGTGTCTGGTAAATATCTCGCGTCGGGCGGTGGGCACGGCACGGAAGATCCGCTTCGCACGAGAAAGTTAAATGATTTATGAAGGGGGGATGAGAACTATGACTGAGACCGCTAAGAAAAAGCGCGGTATGCCTTCATCGTTCACCATTCTTCTTGCTCTGCTGGCAATTGTCGCAGTGATTACCGTTATCGTCTCCGGCACGTCCGGCGGCGCGGTTACTGCCGCCCGTCTGAGCGATTTCTGCACCGCCCCGATTAAGGGCTTCGCTGACGCTCTGCCCGTCTGCCTCTTCGTTATGATCCTGGGCGGCTTCCTCGGCATGATGACCGAGACCGGCGCTCTGGACAACGGCATCGCCGTCCTGGTGCAGAAGCTTAAGGGCAACGAGATCATGCTCGTTCCCGTGCTGATGCTCATCTTCTCCCTCGGTGGTACCACTTATGGTATGTGCGAGGAGACCGTTCCCTTCTACGCCCTGCTCGCCGCTACCATGATGGCTGCTGGCTTCGACCCGATGGTCGGCGCTGCTACCGTCCTGCTCGGCGCTGGCTGCGGCTGCCTGGGCTCCACGGTTAACCCGTTCGCCGTCGGCGCTGCCGTCGACGCTCTGACCGGCGTTGGCATTGAGGTCAACCAGTCCATCATCATCGGCCTCGGTGCCGTCCTGTGGATTGTCACTACTGCTATGTCCATCGTCTTCGTGATGAACTATGCCAAGAAGGTCAAGGCTGACAAGGGTTCCACCATCCTGTCGATGCAGGAGCTCAAGGACGCCGAAGAGGCTCACGGCAAGGCTGCTTCCGAGGTCCACAAGGAGGTCAAGCTCACCGGTCGTCAGAAGGGTGTTCTGATCGCCTTCGCCTTCACCTTCGTCGTCATGATCGTCGGCTTCATCCCGCTGGCCGACCTCAACGAGGGCGTCGCCAACTTCTTTGACGCTGGCGCTGTCTACGATGCCGACGGTAACGCCATCGTTCAGGGCTGGTCTGCCCTGATCACCGGCCTGCCCATTGGCCAGTGGTACTTCGACGAGGCTTCCACCTGGTTCTTCCTCATGGCTGTCCTGATCGGTATCATCGGTGGCCTGTCCGAGAAGCAGATTGTCAACACCTTCATTAGCGGCGCTGCCGACATGATGTCCGTTGTCCTCGTCATCGCTCTCGCCCGCGGTATCTCCGTCCTCATGGCTAACACCGGCCTCGACGTCTACGTCCTCGACGCTGCCGCCAATGCCCTGGCTGGCCTGTCCGGCGTGATCTTCGCTCCCATGAGCTTCCTGGTCTACTTCGGCCTGTCCTTCCTGATCCCCTCGACCTCCGGTATGGCCACCGTCTCCATGCCCATCATGGGACCGCTGGCTGTTAAGCTCGGCTTCTCGCCCGAGGTCATGGTCATGATCTTCTCCGCCGCCATCGGTGTCGTGAACCTGTTCACCCCGACCTCCGGCGCCATCATGGGCGGTCTCGCCCTGGCCAAGATCGAGTGGACGACCTGGCTCAAGTTTGCCCTTAAGCTCATCGTCGCGCTCTCCGTCGTCTGCGCCATCATCCTGACCGTCGCCTGCGTGCTGCTCTAAGTACCCAACGGGTACCCCACGGAAACCTTGACGATCCTGTAAAGGATCACCTGGTCATCGTCTGTCCGGTGGGGTAAACCCACCGGTAGACTCCTACCTTTAGCCCCCTTCCGTTCCGTGCGCGGGAGGGGGCGACTTTTTGTTCCGCGGTTTTACCAAACCGCGGAACCGGTCGACGCTACGCGCCGTCCAGAACGACAATTTGTCATTCAAAAGGCAAGGCATGACCAAAAGGTCTATGCCTCGCCTTTTTCATGCCAACTTGTACGTTCTGGACAGCGCTCGCTGTCCGTCCTCTGCCTGCGGCGCTTTCCATTGTTGGTGCAGAGGGCGCTTTGCCTACTCTGGCGGGCTTTCGCTGGATTATGCTCAACCTGCGACGTTTCCATTATTGATACAAAGGCCAGGTTTGTTTGAACCAAAAAGGGGATGTTGCGGTGGAATAGTTCCTGTTTGGCCGTCTTGAGGGGTTAAACGGGAACTATTTCACCGCAACTTATCGATGGCGTGTTTGGTTGGTGCCTGTTGATGGCCTGGGCATCGGGGAGGGTCTGCTCCGTTATAATCGCCTAGAACATTAATTGGAAACGGGACGGGAGCCATACATGCGCCAGGGTTTCGACAACGCGAAGTATATCGAGCTGCAGGCTGCTCACATTAAGGAGCGCATCTCGCAGTTTGGTGGCAAGCTCTATTTGGAGTTTGGCGGTAAGCTGTTCGATGACTATCATGCGAGCCGCGTGCTGCCGGGTTTTGAACCGGACAGCAAGTTCCGCATGCTCAAGAGCATCGCCGACGATGTCGAGGTTATCATCGCGATCAACGCGAACCACATCGAGAAAAACAAGGCTCGTGGTGACCTTGGCATTACCTATGACGAGGATGTGCTGCGCCTGGTTGACCTGTTCCGCGGCAACGGCTTTGCCGTCGCGGCTGTGGTCATCACCCAGTACGCCGGCCAGCCTGCTGCCGATGTGTTCCGCAACCGCCTGAACGCGCTCGGTATTCCCGCCAAGCTGCACTATCCCATCGAGGGGTATCCGCACGATGTCGATCTGATCGTGTCCGACGACGGCTATGGCAAGAACGAGTTTGTCGAGACCACCCGACCGCTCGTCGTGGTCACTGCCCCCGGTCCTGGCTCGGGCAAGCTTGCCACCTGCCTGTCTCAGCTCTATCACGAGCACAAGCATGGCACGGCCGCCGGCTATGCTAAATTCGAGACCTTCCCGGTCTGGAATCTTCCTCTGACGCATCCGGTCAATATTGCCTACGAGGCCGCCACGGCTGACCTCGACGACGCCAATATCATCGATTCGTTCCACCTTGAGGCCTACAATAAGACCACGGTCAACTACAACCGCGACGTCGAGGCCTTCCCGGTAGTCCGTGCCCTGATGGAAAAGATCCTGGGCAAGAGCCCCTACCAGAGTCCTACGGACATGGGCGTCAATATGGTCGGCTTTGCCATCACCGATGACGATGCCTGCCGCGACGCTTCCAAGATGGAGATCGTCCGCCGCTACTTTACCGCGGTCGAAAATGTGCGCCGTACCGGCGTGGGCGATGAGCAAGTCGACCGTCTCAAGATTATTATGAAGAAAGCCGGCATCGATAAGAACTACTCACCGGCGCGCTCGGCGGCCCTCACCAGGGAGCAGCTGACGGGTGGTCCCGTGGGTGCCATGGTCATGCCCGATGGCTCCGTGGTGACCGGTAAGACCTCCACGCGCCTGGGCGCCGCAAGTTCGCTCATTATGAACGCCCTCAAGCACGTCTCGGGCGTCGACCTTGAGCTCGAGGTTATCAGCGATGAGGCGATCGAGCCCATCAGCAAGCTCAAGACGCATTTCCTGGGCAGCAAAAACCCGCGCCTTCACACCGACGAGACGCTTATGGCGCTGTCGATCACCTCGGCCACGAGTGAGACGGCCGCTCGCGTCCTTTCGGGCCTGGAGCAGCTGCGCGGCTGCGACGCCTTCTTTAGCGTGATTATCTCGCCGACGGACGAGACGGTACTGCGCAAACTGGGTATCAACGTGTGCTGCGAGCCCAAGTTTGAGCGCCGCGGTTTCTTCCATCGCTAAGTTTGAAGCACCGCGGTAATTGCATTGCATTTTGGCCGTATCGGGTTAGCGCCCGGTACGGCTTTTTGATCAATAAAGCGCCTATTTCGGCGGAAAATAGCCGTTTACCTGCCTAGAAACAATTTGAGCGGTATACAATAACCGTAACTGTTTCATCCTTAGCGGGATGCCGCATGATGGATATTACCTGCCATCGTGAGGTGTGTCGGTCGCGCACGGCGCGTTAGATGCTCGTGCTCGGTTTGAGGAGGCTGCTATGGCGGGCAAGGGTCGTGCGAGTGTCAACGATATGAAGCGTGTCGAGGTGCTGGTGTTGATGGAGATCGACCAGCAAACCGAAGACAATGGCGGGCCGTATGGTTTCTCGCGCAAAACGCTTTCCGAGCGCGTGGGGGTTTCGCCGTATCGTGCCCGCGCCGCAATCGATCGCTTGGATTCCGAGGGCATGATTGATGTCGTCTCGCGTTATAGCGACGACGGCGGTCAGCTTGCAAATGGCATTTGCCTCACCGAACGTGGCGAATGGTATCTTGAGGGCGTCCGTACCGGCATGCTCGTTCAAGAAATGCTTGAGGACGCGGTTGCTGATCGATAGCGGCATGTAACCCTTGCCATAGCGACGCCGCCTGGGAAACCGGGCGGCGTTTTGTTTCAAGATTGAGAAATGCAATCGCACGCGAGAAAAATTGCGAACGGTCCGCGGCGCGAGTATTACAATGAAGACCCGTAAGATGTGGATAAACAACTTCTACGGGAAGCGCAGGTAACTCAATATGACCAAGCATGTGTTCGTAACCGGTGGCGTGGTTTCGTCCCTGGGCAAGGGTATCACCGCGGCCTCGCTGGGCCGTCTGCTCAAGTCGCGTGGCTACAAAGTAACGATGCAGAAGGCCGACCCGTATCTGAACGTCGACCCCGGCACCATGAGCCCCTTCCAGCATGGTGAGGTCTTCGTTACCGAGGATGGTTACGAGTCCGACCTGGACCTGGGTCATTACGAGCGCTTTATTGATGAGAACCTGACCCGCGATTCCAACTTTACGACCGGTGCCATCTACAAAAGCCTAATCGCCCGCGAGCGTCGCGGCGACTTTTTGGGCGGTACCGTGCAGGTGATTCCCCACGTCACCAATGCCATTAAGGACAAGTTCCGCCGCATCGAGGAGCAGACCGGCTCCGATGTAGTCATCACCGAGCTGGGCGGCACGATCGGCGACATCGAGTCCCAACCGTTTGTCGAGGCCATCCGCCAGTACCGCAAGGAGGCCGGCCCCGAGAACGTCTGCTACATCCACGTGTCGCTCGTTCCCTATATCGCCGCCGCCCACGAGGTCAAGACCAAGCCCACGCAGCATTCCGTCAAGGAGCTCCGCAGCTTTGGTATCCAGCCCGATATCATCGTGCTGCGCTCCGACCACCATATCGATGACGCTATCCGCGGAAAGATCGCAAGCTTCTGCGACGTCGACACCGATTGCGTCTTTACCAACGAGGATTGCGCGAGCATTTACGATGTTCCGCAGCTGCTTGCCGAGCAGGACTTTGACCTGCGCATTTGCGAGCGCCTGGGTCTGGATCCGCGTGAGCGCGACATGAGCGAGTGGAACGAGTTCCTGCGCAAACAGAATCACGCCAACCATCACGCCGACAAGGTGAAGATCGCCGTCGTGGGTAAGTACACGCAGCTGCCCGATGCGTACCTGTCGGTTATCGAGGCTCTGCACCATGCGGGCGTCTTCTACGATCGCCATGTGGACGTCCAGCTGGTCGACGGCGAGAGCCTCGACGAGCAGAATGTCTCCGAGGTTCTGGGCGACGCCTCGGGCATCCTGGTCCCCGGCGGCTTTGGCAAGCGCGCCCTGGAGGGTAAGATCCTCGCGGCCGAGTTTGCCCGTGAGCACAAGATTCCGTATCTGGGCATTTGCCTGGGCATGCAGGTGGCCGTGTGCGAGTTCGCCCGCAACGTCGTCGGCCTTGCCGGCGCCAGCTCCTCCGAGTTCGATCCGGACGGCCCGTTTAGCGTCATCGATCTGATGAGCTCGCAGGAGGACGTGACCGAGAAGGGCGGCACCATGCGCCTGGGCGCCTATCCGTGCAAGCTCGCCGCCGATACCCTCGCTCGCGAGGCATATGGCGAGGAGCTCGTCTATGAGCGTCACCGTCACCGCTTTGAGTTCAACAATGCCTTCCGCGACCAGCTCGAGGACGCCGGTTTGGTTATCTCGGGCCTGTCGCCCGACGAGCGCCTGGTCGAGATGGTCGAGCTGCCGCGCGACGTGCATCCGTGGTATGTGGCAACTCAGGCTCATCCCGAGTTCAAGAGCCGCCCGACCAACCCGCAGCCGCTGTTCCGCGAGTTCGTGCGCGCTTCGATCGGCCAGCACGAGGGTGTCGACCGTCTGCAGGTGACGCCCATGAACCTCGCTACGGACTAAGGGTGCCGGCGAATAAGGAACATACCGAAGCTACTCCCTCGTCGCTCGCCGTGGCGGCGGGGGAGTATCTCGATTACCTCGCGGTCGAGCGGGGTTTGGCGCGCAACACGATTGCGGCCTATCGTCGTGACCTGACGACGTACTGCGCCTATCTGGAGCGGGCGGGTATTGTGTCTTTTGAAGAGGTGACCCGTCAGGTTGTGGAGGGCTTTGTCGCCGACCGTCGCGATGGGGGCTATTCCGATGCCTCGGTGGAGCGTGCGCTTGCGGCCGTGAAGGGCCTGCATGCCTTTTTGGTGCGCGATGGGGCCGTGGCCCAAAACCCGACGGCGGCGTTGCGCTTGCCTAAAAAGGCTGAGCGTTTGCCGGAGTATCTATCGGTGGAGGATGTCTCGGCGCTGCTCGATCAAGACTTTCCCGAGGGCGAGATGGGACTGCGCGACCATGCCATCTTGGAAGTGCTCTACGGATGCGGTTTGCGTGTGAGTGAGCTGGTTGGGCTCGATGTGGGCGATATCCATATTGACGATGGCTTTGTACTCGTTCGCGGTAAGGGCTCAAAGGAACGCCTGTCCCCACTGGTGGGAAGCGCGGCGCGAGCTCTGACGCTCTATGTAACTGAGGGACGTTCTCGCTTGGCGGCCCATGCCCGCGGAACCGAGACCTCGGCGGTCTTTTTAAATAAGAACGGACGTCGCCTGTCGCGCCAAGCCGTGCATGCGATATGCGAGCGGTATGGGCGTCAGGTGGGGCTGGTGGGGCTCCATCCCCATACCTTGCGCCACTCCTTTGCCACCCACATGCTCGCGGGCGGTGCCGACCTGCGTGTGCTGCAGGAGATTTTGGGCCATGCCGATATTTCGACCACGCAGGTCTACACGCATGTCGACCGAACACAACTGACCGAGGTCTATCTGGCGGCGCATCCGCTAGCACATCGCTAGCACCTCGCTGACCTGCATATTTATAAATATTAAATGGGACGGGCCCCAGATTGCCGAGACGCACTTTTGCGCGCATGGGCAATCTGGGGCCCGTCCCATTTTTCGCCAGACACCGACGCGGTGGTGGGCCGTGTGTACCGTGGGTGGGGGAGTTTGGGGGCGATGTGAACGGCGTGTAAAGGGACGTAAAAATCGCCTCAAGGTCAACTTGAAGGTTGAGGTTCGCGGGCGTGGTTCTACAGGTGGCATCCCGCCTTTGCTGAAAACACAACATATTGTGTTTTCGAACATATGCTCGGGGGTGTTTTACAACATATTGGGGGTGGAATAGTGGGGCGGGGTGGGGGAAGGGGTGGGGAAAGGTGTTGAAAAATGGGGCGGTTCCCCATATTATTGATGACGTCGACAGGCGGGGTGGTTCCCCGCGTACGTGCCATCTGAGTAACCGAGGGGAGGGCGCACATGGGAATGACTGGTGCATACGAGCGCAATCTCGATGCAAAAGGTCGTCTGTCCCTGCCTGCACCCCTTCGTGAGGAACTTGGAGAGCACGTTCGCGTGTTCAAAGCCCTGGATGTCGATGCTCTGTACGTGTTCTCTGCCGAGGCCTTCGATAAGTGGGTCGAAGGACTCTTCGCGGGTCGTGAGGGCCACGAGGGTTTTAACCCGCGTGACATTAATGACCAGAAGCTCATGAGGGCGATCAACAAGCGCACCACGTCGATGGACGTGGACAGCGCCGGTCGTATCGGTCTTTCCGAGTCTCTCCGCAAGCAGGCGAACCTCGACCGCGAGGTCACGGTTGTGGGCAACTACGACCACCTTGAGGTTTGGGATCGCGCCGCGGCCGATGAGGACGATGACGATGAGGCCCTGCTGGACCTCTTCTTCTCGTAAGGGCAAGGCACGGGTAACGGATGGAGCGTGGGATCTTGACACAAGAATATCGGCATGAACCTGTCATGCTCGGCGAAGTGCTTGAGTCGCTGCGGCTAAAGAGCGGCTCCGTTGTCTGCGATTGCACCCTTGGCGGTGCCGGCCATTCGGTAAAGATGGCCGCGCAGGTGGGGGAGACGGGCCTTTTGCTCGGCGTCGATCAGGACGACATGGCCCTCGAGGCCGCTGGCGCCCGTCTGGACCGCGAGGTTCCCGGCGTTCCGCACCAGCTGCTGAAGGGCAACTTCGGTGACTTGGACGAGCTGCTTTGCTCGGCCGAGGTGCCCGGGGTCGATGGCTTCCTGTTCGATTTGGGCGTTTCGTCACCGCAACTCGATATCCCTGGCAGGGGCTTTTCGTATAACGAGGACGCCCCATTGGACATGCGGATGGATCCGGGTAATAACACCTTAAACGCAGCTGAGGTCATCAACACCTATAACGAACACGACCTCGCCCGGATTCTACGCGTCTACGGCGAAGAGAAGTTCGCCTCGCAGATCGCGCGCGAGATCGTGCGCCGCCGCGAGCAAGAACCGATCGAAACCACCGGCCAATTTGTCGAGATCATCAAGGCGGGTATCCCGGCTGCCGCTCGTCGGCATGGTGGACACCCGGCCAAGAAAAGTTTCCAGGCCATTCGCATCGAGGTCAATCACGAGCTCGATGTGCTCGAACGAGGGCTTGATGCCGCCACCAGGTGGCTCAACCCGGGCGGACGTATCTGCGTCATCTCGTATCACTCGCTCGAGGACCGTATCGTAAAGAACCACTTTAAGGAGATGAGCCAGGGGTGCACGTGTCCGCCGGAGATTCCGGTGTGCGTGTGCGGCAACGTGCCGATACTCAAGGTCATCACCCGCAAACCCTTGGTTGCCCAGCCTGATGAGGTTGAGCGCAACCCTCGGGCGAGATCAGCCAAAATCCGCGTGGCGCAGCGTCTGTAGGCGCGACCGCGCGATATTGGACCTCCCGCTCGCACCATAAACGAAGCTTAAACACACTACCAACGTACTCGGGATGGGAGGCGGCATATCATGGGCTACAACACTTCAAGCGCAGCACTCGCCTATGATATGAACGCCATGCCCGCCTATCGTGAGACGCCGCAGGCCCCCGTTGCTCCCCGTGAGCAGCGCACGCCGCGCTTTGATGTCTACACGGGCGCGGGCCGTCAGGCAAACCAGGCGGTAAGCCCGGTTTTCATGAGCGTTCTTAAAACGTTTTGCATCATTGCGGCCATCTTCATGACGATTGGCGTCGCCCGCGTGGCGCTCGCCGGCGTTACGGCCCAGGTGCTCAACAGCAACGCCGAGCTTACCAACACGCTCGAAAAGGCGACCGATGAGAGCTCCGACTTGGAGGTCATGCATTCGGTCTATGGTGCCGACACGCGTATTCGCGATCTTGCGGGCGCCTATGGCATGGTGGAGCCCAGCGAGAGCGTTACACTTGACTTTTCGCAGGATGCAGCCGCGGGCGCCAACGCGACCGCGACCGCTCAGTAGCAAGACGGTAGCTGAGTATGACAAATGACTATCGCCGCGGTTCCGATGGGGGCCGCGGTTCTGGACGTCCCTCGTCGCGGGGACGTTCTGGTTATCAAGGAACGGGTCGGCAATCTTACAACGCCGGGCAGTCCCGTGGCAACGACCCGGCGTCACGACTTCGCGGCTCGGGCGGCCCTCAAGTGCATAACACCAGGTCGCGCAAGAGCTCGTCGACCGAATGGCTTACAGGCGCGCCTCTGCCTCGCCGCAAAGCCGTCATGGGCTTCATCGGGCTTGGCTTGGGCTTGGGCGTCTTTCGCCTTGCCGACTATCAAATTGTCGAAGCCGATAAACTGCGCGAGCGTGCGGACGCGCGTCGTCTGCTTTCACAGACGCTCTATGCCAAACGTGGCACTATCTACGACCGCAACGGCAACGTGCTGACGTCGTCGGTCGAATGCCGCAATGTCGCCGTGAACCCTCAGCTTGTCGAGGACGTCGACAAGACGGTCTCGGCGCTGGTCAAGGCTACCGGTATTGATAAAAAGACCTGCCGCAAGCTGGTGCTGTCTGATGGTTCCTGGGTGTATATCAAGCGCCAGGTCGACGAGGATGACGCTGCCGCCCTGGAAAAGAAGAATCTACCCGGCGTGCTCTTTGAGCAGGCGATGAAGCGGGTTTACCCGTATGGAAACCTGGCTTCTCAGCTGCTGGGCGTCGTGAACGTGGACAACGCTGGCCTGACGGGACTCGAAAAACAATACGATGAGCTTCTGACCGGAACGAATGGCTCTCTTGTGCGCGAGCGCGCAAGAGATGGCGGCTACATCGCGGGCGGTGCCTATAAAAAGGTTGCCGCGATCGATGGCGTGGATATCGTGACGACGATCGACGTCAACATTCAGCGCGCCGCGGAAGATGCCTTGGCCGAGGCGGTCGAGAAGACGAAGGCCAAAAACGGGTCGGCCCTGGTGACCGACCCGACGACTGGAGAGATCCTGGCCGCCTGCTCGTATCCGACCTACGACCAGACCAATTTGGAAAACGCCAAGACCGAGGACATGAACCTTCGTCTGGTGACGGATGCCTACGAGCCCGGCTCGGTCTTTAAGACGCTGGTTGCGGGCGCCGGATTTGATTTGGGCGTTGTGCGCCCGAGCACATCGTTTGAGGTTCCCGCGAGTATCAAGGTGGGCGACGATACCGTTACCGATGCCGACAAGCGTGACTACACCATGACAATGGACGTACGCGAGATGATGCGCCGTTCGTCCAATGTCGGTTTTGTCCTGGTGGGGCGCAAGATCGGTGCCGATGATTTTGCCACCTATGTGGACAAGTGGGGTATCGGTCATAGCTCCGGTGTCGATTTTCCGGGTGAGAGTCTGGGCATCGTCAAGGAGCGCGACCAGTACGATGGTGCCACCTTGGGTGCTATGAGCTTTGGCCAGGCGCTGTCCGTCTCGCCGATTGAGGTCGCACGTGCCGTGGGCGGCATCGCGAACGGCGGCGTGATGATGACTCCGCACTTCTATAAGTCGAGCAAGGGCGATGAAAAGGATTGGGGCGAGGGGGATCGCGCGATTTCCGAGGAGGCCGCCTCGCAGGTGACATCGTGTATGCAGACGGTCGTTGCCGAGGGAACGGGTGTTGGCGGCGCGGTGGACGGCTACGACGTGGCGGGCAAGACCGGTACGGCCGAGCGCGCCGATGAGAACGGCGGCTACCTCAAAGAGAACTACATGTCGTCTTTTATGGGGTTTGCCCCGGCGCGGTCGCCCAAGGTCCTGTGCTATATCACCCTTGACGGAACCCCGTCAGGCTCCGATGCCGCCGCAGTGCCGTTCCAGTCCATTATGGCCAGTGCGCTTGACGTGTTGGGTGTCCCGCGCACCAAGTAGGGGGTTACTATCTATGAAATGGCCAGTCGGTTAATCCGGGTTGTTCACACGCCCTGCACCACGCGTAGGCGGCGCTGGGATACAATACGCCGATAGCATTATTAGGTTTACAGGGGAGCTGCAATGATAGAGATCGCCGTCAACAATCTCGCGGCCGCAACAGG
The DNA here is from genome assembly GCA_900541875.1 of uncultured Collinsella sp. Lineage (GTDB taxonomy): Bacteria > Actinomycetota > Coriobacteriia > Coriobacteriales > Coriobacteriaceae > Collinsella. The sequence continues at coordinate 120,666 of UQLF01000003.1, read as the reverse complement.
GGCCCGAACCGTGACGGGAGAAGCCGATCGGGTATGCCGCGGTTGCGTTATCGACTCGCGCCAGGTTGAGGAGGGCACGATATTCGTCGCCTTCCCGGGTGAAAAGGTCGACGGCAACGACTTTGCTTCCCGTGCCATCGAGTCGGGTGCCGGCGCCGTAGTGATGACGCGCGAGCCCGATACCGAGCTGCTTTCGCTGGCCCATGAGAAGGGCTGCGCCATCCTGCATACCGATGACCCCGAGGAGTTTTTGCTGCGCCTGGCTCACGCTTATCGTTTGGAGCTTGGCTGCCTGGTAATTGGCATTACCGGCTCTATCGGCAAGACGACGACCAAGGACGTGCTCGCCGCGGTGCTCGCCAAGCGCTATCGCGTTTGGGCAACCAAGGGTAACTACAACAACCTGATCGGTATGCCGCTCACGGTGCTGGCGGCCCCTGCCGACACCGAGGTTCTGGTGCTCGAGATGGGCATGAACCATTTCCACGAGATTGAGCGCATGTCTCAGTCCGCCAATCCCAACCTTGCCATTGTGACCAAGATCGGCACCTCCCATATCGGTATTCTGGGCAGTCGCGAGAATATCGCTCGTGCCAAATCCGAGATTGTTGGCGGCATGTGCGCCGCCGGAGACCTTCTCCCGTTGCTGGTTTTGGGTGGTGAGGACGACTTTACTCCGTTCATCCGCGACACCTTTGCCGCGCCTGCGGGCGTCGACGTGATGCTTGCGGGCGTCTCGGACGACGATGAGGTCCGTGCGTGCGACATTCGCATTGATGACGAGGGACGCCCGGTCTTTACGCTCGATTTTGGCTTGGGCGAGACTATCGACACACTGCTTGCCATTCCCGGCGCGCAGTCCGTTCCCAATGCCGTCAAGGCCGCGGCGGTTGCCTATCGTCTTGGCGTGACGCCCGAGCAGATCGATGCCGCCTTTAGGGGTCTTACGATTACCGGGCATCGCCAGGAAATCAAGCGCGCCAAGAGCGGCGCTCGCGTCATCGACGACTCATATAATGCCAGTGCCGAATCGATGGCAGCCGGCCTCGACCTGCTGTGTTCGCTTTCGTGCACGGGTTCACGCATGGCGGTTCTGGGCGAGATGGGCGAAATGGGCGACGAGGCTCCTCGCATGCATGAGCTGGTGGGCGCCTATGCGGCGGCCAAGAAGCTCGATATGCTCGCATGTGTCGGCGGTGAGCTTGCCCAGCGTATGGCCGAGGCCGCGCGCATGATGGGTATGGATGAGGACCGCATTCAGGTGTTCTCCGACTATCAGCAGGTGCTCGACCGTATGGGCGGCGCTCTTGAGCAGCATGATGTCGTGCTGGTCAAGGGCTCACGCTTCGTTGAGCTCGATCGCTTTGTGGAAGGTGTGTGCTAGTCCATGTTCGGCAATCCTTCGTATCCTACGTACCAGGCATTTTTGGGATTGGGCATCGCCGCCGTCATCGCGATGCTGCTTATGCCGTGGTGGATTAAGCTCCTGAAGGTCGAGGGCATCGGCCAGCAGGTTCGCGCCGATGGCCCCAAGCGTCACCTGATTAAGCAGGGCACGCCCACCATGGGTGGCGTCATCATCCTGGTTGCCGTTTCGCTGACCTGCCTTTTGATGGGAAAGCTCACCACCGAGCTCGTGCTTGTGCTGCTCGCCACGCTGGCAACCGGCGTTCTTGGCCTCATCGACGACCTGACTTCTGTCACGCACGGCCGCTCGCTCGGCCTGACGCCTCACGCCAAGATGATTGGCCTTACCCTCATCTGCGTTACCTTTACCGTGCTTGCTGTCAACTGGTGCGGCGTCGCCCCCGAGATTCGTTTCCCCGGTGGCCTGACGATCGACCTTGGTGTGCTCTCGACCACCATTTGCGGCCTCTCTTTTCCGTGGCTCTACCTTGTCTTTTGCTGGCTGATGATCGCGGGCCTTTCCAACGCCGTAAACCTCACCGACGGCTTGGACGGTCTTGCCGGCGGCACCTCCATGATCGCCATGCTGGCCATGGCTGCCATGGCGTTTTTGCACGGCGATGTGAACCTGTCCATCTTCTGCACGGCGTGCGCCGGCGCCTGCCTGGGCTTTTTGTGGTTCAACTGCTATCCGGCGAGCATCTTTATGGGCGATACCGGCTCGCTTGCCCTGGGTGCCGCTTTTGCCTGCACCTCCATCATGACCAACACCGAAGTCGTTTCCCTCATCATCGGCGGTCTGTTTATCGTCGAGACCCTGTCGGTCATGATCCAGGTTGTCTATTTCCACTTTACGCACAAGCGCGTCTTCCTTATGGCGCCCATTCATCATCATTTCGAAAAGAAGGGCTGGGCCGAGACCAAGGTCGTCATCCGTTTTTGGATTGTCGCCGCGGCCTTCGGAGCCCTGGGCCTCGCGTTGTTCTTCCAGTTGGGATAGTGGTCTTTCATGCCTCTTGCTGATGTCTTTAGCCTGCTCGTTTTGGGCCAGGGTAAGTCCGGTCTTGATGTCGCTCGCTGGGCGCTTGCACATCCCGAGCGTGTGAGTGCCGTTACCGTTTACGGTGGCGGCACGTCCGAGCCCAACGATGCCACGCGCTCGCTCGAGGCGCACGGGGCATCGTTTGTCTACGGAACCGAGCAGGTCGAGGGCGCGTTTGATGTATGCGTGACGTGTCCGGGCATCTCGGAGTTCTCGGCATTCTTTAAGGCTGGCCGTGATCACGCTGCCCAGATTATGGGTGAGCCCGAGTTTGCCTACCGTCTGTCTCCCCAAAATTGGATTGCCATTACGGGCACCAACGGCAAGACGACAACCACGTCACTGACCGATTACCTGCTTAAGGCAGCGGGCGAGGCGAGCGTTGCTGTCGGCAACATTGGCGAGCCTCCGGTGAACGAGATCGATGGCCGTGCGCATAACGAGTGGTTTGTGGCGGAGCTTTCGAGCTATCAGATCGCAACGACCCAGGAGCTTCACCCCCGTGTGGCGGTGCTGCTCAACATTACCCCCGACCATTTGGGCTGGCATAAGAGCCATAAGAACTATGCGCTCGCCAAGATTAAGCTCTTCGAGAATATGGTCGACGATGACCTGGTGATTGTTGACGTCGAGGATGCCGGTATCCACGAGTTCGATGAGTACATCTATGTTCCGGGCCGTCGCATCTGCAAGGTTGCTTTTGACGAGCCTGCGGGCGAGGACGCCGCATTTGTGCGCGATGGCAAGATGGTCGTTCGCCTGAAGGGCGTCGAGACCCCGCTCGTCGATACGTCCGAGCTTAAGATTTCGGGCCATCACAATGTAATCAATGCCCTGTGTGCTGCCACGGCGGCCCTGACGGTCGGCGCCGATGTTGACGGTGTGTGTCGCGGCCTGGTCTCGTTCCAGCCGCTGGAGCACCGCGTTGAGCCCTGTGGTGAGATCGATGGCGTGCGCTATGTTAACGATTCCAAGGCAACGAACACCGATGCGGTCGAAAAGGCCCTGACGGCGTTTCCCGATGACGATGTGATCTTGCTGCTCGGCGGTCACGATAAGGGCACGCCGCTCGAGTCCTTTGCCCGCGTTGTGATGGATAACGTTCGCTCGGTGGTCTGCTTTGGCGACGCGCGCGAGCGCTTTACCGCCGCTATGGACGAGGCGGATGTCGACGGTGATGTCGATATCGCCCAGGCCGACGACCTGCGCGATGCCGTGGACGTTGCCCGTTCGCTCTCGAGCCGCGGCGATGTGATCTTACTGTCGCCCGCCTGCTCTTCGTTCGATGAGTTCTCGGGCTACGAGGAGCGCGGTCGCGTGTTTAAGGACTATGTGGCCCAGCTTGCCGCTGCGTCCAATACGCAAATGGAATAGGGGTTGCCGGTGAGAGAGGAGAGCCCCCGACAGAATATGAGGAGGCCCGACTCGGACCGTGCTTCCTCACGTCGCATCACACCGCGTTCCAGCCGCGGCGGGCAGTCGTTTAGCGAACGCTATATTGCCGGCGTTCCCGCCCGTATCATGCGCCCCCGTTTGATATTCATGGCCTGCCTGTTTACCTTGGTATGCTTTGGCCTGCTGATGGTGTACTCGGCGTCTTCGGTCGAGGCGCTGCACGAGAATGGCTCGGCGACGTTTTTTCTGTTTCGACAAGCCGCGTTTGCCGGAGTTGGCGTGCTGGCTATGGTTGCCATCGTGCGCATCTTGCCGGACAGTTGGTTTGGGGAAGACGTGCTCAGGATCTTCCTTATCGGCATGATAGGGCTACTGCTTCTGGTGTTCTTGGTGGGCAGCGGCAGCCGTGGCGCCACGCGCTGGCTCAACATCGCCGGTATTCAGTTCCAGCCTTCCGAGTTTTTAAAGCCATTTGCCATTGCGTATTCGGCCATCATGCTTGATCGCTTCTTTTCGCCCGGTGGCAACATCAACGAATTCCTTCGCAAGATGGGTATCTACCTGGGCATTTCGCTCTTTCTGATCTTTATCCAGCCCGATTTCGGTACTGTCCTGATCATCCTGTTGACCCTCATGTGCATGGCGTTGTTTGCGGGTCTCGACCCCAGATTTATCATCGGCGTGCTAATCTTCGGCATTCTCGTGATCGTGATTGCACTTGTCGCAGAGCCGTACCGTATGGTGCGTATTCAGGTTGCCTTGAACCCTTGGGCCGACGAGTATGGTGACGGCTATCAGGCCACGCTCGCCATCATGGCCTTTGCCTCGGGCGGTCTGTTCGGCCGTGGCATCGGCAACTCAACCATGAAGTACTCGTATCTGCCCGAGGCGCACAATGACTACATCCTGGCCATCATTGGCGAGGAAGTCGGTTTTGTCGGAACCGTGCTGTTCTTCTTGGTGTTTGCGATGCTGATCTACTCGGCGTTTCGCATTGCCGAGCAGGCGACCGATCGTCGGGGCGCGCTTATGGCGTCTGGCTCTGCGGTCATTCTCGCGGTGCAGTTTTTGATTAACGCGTTGGGCATCCTCAACGTGTTTCCCATGACGGGCAAACCGTTGCCGTTTATTAGCTACGGCGGTTCGTCGATTATCGTGTCGCTTATGCTTGCCGGGTTGATCCTGCGCGTTTCGTACGAGAGCGCCCGCCGCGATGAGTATGACCGCCGCCGCGAGAGCTTTGCCGTTATGGATGAGAGTACCGCCGGCGTACCCCACGTGCGCGGCGAGCGATCTTCGCGTAACGGCTTTACCGTCCTGGATGGCTCTGCGACCGAGCCGGCAGCCCGTCCACGCCCGCGAACGGCTCCGCAAGGTCGTCCGCAGCGCCCCAGCCCTCGCAACGCGGGCGGCGGATATAATCGAATCGATTTGAACTCGGACCCGTCGGCGCGTCTGCGCACCGACGACCAGGGACCGCGTGTACGAAGGGACTACCATGACCGATAAAATGACCGTTGCTATTGCAGCCGGCGGCACGGCAGGACACATCAACCCCGCGCTCGCCTTGGCCGAAGAGCTGCGTGACCGTGGCCACCACGTTGTGTTCGTGGGCCAGTCGCGCAAGCTCGAGGGTCGTCTGGTCCCCGAGGCTGGGTTTGACTTTGTGCCCATTACGGTCACGGGCTTCGACCGCTCCCGCCCTTGGACGGCGTTGACCTCGCTGTGGCGTGTCAACAAGGCCAAGCGTGCGCTCGCCAGTCATTTCTCAAAGGTCGGCAAGCCCGACGCTGCCATCGGTTTTGGTGCCTATGTCGAGGTTCCGCTGCTGGGGTGGTGCAAGGGCGCAGGCGTTCCGTATCTGCTGCATGAGCAGAACTCTGTTCCGGGCCTGGCCAACAAGATGATGAACTCCCACGCCGCCCGCGTGTGCATCTCGGTGCCGGCAGCGCGTTCGATCTTTGAGCGCGAAGGTGACCCTGACCATGTGCTCATGACCGGCAACCCCGTACGTCGCTCGGTAATCGAGGGCGATCGCGCTCGCGGCCGCAAGGCAGTTGGCGTTCCCGAGGACGCTACGCTGCTACTCGTCTTTGGCGGTTCACTTGGCGCCCAGCACCTCAACGAGCGCGTGGCTTCGCTCAAAAACGAGCTGCTTTCGCGCAAGAACCTCTATGTGTTGCATTCGACGGGTGCCGACGGCTTTGAGGAGACCGAGCGCGCTTTGGCGCTGACGCCCGAGGAGACGAAGCGATACCGCGTCCAGCCTTACATCGACAACATGGGCGATATGCTGGCTGCTGCCGATTTGGCGCTCTCGCGTTCGGGTGCATCGAGCGTGGCCGAGATCGCTGCGCTCGCCGTGCCCTCGGTGCTCGTGCCGTACCCGCATGCGACGGCCGACCACCAAACCACCAATGCCCGTTATCTGGTCGACGCTGGGGCCGGTGTGCTCTGCGCCGATGCCGATATCGACGGTTCTGCCTTTGCCGATGAGCTGCTGCACCTGGTCGATGACGCGGCGGCTCGCGATGCCATGCGTCAGGCGGCGCGTGGTCTGGCTCAGGATAGGGCCGCCGCTCTTCTGGCGGATGCGGTAGAGGGTTTGCGTTAGTTAGACGGGATATCGTCGGTCGCCCTCGCGCTGATGCGGTAGGTGCGGTACAGTTAACGGGTTACAGGCAGTGTTTACGCAAGGAGTACACGAGCACATGGCTGATTCCCAGACTGCAACCTCCGCGCCCGAGTTTAAGAGCGCCCACTTTATCGGTATCGGCGGCGCCGGCATGAGCGGCATCGCCCTCGTTCTGCACGAGCGCGGTTATGCCGTTACCGGCTCCGACCTTAAGACGTCACGTTATATCCGCCAGCTTACCCGCGCTGGTGTGAAGGTGCATGTGGGCCATGAGGCCGCCACGATCGACGAGGTCAAGCCCGACGTGGTTGTTGTCTCCACCGCTATTCCGGAGTCCAACCCTGAACTCGTGCGCGCTCGCGAGCTTGGTATTCCCGTGTGGCCCCGTGCCAAGATGCTCTCTGCTTTGGGCCACGGCTACACCACCGTCGCTGTTGCCGGCACGCATGGCAAGACCACCACGTCTTCGATGTGCGCCACCATGCTCGACCGCATGGGCCTGGATCCGAGCTTCTTGATCGGTGGCATCGTCGAGGGCTATGACACGAACGGCAAGAACGGCTCGGGCGACTACTTTGTCGCCGAGGCCGACGAGTCCGACAGCTCCTTCCTGTTCCTGAACCCCAACGTAGTCATTGTGACCAACGTCGAAGCCGACCACCTCGATCACTACTCGGGTATCGAGGAGATCGAGGCGACTTTCGCCAAATTCATGAGCCTGGTGGGCGAGGACGGCACCGTCATCGTCTGCGGTGAGGACCCGCATCTGGTCGAGCTCGCCAAGTCGACGGGCCGTCACGTGCTTTCCTACGGCTTTGCCGAGAGCAACGACATCGTCTGCATGCACCCGGATGTCAAGGGCATCCAGAGTGACTTTATCGTTCGCTTTGAGGACGGCACTGAGCATGCTGTGGAGATCAAGAGCAATCCCGGTCGCCACAACATGCTCAACGCCACGGCGGTGCTCACCGTCGCCCATGTCCTGGGCCTTGACATCGACGCCGCCGCCAAGGCACTCTCGAGCTTTGAGGGCGTCCGCCGTCGCTTTACCCACGTGGGCGATATCGATGGCATCACCGTGGTCGATGATTACGGCCATCACCCCACCGAGATCAAGGCGACGCTTGCCGCCGCTTCGTCGCTGGGCTACAAGCACGTCGACGTCGTGTTCCAGCCGCACCGCTATTCGCGCCTGCAGGCCCTGTGCGACGACTTTGCCGATGCATTTGCCAATGCCGATAAACTGCTGCTGATTGATGTGTTCTCGGCTGGCGAGATGCCCATTCCGGGTGTCACCTCTAAGATGCTCGCCGATACCGTGCGCGCCAAGCATCCTGGCAAGGAGGTCGTGTACTGCTCCAGCCGTCTTGAGCTCAATCAGGAGCTCGAGCAGATGGTGGGCGAGGGCGACCTGCTGCTCACCATGGGTGCCGGTGACGTTACGACCGTCGGTCCCGAGTTCATTGAGTATCTGACTGCCAAGAAAGACGCTTAAGTCTAATGGGTCTGTTTAACGCCGTCATGGCGCTCTCGGGCATGATCGACACGGATGTGATCGAGGACGAGCGCCTTGCGCGTCATACGAGCTATCGTATCGGCGGCAAGGCCGACCTCTTTGTGACGTGCCATAGCTATCATGCCCTCCGCCGCGCCGTGGCGGTGCTCGATCGCGAGCAGGTGCCGTGGGTCATCATCGGCAAGGGCTCCAATCTGCTGGTTGCCGATGGCGGTTATCGCGGCGCCGTCATTTCGCTCGGACGTGAGTTTCAGCGCACGGTTGTTGCCGATGACGGTTGTACGCTGACGGTCGGTGCGGGCGTGATGTTTGCGCGCCTGGTCAACGATGCCCTGTCGCGTAGCCTCTCGGGCCTTGAGTTTGCCGTTGGCATCCCTGGCTCGGTCGGCGGCGCGATATCTATGAATGCCGGCACACGGACCGAGTGGATTGGCTCGCTGGTTGAGGATGTCGTAACGTTTGACCCGGCATCCGGTATCAAACATTATGCGGGGTCCGAGATCACTTGGGGCTACCGCGAATGTAGCCTTCCCCGCAATGAGATCATCCTCGAGTGCGTGCTCAAGCTTAAACCGGCGCCCAAGGCCGACATTCGCGAGCGCATGGAGCGGTACCTGACGAGGCGCAAGCGTACGCAGCCCATGGGTCGCGCATCCTGCGGTTCGGTCTTTCGCAACCCGCCCGATGCGAGTGTGGGCAAGCTTATCGAGGATTGTGGATTAAAGGGTTTTTCGATTGGCGGCGCGGAAGTTTCGCCCGTTCACGCTAATTTTATCGTTAATAACGGAACTGCCTCGGCCGATGACGTTGCCGCGGTTATCAGACATGTGCACGGAAAGGTGAGGGAGGCGTATGGCATCGAGCTCAGACCGGAAGTTAAATTCCTCGGCTTCTAGAGCATCGAAACCCACCTTCCGCCGCGCCGGAGGGCGTTCCGGCGCGCCTGCCAAACCTCAACGCAATACCGTCGCGCACTCTAAGTCTGTCGGGCATGCTCGACAGACCAGTCGTCCGGTCGTCGGCTCGCAGCTCGGTAATCGTCCGGCCGCAAAAAAGTCCTCGCGTCCCTCGGTGACGTCAAAGCCTGCTATGGGCGCCAAGCCTGCCCGTCCCATGGCAACTCCTAAGCCCTCGACGGGAACTAAAGCGCCGCGTCCAGGTCGCACGCTGGGCGCATCGAAACCGCGCTCGCTGACATCGGTGCCGGCTACCGCCAAGAAGCCTTCGGGTAAAAAAAGCGTCAACCCGTTGTCTTCACTTGGGGCGATGGTAAATAAAACATCAGACGCCGCTTCTGTCGTTACAGGCAAAGGCAAAATCGTGGGCGGCGTTCTGGCCGTCTTGGCCGTGCTCGTCGTCGTTGCCATCGTGGTGATTAACTCTGGATTGTTTACCGCCACTGATATTCAGATTCAAGGCAGCGAGCATGTGACGAAGCACGATGCTATCCAGCTGATCGATTTGCCCGAGGGTACGTCGCTTTTTAACGTCGATCCCGACCAGATTACCGAGGACCTCAAGCAGAACCCGTGGGTCTCGGGCGTGGATGTCCAGCGTCAGTTCCCGCATACGCTCATCATTACGCCTATGGAGCGCAAGGTCATCGCAATTGCCTATATCAGCTCCGATGACCTAGCCTGGGCCATCGGGGATGATGACACCTGGATCGCCCCGCTGTCGACGTCGGTCGAAGTGGACGACCAGGGCAACGTCATCACGACGGGTCAGGGCTCAAATACCTTGACCGGAATCGATGCCGCGCTGGCGCTCGTTAAGCATTATGGCGCGGTGCTGTTGACTGATGTCTCGGCGGATGTCGCTCCGGTTTCCGGCCAGGCGGTGAACTCCAAGGCCGTTAAGGCCGGCCTGGATTATGTGCGTGGTTTTTCGAGCGAGTTCTTGGGACAAGTCAAGGATATTTCCACGCCTTCGGTCGAAGCCATCTCGGCAAACCTCAATAACGGCATTGAGGTGTCGCTGGGCGATTCGAACGATATCGCCAAGAAAGAACGCGTAGTCACCAAGCTGCTTTCGCAGGTGGAGGGCGTGACGTATATCAACGTTCGATCTCCTGGCAACTATACGTTTAGGAACGCACCGACCTCGTAGTGTTTTCTGGCCTTTGTTGACGGGGCATACCGCGCCGTTTATCTGGTTTGTTTGGTTTTCACCGTCAATTATTTGACTGATACGTTCATAATGTGCAAACATAATACGGTTTACCTTTGCATTTACTTTCAACTTGAAGGTTAATGTGCGCAGGGGTCAACCCATGCTATGGCAATAACCTTTGTTCGGAGGACCGACATGCACGAGACAGAGATCAACAACTACCTTGCCGTCATTAAGGTGGTCGGCGTCGGCGGCGGCGGTACCAACGCGGTCAATCGAATGATCGAAGAGGGTATCCGCGGCGTCGAGTTTGTTGCCATCAACACCGATGCTCAGGCACTCGCGATCTCTGATGCCGATATCAAGGTGCACATCGGCACCGACCTGACCCGCGGCCTGGGCGCTGGCGCCAACCCCGAGGTCGGCCGTAAGGCCGCCGATGAGTCCCGCGACGACATCGCCGAGGCGCTCGCTGGCGCCGATATGGTGTTCATCACCTGCGGCGAGGGCGGCGGCACCGGTACCGGCGCTGCCCCCATCGTTGCCGATATCGCGATGAACGAGGTCGGCGCGCTGACCGTCGCCGTCGTGACCAAGCCCTTTACGTTTGAGGGCCGCAAGCGCAAGAAGAGCGCCGAAGAAGGCATTAAGACGCTTTCCGACTGCGTCGACACCATGATCGTTATCCCTAACGACAAGCTGCTCGACATCGCCGAGAAGAAGACCACCATGCTTGAGGCCTTCGCAATCGCCGATGGCGTCCTTTCCCAGGGCACCCAGGGCATCACCGACCTCATCACCGTCCCCGGTATCATCAACCTGGACTTCGCCGATGTTAAGACCATCATGAAGCAGGCCGGTACCGCCATGATGGGTATCGGTACCGCTTCTGGGGACACCCGTGCCGTCGACGCTGCCCAGCAGGCTATTTCCAGCCCGCTGCTCGAGAGCTCCATCGATGGCGCTACGCGCGTCCTGCTTTCCATTGCCGGTTCCAAGGACCTGGGCATCCAGGAGATCAGCGACGCCGCCGACGTTGTCGCCAATGCCGTCGACCCCGAGGCCAACATCATCTTCGGTACCGTTGTCGACGAGTCCCTGGGCGATCAGGTGCGTATTACCGTCATCGCTACGGGCTTCTCCGACTCCAACGTCAACCGTCAGGACGAGCTCTTCGCTGCACAGCAGTCCCAGAGCAAGGCCGCTGCTTCTACCGAGCCGCAGCGCACCGCTCCTGCCACGAGCCCGGCTCAGGCTGCCCCGACTCGCAACGTCGGTGGTACCGAGCTGCCCAACTTTGGCAACGACCAGTTTGAGCTTCCTGACTTCCTCAAGCGCGGCAGCTTCTAGTTCGTTTTTCTCAGCGACCTGTATGGGGTGCGTCCGATTGGGCGCACCCTTTTTGTTGTGTTTTGCCTTTGTAAACGAAAGCCTCCAATCTCCTTACGTTCCCCTTACGTTTAGCCCCTACCGCTGCGGGTATCCTTTTGATGAAGTATGGCAGCCGTGTGGCACGGACTGCTGCGGCGTCGCCGCGATACTTGTGTTATTAGGAGGCTTTAGTATGGCAGCACGTGCGGACAGCGTTTCGCGTGTCGACCATGATGGAGTTACGTTGGTAGAGGGCGCGACGCACGATGTTCGCTTTGCTTTTACCGAACGCGCCGGCGGTGTTTCCGAAGATGCGTACTCCTCACTCAATCTGGGCTCGCATGTTGGCGATGACCCCTTTGCCGTTCAAGAAAATCGTCGCCGCGCACTCGAGGCCATAGGGGCCGCGGAGTGCGAGCACAACCTGCTTGTTCCCAATCAAGTACACGGTGACCATGTCGTGACGGTGGCCTCGAACGGTGCCGATGACCTTGAGGACGTCCGCGAGCAGATTGCCGAGGGCTGCGATGCCATCGTCTGTACGGTGCATAACGTGCCTGTGCTGCTCTGCTTTGCCGACTGCGTTCCCGTGGTGCTGGTGGCCCCTGGCGGATTTGCCGTGGTGCACTCCGGTTGGAAGGGCACGATTGCACGTATTTCTGCCAAGGCGTGCCAGGCGCTTTGTGATGCTGCCGGCTGCGATGCGAGCGACGTTTCCGCCTATATCGGCCCCCATATCTTGGGTGACGAATATGAGGTATCCCAGGAACTCATGGATCGCTTTGCCGCCGAGTTCTCTTGCATCGATGCGAGCGCCTCTCGCATGCTTGATCTTTCCGCTGCCATTTGCGAGGCGCTGGTAGATGTCGGTGTCGACGCGGATAATATCGTGGATACCCAGCTTTCGACTGTGCGTCAGAACGACCGCTTTTATTCCTACCGTAACGAGGACGGCACCTGTGGGCGCCATGCTGCGATCGGCGTGATGCTATGAGAAAGATCGTATCGGTCCTGAGCGCCGCTGTGCTTACGCTTACGCTGTGTGCCTGTTCTTCGGGATCTTCTACCTCTTCCATTACCGTCGCCGGCTCCACGACCTGCCTTCCTATCGCTGAGATTGCGGCCGAGGGCTTTAAGGAGGAGACCGGCATTGACGTGCTCGTTTCCGGTTTGGGTTCTTCCGCTGGCATCGAGGCCGTCAGCGCCGGCACGGCCGATATCGCCAGCTCCTCCCGTGGACTCAATGCCGACGAACAGGATCTGGGCCTGACTCCCATCGTCATTGCCCACGACGGTATCGCGGTCATCGTGAACGACGACAACCCCGTCGATAACCTCTCGACCGAGCAGCTCCGCGATATCTACGCCGGCAAGATCACCAACTGGAAAGAAGTCGGTGGCGAGGACCTGAAGATCCAGATCATCAACCGAGATGAGGCGTCCGGCACGCGTGAGGCCTTTCGCACCATCGTGATGGACGGCACCCCGTTCGATCGCCGCTCGGCCGTTCTTTCGGGCACGGGCCAGGTGCGCGACGTGGTATCTCGTTCGCGCGGTGCCATTGGCTACATTTCGCTGGGCTTCGTCGATAGCCTCAACGCCAAGACCTCGGTCAAGGCCGTCTCGGTCAATCATGTTGAGGCGTCCGAGAAGACGGTCGCGAGCGGCGGCTATCCCATCTCGCGCGACCTTTACTTCTTTGTGAAGGGCGAGCCTTCGCAGCAGGCGCAGGATTACATCGACTACGTGACGTCCGAAAAGATGGACAAGCAGATTCGCGAGGCGGGCTTTATTCCCGTCACCAACGACGAGAAGGGGAGTGAGTAGCATGGAAGCACAGGAAAACTCCCAGGCTGAGCAGAATGCTCAGGCGCCCAAGAAGCGCGAGCTGGCGCTCGTATCGCGCAGTACCTATATCAAGGAGAAAGCGCTGCAGTGGATCTTCTTTGCCTGCGCGTTCTTGGCGGTCGTTACCGTCATCCTGATTTTTGTCTTTACCACGTACTCGGCGCTTCCCGTCTTTACCGACATCGGTCTGGCGGACTTCTTTAGCTTTACGTGGGCGCCTTCCGAGGGCCACTACGGCATCTTGTCGCTGCTTGCCGGCTCGGGTCTGGTGACCGTTGGTGCGCTCGCCATGGGCGTGCCGCTGGGCGTGGGTACGGCCGTTTACCTGGTCGAGATTGCCAGCAAGCGCGTGCGCAAGCTCATCAGCCCTGCCGTCGACCTGCTGGCCGGCATCCCTTCTATCATCTACGGCTTTTTCGGCATGATCATCATCCGCCCGTTTATCGCACAACTGACCGGCGGTCTTGGTTTTGGCGCACTGACGGCGTGGTTCGTGCTCGCCATCATGATCGTCCCCACCATCACTACGCTCACCATCGATGCCCTCAATTCCATTCCTATGGGTATTCGCGAGGCATCGTATGCCATGGGCGCCACCAAGTGGCAGACCATCTATAAGGTCGTGTTACCTGCCGCCAAGCTGGGTATCGTGGATGCCATCGTGCTGGGTATGGGCCGTGCCATCGGCGAGACCATGGCCGTGCTCATGGTCGTGGGCAACGCTCCGGTCATTCCCGATAGCATCGCGAGCCCCATCTCGACGCTCACGAGCCAGATCGCGCTCGACATGAGCTATTCCTCGGGTCTGCATCGCTCGGCGCTGTTCGGCATGGGTGTGGTCCTGTTTATCATCTCCGCCACGCTGGTGGGCATCGTCCGTCTGATTTCCAAGAAGAAGAGGGGGTAGGCTATGTCCGATTCCGTTGACACGACGGCCGATACGACCTCGTCGCGCGAGCGCATAAAGCGTGCCCTTTCCCACGGCAAGAAGGGCCGCATCAACAAGGACCTGTCCAACAAGATCATGCTTGGCGTGTTTCGTGCCGCTGCCTACATCACCACGCTGGTGCTGGTCGCTATCATCGCCTACGTGGTCATTAACGGCCTGCCACATATCTCGCTCGACTTTATCTTCGGTTGGCCCCAGGGCGTCAACGCCGAGGGCGGAATTTGGCCCACGATCGTCTCGACCGTCTACGTGACGGCGCTCGCCATGCTTATCTGCACGCCGATCGCTGTGCTGGCAGCCGTCTATCTGGCCGAGTACGCCAAGCAGGGCAAGGTCGTCGATCTCATTCGCTACGCTGCTGACGCTTTGGCCTCTGTGCCCTCCATCGTTATGGGCCTGTTTGGCTACGCCTTGTTTGTCGAGGCCATGGGCCTGGGCCTTTCGATGGTCTCGGCCGCTCTGGCGCTCGCGCTCTTGATGCTTCCCATCGTCATGCGCACCACCGAAGAAGCCATTCGCGCCGTTCCGCGCTATATCCGTTGGGGCGCGTACGGCCTGGGCGCCACCAAGTGGCAGGTTGTCTCCAAGATTGTGCTTCCTTCGGCCTTTGGCCGCATTGCCACCGGCATCGTCCTTGCCATCGGCCGCGCCATCGGCGAGACCGCGGTGGTGCTCTACACCATGGGCCAGGCCATCAATCTACCTATCTCGCCGCTCGATTCCGGCCGCCCCATGACGGTTCACCTGTACCTGCTTGCCAACGACGGCATCAACATGAACGCAGCCTACGGTACCGCGCTCTTGCTGATGGTGATCATTCTGGCCTTCAACCTGTTTGCGCGCTTCCTGTCGCGCAAGCGTCGCTAGTTAAGGAGTCCCATGTCCGTTTATCAGTCCGCTCCTACGTTGGAGCAAGCGGCCATTACGGCCAAGGATTTCAACTTTTGGTACGGTGACTTTCATGCGCTGACGGGGCTCGACCTCAACATCGCTAAAAACGCCATCACCTCCTTCATTGGCCCTTCGGGCTGCGGCAAGTCGACGTTTTTGCGCTGCATCAACCGCATGAATGACCTGATCGAGGGTACGCGCGTCGAGGGCACTATGACGCTCGACGGCAACGATATCTATGCCGAGGGTGTCGACCCGGTCGACCTCCGTCGTCGCGTGGGCATGATCTTTCAGCAGCCCAATCCGTTTCCCAAATCTATCTACGAGAATGTCGCTTTTGGCCCTCGTCTGCAGGGCGTGACTAGCAAAAGTGACCTCGATGACATCGTGGAAGAATCGCTCAAGCGCGCCAACCTCTGGAAAGAGGTATCCAATCAGCTCAACAAGGATGGTTTGGCGCTCTCGGGCGGTCAGCAGCAGCGTCTGTGCATCGCGCGCGTGCTTGCGGTGCAGCCCGATGTCCTCCTGATGGACGAGCCCTGCTCCGCCATCGACCCCACGTCTGTCTCTAAGGTCGAGGATCTGATGGCCGAGCTGGCGCCCGAGATGACGATCATCATCGTCACGCATTCAATGCAGCAGGCAGCTCGTATTAGCGACTACACCGCATTCTTCTTGCAGGAAGTTGCCGGCGAGCCCGCCACGCTCATCGAGTATGGTCAAACCGACGCGATCTTCACCAGTCCGGTGGACTCGCGGACGGAAGACTATATCACCGGCCGCTTTGGCTGATCGGTGCGACTAGTCCCAAGCCGATCGGATCTGGTCCGGTGCGTATTCACTGTGCGGGCGGCATGACCGCACCCAACTGATTGGAGTGAACCATGCGCAAACTGTTTTCCCGTCAGCTCATCGAGGCCCGTCATGAGATGCTGAGCATCTACAAGGCCGTCGATCTGGCCCTCCACGATGCCGTTAAGGCCTATGTGACCGACGACCGCAAGCTCGCCACCAAGACCAAGAAGCGCACGCTTTCGATTGACGCGCGCTGCGCTAACTTGGAGGCCGTGTGCTACAACCTGATCGCCACGCAGTCACCGGTCGCCTCCGACTTCCGCCTGCTTCAGACGATCATCTACGTCGACTTTAACCTGCAGCGCATGACCGATAAGGTCCGTCAGATCTGCCGCGCCACGCGTCATATGATCAAGGCCGACATCTCGCTGCCCAAGGAGCTTGTCGGCACGGTTGAGGCCGAGGCTGAGGCTGTCTACCAGGTGCTGGGCTCTTCGCTTTCTGCGCTCGTCACCAATGATATGTCCATCATCTGCAACTTGGCCGTCGAGGACGAGCCAGTGCACGCCGCCTACGAGAAGTTCTTCCGCACCTTTAACCGTATGGATACGGGCGACTTTATGGACGACGACAGCAACTATGACGATCTGCGCCGCGCCATCATGGTTTCGCGCTACCTCGATCGCATCGCCTCGATTTCCATCGATGCCGCCTGCCGTCTGACCTTCCTGTTGACTGGTCAGCGCATGAATGCCGGCGATATCGCCCGCACTGATGAGGATGAGCTCGAGAGCATGCGTGTGCCTTCGGGCGAGGGTGTTATCATGAGGCCCGCCGTCGACGCGCGCTACGTTGCCAAGGTGCCCGTTAACGAGGTCAGCGAGGGTCTTCGCTACCTGCTCGATCATCTTGAGGATGAGGACGATGGCGAGGACGACGAGGAGTAAGTAACCCCGTTCGTCGAAAGATTGTAAATACCTAAGTGAGCGCGGCCTTGCACATGCGGGGCCGCGCTCTTGCGTTAGCATGGGACTACTTGTTTGGCTGTCAGCGGAGGCGATTGGCAATGGATAACTATTTGGACTTGATGGGCGCTCGCCGCGAGCAGATTCTGGAACGTTTTTATGCGGCGCTCGATCGCGCGGGCCGCCCCCACGACGCCGCGCGCCTCATTGCCGTGTCCAAGACCGTTGGTGTCGATGAGACCGTTGCCGCCATCCAGGCGGGGTATCGCCATTTTGCCGAGAACCGCCCGCAGGAGCTGGTTCGCAAGCTCACGGGTCTGGCGGAGCATCCGGAGCTGCCCGAGGTGCGCTTCGATATGATCGGCAACCTGCAGACCAATAAGATCAATGCGGTGCTGGGCTCAGCCGAGCTGATTCACTCGGTGGGTTCGCTGCATCTGGCGCAGGCGATCTCGAGCCGTGCTGCCCGCAAGATTGAGGCAGGCGAGCTCGCCGGCCCCCAGCGTGTGCTCATTGAGGTCAATGTGAGTGGTGAGGAGTCGAAGGGAGGCTTTTCGCCCGATGAGATTCGCGCCGCCGCGGGTGAGCTTGCGGAACTTGAGGGAATTTGCGTACAGGGGCTTATGACTATGGCGCCCCGGGGGAATAAGGATGCGGCACGCCGCACCTTTGCGGGGCTTCGTGAGCTGAGGGATGAGCTGGAGGCGGCGCATCCCGATTTGAACCTGCCTGAGCTTTCCTGCGGCATGAGCGAAGACTTTGAGCCTGCCCTTGAGGAGGGCTCTACGCTCGTTCGCCTGGGCAGGGTAGTATTTAGCCCGGAGTTTGCAGTAAAATAAGGCTCTGAAGTGCGCACTGATTATCGGGGCGCCTGCACTAAACCGCGAGAGGACACAACCATGGGCTTCCTTGACGAGATTAAAAATAAGATGCACCTGGGCGGCCAGCAGGGTTACGACCAGGGTTATGGCCAGGACGACGACTACGGCTACGATGATGGCTACGACGATGGCTATCAGAACAACGGCTACAGTGGTGCTTCGGGTGAGGGCTTCTACACCCAGGACGAGCCGAGCAACGGCCTGCTGGGTCAGACGCGCCGTGGTGAAGCTGAGTCGGTGGCCGTGTATACGCGCTCCGGTCAGCTGGTCGGCGATGACTCCCGCCATGCCACGACGTATAACCCGCCTTCGCGCTCGCAGGACAGTGTTGCGAGCGGTTATCGTCCTGGCGCCTATGACACGCCGTCGAGCTACGCCGAGAACACCCGCGCCCGTGCCGCCGCTGCGCCCGCGCCTGCACCGAGCGATGCCTCGGCCTATGCGAGCAATATCATCAACGCCACACCGCAGCTGCCGGCCTATGTCCTGCGCCCCGAGAGCTATGACGACGTGGAGACCGTGGTGCGCCGCGTTCGCACCAAGCAGCCTGTCGCACTGATTTTTGTGGGCGTACGCACCGAAGTTGCCAAGCGCGTCTTGGACTTCTCTTACGGCTTTGCCTGCGGTCTGGGTGCCACGGTCAAGGAGGTGGGCGACCGCGTGTTCATGGTGCTGCCCGCCGGTTGCGAGGTCAAAGATTCCGATCTCAAGAAGCTTCGTGCGGACGGCTACCTTAAGTAAAGACAAGACGAGGAGATTCCCATCAACATCTACACTATCGTCCAGCTGGTCAACACGCTGTTCAACTTCTATTCCACGCTCATTGTCGTCTACTGCTTTATGACGTGGATTCCCATGAAGCAGGGTGGTTTGCTTCAGGATATTGCCGCGGTGCTTGATAGCGTGTGCGGTCCGTGGCTCAACCTGTTCCGTCGTTTCATCCCGCCGATGGGCGGTATCGATTTTTCGCCGGTCGTTGCGATTATTGCGTTGCAGTTGGTGCAGAGGCTGGTTCTGCAGCTTCTTATAGGTATACTCGTGTAGAACTGACTTAGTAACTTACGTCGGGCGTGTAGCGCCGAGGCGATGAAAAAGGAGACTTGTTATGGCTATTACCCCTGCAGACATCCAGGCTCAGACTTTCTCTGAGGCCAAGCGTGGCTACGATCCTGCCGAGGTCGACGTCTTCTTGGAGACGCTGTCCTCTGAGGTTGACGCTATGCTCGCTAAGATCGTCGACCTTAAGGGTCGTCTGACTGCTACCGAGCAGCAGCTTGCCGATGCGCAGGCTCAGCTTGCCCAGGCTCAGGATGCCCCCGCCCAGGCCGTTCCTGCCGCCCCCGTGGCTGCTCCCGCCCCTGACTTCTCCGCTCAGGAGCGCCAGATTTCCGCTGCCCTGATCGCTGCCCAGCAGACCGCTGAGACCATCGTCAACGATGCTAATGAGAACGCTGAGCGTATTCGCAACGAGGCTGACGCCAAGGCCCGCGAGGTTATCCGCCAGGCTCTGACCGAAAAGCAGGCCGAGCTCGAGGAGATCGATCGTCTCAAGGCTTCTCGTGAGGAGTTCAAGGCCGAGTATCTCAAGCTCATCCAGCACTTCATGGACGATGCCCAGAACTCCTTCCCGGCAGACCTCATGGCCTCCACGCCGGTCGGTTCCGCCGCTTCTCCTGCGGTGACTGTTCCCGCCGAGCCGCTGCCCGTCGCTGACCCGGTTGTCCCCGTGGCCGATCCCTTCGCCCCGATCGACAACTTTGCTGCCGACGACCTGGACTAACATTCGGCCTGCAATTTAGTGCCTAGTAAGGACCCGCAGCTTGCGGGTCCTTTTTTATGACTGTGCCGGGGCGCGCAACATAAAAAACCGAGCCCTGCACATAGTGGCGCAGAACTCGGCGAACCGGTGAGCGGTCAAGGATAGGTTTTAGGGCATGTCCCAAAATCTACTTGAGGAGGAAGTCGGAGAGGGGAATGGTACGGGCCTCGCGATGCTCGGGATCGGCGATGTGGTCGGCAGGATATCCGCAGACGAGCATGTGATAGGGATAGACGCCCTCGGGCAGGTTGAACTGCTCCTGTGCCACCTCGGGCTTAAAATGGCATACCCAGCACGTTCCCAGGCCCTGCTCGGTGGCCTCCATCATCATCTGATCGCACACTATGGACGTATCGATTTCACTGGAATTCATCTGGTCATACGGGCGTACCCAAGCGTCTTCGGTAACGCTACAAATAAGGAAGATGAGCGGAGCGCCAAAGATAGATCCATCACGAGCAAACCGAGGCTGACAAGCAGCAGCCTTCTCCAGAAGCTCAGGCGTATCCAACACCATCACACGGGTTGGATGATTATTGCAAGCAGAAGGAGCAATACGCCCAGCCTCAACAATGGCATCCACCACAGCCTGCTCCACAGCCCGATCTTCAAACTCACGACAAGAATACCGACCCCGAGCCAGATCCAAATAAGACATACAAGCCCTCCAACAATTTAATAACGAAATAAAAGACAACCAAAGGGTACCCAGAGCAACATTCAGCCAAACGCTCAGCGCTGCCCAAAGTCATGACTGATGCCAAAGACGCTTTCAACCAAAGCCACCATGCATTCCGCCTATTAGCCCAGGTTCCCAATGGTGATACGTAAGGCGAAGGCCCGACACCTATTTACTTTCGAACGACTCTGCCACGCAGCCGGAGTGAGAAAGCAAATAGGTGCCGGGCCTTCGCCGGTGGGACGCGTACCACTAATTAACCGCTTTTGAACGACTCTGCTTGCAGCCGGAGTGAAAAAGGTTATTAGTGGTCGGGCCCGCGACCGCCGGGACACGTACCCCCAATTAACTGTTCTTCATGACAATCGAATCCACAACATCGGCCACATTCTCGCAGCAGTCAGCGCAGTACTCCAGGAAGGCGTACACGTCACGCCAAGCGATGACCTCGAGCGGATCCTTGCCGTTGACGTGCAGGTTGCGCATGGCGTTGATGTAGAGCTCGTCGGCCTCGGACTCGATGGTGTTGATCTGGATGACCAGCTCGCGCAGCGTTTTGGACTTGCGGTAGTTGGGAAGCTCGACCATCAGGTCTTTCATGGCGCGGCAGGCGTCAGTCACCTTGTGGGCGATGACGATGGCGTCGGGATGGATGCTCTGAATGTTGGTGAAGTAGACGCGCTGCACGACGCCCTCAATACGGTCGAGCACGGTGTCGAGCGCGCAGCTCATCAGATCCAGATCCTCGCGCTCGAGCGGGGTGATAAAGGCGGTGAGCAGGGCGTCTTCGAGCTCGTGGTGCTTCTTGTCTGCCGCATGCTCAATCGCATGCATCTTATTGAGCATGTCGTGGATCTGCGCGGGGTCAAAGTTCTCAAAAATCTTGGTGAGCAGCTCTGCGGCCTGGACGGCGAGGTCGGCGCAGGCGACGTAGTTGTCAAAGTAGAACGAATCGGGTTTCTTAGCCATGGGTGGGTCCTTTCGAGGCGAAGACGGGTGGGCGAAGTGTTGCGGTCCGGATAAACGCTCGGTTTGATTAGAGGAACATCATGAACAGCTTGGCCATGACAAAGCTGATGAGTCCGCAGGCGGGGAAGGTGAAGAACCAGGTGAACATCATGTCCTTGACGACGCCGAAGTTGATGGCCGAGAGGCGCTTGACGGCACCGACGCCCATGATGGCGCAGGTTTTGATGTGGGTGGAGGACACGGGGATGCCGGTAAGGGTTGCAAGCAGCAGGTTCGCCGCGCCCGCGAGGTCGGCGGAGAAGCCCTGATACTTCTCGAGCTTAACCATGCTCTGGCCGACGGACTTGATGATGCGCTCACCGCCCACGCTGGTGCCGATACCCATGGTGGCCGAGCACAGCAGCATAATCCAGATGGGGATGCCGGCATCGCCGACGCTAGTCTGGCCGTTTGCGAAGGCTACGCCTAAAAAGAGCACGCCGATGAACTTCTGTCCATCCTGCGCGCCGTGCATAAAGCTCATGGCCGCAGCGCTCGCGATCTGAGCGTATTTAAAGAAGACATTGGCACGTCGCCTGTTGGCGGCGGCGAAAAGAATCGAGACGAGTTTGCACAGGACCCAGCCCATGACAAAGCCCAGGCCGATGGAGAGCGCCAGGCCGTAGATGACCTTCATCCACTCGTGGACGTTGACGCTGCTCGCGCCGCCGAGGGCGATAGCGGCACCGGTCAGGCCGGCGATAAGGCTGTGGCTTTGCGAGGTGGGGATGCCAAAACGCGATGCTGTGGCGCCGTAGACGACGATGGAGAACAGCGCCGCGCACAGGCAGGCGAGCGCCATGGTGCTGTTTCCGCCAAAGTCGACGATATGTGAGATGGTGTTGGCGACGCTCGCATTAAAGTGCGTCATGATGAGCACGCCGAGGAAGTTGAATGCGGCGCTCATGAGAATGGCGGCGCGGGCGGGCATGCAACGCGTAGTGACGCAGGTCGCGATGGCGTTGGGCGCGTCGGTCCATCCATTGACGAAGATGGCGCCCAACGCGAGGATCACGGTGACGGCAAGGACTGGGTTCGACACAATTTGGCCGAGGAAGGTTGAGAACGTTACGTCCATATATGGGCTTTCTCGAAGTTTGCAGACACGTTACAAAAACATGATAAATCGTATCACCTCCTGCGGGTTTCTTTGCCGAGTTCTGATGGGAGAAGTAATTTTTTGGCACTAAAATTGAATATTAGCCCTGTTGACCGCGGGTGTTCTTTTTGCTATCACGCCATGCGGACACGTGCGATTGCTACGACACTCCAAAACCATAGTCTGTTCGCTTTACAACATGCAAACATGCGTTCGATAATAGGAGACATGGAATATCGACAGACAGACGGCAAAACTCGGCGCGTGCACAAGCAGTATGTGGACGTCGTGGCTCGCATCCTCGCGGGCGGACAAGTCGTGCCGGTCACCGTCTGCTGGGTCGACGGTCGCTGCTTTACGATTGACGAGATTGTCTCGTCCACGGGCTTTGGCTTAACGGTTCACGGTGTTCGTACGGCAACGTATAAGGTTCGTTTTGGCGGGCATGCGACCGAGTTGTATCTGGAGGACCAGGCGTGCGGACGGCCGGACGGCTCGCAGGCCCACGTGATGCGTTGGTGGGTCTGGGCGTTTGATCGTACGCTTGAGGGCGAGCGCCGTAGGTAAGGACGCACGGCGTTTGGGTACAATGACAGGAATCTTGTCAGCTACTGCGCCGGTATTTGTGACGCTTTTTGAAAGGACGAACCTATGAACGATATCCAGGGCTATCAGAACGGCCCCGTCGAGAGCGGCGCAAGCCGCGCCAAGGAGATGTCGCCGCGCGCGTACAATCTCGCCATGTCTGCCCTGATCTTCTTGGGCTTTTGCGCCATGGGCGCCGGTGCCTACTTTACGAGCACCATGTCGTTTGCGCGCATGATGATGAGCGGCGCCGCCTTGCCGCTGGTCTTTGGCTCGTTTATTTTGACCATCGTCGGCATGGTCATGATGTCGGCCGCCGCCAGCAAGCAGTCCGTGGGCCTGTCCCTTGTGGGCTACGTAATCTTTGCGAGTACCTTTGGCCTGACGGCGTCGTTTGGCCTTGCCAACTACGACCTGCCCACCATCAACACTGCCTTTATCGCCACGGCCGCCATCACCTTTGTCTTTGGCGCCTTGGGCGTGACGTTCCCCAAGTTTTTCCAGCGCGTATATGGCATCGGTCTTGGCATTCTGCTCGCCACTATTCTGGTTGAGATCGTGCTGATGTTCATGGGCGTCTCGCAGACCATCACCGATCTGATCGTGATCGTGGTGTTCGCCGGCTTTATTGGCTACGACACCTATGTTGCCACGACGGTGCCGCCTACGCTGCCCAACGCCGTGCTCATGGCGTCCAATCTGTTCGTGGACATTATCAACGTGTTCCTGCGCATTCTGAACATCCTTGGCCGTCGCGACTAGTGGTGAATTGCGGCGGTGCTTGCCGTGCGTGTAAATCGATGCGAAAGGCGGTCCTTCGGGGCCGTCTTTTTTGTACGCGGCGGGGTATCATGGATGGGAAAAGCCGATAGCGGCAGAGACCGAGAAAGGTGACCACTTATGGCAGACGTCGACAACAGGAACCGTAACCGCAGGTCCAACCGAGCGGGTCAGCCCAATCCCAAGCGCGAGGCCCGTGCCAAGGCCGCCGAGCGTCACGTGGCAACTGTGTCCGAAGCGTGCGCCAAGGATATCGAGCGTTCGCTTGCCGGCGTGCGCGAGTTCGATGGTATGCCTGCCGGTTTTGTCGCGGCGATGAAGGTCAAGGTTCAGAGTGCTGTGGCCGCCGAAGAACAGGTTGCCGAGGACGTCGAGGGCGCGGAGGCTGCCGAGGTCGAGGCAGCGCTCGAGCCCGTCGAGGAGCCTGCCGAGGAAATCGCTGAAGCTGAGTCCGCGCCTGCTGAGGAGCCCGCTCCGGTTCTGCCCGAGGTCACCGTGCTCGATGCCTCCGCCACGCAGGCCATCCTGGACAACGGTCGTGGCTATGCGCAATTCTGCGACATGGCCGTGCTCGCTTTTGCCTCGTTCACCAACCCGGGCGGTGGCTATATTCAGGGTTATCTGGGCCAGGAGGCCACGCTGTGCGCCGATTCGTATCTGTACAACGTTCTCGACAAGCAGCGCAGATGGTACGGCGAGAACCGTCGCCGCAACATCAACTGCGAGCTTTACCGAAACCGTGCGCTGGTGGTGCCTGCGGTGCGCTTCGACCGCAACCACGTGCATGCGTATGCCGACGTAATCGTGGCCGCCGCGCCCAACGTTAAGCGCGCCCGCCAGGAGTATCGCGTGAGCGACGATGCTCTGCTGGATGCCCTGCGCGACCGCATTCGCTTTGTGCTTGCCATCTGCGACGAGCTAGGTCGCGAGAAGCTCGTGCTGGGCGCTTGGGGCTGCGACAACAACGGCTTTGACGCAGAGGCCGTGGCCGAGCTCTTCCGCAAGGAGCTCGCGTCGGGCGACTTTAAGGTCAAGCAAGTCTTCTTTGCCGTGCCTTCTACGCGCTGGGATGAGGATTTTGCCAAGTTCGAGCACGTGCTGGCAAACTTCCCCGAGCGCAACGAGGAGTCCTATGCCCAGGTTGCCGCTCGCGCTGCGGCAGCTCGCGCCGCCGAGCAGGCCCAGGCTGCTACCGAGGATGATGAGGACGAGGACGATTGGCGCAAGTACCTGTAATCGGTACGTGCTGACAGATAGGTCGAGCCGACGGGAGAGGCTGCTTCCGTCGGCTTTTTACTGAGCGAGGGGCTTACGATGAAAAACGTTCTATGCTTTGGCGACAGCAACACCTATGGCTATGATCCGGCTGGTATGCGCGATGGCACCGCGGTGCGCTATGCGCAGGACGTGCGCTGGTGCGGCGTGGCCCAACGTGACTTGGGCGAGGGCTGGCATGTAATTGAAGAAGGCCTCAACGGCCGCACGACGGTACGCGACGACATGTGCCATCTGGACACCAATCTTAACGGCATCCGCGCGCTTCCGATGCTGCTCGAGGCCCATAAGCCGCTGGATGCGATCGTTATTATGCTGGGAACTAACGATTGCAAGACGGTCTTTGGTGTGACGGCCTCCGATATTGCCCGTGGCACCATGGCGCTGATTCGCGCGGTGCGTGCATTTCCCTGGACCAATGCCGCACCCTGCCCGCGTATTTTGCTGATGGCACCTATCAAGATCAAGCCGCAAATCGCCGATGTATATATGACCGATTTTGATGAGCGTTCCGTCGAGGCCTCGGAGCATTTTGGCGAGTACTATGCGCATGTGGCCGAGCAGTTTGGCTGCGACTTTTTGAATGCCGCCGAGTTCGCCGAGCCGGGCGATATCGACTATCTGCATATGATGCCCGAAAGCCATGAGAGCCTGGGACATGCCGTGGCAGCCAAGCTCCAAGAGATGCTCGGTGAGTAGCGCGACCCCAAACCACCACAAAGGTGTCCTTTTTGGTGGTTTGGGTTGCGGACTTTAGTACTGCCACATGTGGTTGACAGGGCCGGAGCCTTTGCCCATGTTCAGGCCGGCGGCCAGAGCGCCGGTTAGGTAGGCCTTGCCGGCGTTGACGGCATCGGCAAGATCCATGCCCTGAGCCAGCGCGCAGGCGATGGCGGACGAGAGCGTGCATCCGGTGCCGTGCGTGTTGTCGGTCTCGATGCGCTTGTGGCGGAACCACGTGGTGAGTGGATCTCCCAGATGGTTGCCCTCGTCATCGAGTGGCGCGGGTTCGGCCAGTACATCGTTGGCCTCGTTGACAAGATGCCCGCCCTTAACGAGGGATGCGCAACCAAAGCGGCGGGTGAGGAGCATGGCAGCATTTTGCTGCGTGCGCTCGGAGTCGACCTCGTAGTCGAGCAGGGCCATGGCCTCGGGAATATTGGGCGTGATAACCGTCGCTAGCGGGAACAGACGGCGGGTGAGCGCCTCGGCGGCATCTTCGGCAATCAGCCGTGCGCCCGAGGTGGCTACCATGACGGGGTCGACGACCACGTTCGTTGCGTTCCAGGCGCTCAAACGGTCGGCGATGACTTCGATAATCTCGACAGAAGAAACCATGCCGATCTTGACGGCGCTCGGGCGGATATCGTCAAAAACGGCGTCAATTTGCGCGGCTACGATATCTGGCGAGATATCCTGCACGGCGGTGACGCCCAGTGTGTTTTGCGCTGTGATGGCGGTGATGGCCGTCTCGGCATACAGGCGGTGCGCCGTGATGGTCTTGATGTCGGCCTGAATGCCGGCGCCACCGCTGGAATCGGATCCTGCGATGGATAGAACGGCAGGTACCTTACTGCGATCCATGTTCGCTCTCTTGTTCGGTCGGAATCAAATGGGTCTTTAAGCCAGCATTATAAAGATGCCCGGGCCGACTCTATGTCGAACCCGGGCGGGCGATGCAATCTTTACGCAAATGTAAGCAAATGTTCACACGTCAACAATTGACAGGCGCCAGCTCGCCGCCAGAAGCGGCCGCGGCGACAGGGCTAGTCCTCCATGCCGAGGTCGATCGTGGTGCCCTCGAAAATCTTGTTGACGGTGCGGACGGCACACATCTTGCCACACATGGTGCAAGTGCCCTCGGTGGCGGCGGGGGACTCCTCGTAGCGCTTCTTACCCGTAACCGGGTCGAGCGCGCACTTCCACATGGCGTCCCAGTCGAGCTTGCGGCGTGCCTGGCCCATCTTGTCGTCCATGTCGCGGGCGTGGGGCACCTTTTTGGCGATGTCGGCGGCGTGTGCGGCGATCTTGGTGGCCATGAGGCCGTCGAGCACATCCTGGGCGTTAGGCAGGCATAGGTGTTCTGCCGGTGTCACGTAGCACAGGAAGTCGGCACCGGAGCTGGCGGAGATGGCGCCGCCGATGGCGGCGGTGATGTGGTCGTAACCCACGCCGATATCGGTCACCAGCGGCCCGAGCACATAGAACGGAGCATTGTGGCACAGGCGCTTCTGCAGTTTCATGTTGGCGGCGATCTCGTCGAGCGCCATGTGACCCGGGCCCTCGACCATGACCTGGACGCCGGCGGCCCAAGCGCGCTTGCACAGCTTGCCCAGCTCGATCATCTCAGCGGTCTCGGTGGCGTCGTTGGAGTCGTAGAGGCAGCCCGGGCGGCAGGAGTCGCCGAGTGAAATCGTCACGTCGTACTCGTGGCAAATCTCGAGCAACTCGTCGTAGAACTCATAGAACGGGTTCTCGTTGCCGGTGACCTCCATCCAGCCAAACAGCAGCGAGCCGCCGCGGCTGACGATGTTCATCAGGCGACCGGTCTCCTTAAAGGTCTTGGTGACCGACTTGTTGATGCCGCAGTGGATGGTCATAAAGTCGACGCCGTCCTCGGCGTGTGCGCGCACGACCTCGAACAGGTCGTCCTTGGTAAGCTTGACCAGCGGCTTTTCCATGTAGCCGATGGCGTCGTACATGGGGACGGTGCCTACCATGAGCGGCGTCTCGTCGATGAGCTGCTGGCGGAACTGGCGCGTCTTGCCCGAGTTGGAGAGGTCCATGATGGCGTCGGCGCCAAAGTCCTCGGCGATCTTGACCTTCTTCCATTCCTCGGCGGCATCGGCCTTGTCGCCCGAGATGCCCAGGTTCACGTTGACCTTGGTGGACAGGCCCTCACCGACGCCAAAGGCGCGCATGCCCTTTTTGATGTGCACAATATTGGCGGGAATGGCGATGCGGCCGTCGGCCACGCGCTCGCGGATGTACTCGGGGTCGCGATGCTCGCGCTCGGCGACTTCCTTCATCTGCGGCGTGATCTGCCCGGCACGGGCGAAGTCGATTTGCGTGACGAGCTTGGGCTCGGTCTGTGTGCTCATTGGCACGGCTCCCTTCGTTGGCATTACCCATATCAGGTTTGCGGGTCAGGGCGGGCGCGCCCAATCTCAGCCTGCCGTCTTGTCCCGCAAGCTCCCCGTTATGTCATGGGCTCAAGTATAGCCTGAATGGGTACGATTGGGCCAACGAGCGTGCCTGTGGGGAGGCGTACATGGAAGACAAGCATCTATATCGAGAGACACAATGGGACATATCGGCCGAGGAGGGCCGTGCGCACCATGGGTTGGTCGCGATTGGCTTTGCGGTGCTTGCCGTGCTGGTGATTGCCTTTTGTATTTGGACGTTTGGCGGTCGCGGCGGCGCTGCCTGGGAGTTCGAGGCCGACGATGCCCTGCCGATCATGACGGTGAAGGTCGCTGGCGGTAACACGGTGGCCGCACCGGGCGACTACTGGTATCCGCGCGACGAGTTTGTGCAGCTGCAGTTGAGCGGCGGGTCTATTCCGGGTGAAGAAATCGAACGCGTGACGTTTGATGAGGCACTCAAAACACTCACGGTGAAGCTCAAAGATCAGGGCGATGTGCCTACGACCATGGATATCGCTCTGACGGAGTGGCGTCTGGAACCTCCGTCGGGCGTTACGGTATCCGACGTAGAGCACGTTAAGATTACCTACCAAGATGGCTCGACGAGCGAGATTGCAAAGCCGATGGCTTGGCGGAGTAATGGGGTGTTTGGAAACGGCGGGCCTATTGTGCCTGCGCGTTCATGAAAACCAGGGTGTTTTTGTCTGAAAGCTCGGGGATGTGCCGATAGCCGATGTTGAATGCGGTAAGTTCGCTTGCATCCTCGAGCTTGTTTTCTGCCATCCACCGCACCATGGAGCCGCGCGCCTTTTTGCTGGCGGTCGAGCGCTGGATGGGCTTGCCGTTGCGGATGCCTTCGCCAAAGAGACATGTGACGACCGCGGCATCTGTGGTGAGGCGGGGCAGAACGGCTTTGGCGTATTCCGCGCTGGCGAGGTTGACGATCGTAGCGTTGGAGCCTGCCGGGGCGATAGCCCGCGCGAGCTTGTCACTCCAAAACGCGTAGAGGTCTCGGGCATCGTCAACGGCAAGCTTCGCGCCCATCTCCAGCCGATACGGTTCAACGGCATGAAAGGGGCGTACGCATCCGTAAAGGCCCGAGAGGATCCACAGATGGTCTTGCAGCCATGCGAGCTGCGCTGAATCCATCACCTCGGGTGCCATGCTCTGGTATTGAATGCCGCGATAAGACATGACGGCGGGGGAGAGGTGACGGGCGAGCGCGGGATTGTCGAGATCGCCGTTTTTCAGGATGGGCCCGAACTCATGCAGGGTGTTGAGGCAAGGTCCCAGCAGTTTGTCACTCACGTTCCACAGCGCCTGCAGGCCGCCGCTGCCTTCATTCCGCTCGATATCTAGCAGTGCGCGGTGGAGGCGAGCCGTCTCGCGCGCAAAAGGTGGAATGCCCAGGACTTCAAAAGCATCTTGGGCCGCGCGCATCTGCTTGGCGGGCGAAATGATGACCTGCAGCATGGACTCTCCTCTGCCAAAAAGGAAGTTGCGGTGGAATACGGTCTGTTTTGGCCGTTTATGGGCCAGTTTAGTCCGTATTTCACCGCAACAGATGAAGGGTGGATTAGGCGCGTTCGAGGAAGGCCTTGTAGCCGCGGTAGGCCTCGTAGATGTCGGCCTTGTTGGCGACCTCCCACAGGGCGTGCATGGACAGGACGGCAACGCCGGAGTCGATGACGTTCATGCCGTACTTGGCCATGATGTAGGCGATGGTGCCGCCGCCGCCCGCGTTGACGCGACCGAGCTCACAGGTCTGGAAGTCCACGCCCGCCTCGTCCATGATGTCGCGGATGAGGGCCACATACTCGGCATCGGCGTCGTTGGAACCGCCCTTGCCGCGGCTGCCCGTGTACTTGTTAAAGCACAGGCCACGACCCATAAAGGCGGCGTTCTTGGTCTCGAACTTGCCGGCATAGCCCGGGTCGAAGCCGGCGGACACGTCAGAGGAGAGCATACGGCTGCGGGCGAGTGCGCGGCGCAGGGCCAGTGGGCTATCCTCGCCGGCGAGCGTCATGATCTCGGCGACGGTGTTCTCGAAGAAGCGGCTCGTCATGCCGGTGGCGCCCACGGAGCCGATCTCCTCTTTGTCGACGATGAGCGTGATGCTCGTGCGCTCCACGTTGGCGACGTCGATCTGGGCGAGCATGGAGGGGTAAGCGCAGACGCGGTCGTCGTGGCCATAACCCAGAATCATAGAGCGGTCGAGGCCCATGTCGCGGGCGGGACCGGCGGGCACGACCTCGATTTCGGCGGAGAGGAAGTCCTCCTCCTCGACGTCATACTGCTCCTTGAGGATGTCCAGGAACATCTGCTTGACGGGCTCCTTGGGGGCGTCCTTGTCGTCCTCATCGAACTTGACGGGACGGCCGCCCACGATCACGTCGAGAATCTCGGCGTCGACGGCGTCCTTGGCGGGCTTGGACATTTGCTCGCTCGAGAGGTGAATCAGCAGGTCGGAGATGGTAAAGACCGGATCGTCCGCCTTGTCGCCGATATTGATGTCGACGGTGGTACCGTCCTTTTTGCAGATGACGCCCACGAGTGCGAGCGGGGAGGCTACCCAGTGGTAGCTCTTGACGCCGCCGTAGTAGTGCGTGTCGAGGTAGGCCATGTCGCCGGCCTCGAAGGCGGGGTTCTGCTTAAGGTCCAGGCGCGGCGAGTCCACGTGGGCGCCCAGGATGTTAAAGCCCTGCTCGAGCGGGGCGGTGCCCAGGTTGACGAGCATAAGGTCCTTGCCGTGGTTGGCGGCGTACACCTTGTCGCCGGCCTTGAGCGTGCGGCCTTCAGCGATCACGGTCTCCAGGTCGACGTATCCCGCCTCCTCGGCCATTTTGATACCGGTCTTGACGCACAAGCGCTCGGTCTTGTTCTCACTCAAAAACTGCTTATAGCCGCGGCAAAGCTCCTCGAGCTCCTCGACTTGCTGTGGCGTGTACTTTTTCCATGCGCAGGGACGCTCCATGACGCAGACTCCTTTCGGATCGATCGTGCTGGTTGATGTACCGTGAGCCATCGTATCACGTGCGGGCTCGCGGCGGCAGGGGACTGATGTGCGGTAGCCGCGGGGCGGGGAGCGTGTAAACTGGAGTGAGCAAACCGTGCCCAGCCCAAAGCGAGGTATTCAATATGTCTGACAAGCGCCGCACTTTTGCCGTCATTGACGGCAACTCGCTCATGCATCGCGCCTTCCACGCCGTGCCGCCGACCATGAACGCGCCGGACGGTCGCCCCACCAACGCGATTTTCGGCTTCCTGAACATGTTTCTTAAGATGATCGATGCCTTTAACCCCGACGGCGTGGTCGTGGCGTTTGATAAGGGCAAGCCGCGCGTGCGCATGGAGATGCTGCCGCAGTATAAGGCTCAGCGCCCGCCCATGGACCCCGATCTGCACGCACAGTTTCCCATGATTAAGGAGCTGCTCACCGCGCTCAACGTGCCGATTTTGCAGTCCGAGGGCTGGGAAGGCGATGACATCCTGGGCACTATGGCGCGCCTGGGCGAGCAGGCCGGCTGTGACATGCTGCTGGTGACCGGCGATCGCGATATGTATCAGCTCGTGACCGAGCACGTCAACGTGGTCTCGACCCGCAAGGGCCTGTCCGACGTGGCGATCATGACGCCCGAGAGCGTGGACGATCTGTATCACGGCATTACGCCGGCGCTCGTGCCCGACTTTTATGGTCTGAAGGGCGACACGTCCGATAACATCCCCGGCGTGCCGGGCATCGGCCCCAAAAAGGCGAGTGCGCTCATTGCGCAGTACGGTAGCCTGGACGAGGTCATCGCACACGCCGACGAGGTCAAGGGCAAGATGGGCGAGAACCTGCGTGCGCACATCGACGACGCCCTGCTGAGCCGCAAGGTCGCAACCATTCGCACCGATGCGCCTGTCGAGCTCGATTTTGAGGCGACGTCCTTCCCCGCGTTTTCCGCCGACGAAGTCTCCACGGCGCTGGGCACACTCGGCATTACGGCCATGCAGAACCGTTTCTTGGCGCTGATTGGCGGCGAGGGCGGGGCTGCTGCTGCCTCCAGTGTGTTTGAGATACCTGCTATGGTTCGCGCAGCCGCCGGCGATGCCGACGCGCTTGGTGCCGTTGCGGCTGAGGTCTCCCGCGCGATTGATGCCGGCGAGTGGGTCGCCGCCGTGGTGGACGACGACAAGGAAGAGGGCGCGCTCTTTGGACTGACGCGCACGCTGTGGTTGGCGACGTCCAAGGGCCTGTTCGCGCTCGAGGAGGGCGACAGCGCCTCCACTGCCGTAGTCGATGGCTTCAACTTCGCTCACGGTGTGATCGCCGGCGTGCTTGCGCGCCTGTTTATGGAGGGCCGCGTGGCGAGCCCGGATACGAAGGCGCTGCTGCACGAGCTTTCGCCCATCGATTCTTCTGAGCCCGAGCTCATGGATCCGCTCGCTGCCGATTCCACGCGTATCTTCGATACCGTGGTCGCCGCTTACCTGCTGGATTCCGATCGCTCCGAGTTCGATGAGGCATATCTTGCCGATACGTATCTGCAGATGGCGCTGCCTGCGGTGCGCGGCGCAGAGGGTGCCGGCGAGGACGCTCCAGCGCCTGCCGCCCGTACTGCGGCTCTGACGCTGGCGCTCGTGACGCCGTTGCGCGAGTGCATGGCCCGTGAGAATGCCGCCAACGTGTTCGATGGCATCGAGATGCCGCTCGTTCCGGTGCTTGCCAAGATGGAGCGCGCGGGCATGCTCGTGGACCCCGATCGCCTGCGCAGTCTGTCCGAGGGTCTGGCGACCCAGATCACCGAGGTCGAGCGAAGCATTCGCGACCTTGCCGGTGATGAGACCTTTAATATTGGCAGTCCCATGCAGCTGTCGCATGTGCTCTTTGATGTGATGGGGCTTCCGACCAAGGGCCTCAAGAAGACTAAGCGCGGCTATTATTCGACCAACGCCAAGGTGCTGAGCGACCTTGCGCGTGACCACGAAATCGTGCGTCTGATCTTGGACTGGCGTGAGAAGTCTAAGATCAAGTCCACCTATCTGGACACCCTGGGCCCGCTACGCCGTGGTGACGGTCGCGTACACACTACGTACAACCAGACCATCACGGCAACGGGGCGTCTGTCCTCGAGCGACCCGAACCTGCAGAACATCCCGACGCGCTCGGAGCTGGGTCGTACCGTCAAGACGGCGTTTTCGGCAGGCGAGGGAAGCGTCTTTTTGGCGGTGGACTACTCGCAGATCGAGCTGCGTCTGCTGGCGCATCTCTCGGGTGACGAGCACTTGGTGCGCGCCTTTAACGAGGGCGAGGACTTCCATGCCGAGACGGCGGCGCGCGTGTTTGGTGTGCCGGTGTCCGAGGTAACGCCCGACCTGCGCAGTCGCGCCAAGGCCGTGAACTTTGGTATCGTGTATGGTCAGCAGGCCTACGGTCTGTCGCAGTCGCTGCATATCTCGATGGCCGAGGCGCGCGACATGATCGACCGCTACTACGAGGCCTATCCGGGCGTGCGCACGTTCCTCGACAACGTGGTGGCACGCGCCAAGCAGACGGGCTACGCCGAGACCATGTACGGCCGCCGTCGTCATATTCCGGAGCTCAAGGCCAAAAACCCGCAACTCCGCGGTTTTGGCGAGCGCACGGCCATGAACCACCCCATGCAGGGAACCGCTGCCGATATCATCAAGATTGCGATGGCCCGCGTAAGCCGTCGCCTGGAAGAAGAAGGCTTTGCCGCCCACATGATCCTGCAGGTACACGACGAACTGGACTTTGAATGCCCCGTCGACGAAGTCGAGCGCCTAACCACCATGGTCCGCGACGTCATGGAACACGTAGTAGACCTCCGCGTGCCGTTGATCGCCGAAGCTTCGACTGGAGTGACCTGGGCAGACGCCAAGTAAGGGCACGACCACAATTCCAAAGTAATCAAAACCAGAAGGACGCCCCTCATCAACAAGGAGCGTCCTTCGTTCAATAAAAATCAGCCAAAGTATCTAGGCGCCAAGACGCCATCCATGCGGCAAGCAAGTCAACGTAGCCATGCTCGGGCCCGGCCGTTTGATTTTTGTAGATTCCGCACGAGCCGAAGGCCACTTAATGTGGCCTTCGAGCGAGCCCAGGACCTGACCGAGCAAAAATAAAACGGCCGGACCCGGGCATGGCGACGGGATAGATTACCGAGCCGCCAAGATGGCGTCGATGAGCGTCAGTACGCCCCCGTCGTTGTTGCTCGGAATGCGCCACTTGGCGTGCGCGTTCATGTGCTCCTCGGCATTGTCCACGATAAAGCTATGTCCGACGCGCTCCAGCATGGGGATGTCGTTGTAGGTATCGCCCACGGCGGCAGCATCGGCAATATCGATGCTCAGGTGCTCGCACAGGTGAGCGACGCCGGCGCCCTTGTCGACGCCCAGGTTCATAAAGTCGATCCACTCGCGCCCAGCGTTGGTGACGTAGAGTTTGTCCGAGAACTCGGGGCTATAGGTCTCGCGGAAAGCGGGCTCGGCGTCGTAGCCGGGGAAGAAGACCGAAATCTTGTTGGACTCGAAATCAATGCCCTCAAAGCTGTCGACGTAGTTGATTGTGTTGTAGTAGACGCTGATCTCGTCGTGGTATTGATGGTCGCGGGCAAGCACGTAGAACTCGTCGAAGCAGCACAGGACGGGGACAGCGCGAGGATCCTCCGAGGCACGGTTCAAGACCTGCTGATACAGCTCCACGTCAATATTGCTCTTATAGATATAGCTGCCGCGATAGATCACGCAAGCTCCGTTGTCGGGACAAAAGGCGAGGCGGTTCTTGATGCCCTCGAACATCTCCTCGAGCTTGGGGGCGGGACGTCCGCTGGCGGGGCAGAATACGATGCCGGCGTCGGCGAGCTTGTCCAGGCGCTCATCAAGACCCTGGGGCAGCACACGCTCGTCGGTCAGCAGCGTCTTGTCCATATCGACGGCGAGAATCTTAATGTTGCCGATGTTGGCGTCCGATTCGTAAGTTTGCATAAAAATGCGCCTTTCGTTTCGAGATTGTTTCAGACGTTATAACCATCAACTAGTAGTCGAGCGTATTTTCGCAGGAATGGTGCGTATTTGCACCACGCTTCACAAAGTAATGAAAAAACTTTTCAGAAATTTGAATTTGTCGCTTGTGCTGCGGGCACTTTAGCGTAATATAGCGACCATCGAAAACGGAGACGGAAAAACAACCGCTTACCGAGTAAAAGGTACCGTTTACGATATTTGAATTGCGCCCGGCGATACGTGAAAGGAGAGGCAGATGCAGTTCGTAAAGATCATCACCACTGCAGACAATGCCATCCGACGCCAGCGCGCAATTTCCCGACGACGATAACAATCGTCTCTGTCCGCATGGGGCGAATTGCCTCAACAGAGTCATTTTGAGGTCGTTGGGTTTTAGCACGACATTGCTGCATGTTTCTAGGGCATGTATGTGCTGATTTTTGCTATTTAACCTGATATTGCACGGTATATGACCTTGAAATGACTTGCAACTGACCGATGTTCTAACTAGCTGCCAAGGGCGAAAGGAAACAGCCATGAGCAAGGAAAAAGTCGTTCTCGCATATTCCGGTGGTCTTGATACATCCGTATGTGTCAAGTGGCTCCAGGACGAGAAGAATCTCGATGTCGTTTGCGTCTGCGGCAACGTGGGCCAGGAAGAGACCGGACTGGATGCCAAGAAGCAGAAGGCGCTCGACCTGGGCGTTCTCGATTGCCAGGTGCTCGACCTGCGCGACGAGTTCTCCGATGAGTTCCTGACCAAAGCCATCGCAGCAAACTCCATGTACGAGAACAAGTATCCGCTGCTCTCCGCCCTGTCTCGCCCGCTGCTTGCCAAGAAGCTTGTTGAGGTCGCCCACGAGTTTGGCGCGACCTACGTCGCCCACGGCTGCACCGGCAAGGGTAACGACCAGGTTCGTTTTGAGGCTGCCGTCAAGGCCCTCGACCCTGAGCTCAAGGTTATCGCCCCGGTGCGCGAGTGGGATCTGAAGTGCCGTCCCGACGAGGTCGCCTATGCCCACGCCCACAACGTGCCGGTTCCCGAGGGTGCCAACGATAACCCCTACTCCATCGACGACAACCTGTGGGGTCGCGCCATCGAGTGCGGTCACCTGGAGGACCCTTGGAATGAGCCGCTCGATGACGCTTGGGTTATGACCAAGAACCCCGAGGACACGCCCGACACCCCGACCTATACCGAGATCGAGTTTGAGGCCGGCAAGCCTGTCGCCGTCGACGGCAAGAAGATGAAGCTCTCCGAGATCGTCATCGCCCTCAACAAGATTTCGGGCGACAACGGCTTTGGCCGTCTTGACCTGGTCGAGGATCGTCTGGTGGGCCTCAAGAGCCGCGAGTGCTACGAGGTTCCCGGCGCCCTGACGCTCATCACCGCCCACAAGGCGCTCGAGGACATCTGCGTCGAGGGTGACCTGCTCAAGACCAAGATCAAGCTCGAGCAGGATTGGGCCACCGCCGTGTACAACGGCCAGTGGTACAGCCCGCTCAAAAACGCACTCGACGCCTTTATGGCCGACACCCAGAAGTTCGTGACCGGCACCGTCCGCCTGAAGTTCTTTAAGGGCAACTGCCATGTCGTCGGTCGCAAGAGCCCCTTCAGCCTCTACGACTACGGCCTGGCCACCTACGACCGCGACACCACGTTTGACGAGAAGGCCAGCGCCGGCTTTATCGAGATCGATACGCTGTCGCTCAAGACGTGGGCTAAGGTCCAGGGCCCCAGCTCTGCTGCCGCCCAGGCCTAGCGCCTCCTTCCCTTGGTATCCGCGCGGCCCATCCGCGTGATACATAACGGGCGCACGGGGTCCCTACCTTTCGTTATGCTTGCTGACACTTCTTAACATCGGTGGCCCCTACGTTCCGCCCGCATATATGATGCCGCATCTGCGGCTGAGTCCGAGCCCCGCCGGGGTTGTCCGGCGGGGCTCCTTCTATCAATTTGGCGGCTCTGCGCCTATATATACGAGGAGTATCCATTATGTTCAATGCTATCGCGCATGCTTTGCTTGCCCTCGCGCCCGAGTTCGATGCCGCAAAGGTCGAGGATGTCCCTATGAGCCTGAAGGCCTGGATCGATGGTTCGCAGGGCAACATCCGGAGGGAGACGTTGGGCGCCAAGTGCATGGCGCGTCACTTCTTTGCAAATTAGCTACATGGCTCCGCACACGGTGGGGAATGTGTAAAACTAGCGGTTGAAAAATCGCTTTAGCGATATGGCGCATTGCTTTGGGCGCTTGTTTTGGTATTTGGAGAAAGGGGACGGTTCCATGGCTCTTTGGGGCGGTCGTTTTGAGGCAGGCGTGGCCGAGGTCACGCAGGAGTTTGGCGCGTCGCTGCCGGTCGACAAACATCTCTATAAGCAGGATATCGCCGGCTCTAAGGCACATGCCAAAATGTTGGCGGCCCAGGGCATCATCAGTGCCGAGGACGAGCAGGCGATTACCAAGGGCCTGACCGGAATCGAACAGGATATCGATGCCGGCAACTTCACCTTCGACATCAACGACGAGGACATTCATATGTCCATCGAGAGCGAGCTGACGCGTCGCATCGGCGAGGCTGGCAAGCGCTTGCATACCGGACGTTCGCGCAACGACCAGGTGGCGACCGACACGCGCCTGGGCGTCAAGGCGCTGGCCAAGGAGCTCATGGAGGCCAATCTTGAGCTGCGCCATGTGCTGGTGGATGCGGCCAAGAAGTACGACAAGGTGATTCTGCCGGGCTACACGCACATGCAGCACGCTCAGCCCGTGCTGCTGTCGCATCATCTGCTGGCGTATTCCTGGATGTTCGCGCGCGACTTTACACGCCTGAAGGCCGCCTTTGATGCCGCCGACAACTGCCCGCTGGGTGCTGCCGCGCTTGCCGGCACGAGCTATCCGCTCGATCGTCAGATGACGGCTACCGAACTTGGCTTTGCGGGCGTGATTCCCAACTCGCTCGATGCAGTTTCCGACCGTGATTTCCTGCTCGATTTGCATTACGCCGGCTCCGTCATGGCCATGCACCTGTCGCGTCTTTCCGAGGAGATCGTGCTGTGGTCGAGCTCCGAATTTGGCTTTATCACGCTTTCCGACTCCTACTCCACCGGCTCGTCTATCATGCCGCAGAAGAAGAACCCCGACTTTGCCGAGCTTATCCGCGGCAAGAGCGGCCGAGTCTATGGCAACCTGGTGCAGCTGCTCGTGACCATGAAGGGCCTGCCGCTTGCTTATAACAAGGACTTGCAGGAGGACAAGGAGGGCGCGCTCGATACCGCCCATACGCTCATGCAGTGCCTGTCGGTTATGGCCGGTATGATTTCGACTTGGACCGTCAACGAGGATGCCATGGCGCGCGAGTGCGGCGTGGGTCACCTTGCCGCCACCGATGTTGCCGATTACCTGGCTAAGCGTGGTCTGCCGTTCCGCGAGGCACATGCCGTGGTGGGCCATCTGGTCCTGATGTGCGAGAAGCGCGGCTGCAATCTTGAGGACCTGCCGTTTGAGGTGTTCCAGGAGGCAAGCCCGCTCTTTGAGCGCGACATTACCGAGGCGCTCGACATCCCGTCGATTGTCGCTGCGCGCACGACCGAGGGCGGCACCGCCCCTGCCGCCGTTGCCGTGCAGCTTGAGCGCGCTGAGGCACAGCTCGTGGCTGACGAGGGCGTGTTTGGATCGCTGACCAAGGTCGTCGAGATGGGTCACGGGGTAAAGTAGAAATTTGGCCGAAGCTGTTTTGGCCATTTATTGAGGAATCGTTTTTTGCTTTACGGGCGTCTGCTGATGTGGGCGTCCGTATTTTGTTGCTATGGGGGAGGGGCTTGTCGAGAAGTTCTGTAGGACCTTTGGGCAGGTTGTGAAGGGGTTACGTTCGCGGGCGGCAACCGACCGCCTGCTCTGTTCGATGCGGTTGATGGGCGGTCGGATGGTACTCTAATCGGGCTTCGAAACAGAAGTGACACATATGGAGCGCTTTAATAAATTGCAACGTTTCAATAAACAGCTTTTTGTTTAACTGCAGCTAAAACTCTGTTACGATGCAGTCCAGGCGGGTGCCGGAATGGGACTTGGGCACGCGCGAACCTACTTGAAAGGCTACTTTTATGGCTATCGAGAAGACCTTCATCATGATTAAGCCCGACGCCGTGCGCGATCGCAAAATCGGCGAGATTGTTGCTCGCATTGAGCGCAGCGGTCTTGTCATCGAGCGCATGGAGATGACCACGCTCGAGCGCGCTACCGTCGAGGAGCACTACGCCCATCTGGCCGACAAGCCCTTCTTTGGCGGTCTCTGCGACTTTATGACGAGCGGTCCGGTCGTCAAGATGGTCGTTTCCGGTCTCTCCGCTGTTGCTAAGATGCGCACCCTCATGGGCGCTACCAACCCGCTTGACGCTGCCCCCGGCACCATCCGCGGCGACTTTGCCGTCGATGTCAACGCCAACGTGATCCACGGCTCCGACTGCTTGGAGAATGCCGAGATTGAGATCAAGCGCTTCTTTGGCTAAACCAGCTTTGACTCCTTAAAGCTGTTAGCGTGTGGCTTGGGCGCCGCGGAACTCCATCCGCGGCGCCCTTTTATTTCAAAATCTATGCAGGGGCCCGCTCGGACATGCGTTCCGAGCGGGCCCCTGCTGTTAGCTTGTGGCACTGAATAGTTTAGGCTTCGTCGACGATCTTAAGGCCGCGCGTGTGATCGATCTCGTTGAGGAGGTTAACGCGACGCTCGTGACGACCACCCTCAAACTCGGCGTCGAGCCACTCGTCGACAATCATCTTGGCGAGCTCGGAGCCCACGACGCGGGCGCCAAAGGCGAGCACGTTGGTATTGTTGTGCATGCGGGAGAGCTTGGCGCTGAAGGGCTCGGAGCACACAACGGCGCGTACGCCCTCGACCTTGTTGGCAGCCAAGCTAATCCCGACACCGGTGCCACAGATGAGGATGCCCAGGTCGACGTCGCCGTTGGCAACGGCCTTACCCACCTTGTAGCCGGCGATGGGGTAGTCAAAGCTCTCGGAGGTGTCGGTGCCAAAGTTCACGACCTCGCAGCCGCGCTCCTTCAGGTGCTCGGAAATGATGTTCTTGAGCTCGACGGCGGCGTGGTCGTTACCGATACCGATCTTCATGGATGGTTCCTCTCTGGTCTGTGCGGCGCAAATGCTAAAGGTGTTTACCGCGTTCGACTGCATGATAGCGCGACTTTTGCGTAAACGCTCGAGCGTTTTTTGGTCAAACGCTTTAGCAGGCAACAAGACTGGCTTCTCGTGAATGAATGTCGTCAGTTTGCGCTTGAGCGCCGTCCGCCGGAACCATGGTTGCGGTTTTTGATGCATTGTTATCAAATAAAGGAGCTAACTTTTTTGAGAGCCCAGCCCGTTATGCAAGCAGGAGATACCTATGCCTACCGATTCCATCCGTGATGCCGCGTTTTGCGATGTTTTGAACCGCGAGCTTGTCTGCGCGCTCGGCTGTACCGAGCCCATTGCCGTTGCCTATGCAGCGGCGCTGGCGAGCCAGACGCTCGGTTGCGAGCCCGATCATATGGATGTTGCCTGCTCGGGCAACATCATCAAGAACGTCAAGAGCGTGACCGTGCCCAACTCGGGCGGAATGCATGGTATTGAAGCCGCGGCCGTGCTGGGTGCCGTGGGCGGCGATGCCAAGAGCGCGCTCGAGGTGCTCGAGAGCGTCGATGACGCGGACCGCGCCCGCGTGGCCGAGCTGCTTGCCGATGCGGACTACTGCGATGTGTCGCTTGTCGAGGGTGTGCCCAACCTCTACATCAAGGTGACTGCGACGGCCGGGGGCCATACCGCGGTCGTCGAGATTACCGATCACCACACTAATGTCACGTGCCATACGCTCGACGGTATTCCGGTATGCGGTAAGTCGGCGGGGGAGTGCGCCGCCTGCGCCGAGCGCGTGGTGGCCGAGCGTGCGGCAGATAACGCCGACACGCCCATGTCGATCGAGACCATCATCGACTTTATCGAGGACGGTGACATTGAGGACGCCCGCGCTGCCGTTGAGCGTCAGATTGAGCTGAATGGCGCGATCAGTGCCGAGGGTCTCGCGCACGCTTGGGGCGCCGAGGTGGGCCGTACGCTGCTGGGTGCTCGTGCCGATGACGTCGCCTGCCGCGCCCGTGCCCGTGCGGCCGCCGGATCCGACGCCCGCATGAACGGTTGCGCGCTGCCGGTCGCCATTGTGTGCGGCTCGGGCAATCAGGGCATTACCTGCGCATTGCCCGTCATGGAGTATGCCGAGTACCTGCGTTGCGACCACGAGCGCCTGGTGCGCGCCGTGATGCTGTCCGATCTTATCGCCGTGCATATCAAGAGCTATATTGGTGCGCTTTCGGCGTTTTGCGGTGCTATTTGCGCTGCGTGCGGCGCCGGCGCTGCGATTACCTGGCTGTGCGGTGGCACGCGCGAACAGATTGGCGCGACCGTCTCGAACACGCTCGGTAACGTGGGCGGCATCGTGTGCGACGGCGCCAAGGCGAGCTGTGCCGCCAAGATCTCGGCTGCCGTCGATGCGGCGATTCTGGGCCATGATATGGCCATGCAGGGTCGCGGCTTCCGCGCCGGCGAGGGCCTGATCCAAGATACCGTTGAGCAAACAATCGCCAGTATGGGCTACGTAGGCCGCGTGGGCATGAAGGACACCGACATCGAGATCCTCAACATCATGATCGGCAAGACTCGAGTTTGTTAGGACAGTTCGTCGGCTACTTGGTGCTCGTAGAAGGCTTCGATTACGGCGTTGAAGTCGCGGGCGAAGTCTTCCATGGTTCCGCGCCAGGTGGCTCGGCTGGGCTTGCCTTGGCCCACAAAGGCGGTTTGGATTCCGCAATCGGGGGACGGGAAGTCGCGCTTGGGGTCGTTGCCCACCATGAGGACCTCGTGCGGCTCGAGTCCCATGACCTGCAGTTGCTCTAGATAGTAGGTGGCATCGGGCTTGCAGCGGGTGGTGTTTCCCATGTGCGTGACGAGCTCAAAGGGGGCGTCGGCCAGGTCGCCCCAACCCATGCGGCACTCGATGGCCCCCTGGGGAAAGCTGGGGTTGGTAAAGAGCGCGCAACGCAGTCCTGCATCCTGTACGGCCTGAAGCGCGGCGTGTGCGCCCGGCATGGCGTGGGCGTTAATGACATCGTCGTTCTTGTACGGAAGAACTTCGCGGTCATAGTAGGTAAACGCCTCGTAGATGAGGGGATCGGAGAGGCGGATCCCGCATCGGCGCTCGACCTCTTCTTGGTAAAACTCAAGATTGGTGCGGTTGTCCGTGCCGCTGCGGCGATTGGCGTTGAGGTCGACCAGGATGGTGCCGAGGCGTGCCATCGTGCCACCGCGGCTGCGGCGCCCGATATCCGCGAGCATCGAAGAGACATCCTTAAAATAGCGAAGGATGAACGCGTTGAGGTTGATGCTGAGAAGCGTCTCGTCCATATCGAAAACGACTGCTTTGAGCACGCGGGCACCTTTCTCGAAAAATCGATCTAGAATCGTTGGCTCCGGATACTTTACCCCAAAGCCGAATGCCTGGCTGGTTATCGTCAAGTTGCGGAGACGTGTGTTCATAAGATTACGAAAAAGTCTCCACACGAGTAAAAAATCGCAGTTCACGCTTGAAATCGAACTCATTTCCCCGTAACCTATACGAACGTGATTGCATAAGCGTCACATTAGTATCTGTCGGCTCCCGAGTGTTCCTAAACGTTGTGTGCTTGTCGCACCCTTCTGTAGGTCCTAGCAATCGGGGCCCCGTAGTTCGAAAGGGGTCCACCTTTGAGTGAGATTCAGAACTCGTCCATTTTCTCTCTTGACGATGTCAATGAGGAGGAGATGAACAACCTCATCGACGGTACGATTACCGACTTTGATGAGGGCGATCTCGTTAACGGCACTGTCGTTAAGATCGAGCATGACGAGGTGCTCGTTGACATCGGATTCAAGTCCGAGGGCGTTATCCCGGTCCGCGAGCTGTCCATCCGCAAGGACGCTAACCCTGCAGACATCGTTGCACTCGGTGATCCCATCGAGGCTCTGGTTCTCCAGAAGGAGGACAAGGACGGTCGTCTGGTCCTGTCCAAGAAGCGTGCCGAGTACGAGCGTGCTTGGAACCGCATCGAGGAGAAGTTCAACTCCGGCGAGAACGTCGAGGGCGAGGTTATCGAGGTTGTCAAGGGCGGCCTGATCCTCGACATCGGCCTGCGTGGCTTCCTGCCCGCTTCCCTCGTCGACCTCCGTCGCGTCAAGGACCTCACCTCTTACATGGGCACCCGCATCGAGGCTCGCGTCATCGAGATGGACCGCAACCGCAACAACGTCGTCCTCTCCCGTCGCGTCGTGCTCGAGGAGTCCCGTAAGGCCGAGCGCTCCGAGATCCTGTCCAAGCTCAAGTCTGGCATGCGTCTCCAGGGCACCGTTTCCTCCATCGTCGACTTCGGCGCCTTCGTCGACCTTGGCGGTATCGAGGGCCTCATCCACATCTCCGAGCTCTCCTGGAACCACGTCAACCATCCTTCCGAGGTTGTCAAGGTCGGCCAGGAGGTCGAGGTCGAGGTTCTCGACGTCGATCTCAACCGCGAGCGCATCTCCCTGGGTCTCAAGCAGACCACCGAGGATCCGTGGCGCGCACTGGTCAAGAAGTACCCCGTCGGTGCTATCGTCGAGGGCACTGTGACCAAGCTTGTCCCGTTCGGCGCTTTCGTCGACCTGGGCGAGGGCATCGAGGGCCTGGTGCACATCTCCGAGATGGCCAACAAGCACGTCGACCAGCCTTCTCAGGTCACCCACGTGGGCGACAAGGTTCAGGTCAAGGTCATGGAGATCGACCTCGACCGTCGTCGTATCTCCCTGTCCATGAAGTCCGCTGCTGAGACTCTGGGCGTCGAGATCGAGGTTACCCCGCTTCCTTCCGAGAAGAAGGACGAGGAGACCGACGCCGAGTAAATCGGTTTGACGATCACTTGTTTTAAG
The DNA here is from genome assembly GCA_900541875.1 of uncultured Collinsella sp. Classification (GTDB taxonomy): domain Bacteria; phylum Actinomycetota; class Coriobacteriia; order Coriobacteriales; family Coriobacteriaceae; genus Collinsella. Next base: position 76,479 of record UQLF01000003.1, on the reverse strand, counting down.
GGATCCGTCCGCAATGGACGGGTCCTTTTTTGCATTTGCTGCTGAGGCGCGCGATGCTGCCCAGGCTGGCCACAGGCTATTTGGTTGTCGGTGCATGAAAAATGCCGACATCCCGCCTCGGGGAGGAGGCGGGAACACACCGAGTAGACGGAGGGGTGCGGAGCGCGGTCGCGTCTCGACTGACGACGTTGCCCATCGACAGGATTATTGTAGCGCATGGCGGTTCTTGGTATATCGTGTCGAGCGTTTGCGTTGTGCCATTGCCTGCGGCAACGGTGTGTTACACTCTTGCATTGCTGAGTGGGCCAGACGGTCGCGCGATGTGCTGCTTGCAGCACGCGTGAGGAAAGTCCGGGCTCCAGAGGGCGGGATGCCGGCTAACGGCCGGGCGGAGTGATCCGACGGAAAGCGCCGCAGAAAAGAAGACTCCCACCTGCGCCGCAAGGCGTAAAGGGAAAAGCTGAAACGGTGGTGTAAGAGACCACCAGCGTCGTGGCAACACGGCGGCTTGGCAAGCCCCATCCGGAGCAAGCGCGAATAGGAACGCTATGGGCCGGCCCGGTCCGCGTTCGGGTAGCGTGCGTGGAGCTGCACGGTAACGTGCAGACAAGATAAATGACCGTTCACGACAGAACCCGGCTTATAGGCCCACTTGGCACTTTGTTGACGCTGCGAACCCGTCAGCGCGGCAATCTGCCTTTCAAGCCTTCGGGCATGACCATAAGGTCAATGCCCTCGTCTTTCAAGGCACCTTGCTCGCGCTGACGGGTTCTCGCCTTCGACGGCGTCAGCTGGCCGATTTGGCGCTCATTCGTCGGTCGCCGCCATAAGGCGTGCTCCCTCCTCTTTCGGGCCAAATCGACTCAGCTGACGCCGTCTCGCTGTTTTTGCCTGTTCATCGGCGTTTCCGTTCTATTTAGGCGGTCAACCGATGTGCCCTTTGCCGTATTATTGTGGCTGTTTGTTGCCGCGCTTTATTTTGTTGAGGGGCTTTGTTGGACAGCTATTTTACTCTGCAATCGAATATTGAGGCTTCGGGCGAGTTTGTGGATCGCAAGAGCCGGTTTATTGCCCAGCTGGTCCATATTGAGTCCGAGGATGAGGCGAATGCCTTTATCGAGATGGTTCGCAAGCGTCATTACGACGCTCGACACAATGTCCCCGCGTGGATTTTGGTCGATGGACGCGAGCGCCAGAGCGATGACGGTGAGCCGAGCCGCACGAGCGGTATGCCGACGCTCGAGGTGTTGCGCGGCGCAGAGCTCAAAAATGTTTGCTGCGTGGTGACGCGCTATTTTGGTGGCACGCTGTTGGGGCCTGGTGGCTTGGTGCGCGCCTATACCGCTGCGACGCAGGCGGCGGTGGCCGCGGCTCAGGAGGCCGGGCAGATCGTTGAGATGACAAGCGTCGTGCCGGTTGACGTACATGTGGCCTATCCACAGTATGAGCAGGTGCTTCGTTTGGCGCAGGATTCGGGTGCCAAGGTTTCGGATACCGATTACGCGGATGCCGTGACACTTCATTTGGTGTTTAAGGCGGGGGAGCAGGAGCCATTTTGCGCTAAGATGCGCGAGCTTATGGCGGGGCGCGAGGAGATTGAGGTCGGTGCTCCCGAGTTTGCCGAGTTCTAACGACGACGGCCGGCGTGCTTTTGGATGGATTCCAAGCGCGCCGGCCGTCGTTTTTCTGTTGCTGCCGTTTACTCGGCGAGCTGCTTTAGCACATCGCAGGCGATCTCGACGGCATCGTCGATGCAACCGGGACAGCTGCGGAGCGGACCCTTGTCCGATCCGATGCCCTTGAGCGTGCCGCAGACGGTCGTCGTGTTCTTCTCGCCAAAACGCTTGGCGATTTCGCGCGACAGCTTGTAGGTCTGGCCCTTGGTCTTGGGGTTTTCCATGCCGTCGCTCATCACAAAGCCCATGATGGCCACGGCGCCCGAGATGGCACCGCAGGTTTCGGTCATGCCGCCCATGCCGGCGCCAAAGCCCTCGGTGAGGGTAAAGGCGGTCTGGGGGTCGAGCCCGACGGCAGGTGCGAGCGTGCAGGCGACGGCCTGTGCGCAGTTGAAGCCTTGGGCGTGGTATTCGGCAGCCTGAGCATGGCAGGCGGCGGTGTCGAGCTGAGCAGTATCGATTTGCTTCATCGTTGTCTCCTTGGTCACGGTGTACTCGCCTATGGTACCCGTGACGGGGCATGTAATCATCGAGAGCTTCATGTATGTCTCGTTTTTATCTATCGAGCAAATGCCCAAGGCTTGAGATAAATACCCCTGATCAATTTGTCCCTTAACCTACCTTGGGGATGGGTTGAGAGGGGTGCAGGGTAGCGGTATCGTGAACCGAATAAAACGTAACCCAGGCAAGGGAGCTAGATATGAGCGAGCAGACCATCGGAACCACATGTGTCCAGGGCGGCTATCACCCGGGAGATGCCGAGCCGCGCCAGGTGCCCATCTACCAGTCCACCACGTGGAAGTACGACACGTCCGAGCACATGGGCAAGCTGTTTGACCTAGAGGAGTCGGGCTACTTCTACAGCCGTTTGCAGAACCCCACGTGCGATCTGGTTTCCGCCAAGATCTGCGAGATGGAGGGAGGCACTGCCGCGATGCTCACGAGCTCGGGCATGGCTGCGAATTTCCTCGCGATCTTTAACGTGGCCGGTGCCGGCGATCATGTGGTCGCAAGCTCTGCCATTTACGGCGGTACCTACAACCTGCTCGCCCACACCATGGGCCGCATGGGCGTGACCTGCACGTTCGTTGCCCCCGACTGCACCGATGAGGAGCTGGAGGCTGCCTTTCAGCCCAACACAAAGCTCGTCTTTGGCGAGACGATCGCAAACCCCGCCCTTGCCGTGCTCGATATTGAGCGCTTTGCCAAGGCCGCACATGACCACGGCGTACCGCTGATGGTCGACAACACCTTCCCGACGCCCGTGATGTGCCGTCCCTTTGAGTGGGGCGCCGACATCGTCACGCACTCCACCACTAAGTACATGGATGGCCATGCGGCCTACCTGGGCGGCGTGATCGTCGACCACGGCCAGTTTGACTGGATGGCCCATGCGGACAAGTTCCCGGGTCTCACCACGCCTGATGAGAGCTACCACGGCGTGACCTATGCCGAGAAGTTCGGTCGCGAGGGCGCCTTTATTACCAAGGCCACCGCGCAGCTTATGCGCGACCTCGGCCCCATGCAGAACCCGCAGGCGGCGTTTTTCCTGAACAGCTCGCTCGAGAGCCTGCATGTGCGCATGCCGCGTCATTGCGAGAACGGCCTGGCCGTTGCCAAGTTCCTGCAGAGTCATCCCAAGGTACGCTTCGTGAGCTATCCGGGCCTGGAGGGCGATAAGTACTATGACTTGGCTCAGAAGTACATGCCCAACGGCACCTGCGGCGTTGTGAGCTTTGGCTTTAACGGTGGTCGCGCGGCAGCCGAGACCTTTATGAAGAGCCTCAAGCTCGCTCAGATCGCCACGCACGTGGCTGACGCCCGCACTTGCTGCCTGCATCCCGCTAATGCCACGCATCGCCAGATGAACGACGAGGAACTCATCGCCTGCGGTATCTCCGCCGATATGGTGCGCCTGTCGTGCGGCCTCGAGGACACGGCCGACTTGATTGCCGACCTTGGGCAGGCACTTGAGCAGTGCTAGGCTAGCGTTCGCATAAGGCGCCGATGATGGTAGAAAGCTTCGGCGACCTTTAGTTCCGATTCCGTAGGCGGGACCCCAATCGCGACTGTTTGCAGGCGATTGGGGCCCCGTTTTTGCGTTGCGCCACTCGAAAGGATGGATATGGAGAAAACCGCAGAGCAGCTGCGCCGCGAGCACATTGCCCTAGAGGGCGACACCCATGGCAAGAACAAGTGGGCGATTCTGTTTACCGTGCTCATCATGACGTTTATGGTGTGTCTGGATTCGACCGTCGTGACCGTGGCGCTGCCCGTGATGCAAAAGGAGCTGGGCGTGGGCCTCGATCGCATTCAGCTGGTAAGCTCGGTGTATCTGCTTGCGACTTGCGTGGCTATGTTGCCGTTTGGCCGTCTGGGCGACGTGCGCGGCAAGGTGAATGTGTTCCAGCTGGGCGTCATCGTCTTTTCGGTCGGTTCGCTGCTGTGCGGCCTTTCGGCCTCGCTCGAGGTTCTTATCCTGGCACGCATTGTGCAGGGCGTCGGCTGCGCGGCGGCCATGGCCAACAACATGGGTATCATCACCGAGTCGTTTCCGGCGCGCGAACGAGGCCGTGCCATGGGTATTCTCGCGACCTTCGTGGCCCTCGGCATGATGTGCGGCCCCGTGCTCGGCGGCATGTTGGTGGCAAGCTTTCCCTGGGAGAGCATCTTCCTCATCAACCTGCCCATTGGCGTCATCTCGTTTATCGTGGGGCTCTACACGCTGCCGCATGTTAAGCCGGAGGCCGGCGAGCGCCCCATGTCGCTGGCGGAGGCCGCGCGTCGCTGCTTTGCAAATTCGGCCTTCACCATCAACCTTGCCTGCATGCTCATCGTGTTCGTTGGCATTGGCGCATCCGAGTTTATTCTGCCGTTCTATTTTCAGGATGCGCATGGGTTTGGGTCTGACGTTTCGGGCCTGCTGTTTTTGGCGCTGCCGATGGTGAATGCCTTTATCGGCCCGCTTTCGGGTACGGTTTCGGACCGTGTTGGCTGCGAGGGCCCCACGGCGGTTGGCCTGGGCGTGTACGTGTGCGGTCTCTTTGCGGTAAGCACGCTCGACGAGCACTCTTCTATCCCTGTGATCGTGTGCTGCGTCGCATTTATGTCGTGCGGTACGTCGATTTTCCAGAGCCCTAACAATTCGTTGTATATGGGCTCGGCTCCGCGCGAAGCACTTGGTTTTGCGGGCAGCTTGGGCAGTTTGGCGCGCTATGCTGGCATGGCACTCGGCATTACGGTGGCGTCGAATATCCTGTATGGGCAGATGAGCGTGGCGATGGACGAGGCTGTGACCAGTTTTGTTGCAGGCCGTCCGGATGTGTTCCTATTCGGCTTTCGCTCGGTGTTCTACGTGCTTATGGTTGTGGCCGCCGTGGGCTTTGCGCTTGCCATGGTGCGTTTGGTGAAGATGCGCGCCCGCCATTAGCGTGTTGGGAGGCTGTCTGCCACGATTCGCGCCGTCCCAAAAAGACTGGTTTGTGGTGCGATGCGGCTTGTGGGGCGGGCGGGGGTCGGTCCGTGGTAGACTATCGAACAACGTTTATTAATCGCGCGGTATCGTTGCCGCGAGAAGGGGTTGCGCCATGCAGGAGCTTGAGGATCGTATTCGCCATGACGGCATCGTAAAGGCCGGTAACGTCCTTAAGGTTGATGCCTTCCTCAACCACCAATGCGACGTTGAGCTGTTCGACCACATGGGCGCCGAGTGGGCCCGTCTGTTCGAGGGTGTCGAGATCAACAAGATCCTGACGATCGAGGCTTCGGGCATTGGCATGGCTTGCATTGCAGCCCAGCATTTTGGCGGCGTGCCGGTGGTCTTTGCCAAGAAGGCGCAGTCTATCAACCTTGACGGCGAGCAGTATGCCACGACCATCTACTCCTTTACCAAGCAGAAGGAGTACCCGGTCATCGTCGGCAAGCGCTTCCTGTCCGAGGGCGACAAGGTCCTGATCATCGACGACTTTTTGGCCAACGGCTGCGCGCTCGAGGGTCTTATCAAGATCTGCGAGGCTGCAGGTGCCGAGGTATCCGGCATTGGCATTGCGGTGGAGAAGGGCTTCCAGGGCGGTGGCGATAAGCTCCGCGAGCGCGGCTTCCGCGTTGAAAGCCTAGCCCGTATCGCCGATATGGACTGCGATACCGGCGAGATCACCTTCGCCTAAGCGCGCAACACAAGCGATTGGTATGCGATGTGACAAAGGGACTTTCCCTTTGTCACATTTTTTGTATGAGGGGAGGTGTTGATATGGATGAGAACAAGATGGGATGGCGCGAGTATGCGCGCTATGCCGAGATGTCGGTCGAGGAGTTGACGCGCGATTGCGAGGTGCAGGTGTTTCGCGCGACAGGTCCGGGCGGACAGGGCGTGAACACGACGGACTCGGCGGTGCGCATGAAACATATCCCTTCGGGGATTGTCGTGACGGCGCGTGAGAGCCGCAGCCAGTTTCAGAATCGCGCGAGCTGTCTGCGTAAGTTGCGCGCTGAGCTTGAGCTTCGCGGGCGTCCACCGCGCCGACGCGTAAAGACCAATGTGCCTCAACGCTCTCGCCAGCGCAGGCTCAACGACAAGCACTTCAACGCCATGAAAAAGGCCAACCGACGCAAACCGGGCAGCGACGAATAGCCTCCTCGTAAGTTGCGGTGAAATAGGGACTGTTTTGCGGCTTTAGCTGCATAAACAGTCCCTATTTCACCGCAACTTAGGTTGGGTTAGCGGGTTGGGTGCCAGACGTGGAGGGCGCCGGGTAGGATGTCGACTTCGATGCGCGAGGCGACAACGGGCTCGCCGTCGGCCTGGATGGGGTAGTCGGGCTCCTCAAAGGTAAGCTCGGCATGGCGGCAGCGGCGCATGCGAACCGGCGGCAACTTGGTATGGTGGCCGTCCTTGGCCGAAAGGAACATAGGCAGGGCAACCGCGCGAGGGACGGGGCCGCAGGCGTAGCAGACGTCGAGTGTGCCGTCACAGGGGTCGGCGTCGGGACAGATGCGATAGCCCGAGCCAAAGGTAGGACCCAGCTGAATCGCCATGATGATCGCCCTCACGCGCTCGGCGGGCGCCTCGTCAAAGCTGACTGTCATGGGGTAGTTGCGATAGCGTAGGCCAAACTGCTCAAGTCCCGAGAGGGTGTAGAGTGGCGCGCCCGTCAAGCCGGTCTTTTTGCGCAGCTCGGTGGTGCCAAGGCCGATGGCGGCATCGATGCCAACCGAAAGCGTCTGGTCGTAGTACTCGACGATCGCCTCGCCGCTGCCGCTTGCGGGGTTCCATGAGCGAATCCGCCCGATGTCCTGACGCTGCAGCTCACAGGTGAGCAGCGCGCCGAAGTCTTTGCCGGAGAAATCGTCGATGCCGAGCGTCTGGGCAAAATCGTTGCCGGAGCCCACGGGTAGGATGGCAAGCGCCGGTCGAACCGCCTCTTCTTGCGTCATAAGCCCGTTGACGACCTCGTGAATCACGCCGTCGCCGCCAAGGGCGATAACGGTGCGATAGCCCTGAGCCTGTGCGGCCAGCTCCTTGGCGTGTCCCATGCGCTCGGTTAGCACCAAGTCAAACTGGGATGCGCGTGCGGTCATATCCAAAAAGCGTTGCAGGCGCTCGGCAACTTCGCGCGCCGCACCCGACTGGGCGGCTGGGTTGGCGATGATGAGCGTGCGACCAAAATCAGTTGCGTGCATGGGGCGACTCCCGGCGTATGACGTGACGGTGCGGTCGCGTTCAGGTCGAATTGCCCCCGATTGTGGCTGCACAGCGAATACTTACGTCTACTCTATCAGGTCGTTGTGGCGCTCGATAGCATCCGCTACCGTACCGCCCTCATCCACAATAAGCGAACGACGCTTGGGTGAGATGATGCGCTGGGCGGGGTACACGCCGCGGTGCCCGCCGGTTAGGTAGCTGATAAAGGCTACGATGACAAAGAATCCGGCGGCCGTGCCGTGGAACAGGTCGATGGCCATCATGCAGGTGGTGATGGGCACGTTGAGGCCGGCGCAGAAGACGCCGAGCATGCCGAGAGCCGCCAGAAAACTGGGGTCGAGCCCGGTGAGACAACCGATCCAGCCGCCGAGCGCCGCGCCGATGCCAAACAGGGGCGTGACCTCGCCGCCTTGGAAGCCGGCGCCCAGGGTCAGCGCTGTGACGACCAACTTGATGGCTGCGTCCGCCAGGGTGGTGTTGCCGGCAAAACCGGCGCCGGAAAGCCACGTGGAAAGGCCGGCGTAGTCCCAGGCGTCGAGGAGGGCATAGGCGGACAAAACCACGAGTGCGCCTATAAGTGCGCGAACGAGGTAATTGGTGATAAAGCGACCGTACAGGCTCTTGACGGTTCGAACCGACCAGGCAAAGAGGCGTGCTGTCAGACCGAAGATGATGGCGCTGATAACAACGGTGACGACCGTCCGCGGTGTCATGGCGGGAACACTGGCGATGACATTCGCTTCGTACTCGGTACCCAGGGCGATTGATGTAAAGTACCCGGTAAACGAGGCGACCAGGCAGTAGATGCCCGCAGTGTAGTCGATCTTGCCGATAAAGCACATCTCCATGCCAAAGAAAGCTCCGGCAAGGGGCGAACCGAATACGGCGCCAAAGGCCGACGAGATGCCGGCGAGCATGAGGTCGTGGTGGTCATGCTTTTTGAGGTGGGCGAGGCTCGAGATGTTGCTGGCGATGGTGCCGCCAATCTGCACAGCGGCCCCCTCGCGACCGGCCGATCCGCCCGTTAGGTGCGTGAGCGTGGAGCAGACGAAGGTGAGGACGGCCATGCGCATGTGGATGAGGCGTGTGCCCAGAGCGGAGTCGATGACCAGGTTGTTGCCGCGCTTGGCGGCAAGACCGTGGTTTTTGTACACCCATGCGGTGGCAACGCCCACAACGGGAAGCAGCGCGTAGACCCACACATGGTGCTCGCGATAATCGGTCGCGATATTCAGCGAGGCCAAAAACGCCCAAGCGGAAACGCCCATGGCGAGCGAGACGATGACGACGAGTGCGAGCAACTTGGCGCTCGCGAGTAGGTTGCGGGCGTTGCGGCGCGTGTCGGCAGCCAAGAGATGCTCAGAGCGGGTGAGCTGATGCCTGCCTGCCGTGATGACGTCGTTCAGGGAGAAAAAACCGCCTTCGTCGAGCGGCTGGGAATGATCCTGCGCTTCGTTTGCGCTTTCGGGTTTGTCGTTATGAGCCATACGATCCTCTTTTAGGTTGCAACGCAAGCATTATAAAACGCGGTAAACGCGACGAGCCGGTGGGCTGGTTTCCATTCTGTTTCGCGGCCTGCAACCGACAGGTGTATTTGCGGGTACAGGCCGAGTCGCGGTCGTGCGTCGGGGATTATACTGAGACAAGCATAAAGAATCGGCGCCCCTGTTGTGCGCCGTGGCATTAAGAGGTGCATATGGCAGAGAAACTCATTCCGCTGGAGGACGCGCAGTCGATTGTTCTGTCGCACGTTGCTCCGACCGATCTCGTCGAGATTCCCGTGTGGCAGGCCGCCGGTCTTCCCTTGGCCGAGGACGCGGTGGCCGATTTCGACATCTCGCCGTTTGCCAACAGCGCTATGGACGGATATGCCGTGCGCTCGACGGACTTGGCGCAGGCGTCTGGCGAGGCGCCGGTGACGCTCGACGTTATCGGGCACGAGGCTGCGGGACATGTGTTTGAGGGCGTAATCGGCGCGGGCGAGACGGTCCGCATCATGACGGGCGCGCCGGTACCCGAAGGTGCCGATGCCGTGGTGAAATACGAGATCGTCGATGTGCTCGACGGTGACGGCAATGAGGGCTCGCGTGTGAGGTTCTCGGCGCCGGCCAAGGTGGGGGAGAACGTTCGCTCGGCTGCTGAGGAAGCCCATGCCGGCGACGTCGTGATGCGCGCCGGCGAAGTCGTGGCTCCGGCGGGCGCGGGCCTGCTGGCGAGCGCCGGGTACCCGAGCGTGAAAGTGCATGCCGCGCCGCGTGTGGGCATTATCTCGCTGGGGACGGAACTGGTCGCACCGAGTAAGGTGCCGGCGCGCGGTCAGATTCGCGATTCCAACTCGTCGGCGTTGATGGCCGAAGCGCTCGATGCCGGCGCCGAGCCCGTGTTCTACGGCATTGCGCCCGATGATGAGCAAGCGATTGCCGAGCTGGTGCATCTCGCCACGCGAGAGTGCGATTTTGTCATTACGAGCGGCGGCGCCTCGGCGGGCGATTACGACTACGTGACGGCGCTCGTCCGGCGCGAGGGCGTGGTGCTGTTCGATCGCATCTCGATGCGTCCGGGCAAGGCCATCACGTTTGGCTTGCTCGGGGGCAAGCCCTACCTAGGGCTTTCGGGCAATCCCGCGGCGGCGTATGTGGGCTTTGAGATGCTCGCCCGTCCGGCGATTCGCAAGATGCGCGGCTTTGCCGAGGGCGTGCGTCCCGTGCAGCAGGCGACGCTCACGCACGGCGTGAAAAAGCGCCAGGACCGACGCTTCTTCGATCGCGCCACGGTTTTGCGCGACCCCGAGACCGGTGAGCTGTTGGTGACCGAGGCCAAGACGCAAAATTCGGCTCTGCTTGGAACTATGCAGCGTGCAAACTGCTTGCTGCGTATTAACGAGGGTCCGTGCGACCTTGCGGCGGGCGATGTCGTGGACGTTGTCCGCGTCGACCTGCCCGAGGGAACGGTGTTGTAGGAGGAAGACTATGGAGTTGAAGATATCGATCGTGACGTGCTCGGATACGCGCGACCTTGTCCAGGACGAGGCGGGCGCTGCCCTCGAGGAGCTCATCGTGGCGCAGGGCTGGACGGTCGCCTCGCATGTGGTCGTGCGCGACGACGCCAGCGAGATCGGTGATGCCATTGTGGAAGCCGCCGATGAGTGCCACGCCAATGTCGTGCTCACCTGCGGCGGCACGGGGCTTTCGATGCGCGATGTGACGCCCGAGGCGACGCGTGCCGTCTGCGACCGCGATGTGCCGGGTATTGCCGAGGCAATCCGTGCATACTCCATGACCAAGACGCGCCGCGCCATGCTCTCGCGCGCCGTGTGCATGCAGCGTGGGTATACGCTTGTCATCAATTTTCCGGGATCTACGAAAGCCGCCCGCGAAAGCTGGGAGGCCGTGAGCGACCAGCTGGAGCATGCGGCCCAAATGACGGCGGGCGGCGGGCACACCAAATAAGCGCACTACCTGCGGCGGAGCGACCTTACGGGCTGCTCCGCCTTTTTTATGCAGCGACAGCGGGGGCCGTTTCGTGGTTATCGGTAAAAGATAATTATCAGGTGAGAAATATTTATCGCAAACATTATTCGCACGAAAGTATAATCTAATGCCAGAATAAAGCTCGTGGCGGGGTGCCCGGGCGTCGCGTTCGAAAGGGTTGAACATGTTCGATATGGTTTCTCGCCGCGGTTTCGTCTCGCTTTCTGCTGCCGCTGCCGCCGGCCTTGGCCTTGCCGGCTGCTCGGGCAAAAAGACGTCCGAGCCCGCTGGTTCCTATGCCGGCTTCGCCAAGTCTTCCTCTAAGAAGAAGGCTGTCGAGCTGCAGGTCTTTGCCGCCAACTCGCTCGAGAAGGCTCTGCCCGAGGTTCAGGAGCTTTACACCGAGCAGACCGGTACCACGTTTGCCGACACGCAGTTCAAAGCGTCCGGTGACCTTGTCGAGCAGATGCGCGCCGGCGCCACGGTCGACGTGCTCATCACCGCTTCCAAGGGCACCATGGACGACGCTGAGGCCGCCGAGCTCATCGACATCGATACGCGTGAGGACATGTTTGTCAACGACCTTGTGATCATTCGCGCCGAGGGCTCCGATACCAAGGTCGAGGCCATCGCGGACGTCGCGAACCTGGACGGCAAGATCGCCATCGGCGACGCCAAGACCGTTCCCGCCGGCAAGTACGCCAACCAGGCGCTGGCTTCTGTGGGCCTCTATACCGGCACCGAGGGCGACGACGGCGAGTACGCGCCCGAGTTCGCCGACAAGGTAGCACTGGCCGACAAGGTCGGCACCGCTGCTTCTTACGTCTCTACAGGCGACTGCGTGGCAGGTTTTGTCTACAGCTCCGATATCCTCCGCTACGACGGCATCGAGGAGGTCTTCGTGTGCCCCGAGGACTCGCACAAGCCCATCGTGTATCCCGGTGCTGTCGCCGATAGCTCCGAGCATGCCGACGAGGCCAAGGCGTTCATCGACTTCTGCCTGACCAACAAGAAGGCGCAGAAGATTTGGGCCAAGTACGGCTTTGAGCTTTCCGCGTAGTGCGCAACATCGCTGCATAACGATATGCTTGAGGGCGGGCGTTCTTGCGATCGCCCGTCCTTTTTGATTGAACCGGCGTGCCTGCGCGCCGTATGCCCTGTGTTTGAGGAGTCGCCCGTGTCAAGGAAAACGATTCGCCTGTTTGCCGTGCTGGCTGCGGTTCTGTGCGTGCTGACCGCGCGGCCCGGAGTTGCCGGGGCCGAGGCGCTCTTCACCACCGCCGATGGCCGCCAGGCGACCGAAGGCTCCGCGCTTATCGATGGCGTCGAGTTTGGCCTCAACGCGTTTGAACGCAATGCCAAGGGCACGGCACGCTCGTTTGCAGGTCAGCCCGAGGGCTATCGATTTCCCATTTACAAGAAGACAACGCTCGTGACGGTGACGACGCCCGAGAACATTGTGGTGTGGATTGATGCGCGCGCTGCCAAGGATGCGGGGCTCGACACTGCAAGCATCTCCGATCGAAAAGCGCTCAAAAAGATGCTCGTGGGGCTCGACAAGTCGCACTCCATGGGTGGGGCGTTGCTGGAGGACTCTAAGCTCGAATGGGCCTTTACCTCGGATGACGCGCTGGTGCAGGGCGATTACCGCTATCAGTTTAAGGTGAGGGGCGACGACGGCGACTACTACACCGTTGTGAACGCCGCGGATGCCGCAAACACCGAGCTTGACCTGGGTGGCGGAGCCCTGTGGAGCGATAACGCCGCCTTGGTGCCGTTTGCGAGCGTCTCGACGACGGAGCCACCTTCGCTGGCGGAGTGCGCCCAGACGTTTTTTGGCGGCATCGACTACCGTCCGTTTTGGGTGTCTATCAAAACGAGCGGCCTTGCCCTCGTTATTGCCTTTGCACTGGGCCTGTTTGCCGCATGGAAGACCATGGGTACTACGAGCCGTATCAAGGGTCTGCTGGACTCGGTCTTTACCATCCCCATGGTGCTGCCGCCTACGGTCTGCGGCTTTCTGCTGCTTATGCTATTTGGCCGCTCGACCGGGGTCGGTCGGTGGCTTATCGCGCACGGCGTCTCGATCGTCTTTACGTGGCCCGCGGCGGTGATATCTGCCGTGGTGGTGTCGTTTCCCCTGGTCTACCGTACGGCGCTCGGTGCCTTCGAGAGTCTCGACACGCAGATGCTCGATGCGGCGCGCACGCTGGGCTGGTCCGAGCGTCGCATCTTTACCAAGCTCATGATGCCGCTTGGCTGGCCCTCGATTGCCGCCGGCACGGTGCTCGCCTTTGCCCGCGCGATGGGCGAGTTTGGCTGCACCCTGTTCTTTGCGGGCAACTACGCCGGTATTACGCAGACAATTCCCATCGCCATCTACTTTGAGTGGATGGGCGGCAACACGTCGGTAGCCCTCTTTTGGGTCATCGTCGTAATCGTGTTTAGTTTCCTGGTCATTCTGTTCATCAATATGTACACCGCTCATTCGCAAAAGTATCGCGAGCGGGGCCTTTCCCGTGCGGAACGCAAGCAGGCCAAAGATCTCGCCGGACGGGGCGATTCGCTCGACCCGGCGGGCGGCGATGCGCTACGTATCGATCGCGAGGCGTTGGCCGAGCTCATGCGCGATGATGCGGCGCAGCAGGGAGGTCGATAAGCTATGTCGCTCGTTTTGGATATTAAGAAACGTTATCCCGGGTTTGTGCTCGACATGCAGCTTGAGGTCGGCGAGGAGCGCGTGGCGCTGCTGGGCGCCTCGGGTTGCGGCAAGAGCTGCACACTGCGCTGCATTGCCGGTGTGGAGACGCCCGACGAGGGCAAGATTGTCGTTAACGGCGTGACCTTTTTTGACTCGGCGGCGGGCATCAACCTGTCGCCCCAGGAGCGAAAATGCGCTCTGCTGTTCCAAAACTATCAGCTGTTTCCCAACATGACGGTGGCCGATAATGTATGCGCCGGTGTAAAGAACGCGGGCGACGCCGCCGCGCGCAAAAAGCTCGCCGAGCGCTATCTGGGCATCTTTGGGCTGGCAGACTTTGCCGATCGGTATCCCGCGCGCCTTTCGGGCGGCCAGCAGCAGCGCGTGGCGCTTGCGCGCATGGTGGCGGCGCATCCGGGCATCTTTATGCTCGACGAGCCCATGAGCGCACTCGATTCCTATCTTAAGAGCGCGCTCGAACAGAACATGCTCGACCTGTTCGATGTATGCAACCGCACCGTGCTCTATGTGAGCCACGACATCGACGAAGCGTGCCGCCTGTGCCAGCGCATCTGCGTGATGCACGACGGGCATGATGAGGAGATCGGCTCCGTCGAGGACGTGGTCCGCCGTCCGCAGACGCTGGCGGCGCTGCGCCTGACGGGCTGCAAGAACACAAGCCGGGCGCGCAAGATTGGCGACGAAGAAGTTGAGGCCCTCGACTGGGGCATGACTTTTAACGTGGGTCGCGAGGTTCCCGATAATGTGGCGTACCTGGGCGTTCGCGCAAGCTATTTCCATGTTGATAATCGCGTTGAGCGGGGCCGTAACAGCTATGATTTGCATGTGGCCCGTGTGAGCGATTCGCGCTTTGAGCGGCTGGTATTGCTGGACGTGCCGCGCGCTGATGCGCCCACGCGTCTGCAGTGGAAGGTCAACAAAGTGGGCGTGCCTGTCGACGAGCTGCCGCAAGCAGGCGAGAACCTGCGCATGCACTTCGATGCGAGTAGGATCCATTTGGTTTGTCGATAGCGCCGGGTAATGCCGCCGGGGATATAGGCCTCGGCAGCTTTGTCTTGCCGTTCGCCGAATGAAGGATGACAAACTCTTATCAATCAAGATAATTATTTATTAAACGACGGCACACGAGGCTGTCGTACGAATGTCAACGGTGTTCGCATGGTCGACGACCGTTGATATAGTTGACCTTATCTTGTAAAGGAGGGTGCGCACATGCCGCAGACGACATACATTCGCCGCGTTGCTGCGCGTGCCCTATACATGGCTCGGAGTCGCATATGAGCAGGTATGTTTACGGCTCCGGGAGAGACGACGCACAACTAAATAATCAGCTGCAAAGCAGGTCCCCTAAAATTCCGGGTTTGAGCACGGCCGGGCAATCGCCGTCCGCCGTGCATCGATACCGCTGTTATCCGTTTTTGGTTCGAGAGGGGAACCATCATGGCTGAAGAATTTGATTTCCATCCGATGTGGGAGAGCCTCGGCATGAATCTTGCCGACCACGACATGCTGCTGGGCGCCGTGGGCCATATGTACGGCGATATGTTCCTGACGCAGAACAATCGCCCCAAGTCTACGTCCTACCTGGATTTTGTTGCCACCAACATTCACAGCGGCCGTATTAAGGAGATGCTCGACAAGAAGGAGGCCGGCGAGGCCACCAAGATCGTCGGCTCGTTCTGCGTGTACGTGCCCGAGGAGATCGTGCTCGCCTGCGACGGTATCCCCGTGGGTCTGTGCTCGGGTGCCGATTGGGCAACCGATAAGGTCGAGGAGCACCTGCCGCGCAACACCTGTCCGCTTATCAAGAGCTTTGCCGGCTTTAAGCTGGGCGAGGTCTGCCCCTACATTGAGTCGAGTGACTTGGTGGTAGGCGAGAACACCTGCGATGGTAAGAAGAAGGCCTACGAGTTCTTTGCAACGCAAAAGAACATGTACGTCATGGATATTCCCAACGTGCACGACGAGTCGACGCTCGTGACCTGGAAGGCCGAGGTCAAGAAGCTCGCCGCCAAGATCGAGGAGGAGTGCGGCGTCACGATTACGCCTGAGCGTCTGAAGGCCGCCATCCACGCCGTCAATGAGAAGCGCCGCGCCCTTCAGCGCCTCGCCGCGACCCGCGCTGCCGACCCGGCGCCCATCAGCGGTCTCGACAGCCTGCTGACCGTTCAGGCCGCCTTTATGGACGACACACCGCGTCTGACCGGAGCCATCAACGATATGGCGGCTGAGTGCGAGCAGCGTGTCGAGGCCGGCGAGGGCGTGGCGCCCAAGGGGACCAAGCGCATCCTGTACACCGGTACGCCCATGGCCGTGCCCAACTGGAAGCTGTTCAACCTTATCGAGAAGGCCGGCGGCGTCGTGGTGGGCGAGGAGTCCTGCACGGGCTCGCGCTACTACAAGGACCTGGTCGACGAGTCCGGCGAGACGGTCGACGAGATGCTCGACGCCATCGCCGAGCGCTACTTTAAGATCAACTGCGCCGTCTTTACGCCCAACAATCAGCGTATGAAGGACATTGTCCAGATGGCCAAGGACCTGCATGCCGACGGTATCGTCGACGTGGCCCTGCAGTTCTGCACGCTTTACGAGATGGAGTCGTTTGCCGTGGAGAAGGCTGCCGAGGAGGCGGGCATTCCGTTTATGCACATCACGACCGACTACGCCGGCGAGGATGCCGGTCAGCTCCAGACCCGCATCGAGGCCTTCCTCGAGACGATTTAGCCGCACCTGCGCCAAGCTGTGCCGTCGGGTGTTCCTATCCACGCGATAGGGATTTCTCTGTTGCCCTGCCGATCGGTGTCTGGATGCACCGCAGGGCGCCGATCGGCTTCGCATGGCTGCCGGGGCGGGTTTTCCGCCGTCCCGGCAGATTTTATCCGTTTGTTCAGTCACGAAAGGAACTCAAAGAACAACGACCTTTTCAAGGCGGGCGTTTCCCGTCGCGGTTTTCTGACCGGCTCCGCTGCCCTGTGCGCCATGGCGGGCCTCGGCCTCGCCGGCTGCGGCGGTTCGGGCGCCGAGAGCGGTAGCGCCGCTGCCTCCGGCCAGGATGTGGAGTATCGCGACGAGCTACAGATCGCGCTCCCGGCGAGCCCGGACGGCCTCGATCCGCACACCACGTCGTCGCTTGTGACCATGGACATCATCTGCAACGTCGTCGAGCCACTCTTTGGCCTCGATAGCGACTACGAGCCCCAGCCCGTGCTGGCCAAGGGCTATGAGGTTTCCGACGACGGCCTGACCTACACCATCAAGCTGCGCGAGGGCGTCACCTTCCACAACGGCAAGGAGTTTGGCTCCGAGGACGTCGTGGCCTCGATGAACCGCTGGCTCACCGTCAACGACCGCGCCGCGAGCCTGCTGCCCGGTGCCACCTTCGCCGCCTCGGGCGACCACGAGGTCACCTGCACGCTGACCGAGCCCGCCATCGACTTTCTGATCATCCTGGGCAACCACTCCCAGTATCCGGGTATTTTCCCCTCCGAGGTCATCGAGGCCGCGGGCGATACCGGCGTGACCGAGTACGTGGGTACCGGTGCCTACAAGCTTGTGGAGTGGAATCAGGACCAGTACGTCCATCTCACCCGCTACGAGGACTATGTCGCCGCCCACGGCAAGGCTTCGGGCTACACCGGCAAGGTCTCCGCGCCCACTAAGGACATCTACTATCAGTTCGTGACTGAGGCCTCCACGCGCGTGAGCGGGTTTGAGACCGGCGAGTACGATGTCGCTGGCGAGATCCCCACCGAGAACTACCACGACTTCGACGGCAACGACGACGTCAAGCTCTACACCCATAACGCCGGCGTTCTGACCGCCTTCCTCAACATGAACGAGGGCGTCTTCGCCGACGAGGAGATTCGCAAGTGCGCCCTCATGGCTATCGACTGCGAGGCGGCCGCTCTTGCCGCCTATGGCGAGAAGGAGCTCTTCAACATCGATCCCAACCTTGGCAACCCCGAGAACGCTCAGTGGGCGACCGACGCGGGTAAGAAGTACTTCAACCAGGCCGACGCCAAGGCCGCCAAAAAGGCTCTGGCTAAGACCTCCTATGCCGGTGAGACGGTCAAGCTGCTGACCACCCCCGACTACAAGGATATGTACAACGCCACCGTCGCGCTGCAGGAGCAGCTCGAGAAGGCCGGCTTCACCGCCGAGGTCGACAGCTACGAGTTCGCGACCTTTATGGACATCCGCTCCAGCAAGCCCGAGCAGTGGGACCTCTTTGTGGCCTCCACCAACTACAAGCCCATCCCGGCCCAGTCCCTCTCGGTCTCCAAGGCCTTCTATGGCCTGTCCGACGAGAAGGCGCTCAGGCTCGTTGCCGAGACCCGCACCGCCAAGGACACCGACGCCGCGGCCAAGAAGTGGGCCGAGGCTCAGGAGCGCCTCTATGAGATCGCCGTTATCGAGCCGCTTTGCCACTACGCTTCCATCACTGGCACCCAGGCAGACGTCGAGGACGTCGAGGTGCTCGACGGCGCCATCATCTGGAACGCCAAGCGTCCGGAGTAATGCAATAGATGGCGTGGCGGCTTAAGGGGTCTGGTCCCCTGTGACCGCCACGCCCTGTCCACGTTCAGAGGGGAAATAGACGCCTCGCATGTTGAAGTACACGCTCAAACGTATAGGCGCGATGGTTCCGGTGATGCTCATCATCTCGGTCGTCGTGTTTTTGATTATCTATCTCACACCGGGTGACCCGGCCTCTTCGATGCTCGGCATGGAGGCTTCGGCCGACCAGATCGAGCGCGTCAACGATAGCCTGGGACTCAACGAGCCGCTGCCGCAGCGCTACGTTGAGTGGATGGGCGGCGTGCTTACCGGCGACCTGGGCGATTCGTATTTTATGCGCCAGCCCGTCACGCAGGCGATCGCCGAGCACTTTGGCCCCACGCTATCGCTCGCGCTTCTGGCACAGCTCATCGCGCTGTTGATTTCGCTGCCCTGCGGCGTCGTCGCTGCCCTCAAACATGGGTCGCGCACCGACGCGGTCTTGCGTGTCGTTGCTCTTTTGGGCGTGGCGATACCCGGCTTTTTGATGGCGCTCATGCTTATGTGGCTGTTTGCCGTCACGGTGCGTGTGTTCCCGGTGGCCGGCTATGCGCCGCTATCGAAGGGCTGGTTCAGCCATTTACGCTATCTTGCATTGCCGGCCATATCGCTTGGATGCGTGCAGGCGGCCCTGCTCATGCGCATGACCCGTTCGAGCGTTATCGAGGCCATGCAGCTTGACTGCGTCAAGACGGCGCGTGCCAAGGGCGTCTCCGAGGTTCGCGTGGTGCTGGCCCATGCCCTGCGCAACGCAGCGCTGCCGATTCTCACCTCGGTCGGCTATTCTTTTGGCGCCCTGATTACGGGCGCCGTGGTGACTGAGGCCATTTTTAACATCCCCGGTTTGGGCCAGCTGGTCACGAGCTCTATCGAGCGTCGCGACTATCCGGTGATTCAGGGTGTGCTGCTGGTCATCGCCTTGTTGAATTCGGTGATCAATCTGGCTGTCGACCTTGCCTACGGCGCTTTTGACCCGCGCGCTCGCAAATGGGGCGATGCGTGATGGCAAACTTTAAGAAGGCTCTTGCCAACAAGGGGTTTGTGGTCGGCGGCTGCATTTTCCTGGCGATTGCGCTGATCGCGCTCGTCGGTCCGCTGGTGTGGACGGTTGATCCCAATGCGCAGGAAATGGCGTTGCGACTTTCGGCGCCTTCGCCTGCGCATCCCTTTGGCTGCGATGACTTTGGCCGCGACCTGCTTGCCCGCGTCATCGCGGGCGCGCGCGTGTCGCTTGGCGTTGGCATTGCCGTCACGCTCGCGACGAGTGCGCTCGGCCTGGTGATCGGCGCCTATGCGTGCTACAACGAGAGGCTCGATCATATTCTCATGCGCATCTGCGACGGCCTTATGTCCATTCCGGGCGTGCTTTTGGCTATCGCACTCATGGCCATGATGGGCGCCTCGGTCTGGAACGTCATCATCGCGCTCTCCATCGTCTATACGCCCAGCATGGCGCGCATCGTGCGCTCGCGTGCGATGGTGGTCAAGGAGGAGCCCTTTGTGGAGGCCCTGCGCGTGCAGGGCGCCTCGACCGCACGCATCGTGTGGCTGCATATCGTGCCCAACGTTATGGCGCCCTTCCTGGTGCAGGCGACCTTCGTCTTTGCCGAGGCCGTGCTCTCGGAGGCCGCCCTCTCGTTTCTGGGCCTGGGTATCAAGGCGCCCGACGCCAGCTGGGGAAACATCCTGCAGGCGGGTAAGAACGTGATGCGCAAAGCCTGGTGGATGATCTTCTTCCCGGCTATCGCCATCATCGCGAGCGTGCTTTCGCTCAATCTGGCCGGCGACGGCCTGCGCGACGCCCTCGACCCCAAGACCAAGGAGGACTAGCCCATGGCTCAGCATCTTTTGGACGTGCGCGACCTCTGCATCTCGTTTGTGGGCCGCGATGGCAACGCGCTGGAAGCCGTCAACAAGCTCAACCTACATATCGATGCCGGCGAGATCGTTGGTGTTGTCGGCGAGTCTGGCTGCGGTAAGTCGGTGTTTGCCCAGAGTGTCATGCGCCTATTGGAGCATGAACAGAAGATGGCTTATGAGGGCCAGATTGTGTTTGATGGCGAGGACCTGCTGGCACGTCCGCTCAAGACGATGCGCAAGGTGCGCGGCTGCGACATCGCCATGATTTTCCAGGACCCGTTGTCCTCGCTCAACCCCGTCATGACGGTGGGTGCGCAGGTTATCGAGGCGGTGCGGGCCCACCGTAAGGTGAGCCGACGCGAAGCCCGCAACGAGGCTCTATCGCTGTTGGAGCGTGTGGGAATTCGAGATGCCGCGGCTCGCTTCGACATGTATCCGGGCGATTTTAGCGGCGGTATGCGCCAGCGCGTGATGATCGCCATGGCGCTTGCCGGTCATCCGCGCCTGCTTATCGCCGACGAGCCCACCACGGCACTCGACACCACCACCCAAAAACAGATCCTCGACCTACTGCGCGACCTCAACCGCACCGAGAACATGGCGGTGCTTTTTATCAGCCATGATTTGGGTGTCGTCACGAGCATCTGCTCGCGCGTGCACGTCATGTATCTGGGCCAAATCGTAGAAGAGATTGACGCCTGCGGCCTTATGGAGCGCCCGAGCCACCCGTATGCCCAGGGGCTCATCGCGAGCATTCCGCCGCTCGAAGGCGAGCGAGTTGACACGCTGGCGGATATTCCGGGCACAGTGCCGCCGCTTACGGCAATACCCTGTGGATGCCGCTTTGCGCCTCGTTGCGCCCGGGCGGACGAGCGTTGCCGCGCGCAGGAGCCTCCGCTGTTTGCCGTGAATGCGTGCGACCGGTCTAAATGCTGGCTTGTCGAGAAAGGGGAGTGCCATGGCTGTTGATGGCGAAGCCCTGCTTAGGGTCTCACATCTGACTAAAACGTATCCCATGCCGGGCTCAGGTTTTAAGCGTCAGGCCTTTACCGCCGTGGACGATCTGTCGTTTGAGATCGCGCCGGGCGAGGTCTATGGCCTGGTTGGCGAATCCGGATCGGGAAAGTCGACGACTGGACGCCTGATCTGTGGTCTCGAGCGTGCGGATTCCGGCTCGATTGTCTATCGCGGGCACGACCTCGCCACGATGTCGGAGCGCGAACGCAAGCCGTTTCGCCGCGAAATCCAGCTGGTATTCCAGGATAGCTCTACGGCTTTTGACCCGCGCAACCGTGTCGGCCGCATTTTGGAGGAGCCGCTGATTATCGCCGGCGTGCGCGATGCGGATGAGCGCCATGAGCGCGCGCTCTCGGCCCTGGCCTCGGTCGGTCTTCTGGTAGAGCATTATGACCGCTATCCGCATGACCTTTCGGGGGGACAGCGTCAGCGACTCAATCTGGCACGGGCGCTTATTTGCGAGCCGCGCCTTGTGGTATGCGACGAGCCGGTCTCGGCGCTTGACGTGTCCGTGCAGGCCCAAGTGCTCAACTTGCTTCGCGATCTGCAGCGCACGACGGGCGTGGCGCTGCTGTTTATCACGCATGATATGCGTGTGGTTCGGCATATGTCCGACCGGATTGGCGTGCTCTACCACGGTCGTCTTGTCGAGGAAGGCGCGGCCGAGGACGTGATCGCGCACCCGAGCGATCCGTATACGCAGGAGCTTATCGACGCCATTCCCTAGAGGATGCTTCCTTTTGGGTATGGCGTGGGTTTGTTGTTTAATTGTCGGTATATCGGTGCAAGAGAGGGGAACTACTATGGCCGATATTGAGGAACAGCCGCTGCCGCGCACGTTTGAGGAGTTCAACGAGCAACGCAAGGCGGCGTTTATTCGCGTCAAGGATTATAAGCAGGCGGGTAATCGCCTGGTCGGCTTTTTGTGCAGCTACACGCCGCTCGAGATTATCGATGCCGCGGGGGCCGCAAGTGTCGCTCTGTGCGGTACGTCCGATGAGGTGATTCCCGAGGCCGAGAAAGTGCTGCCGGCAAACCTGTGCCCGCTCATCAAGTCGACGTACGGTTTTGCCTATTCGCAAAAGTGCCCGTTTACGTACTTTAGCGACATGATCATCGGAGAGACCACCTGCGACGGCAAGAAGAAGATGTACGAGCTACTCAACGAGCTCAAGCGCACGCACATTCTGCATCTTCCGCAGGGTCGCGATCGCGCCTACGAGCGCGAGGGCTGGTACGAGGAGTGCCGTCTGCTCAAGGAGGAGCTCGAGGGCCTCTACGGCATCACGATTACCGACGATGACCTGCGCGCTGCCGTCCGTCGTCGCAACCGCTTGCGTGCGGCCCAGCTCGACATGTTTGCGCTGCAGGCCAACCAGCCGGCGGCCATGAGCGGCGTCGACCTAATGAGTACCATGTTTGCCGGTACGTTCAGCTTTGATATCGAGGCCTATACGCAGCAGCTGGAGCAAAAGGTTGCCAAGCTGCGCGAGGCCTACGAGACTGGCGAGCGTCCGGTCGCGGCGGATGCCAAGCGCATTCTGATCACCGGCTGCCCGGTGGGCGGCGTGATCAACAAGATCGGCCGTACTATCGAGTCCAACGGCGGTGTGGTCGTGTGCATGGACGACTGCTCGGGCGAGCGCACAGCGGCCATGATGATCGATCCGGAGGCTCCCGACATCCTGCGCGCCATCGCCGACCGCTACCTGGACATCAACTGCTCGGTCATGACGCCCAACGACGGTCGTATGGAAAACACGCTGGCTATGTGCGAGAAGTATCATGTCGATGGCGTGGTAGAGAGCGTGCTGCAGGCCTGCCACACCTTCAACGTTGAGAGCGCGCGCATGCAGGAGGCCGTCGAGGGTGCGGGTATTCCGTATATGAAGATCGAGACCGACTACAGCAACGGCGACATGGGCCAGATTGAGACGCGCATCGCCGCCTTCATCGAAACCCTCTAGGTTTCTCAGGCACCGGATCTTGCCCCTCAAACCGTCGCTTGCGTACCCAAAGTACGCTGCGCTCCTTTTTCGGGGTAATCTCCGGCACCTGAGAAACCTAGAGCTAAGGTGCCTGAACGCGCCGCTACCTTTGATGTTTAGATTGGGAGAGAGCCATGATAGGGATCGGGATCGATATCGGGTCTACGGCGGCTAAGGCTGCTGTGGTCGACGGGGAGGGTTCGGTGTCGTGGACGTGCGTGCAGCCAACCGGGTTCTCCTCGGTCGATGCTGCCGAGCGGCTGCGCGAGGCACTGGCAGCGGCCGGCTATGACGTGGCTGCCGACGACGTGCGCGTGATCGCGACTGGCTACGGCCGTGTCGCCGTGCCCTATGCGCACAAGGTCGTGACCGAGATTACCTGCCACGGCACCGGTGCCGTGCGCCTGTTTGGCGACCACGGCACCGTGATCGACGTGGGAGGTCAGGACACCAAGGTCATTCAGCTTAAAAGTGGCCGCGTGGCCAAGTTTGCCATGAATGACAAGTGCGCCGCCGGCACGGGGCGCTTTTTGGAGATCATGGCCGACCGCCTAGGCATTTCCCAGCAGCAGATGGCCGACCTGGCGCGTTCCGGTGAACCCACCAAGATCAGCAGCATGTGCACGGTGTTTGCCGAAAGCGAGGTTATCAGCCTGATCGGTCGCGGTGAGCCGCGCGAGAATATTGCGCGTGGCGTGATCGACAGCGTGGTCTCGCGCGTGGCGACCATGGCCGGGCAGGCGGCGGGCGCCCCGTATTACCTGACCGGTGGCCTGTGCGAGAACGCCTTCGTGGTGGAGCGGTTGGGCGAGCTACTGGGGTCGCCGGTGACCACCTCGCCCCAGGCTCGCTTTGCCGGAGCGATCGGCGCGGCTGTCCGCGCCGCCGCCTTGGCCTAGGGGTGTACCGCGACATGCGCATCCTCAATATCACGGCACAAAAATCAGATAGCACCGGCAGCGGCACCTACCTTGCCGCGCTCGTGTGCGAGCAGATCGAGACGGGGCATCGCGCCGCCGTGCTTTGCGGCGCGGCACCGGGTGATACCCAAGGCGAACTGGACCGGCGTGCTGCCGTGTTTGCCGTACCGTTCGAGTCGCCCGAGCTGCCGTTCCCCATCTGCGGTATGTCCGATGTCATGCCCTATCCCTCCACGTGCTATCGTGACCTGACGCCTTCGATGCTCAAGGCATTTGAGCGGGCATTTGCTGCTGCAATCGATCGGGCGGTTGCTGAGTTTCGGCCCGACCTGGTGCTCTGCCATCACCTGTATCTGGTGACGGCATTGGCGCGCGAGCGCGTCCGGGGCGTGCCGGTTGTTGCCGTGTGCCATTCGACCGACCTGCGCCAGCTGCGTTCGCATGCGCTCGAGCGCGATCGCATCGTAAGTGCGGTTCGTCGGCTCGATGCCGTCTTTGCGCTCCATGCTGAGCAGGCTGAGCAGATTGGCCTGGTGTGCGGCGTCGATGCCGATCGCATCCACGTGATTGGGACGGGCTACGACCATCGCGTCTTCTGCCGCGACGCAAGCGTGGCGAGGCAGCCGGGATCGCTTGTGTACGTGGGCAAGATTTGCTTTAAAAAGGGCGTCGAGTCGCTGGTTCGAGCTGTGTCATTGCCGATTGACGATGACGTCCGCTCATCTGGCTTGGTACTTGTGGGCGGCCGCGGGGACGATGCCGAGTACGCGCGTATCGAGCGCTTGACCGCGGCCTCGGATGTGCCGGTGACGCTGGCGGGGCGCCTGGATAGCGATGAACTCGTGCGTGCCTACCGCAGTTCCGACGTCTTTGTGCTGCCTTCGTTTTACGAAGGTTTGCCGCTCGTGACGATCGAGGCCCTCGCGTGCGGCTGCAAAGTTGTGGCGACCGATTTGCCCGGCGTTCGTCCCTGGATGGAGGCGATGCTTCCCGGCGCTCCCGTGACGTGGGTGGCGTCGCCGCGTATGACGGATGTCGACACGCCCGTGGCGGCCGACCTTCCGTTGTTTGAGCGCGCACTGGCAGATGCTATCGCGCAGGCGCTTGCGGCTCCGCCTTCGACGTTCGAGCCGTCGGCGGTCTCTTGGGAAGCGTGCCTGGGGCGTATACTTAAAGTCGTTGATTTGTTGGAAGGGGGTTCGTATGGCTGACGATCAGATTAAGCTCACGTCTATGACTGCCGCGAGCGGTTGAGCCGCTAAGTTGGCCCCCGGAGCCCTTGCCCAGGTCCTGGGCGATTTACCCAATGTGCATAACGACAACTTGCTCGTGGGGTTCGATACCTCCGACGATGCGAGCGTCTTCCGCGTAGGGGAGAACCTTGGTCTCGTGCAGTCCATCGACTTCTTCCCGCCGATGGTCGACGACCCGTTCCTGTTTGGCCAGATCGCCGCGGCCAACTCGCTGTCGGACATCTACGCCATGGGCGGGCGGCCGAGCCATGCCATGAACTTGCTGTGCATCCCGAGCTGCCTGGGCATCGAGGTCGCCGGCCAGATTCTGGCGGGCGGCGCCGACAAGTGCGTCGAGGCGGGTTGCTCCATCGCGGGCGGCCATACCATCAACGACGACGAGCCCAAGTACGGCCTGTCCGTGAGTGGTTTTGTCGCGCTCGACCGCATGCTCGCCAACAGCGGCGCACGCGTGGGCGATGTTCTGCTGCTGACCAAGGCGATCGGCTCGGGCATCATCACCACGGCCATTAAGGGCGAGCTTATCGAGCAGGACGAGGCTAGTCCGATGTTTGACTCGATGCGCACCCTCAACGAGGCGCCGATTCGTCTGGCCGAGGGACTTGAGCTTCACGGCTGCACCGACATTACGGGCTTTGGTCTGATCGGGCATGCGTGCGAGATGGCCGAGGGCTCGGGCGTGCAAATCGAGCTCGCGTCGGGGGCGGTGCCGCTCTTTAATCAGGTGCTCGACATGGCGCGTCTGGGTATTATCCCCGCGGGCTCCTATCGCAACCAGGACTTCTTTGGCCCGCGCGTGGCTGCCGACGAGGACCTGGAGCCGGGTATGCTCGACGCGCTGTACGATCAACAGACGTCTGGTGGCCTGCTTATCGCGGCACCTGCTGCCGATGTGGATGAGCTTGCGCGCCGCCTGGATGCCGAAGGACGTATCGCCGCCGTTGTCGGGCGCGTGTACGAGGCGGTGCCGGGCGGTCCTGCCGTCCGCGTTGTTCGCTAGCCCGCACGTTTATGTAATTGTTTACCGTTCTCTAGAACGGTTCTTTCGAAAGGAATTTGCTATGCCTACCAAAATTGAAGTCAATGCCATGGGCGATGCCTGCCCGCTGCCCGTCGTCAAGACGCTTAAGGCACTCAAACAGCTTGATGGCGAGGGTGCCGTGGTGACCTCGGTCGATAACGAGACCGCCGTCAAGAACATCTCCAAGATGGCGCAGGAGAAGGGCTGCACGGCCTCGGTCGAGAAAATCTCGGACGCCGAGTGGCACGTGACTGTCGTGACCGCCGGTGCCGTGGCCGTTGCGGACCCCGAGCAGGACGGTGCTGCTTTTTGCGACGCCAGCGCCGGCAAGGGCAAACTCGTCATTTCCGTCTACACCGATTGCATGGGCCGTGGCGACGACGAGTTGGGCCACAAGCTCATGAAGGCCTTCATCTTTGCCGTGACACAGCAGGAGGAGCTGCCCTCGACCATGCTGTTCTATAACGGCGGCGCCAAGCTCACCGTCGAGGGCTCACCGGTGCTCGACGACCTGAAGGGTCTGGCCGAGCAGGGCGTCGAGATCCTTACCTGCGGCACCTGCCTGGATCACTATGGCATTAAAGACCAGCTTGCGGTGGGCGAGGTCACCAACATGTACGTGATCGTGGAGAAGATGGAGCAGGCCGTGCGCGTCGTGCGCCCGTAGCGTATTGGTTGGAGTTGCCATGAGGGAGAAGCGCCCGGCGCTTGTCATCACGTTTCCCACCACGGCGGCCGCCATGGGCTGCGAGTCCCTGTGCATCGAGCGCGGCCTTCCCGGGCGAACGATTCCCGTGCCCGGGGAGGTCGCCGCTGGCTGCGGTCTGGCGTGGAAAGCCCTGCCTGCAGATGAGGAACTGCTACGCGGCGAGCTTACCGCGGCAGGCGTTCCCACCGAGGGCTTTACCGTGATCGATATGTGGGAGGTCGTGCGATGATCTACCTGGATAACGCGGCGACGACCATGCACAAGCCGCAGACGGTCATCGATGCCGTGACGCAGGCGATGTGTTCGCTCGGCAATGCCGGGCGCGGTGCCACGTCTGGTGCCCTCGATGCCGCTCGTACGATTCACGCTTGCCGTGCCAAGCTCGCGCGCCTTTTGGGTTGCCCGAGGGCGGACCATGTGTGCTTTACGCCCAACTCCACGGCGGCGCTCAACACCGCCATCAACGGGGTGGTGCGCCCCGGCGACCGCGTGGTCACGACGGTGCTTGAGCACAATTCCGTGCTGCGTCCGCTCAATCGCTTGGCGACGGAGCAGGGTGTGACGGTTGAGCATGCGGGTTGCGATGCGAGCGGCGTGCTCGACTATGACGAGCTCGAGCGGTTGGCCACGCCGGGCACGCGTGCCGTGGTGGTGACGCACGCCTCCAATGTGACCGGCAACGCGGTCGACGTTTCGCGTGTGGCTGCCATCGCGCATGCGGCAGGTGCGCTTGTGATCGTTGATGCCTCGCAGTCTGCCGGCACAGCGCATATCGATATGCAGGCCATGGGGCTCGACGTGGTGTGCTTTACCGGCCACAAGGGGCTCATGGGCCCGCAGGGCACCGGTGGCCTGGCCGTGGCGGAGGGCATTGATGTGGCTCCGTGGGCCATGGGCGGTACGGGGGTGCGCAGTTTCGATGCGCTGCAGCCGCTTGAGTGGCCCACGCGCCTGGAGGCCGGTACGCTCAACGGCCACGGCATAGCGGGCCTTTCCGCAGGCCTTGATTTTATTGAGGCTCAGGGTGGAGTTAAAGCGATTGCGACTCACGAACGCGCCCTGGCCGATCGCTTTCTCGCCGGTGTTTGTGAGATTCCGGAAATCAAGCTCCACGGTGCGTTTGACCAGCCCGTGCGCTCGGCGATCGTCTCACTCAACGTGGGTGATATCGACTCTGCCGAGATTTCGGATGCGCTCATGCAAGGGTGGGGGATTGCGACGCGCCCCGGTGCCCATTGCGCTCCGCTCATGCACCGTGCGCTGGGGACCGAGCGTCAGGGTGTCGTTCGCTTCTCGTTTGGGTATTTCAACACGGACGAGGAAGTCGACACCGCGATTGACGCTTTGCGCGATTTAGCCTGCTAGAGCGTATATACTTGCGGGACGGGTCTTTTGCCCGTCCCGTTTTTGTTTCGACCCGAAAGGTGTGTCTATGGCCTCATCCGCCTCGCGTGGTCTGCGCTCCGACCATGTCGTTACCGTCGGTATCGCCCTGTTCTCGATGCTCTTTGGCGCCGGCAACCTTATCATTCCGCCGCTGCTGGCGCTGCAAGCAGGTTCAGCCACGCCGGTCGCCATGCTCGGCTTTCTCATCGCCGCCATCGGCCTGCCCGTCATGGGCTTTATCGCCGTGGCGCTTGCCGGAACGGCGCGCGAGCTTGCCGGCCGCGTGCACCCCAAGTTCGGTGAGTTCTTTGTTGCGGCGGTGTATCTGGCCATCGGCCCGTGCCTGGCCATTCCGCGTACGAGCTCCACGGCCTTCGAGATGCTGGTGCCGCTGCTGCCCGAGGGCGTTTCGCTTGGCACGGCTCGTCTGGTGTTTGCCGTTGGCTTCTTTGTCGTCGCGTTTGCTCTCACGCTGCGCCCGGGTGTCATCACGCGCGTGCTCGGCCGCATTACGGGCCCCGCGCTCATTGCGCTCATCGTGTTGGTCGTGGGTGCCGCCGTGGTCTCGCCACTGGGACCGGCTGCCGCGCCTCAGGCTCCCTACGATGCAGGCGCCGCCGTGCAGGGCTTTTTGACTGGCTATCAGACCATGGACCTGCTCGCGTCGCTCGCCTTCGGCATCATCATCGCCGAGACCATCCACGAGTTGGGCGTTACCGACGATAGGCGCGTGGCCTTCGAGATCTCGCGTTCGGGTGTGATCGCCGGCGTGCTCATGGCCATCATCTACTGCGGCCTGGCGCTTGCCGGAATGCAACTCGGCACGGTTATGCCCGATGCCACCAACGGCGCTGCCATCCTCGCTCGTTCGGCCTCCATGCATTTTGGGCTTGCTGGCACGGTCGTGGTCTTCGCGATCTTTTTCCTCGCCTGCATGAACGTGTGCATCGGTCTTATTAGCTGCTGCTCGCGCTATTTCTGTGAGACGTACGTAGTTGAAGGGGGAGCGGAGGCTTCCGAGGGGGCCATGCGCCGCCCCTTCGCGATCCTTGCCTTTGTGTTCGCGGCGTTTTCGTGCGTGCTCTCCAACGTGGGCCTCGACATGATCCTCATGTTCTCGGTGCCCATGCTTAACGCCTTGTATCCCGTCGCCATCGTGCTGGTTCTCATGGGTTTGGTACACGGCTTTTGCGACGCTCATCCGCAGGTGTGGGTCTGGGTTGGCGGTGTGGTTGCCGTGCAGAGCGTGATCACCTCGGTCCGCGATGCGTTCTTTGGGGGCGCGTGGCTGCCGTTTGATGCGCTGCCGTTGGCGGATATCGGTGCCGCGTGGGCGCCGGTTGCCGTGGTGGCATTTGTGATCGGCCTGCTCCATAGTCGTTTTGTCGCACATTCGAGGAGCTAGGGTTTCTGCGCTTGCACAGGCGGGGAGTCTCCCCTATAATTTCCTTCGCTTTGGGACACGCAAGGTTTAGACCTTAGCTGCTCAACACCTTCGGGACGTGGCGCAGTTTGGTAGCGCGCCTGCTTTGGGAGCAGGATGTCGCAGGTTCAAATCCTGTCGTCCCGACCATATCTTGCGGGCGTAGTTCAATGGTAGAACCCCAGCCTTCCAAGCTGATGACGCGGGTTCGATTCCCGTCGCCCGCTCCATAAGATAGATGAATGGCTCTGGTTCCTTTTGGGATCAGAGCCATTTTCATATACATGCCGGGACCCCACATCCCCTCCTAAGTTGCGGTGAAATACGGACTGTTTTTCGGCTTTTATGGCCCATGTAGTCCGTATTTCACCGCAACTATTTGTAAGGTTGGATTTTGATGCCGTTGGGAGGGTCGTAGCGACCGTCTACCGAGAGTGGAAATATTTTTTGAAGCTCTGACCTGCGGCGTCAAGCTTTTGGTCAGCTTTTGGCAAGGCCTGCGGACGGAAGCATGCGATAGCGTAATGGTATTCTCTCCACCATGATGGTTATGGGGTTGGCCATGCTCGATAAAGGCAAACATTTTCCGCAGTCATATGCAAGGATGCTATTCTCGGCCGTTGGAATTCATCAAGATGGACAGCTGCTTATAACAATTGATCCTTGGGATGAACGCCGTGCGCGTGAGCTTATGCAGGAAGAGCTCATGCTTCGTCTTTACAACCACGTGTATGCGGATCCGGTCTATTGGAATAATCTTGGGGTTGAAGATCGCATCTTTCAGCTGGCATCCGCTATTGTGGTCGTTGAACCGGATGCTGTGTTTTGCGGATCGACAGCAGCGCTACTCTACGGCATCGGCTCGGCGTATACGCTTCTGGATAAAGTGCAAGTACTGCTGCCACGGTCTACAAGGCGTGATACGTATGAGTTCGTTGAATACAAGCGCTGGCGGGCGGGCGAAGTGTGGCGGCTAGGTCTGTTTACACTGACAGATCCGTGTCGAACGGTTGTTGATATCGCTCGAACGAGCGCCTTTCGCTATGCGCTGGGCTATGTCGATGGCTTGGCCCGTGAGTACGATGTCGAACGCGAAGAGCTGCGAGCATATGCCCAGGCAAATTGCCGAGGGTTGCATGGCATCGCGCGTGCTTTTGACGTTTTTGAGTATATGGACGGCAGGTCAGACAATGGCGGCGAGTCTGAGGCGAGAGCAGCGATGATTCTCGCTGGGGTTGCCACGCCCGAGCTTCAAGTTGAGATAACGCGACCGGGAAACGCTGGCTATTACCTAGCAGATTATGGCTGGCAGATGCCAGACGGCTCATGGACGCTGGCAGAGCTGCATGGGCTAGGCAAGTTTGAAGACGAGGCTCAAAATGATCCAGAGCGGGCGGCAGCAAAAACGTATCGAGCGGCCCTCATGCGCGACGCGAACCTTCGCTCCATGGGCCACAACGTCATTCATTTCAAACTCTCGGACACCTACGACGTAGAATCGTTCGGTGCCATGATGCGCGGTTACGGCATTCCGACAACAAAACCCTACGCCGAATCCCGATAGCGAAATCGTTTGTGGTCCACCTTCAATAAGTTGCGGTGAAATACGGACTGTTGAGGCCTTTAAAGGCATGAAACAGTCCGTATTTCACCGCAACTTAGGAGGGGATGGGGTTAGCTGAGGGGGCGGTGGCGGAGCTTGTCGATGGTGGAGTCGGTGCTGTGACTGCGGGCTTCGGCGGCGCGGTCGCGAGCGTCGGCTGCGGTTTGGCGCTTGCGGCGGTAATCGATCATGCCTTGGATGATGGGCTTGCCAAAGCTCACGACATCATCGTTGTAGATGGCGGTTCGGGCTGCGAGGAGGCAGTCGGTAAAGTCCATATGGGTCTTGCCAAAGAGTTTGACGGCAAGGGCGACAACGGTGGGCTCGTCGACCATGACGTCATCGAGCAACCTCTTCATGGCCGCAGCAATCTCAACGCGGGGAACCTTATAGACGTCGCGCAGCGTGACCACGACGCGAGTGATGATTTCGGGGTAGACACGAGCGGTGCGCGTGGCGATGACCTTGGCGGCGCGCGGTGACAGGACCTCGTCGTCGTCGAGCAGATAGCGAAGGATGACGGTCTCGTCGATGATGGTGCTACTCATGGATATCTACTTCCTCGGGACCCAAAATCGAATCGTCGCTTTCTGTGGCAAGGTACTCAATCCAGGCATTGCGCTCTTCGGAGCGGCGATTGGGGTCCCCATATGCTTTGAGCGATCCATAGGCGGCCGTGCCGTCCTTGGAACGCACGGCGACCGGCTGAAAGGGGAGCTTGCGCATCAAAATGCTCTGCGCGACAAATAGACGGACAGCCTCGGCGAGCGATGTGCCCATGGCGTCGTAGAGACGCTCGGCATGCTGCTTGTCTTCCTCGCGAATGCGCACCTGCAGGATGGCTCTTTTTTGAGTCGATGACATCACTGGCCCCCTTAATGAGCGTGCAATATGAATGGTCAAATACAGCATTAGCTAATAATAGCCAATGTTATAACCACTGCTTTATTGCACTCAAGTTAATGAGCGCGAAATATATATCAAACGTATTACATCCTTTATAAACGAGCGTGAAATCTCCCCTGATTGTACGCATGTAATACACTCAACTTTATAGCTACTAGAGAATAATTCCAACCTGCCAAAACCCCTGCAATACACCCGTATTGCAGGGCCTATGCTCAAGTTTGCCCCCTGCAACTGCGTATATTTAACCTGTATATCGTTGGAGGAATTCTATCGAAGTGCCTGTTTCGCCGCATGCACTCGATACGCCGATGCCGGACCACGGGCGGTCCGGGGCAACGTCGGCAGGGTCTCTCCGGCATGGGATTCAGGAGGGAGTGAACAACATGGGCAATAAACGAGTCGTGGCTGATTCTTCACGCTGCATTGGGTGCCAAACCTGTATGGCGGCGTGCATCGAGGCACACGATATTCCCGGCAACATCGCCGCACCTCGCTTGCGCGTAACGCGCACCTACGAGATCTCCGCGCCGGTGGCATGTCACCACTGCGAGGACGCTCCGTGCGCGAAGGCCTGTCCTACGGGCGCCTTGTTCTTTGATCCAAAGAACCATCGTATCGGCGTCAACGAGGACAACTGCATCGGCTGCAAGAGCTGCGTTATGGCATGCCCCTTTGGCGCCGTGAGCGTGGCGACCACGCAGGTCCCCGTCTTGATGGGTGACGTTCGCGTGGGTTCGCAAACTAAGAGCTTCGTGCTCAAGTGCGACCTGTGCGTGGACCGTCCCGGCGGTCCGGCGTGTGCCGAGGCGTGTCCGACCAAGGGCCTCACCCTGGTGGACGAGGAGCGTCTGGCAGAACTGACTGCCGAGCGTGCCCGCGCCACCATCGAAAACGAGGCGTAAGCGTCGGGCGACAGGCCCAATGATTGTCAAATAAGTACCGAGTATTCGGTAGCAGAGAAAGGAAGGAGAGTGTCATGGAGAAGCATAAAGTGATCTGCCCGTACTGCGGCGCCGGTTGCCAGTTTAACCTCTTGGTCCAAAACGGCCAGGTTGTGGGTACCGAACCGCTCAACGGCATCACCAACCAGAGCGAGCTGTGCCTTAAGGGCATGAGCGGCTACGACTTCATCAACGACACCAAGATCTTGACTCCTCGCGTACTGCACCCGATGATCCGCCGCACCAAGGGCGCGGATCTTGAGCGCGTAAGCTGGGACGAGGCACTGGATTTCACCGCATCTAAGATGCAGGCCATAATTGACGAATATGGTCCTAACGCTGTCATGACCACCGGCTCTTCGCGAGGCGGCGGCAATGAGGCGAACTACGTCATGCAGAAGTTTACGCGTGCGTGCATCGGCACCCACAGCGTGGACAACTGCGCCCGTACTTGACACGGCCCTACTGTCCTCGGTCTGATGGACACGGTTGGTTCAGGTTGCATGTCATGCTCCATCCCCGGTATGGAGGATGCGGGCTGCATTTTCCTCTTCGGCTATAACCCTGCCGATTCGCACCCCATCGTCGCAAGGCGTATCGTGCGAGCCAAAGAAAAGGGTTGCAAGATCATCGTCGCCGACCCGCGCCATATCGAAACCGCGCGTATCGCCGATCTCTACCTTCCGATCAAGAACGGTTGCAACGTTGCGTTCCTCAACGCCTTTGCCAACTGCTTGGTCAACGATGGCCTCTACGACAAGGAATTCGTCGCCGAGCACACGAACGGCTTTGACGAGTGGTGGGAGACCATCAAGAACTACTCTCCCGAATCTGTACAGGACATCACGGGTGTCGAGCCCGCGTTGATCCACCAAGCTGCCGAGATGTACGCCACGGCGAAGCCCTCTGCCATCATTGGCTGGGGCATGGGCGTATGCCAGCAGAAGCAGAACCTGAAGACGGTGCACACCATCGCCTCCATCGCCTGCGTTGCCGGCCAGATCGGCAAACCCAATTCCGGCCTCGCGCCCGTGCGTGGCCAGAATAACGTCCAGGGCTCCTGCGATATGGGCATGCTGCCTAACCTGTACCCTGGCTACCAAAAGGTCACCGACCCCGCAGTGCGTGCCAAGTTTGCCAAGGCTTGGGGCGTACCCGAGGAAAAGCTCCCGCTCGAGGAGGGCTACAAGCTCACCGACCTGGGCCACCTGGTCGATGAGGGCAAGGTGCACTGCTTCTACAACTACGGCGAGGACCCGGTGCAGACCGAGCCCGATTCGGCCGGTATGCGCAAGACGCTCTCCGAGCTGGATCTGTTCATTTGCCAGGACATCTTTATGACGCAGACGACCATGCTCGCCGACGTCATCCTGCCTGCCACCTCTTGGGGCGAGCACGAGGGTGTCTTTACCGCATCCGACCGTAGCTTCCAGCACTTTGACGCGGCCGTTCCGCCCAAGGGCGAGTGCCGTCACGACTGGGAGATCTTCGCGGACCTGTCCACGCGTATGGGCTATCCCATGCACTACGACAACACCGAGCAGATCTGGAACGAATGCATTAGCCTGTGCCCCAACTTTGTGGGCGCGACCTACGAGAAGATGGCTCCCGAGGGCGGCTACGCCCAGTGGCCCGTCAAGAGCACCGATGTGAACGACCACGGTACGCCCGACATGTTCGCTGGTGGCAAGTTCACCACCAAGGACGGCCGCGCCAACCTGATGGCGCACGACTGGGAGGCGCCCTCCGAGCTTCCCGACGATGAGTACCCGCTCATCCTGTGCACCGTCCGCGAGGTCGGCCACTACAGCTGCCGTTCGATGACCGGCAACTGCAAGACGCTGGCGCTGCTTGCCGACGAGCCCGGCTTTGTCCGCATGAATCCCGCGGACGCCGAGGCGCGCGGCATCAAGAACGGCGACATCGTCTCGATTCACAGCCGCCGCGGCCAGGTATACAGCCGCGCCGACGTGAGCGATCGCATCAACAAGGGCACGGTCTATATGACCTACCAGTGGTGGATCGGCAAGTGCAACGAGCTGACCATTCACAAGGTCGACCCGGTCTCGCATACGCCCGAGGACAAGTTCTCCGCCTGCCAGGTCGACGCTATCGCCGACCAGGTCTGGGCTGAGGGCGAGGTGGAGCGTCAGTACACCGAGCTCAAGCAGGCTCTGGTGGACGCCGCCGCTCCCCAGGACGTTGAGCCCGGCGCCGCCAAGTTCGACGACGAGACGCACGTGAACCAAATCGTGTAGTCCCGTTCTCGTTGGCTATTTGGGCCGGGCGTCCCGTACGTTCGGGAGCCCGGCCCGTTATTTTGAAAGGAAGTGGGGATGAACCGCTTCATCGATATCAACCCGGAGAGGTGCATCGGCTGCGGAACATGCCAGTCCGCCTGTGCCGACGCTCACCGGATGCAGGGTCTTCAGGACACGCCGCGTCTGGCGCTCGTGAAGACCGGCGGCATCTCGGCCGCCCTGGCCTGCCACCATTGCGAGGGTGCCCCTTGCGCCGAGGTCTGCCCGGTGAACGCCATCGAGCACGATGGCGACCGCATCCACGTTAAGGAGCAGGAGTGCATCGGGTGCAGGCTGTGCGCCATCGCGTGCCCCTTCGGCGCCATCCATCCGGACGGCACGTCTATTGCCGGTGTCGCAGGCATGTGCGACCCGACGCCTTCGTACCCTAAGTCCCTGAGCAGCCTGCTTACGTGGGCGCCCGGCCAGTACACCTGTGCCGTCAAGTGCGACCTGTGCGCCTTCGACCCCGAGGGTCCGCACTGCGTAGCGGCTTGCCCCACCAAGGCGCTCACCGTCATGGGCGGCGCGGCAGATCGCGAACTCGACGAGGCCAAGCGCCTGCGTTCGATTCAGAACGGCCCTGCCGTCGACGTGGCGGCTGTGGCCCAGGGTCTGTCCGAGAAAGCAGAAGGGAGCGTAAACAATGGATAGCATGACGCTGTTTATCGCATCGCTTGCCGTCTCGTGCATCGGTGCGCTCGCCTCGGTTCTGCTGATTAAGGCCGACAACGCCGCCAAGACCGCCGGCTGCCTGATCGGCGCCGTCGCGGCCGTGCTGTCGTTCATCGCGGGCCTCGAGGCCGTGCTTGGCGACGTTTCGTCCCTCAACACGGTCTTCTTTTTCCCGTTCGCCCGTCTCGAGCTCTTGCTCAACGGCCTTGCGGGCCTGATCGTGGTCCTCATCTCAATCCTCGCCTTTGCGGGCTTCATCTACGGTCTGTCCTACTTCGATGAGTACCCGGGCAAGGTCGGGCGCGCCGGTTTCTTCATGAACACCTTCGTCGCCTCGATGATGCTCGTCATCACCGCCGACAACGTGTTCTGGTTCCTGGTCGCCTTTGAGCTCATGTCCCTTACGAGCTACTTCCTTGTCGTTATCGAGGAGAACAAGAACTCCATTAGGGGCGGTTGGCTCTATTTCGTCATCGCGCACGTGGGCTTTGTCCTTATCATGGCGAGCTTCCTGCTCATGACCAACGGCGTGGGCGGTTCCTTCAGCTTCAGTGATTTCCGTACGCATGACTTTGGACCCGCCGTCTCCTCCGCGTGCTTCGTCCTCGCGTTCTTCGGATTCGGCGCAAAGGCCGGTATCATCCCGCTGCACTCCTGGCTGCCCCAGGCGCACCCCGAGGCGCCGTCCAACGTGTCCGCCCTCATGTCCGGCGGCATGATCAAGATCGGCATCCTGGGAATCCTCAAGGTCGGTCTCGACCTGCTCGCGGGTTCGGGCGTCCAGCTCTGGTGGGGCCTCATGGTCCTGGTCTTTGGATCCATCTCGTCGGTCCTGGGCGTCGTCTACGCCCTCCACGAGCACGACATTAAGCGCCTGCTGGCCTACCACTCCGTCGAGAACATCGGCATCATCTTGCTCGGTGTCGGC
Source organism: uncultured Collinsella sp. (assembly GCA_900541875.1). Taxonomy (GTDB): domain Bacteria; phylum Actinomycetota; class Coriobacteriia; order Coriobacteriales; family Coriobacteriaceae; genus Collinsella. The sequence continues at coordinate 39,420 of UQLF01000003.1, read as the reverse complement.
GCGTCCATGACGGCGCACGCCCTGGGCAACGACGTCATCGCGACGATCGCGCTCATGGCCGCCCTCTACCACACACTCAACCACGCCATGTTCAAGGGCGAGCTGTTCCTCGGCGCGGGCTCCCTGCTCTATGCCACGGGTACGCGCAACATGGAGAAGATGGGCGGCCTGTTCCGCCGTATGCCGGTCACGGCCGTCTGCTTCCTCATCGGTGCCCTTGCCATCTCGGCTATCCCGCCGCTCAACGGCTTCGTTTCCGAGTGGTTCACCTACCAGTCCCTGTTCAACATCTCGACGCTCTCCGACCCGGTCGTCATGGTGTTCGCCGTCGCCTCCGCGGCCGCCCTCGCCATCACCGGTGCCCTGGCCGTCACGTGCTTCGTGAAGGCCTACGGCGTCTCGTTCGCGAGCAGCCCTCGTTCCCAGGAGGCCGCGAACGCCAAGGAGTCCCCGGCTCCGATGTTGTTCTCGCAGATGCTCCTCGCGGCCATCTGCGTGGTGCTGGGAATCGGCTCTCCCGTCATCGCCCCGGTTCTGGGCGACGTCGCCCAGAGCGTGCTTGCCGGCTCTGCCGTCACAGCCACCTCGGGCGTGTCTCTGGTGAACGAGATTTCCGGTGCCGCCACCTCCACCCCCGCGATCGCCATCGCGCTCGTGGTCCTCACCGGCCTCGCGCTCGTGTTGAGGTCCTGCCTCGGCACCAAGGCCCCCGCTAAGAAGACCGACCCTTGGGCGTGCGGCTACGAGCCCAACGAGCACATGCCCGTCGTCGCCACGAGCTTCGCGTCAGACGTAGAGCTCTTCATGGGCCCGCTCTACACCCTGCGCGAGGTATGCACCAAGATCTGCTGGTCCATCGCGCACGTGTTCCAGAAGCTCACCGGTGTCGCCCAGGGCGTTGAGCCCCTGCCCGACCGCTTCCTGGTCGATGCACCGAGCGAGGGTGCCGATAAGCTGGCCGGCCTCGCCTCCAAGATCGAGGGCGGCAACTACTCCGTATACATCTGCTACATCGTCGCGGCGCTCGTGGTCTTCCTCGTGCTCGCCGTGGTCATGGTCTAGAGAGGGGAGAGGATATTATGAACATCGTTCTTGCGATAGCGCAGGGCCTCGTGGTCATGCTGGTCGCGCCCTTCTTCTCCGGCCTCGCCCGTGTGATTCGCGCGAAGATGCACAATCGCCGCGGTCCGTCCATCCTTCAGGATTACCGGGACCTCGCGAAGCTCATGGCGCGTCCCGAGTCCGTGAGTTCCGACTCGAGCTTCGTGCTGCGCATCATGCCGCCGCTGTTCCTCGCGGTGTCGTTCATGCTCGCCATGGGCCTGCCCATGTTCACGCTCGAGAGCCCCATGCCCGTCTTTGGTGACGCCATCACCATCATGTACGCGCTCGCGCTGTCCCGCTTCTTCTTCGCGCTGTCCGGCGTGGATTCCTCCAACGCCTACGCGGGCTTCGGCGGTATCCGCGAGCTCCTCATGAGCGTGCTCATCGAGCCGTCCATGCTCATCGCGCTGTTTACCGTCGCCATCGTGTGCGGCTCCACGGACATTGCGACCATGGGTCAGCACATCGTTACGGGCAACGTCTCGAGCGTCGTCGCCGTCATCCTCGCCGGCGTCGCCTTCGCGGCCGCCTGCTATATGGAGCTCGGCAAGCTTCCGTTCGATCAGGCCGAAGCCGAGCAGGAGCTCCAGGAGGGCCCGCTCGCCGAGCTCTCCGGCCCGTCCCTGGCCATGATGAAGCTCGCCATGGGCATGAAGCAGGTCGTGGTCGTCGCTTGGTTCACCTCCATCTTCATCCCCTGGGGAGAGCCCGCGACCATCGGCGTCACCGCTCTCGTGGGCGCCGTCGTCTTCCTTGTCAAGTGCCTGGTCGATTTCGTTGTCTGCGGCGTGCTGGAGAACTCCGTTTCCCGTTCGCGCTTCAAGGTGCTCGGTAACCAGACCTGGGCCGTCGTCGGCATCGCGGTCCTCGCGTTCGTCTTCGTCGTCGTAGGCGTGTAGGGAGAAGGGAGAAACTATGTCAATCGAATCGAGCTTGTCCCTCTTTGCCATGGTGGCGATCGCCGTCCCCATGCTGGGCTCCCTGCTCATCGTCATGCTGCCGCGTCCCTACGCTAAATGGATCTGCGCCTTTGCCGGCGGCATCGCCACGGTCGCTTCCGTTGGCTTGGCCGCGACGTTTGCCGGAAACGGCATGAACGCGGTCGATGTAACCTGGGCGAGTATGGGCCAGACCTTGGTCATGGGCTTCATATTCGACCGGATGAGCACGCTGCTCGCACCCGCGTTCGTCGCTATCGGCCTGCTCGTCGTCATCTATTCGTTCCCGTACATGAGCGATAAGAACAAGGAGCATCCCGACGCGCCCCGTCGCCGCTTCTACGTGTACTTCTCCACGTTCATCGGCGCCATGGCCGGTCTCGCCTACAGCTCCACCATCGTCGGCCAGCTCGTTTTCTTCGAGATCACCGGCGTGTGCTCCTGGGGCCTCATCAGCTACTACATGACGCCCACGGCCAAGAAGGCCGGTATGAAGGCGCTCATCATCACCCATATCGGCGCTCTGGGACTCTACATCGGCGCGGCCTTCCTGTTCGCCGGAACCGGCACGTTCGCGCTGAGCGCGATCTCCCAGCTCGATTCCGGTATGAAGACCGTCGTGCTGCTGCTCATCCTGTTCGCCGCTTGGGCCAAGTCCGCCCAGTTCCCGCTCTACATGTGGCTGCCCTCCGCAATGGAGGCCCCCACGCCCGTTTCCGCCTACCTCCATGGCGCGTCCATGGTGAAGGTCGGCGTGTGCGTGTTCGCCCGCGCTCTTGCGAGTGCCGGCGATATCCCCGAGATCGTCGGTTGGGTCGCCATCATCGACGCCGTCGTGACCATGCTCTTCGGCTTCCTCATGTACCTGCCCCAGAAGGATATGAAGCGCCTGCTCGCCTTCTCGACGATCGCGCAGCTCGCCTACGTGTTCTTCGGCCTGGGCCTCTCCGTGTTCGGAAGCCAGATGGCGTTCAACGGCGCCGTCGAGCACATCTTCAACCACGCGTTCACCAAGACCCTGTTCTTCCTCATCGCCGGCTCCCTCAGCTTCACGCTGGGAACCCGTATGTTGCCCAAGATCCAGGGCCTCATGAAGAAGTACCCGGTCACGGGCGTGGGCTTCGCGGTCGCCGCGACCGCTATCGCCGGCGTGCCCCCCATGAGCACGTTCTTCTCCAAGTTCCAGATTATTTCCGGTGGCTTCGCGGTTGGTGCTTCCAACACGGTCATCTTCGTCCTCGTGTGCGTCATGGTCGTCGAGACCGTCGCCACCTTCGCATGGTTCCTGCGTTGGATGGGTAAGGTCCTGCCCGGTGAGCCGAGCGAGACCGTGGCCGCCGGCCAGCCCCTTCCGCGCGCCATGGCGTTCGTGTTCGTCGTCCTCATGATCATGGTCGTCGTCGCCGGTCCTCTGTCCTCTAGTTGGATGGGTTAGGAGGTAGGACATGGGTTATTCGTTAGTCAATATCCTGGGCGGTCTTCTGATCGTGACCTCCACCATGGTGGTCGTCTCGAAGACCATCCCGTCCGCCATTAAGTGGTACGCGATCCAGTCGGTTGTCCTGGTGGGCGTGCTGCTCACCCTGGGCCTCACCACCGGTGCCACCGAGCTTCTCATGTGGGCCGCGTCGGCCTTCGTCACCAAGGTGATCCTCGTTCCGTTCATTCTCAACCGTGCCTACAAAAAGATGGGTTCGCCTGCCGATAGCACGCTGACCTCCTCCATCAAGCCGGCCTGGACCATCATCCTCACCGGTCTGGAGGTGGCCATCTGCTTCGCGGTGGTCACGCGCCTGAGCCTGCCCACCGCTGAGGTGGCTACTCCGGCCCTCGCCATCAGCTTCGCGCACTTCTTCGTCGGCCTCACGTGCATCATCTCCCAGCGCAACATCCTCAAGCAAATCTTCGGGTACTGCCTTATGGAGAACGGTAGCCACGTGACGCTCGCCCTGCTCGCGCCCACGGCCCCCGAGATCATCGAGATCGGCATCGCCACCGACGCCATTTTCGCCGTCATCATCATGTCCGCCGTCGTCGTGAGGATCTGGAACGACACCAAGTCGCTCGACTCCCACGACCTGACCGAATTGAAGGGGTAGGCCATGGATGTTTCAATGCTGACGGTCGCCCTGCTCGCTTGTCCCCTCGTGTTCTCCCTGATTATGGCTGCGCTCCCCAAGACGACGTCCTACAGCGTCTTTGCGGGGCTCAACACCATCTCCGTCGCGGCGACCCTCGTCCTTTCGGTCGTCACCGCGGGAACCATGCTCTCGAGCGGGCAGAATATCGACGCTTTGGGCCTGTGGCTCCATCTCGATTCGCTCTCGTCGATCTTCGTCCTTCTGGTAGGCATCATCGGGTTCATCACCGGCGTGTACTCCATCTTCTATATCAAGATCGATATCGAGGAGAAGACCATGCCGGCCGAGCGCACCAAGCAGTACTACGCGCTGTTTAGCCTGTTCGTTTTCACGATGCTGCTCGCCTGCCTGTCCAACAACATCATCCTCACCTGGGCGGCGGTCGAGGCCACCACGCTGTCGACCGTGTTCCTCGTGGGCATCTACAAGAACAAGCAGGCGCTCGAGGCGTCTTGGAAGTACGCGATGGTCTGCACCGCCGGCGTGGCCTTCGGCCTGTTCGGCACGCTGCTCATCTACGCGAACGCCGCCGATATCATGCCCAACGCGCATGAGGCAGCCTTCCTCACCTCCATCATGCCCTACGCCGACCAGTTCGACCCGATGCTCGTGCGCCTCGCGTTCGCGTTCATCGTCATCGGCTTCGGCACCAAGGCGGGCCTGTTCCCCATGCACACTTGGCTGCCCGACGCGCACTCCCAGGCTCCGAGCCCGGTCTCCGCGCTGCTCTCGGGCGTGCTGCTCAAGTGCGCCATGCTGGTGATCATCCGCTTCTACTCCCTGTCTATCATCACGGTGGGCGACACCTATCCGCGTACGCTCCTGCTCATCCTGGGCACGCTGTCCATCCTGGTGGCCGCCCTGTGCATCTTTAAGCAGGACGATATCAAGCGCCGCTTCGCGTACTCCTCCGTCGACAACGTCGGCGTGGTCGCGCTGTGCCTGGGTATCGGTGGTCCGCTCGGTATCGCCGCCTGCCTGCTGCACTGCATCTTCCACGGTTTCACGAAGGCGCTCGCCTTCTGCATGGCCGGTAACATCCAGCACATCTACCACACCCGCGACCTGAACAAGATCAAGGGCGTCGTCGAGATCGCTCCCGTCACGGCAGCGCTCACCATCATCGCCCTGCTCGCGCTCGCCGCCTTCCCGCCGTTCGCCCTGTTCATCTCCGAGTTCCTTACCTTCGTGGCCGGCGTCCAGTCCGGTCCCATCTGGGTGGTCGTGCTCGTGGCCATTGGCCTCACCGGCGTGTACTTTGCCCTTACCGGCATCGCGCTCAAGTCCATCTTCGGCAAGGCGCCCGAGGGCATGAAGCGCCACGAGGTGCCCGCCCTCATGATCATCCCCGAGATCGCCCTCGCGATCGTGGTCATGTGGTTCGGTATCGCCACCCCGGTCGCCATCACGAGCGGCGTCGAGGATGCAACGTCCGTCGTTTTGAACCAGAGCGTCGAAGAGCTCCACGAGGCTCCTCTCTACCGCATGGTGTTCAGTTCCCAGACCAAGACAAGCGAGGTGAATTAGCACCATGGCAGAACCTGAAAAGAAGGACTACGCTCGTCGTTGCGAAAGCCACGTCGAGGCCCTGCGCGCCGCAGTGCCGGGCGCTATCGAGAAGGTTGAGTGGCAGTGCGAGGACCAGCTGACGATCACCGTCAAGCTGGACCGTCTGCCCGAGGCCGTCCACTACCTGTACTACGAGCGCTACGGCTGGATTCCCGTGATTGTCGGCAACGACGAGCGCTCCCTGTGCGGCCGTTACGCCGTGTACTACGTCATCTCCATGGAGGGGGAGGACCCCGGCTGGGTTACCGTGCGTGCCGAGGTCGACCCCGCCAAGATGACGTTCCCGTCCGTGACGCCGTTCGTCCCCGCCTGCGTGTGGGGCGAGCGCGAGCTGCGCGATATGTTCGGCCTGATTCCCGAGGGTCTGCCCGACCGCCGTCGCCTGGTGCTTCCCGACGATTGGCCCAGCGGGCTGTACCCGTTGCGCAAGGATTCGATGGATTACCGTTTCCGTCCCGCTCCCGCGAGCGACATGGAAAACTACGAGTTCTTGGCCGACACCAAGGGCAAGGAGACCACGCTCGTCCCCATGGGCCCGTTGCACATTACCTCCGACGAGCCCGGCCACTTCCGGCTGTTCGTCGAGGGCGAGACGATCGTGGACGCCGACTACCGCCTGTTCTACGTGCACCGCGGCATGGAGAAGGTTGCCGAGACGCGCCTGAACTATGACGCCGTGACGTTCCTCGCCGACCGCATCTGCGGCATTTGCGGCTGCGCCCACTCGGTGGCCTACGCCGAGGCTGTCGAGCGCGCCCAGGGCATTCACGTCCCGCCGCGCGCGCAGTACATCCGCGCCATCATGCTCGAGGTCGAGCGCCTGCACTCGCACCTGCTCAACATTGGCCTCGCATCGCACTACACCGGCTTCGATTCCGGCTTCCAGCAGTTCTTCCGCGTTCGCGAGAAGTCCATGGACCTGGCCGAGAAGATCTCCGGTCACCGTAAGACCTATGGCCTCAATGTGATCGGTGGCGTGCGTCGCGACATCCTGGCCGAGCAGAAGCTCTCCACGCTCACGACCATCCATCAGCTGCGCTCCGAGGTCCAGGAGCTCGTCGACGTCTTGCTCTCCACGCCCAACTTTATTGAGCGTACGAGTGGCATCGGCATTCTGGACCGCAAGATCGCACGCGACTTCTCGCCGGTCGGCCCGCTCATGCGTGGCTCGGGCTATGCCCGCGACGTGCGCTTTGACCATCCCTTCGACGGCTACGCCGATCCGGACGTCCAGAAGATGCACGCCGCCACGGCCGACACCTGCGATGCCTTCGGCCGTACCGCCGTTCGTATCCAGGAGGTCTACGATTCGATCGACATGATCGAGACCATGCTCGAGAACTGCCCGTCGGGCCCCATCCTCACCACGGATTGGGAGTACACCCCGCACAAGTACGCCATCGGCGCCACCGAGGCGCCGCGCGGCGAGGACGTGCACTGGGCCATGCTCGGCAATAACCAGAAGTGCTACCGCTGGCGCGCCAAGGCCGCTACGTACAGCAACTGGCCGGTCCTGCGCTACATGTTCCGCGGCAACACCGTGGGCGATGCGGCGCTGATCGTCGGCTCGCTCGATCCGTGCTACTCCTGCACCGATCGCGTGACGGTGACCGATGTCGCCGCCAAGCGCGACCACGTGCTCGACAAGGAACAGTTCGAGAACGTCTGGCGCGACAAGTCGCCGCTTGCGGGCGAGGGCACCATGGCCGCTCCGCTCGATGAGGAGGCGCTCTAATATGCTGAAGCTTTGGAAGGTTAACGCCAAGGCCGGCGACGCGACGGTCAAGTACCCGTTTGCGCCGTTCCCCACCAACAAGGACATGCGCGGCAAGCCCGAGCACAATGCCGAGCTCTGCATCGCCTGCGGTGCCTGCGGCGTGGCGTGCCCGGCCGATGCCATTCGCATGGACACCGACCTTGCGGCCGATACCATTACCTGGTCGATCGACTACGGCCGCTGCATCTTTTGCGGCCGCTGTGAGGAAGCCTGCCCTATGGAGGCCATCAAGCTCACCGAGGAGTTTGAGCTGGCCGTCATGAGCAAGGACGACCTCACCAGCAAGAGCGTCTATACGCTCGAGCTCTGTTCGCGCTGCGGCAAGCCGTTTGCCCCGCACAAGGAGATCGACTACGCCAAGCGCCTGCTGCAAAAGGCCGGCGGCATGGAGGCCGAGCAGGCCGCCCGTACCGTCGGTATGTGCCAGGAGTGCAAGCGCGAGCTCGACGCCCTGCGCGCCGCTTCGGCCGTAAAGACCGGCAACGCTGCTGGCATGGCTGCTAACGAGACGCTTGCGTCCGGCGAGCCCCAGGGCCCCGGCATGGAGTATCTGGGCGGCCACGGCGTGAACCCGGAGTATATCGACCGCGAGCTCAACCCCGATGCGCCCGAGATTCCCGCCGGTCCGGCGCCGGTCGAGGGCATCATCATGGATTTTGAAACGAAGGAGGAGTAACCATGGCCGAACCCACGCTTTTGCCCGAGCGGCTCCAGTACCGCCCGACCAAGATCGAGCTCGACGAGAGCATCGAGAAGGCCAAGGCGACCCTTCTTAAGAAGATCAAGCGCTCGGTGTACGTCTACCGTGTCGACTGCGGCGGCTGCAACGGCTGCGAGATCGAGATCTTCGGTTCCATCACGCCCGTCTTCGACGTCGAGCGCTTTGGCATCAAGGTCGTGCCCTCGCCCCGTCACGCCGATGTGCTGCTGTACACCGGTGCCGTGACGCGTGCCATGCGCATGCCGGCCCTGCGCGCCTTTGAGGCCGCACCCGATCCCAAGATCGTGGTGTCCTATGGCGCGTGCGGCTGCACCGGTGGCATCTTCTACGACAACTACTGCGTCTGGGGCGGCACGGACAAGATTCTGCCGGTCGATGTCTATATCCCTGGCTGCCCGCCCAGCCCCGCGCAGACCATCTACGGCTTTGCCATGGCACTCGGTCTGCTAGACCAAAAGCTCCATGCCGAGACCACGGTGGAGGCCGCCGGCGAGCAGGCCGATATCCTGCACCCCGGTGTGCCGTACAAGCTGCGCGTTGCCATCGAGCGCGAGGCTCGCGCCATGAGCGGCTACCGTTACGGCCGCGACCTGGCCAACGAGTTTATGGATACGCTCGAGGGCGCGCCCAAGGGCGATATCCGCGGTGCCATGGCGCTGCTCATCGACAAGCAAGATGATCCTCGCCGTGTTGAGGTCTACTCGGCGCTGCAGGATCTGGTGCTGGCCGGAGGTCGCTAGATGGAGCTCACGGACCGCTCTGGTTACTTTGCGGGCCCCGGCATGCTCGGCGGCTCTTTTGGCGATGCCTCGCGCGCAAGCGACGAGGCCGCCGAGGGCGTCGCCGACCCCTGCCTGGGCCACGCGCCCGACCAGGTGGTCTTCTACGAGCTCACGCGTAAGTTTGTGGAGACCGAGGAAGACGTTCCCCAGGAGGCCTGCGACGTGCTGTACTACACGCTCGCCGTGGGCCACCACACCGGCGTGCTCGACTGCTTTGAGCCGCGCCTGTCGGTGTCGGTGGATGTGTTCTATTCGCTCGTCGACGCGCTGCCTGAGGGGGAGGCCAAGACCAAGTTTGAGGCCATCCGCTCCTTTGGCGAGTGCCAGCTCGACAAGGCGGCGGTGCCGTCGCTGCTCGAGGCCTGCGATGTGCTGCTCGACGAGCGCGGTTTTCGCGGCTCGGCCAAGGCCGGCATCTCGGTGTTCGACGACGACTTTGGCCTGCATGCCCAGCAGGTCGCGTTCTTAATGAAGTTTCGCGATCTGGTTGAGCGCGTGCGCGATGTGTCGGGCGTGTATCTGACGGGAAGGTTGCGGTAATGGGTCGCGTTGTAGATGGTCGTGTGAACGGCGCCCCGTTTGCGGGTATCGTGCTCACGGCGGGAAGCGTGCTGCGCGCCGACGATGCCGCCGGCCCCGTGCTCTCCAAAAAGATGGAGGACGCGCCGCTTGCCGGTTGGTACACCATCGACGGCGGCCAAACGCCCGAGGACGACATCATCGAGGTCAAGCGCGAACGTCCGCCGCGTTTGGTTTTGGTCGATGCCGCCGACATGGCGCTGCCCGTCGGCGCCGTCCGCTTGCTCGACAAACGTGATGTGGCCCGTAAGTCGATGTTCACCACGCATTCGCTCCCTTTGTCGATTCTGATCGAAGAGATTGAGCAATCGTGCGAAGATATCGTCTTCATAGGGATTCAGCCGGGCGATACGGAGTTCTATAACCCCATGTCCCCGGAGGTCTTTGACGCCGTCGACGCCGTGTACGACGCCGTGGCCGCCAACGACTTTTCCCACTTTGTCCGCTTGGGGCAGGAGCTATAGCAGCGCTTGCCTCTGCTGAATAGGAAAGAAGTGATTGACATGGCAGATTCCAAGGCAGAATATCCCGCTCCCGATTGCCTGGCGCCCGCCGCGATCGAGGCCAAGACCGAGACCGCCGGCGTGACCAAGGCTAACCTGCCGGTCGCCAAGGCCTTTCTGTTGGCAATGTTCGCCGGTGCGTTTATCGCCTTCGGCGGCCTGTTCTTTACGGTGTTTTTGAGCGATAGCACGCTGGGCTGGGGTGCCCAGCGCGTCGTGGGCGGCCTGTGCTTTTGCCTGGGCCTGGTGCTGGTGCTGGTGTGCGGCGCCGAGCTGTTTACCGGCAATTCGCTTATGGTCTGCGCACTCAAGAGCAAAAAGATCACTCTGGCCCAGATGCTCAAAGCCTGGGTCGTCGTGTGGGTCGGCAATTTTGTCGGTGCCCTGTTCATCGTCTTTTTGGTGTACATGGCCGGCATCTATAAACTTAACGGCGAGGCGGTCGCCAATTCCATGGTGAGTGTCGCTGCTGGCAAGGTGACGATCGACTGGGTGACGATCTTCTTCCGCGGCATCCTATGCAACATCTTTGTGTGCCTGGCCGTGTGGATCGGTACTGCCGGCAAGACCGTGGTCGATAAGGTCGTTGGCATTCTGCTGCCGATTGCTGCCTTTGTGGCCTGCGGTTTTGAGCACTGCGTCGCCAACATGTACTTTTTGCCCATGGGCGCCGTGATGCATGCATGCGGTTATGGTGCCGACGTCGCCGGCGCCGATGCACTCAACGTCGCGGGCATTGCGTTTAACCTATCCGCCGCCACGCTGGGCAACATCGTGGGCGGCGCGGTTCTGATCGCGCTCGGCTACTGGTTTATCTACGCCAAGAAGTCCGAGGCGTAAGGTATCGTCTGTTTGACGTTGGGCCTCCCGCGGGGCATTGCCGTGCGGGAGGCTTTTTGGGTCTGGGCTCGTTGCCGGGCTTTTGGCCTGTTGTGTTTGGCTGATGAAAGGGGTAATCGAGATGGCATCTGCTGTGAAGCGTGACGGTCGCTCCGTGGTGACCACATGCGGGGGATGCTATGCCGATTGCGCCTTTGCGGCCCATGTTGAGGATGGGCGTGTGGTGGCCGAGTTGCCGGTACCGGGGCATCCGTGCGCGGCGCGTGCCCTATGCGCCCGCGGACGGCATCGCCTGGCAATGCCGTTTGACGACCGCGATCGCATTGTGCATCCCATGCGTCGGCGAGCTGATGGCTCGGGGTTCGATGCGATTTCGTGGGACGAGGCGTTCGCGCAAATTGCGGCGCGCCTTGGGGGGATTATTGACGAGTGTGGTCCGCGCGCGCTGGGCATGACGCTCGGCGTGCCCTCGTTCGACCGCTACTGGGCGTATCGCTTTATGCATGCGCTGGGTTCGCCCAACGTGTACGGTGCCGATGGCGCCTGCGAGGTAAGTCGACTTACCGGTTGGGAGCACAGCCTGGGCTACAGCCCTGCCTCCGACCTGGCGCATACTGACTGCATCATGTACCTGGGGCGTTCCATCGTCGATTCGTCGACGATGGGGGCCGTTGATGCGCTCAACGATGCCCGTCGACGTGGGGCGAAGATCATCGTGGTCGACCCCCGGCGCAGTGGCTCGGCTGCGCTTGCCGACCGCTGGCTGCGCGTGCGCCCGGGCTGCGACCTGGCCTTGCTGCTGGGCATTGCGCATGTCTTGATTGCCGAGGACCTGTATGACCACGAGTTCGTGACCCGCTATACCACGGGTTTTGATGAGCTGGCGCAGGCGGCGAGTGCTTGGACGCCCGAGTGGGCCGAGTCGATGTGCGACGTGCCGGCCGCAGAGATTGTCGCCACGGCGCGCGATTTGGCTGCCGTTGCGCCTGCCGCCGTGGTGGATGCGGGCTTTCATGGTGGCATCGGTATCGCGTATGCCAATAGCACCCAGACCGCGCGCGCTATCTGCATGGTTGATGTGCTGCTGGGCTGCATCGGACACGCAGGCGGCGCGATCAATCCGCCCACGCCGCTTTTGTTGGGCGACCTCGATCCCACGCGCTTTGCGACGCCGCTGGTGCCGCGTGGGCCCAAGCTAGGGTCCGAGCGCTATCCACTGGTCGATCCGGTGCGCGGCCTGTGCACGACCATCGGTCAGTCGATTCTTGCCGGCGATTTGCGTGGGCTCATCGTCTATGCCAGTAACCCCGGTGCGGGCTATGGCAATGCGCAGGCTTGGTTGGCTGTTTTGCAGCAGCTCGACTTGCTCGTGACCGTTGATATTCGCTGGTCCGAGACAGCGCGCGCTTCTGACTTCGTGCTGCCCGACGTGACGTATCTGGAGGCCGACCGTGGCGTGGGAACGGTCGTGGGCGCCAACGATTCGCGCGTGTTCTACCGCAACGCCGTGCTGCCCATTTTGCATGACGACACACGTCCCGGTCGGGAGATTTTTGCCGGTCTGGCGCAGGCGTGTGGCGTGGGCGAGTACTTTCGGTTTACGTCCGACGATCTGGCGGCGGCCCAGGTGGCACCTTTTGGGATCGATTTGGACGAGCTCAAGGAGCGCGGTTGGGCCGATACGGGCGTGGCGCTGCCGTCGCGCACGGGTGAGCCGGTGATTCCGCTTGCCGGCGGCAAGATTGCGCTGGCAAGTGACGTATGGGAACGAGCCGGCATGGGTCGTGTGCCCAACTGGATCGCTCCCATGGTGGAGCCCGGCCCGGGGATGTTTCGCCTCATTAGCGGCAACCGGCCCTTTGAGTCGCACACGTCGCGCAGGCTCGCTGCAGCGGGTGCTGCCGAGGCGGGGTCGGACCTGGACGCCGTGCAGATGAACGCCGATGTCGCCGCTCGCATGGGTATCGCCAACGGCGAGGTCGTCGAGCTTGTGAGCGACATGGGCCGCGATCGCGTGCGCGTGGAGACGACGCCCTATCTGCACCCGGCGTGCATCTTCACCTCGGCCGCTCCCGGCGGACGCGTATTGGGTGCTGAGGGTGGTGGTCGGCAGGCCCTGGGTGTCGGGCCTCTCGACCACACGCCGCTGCGCTGGGACTCGTTGACGGGTGCCGCGCTTACCCAGGAAAACGCCGTTCGCGTGGAAAAAATCACGGCGCGCGAGGATAATGACGAGTAATTGACTCAGCTGATGTATTCGACTGATCCACGTTTCTTTTGAAAGGCCGCACATGAGCGATAGCCAGAACATGTCCGATGAGGTGCGCGCCCGCCTGCGCGCCATTCCCTCCGTCAACGAGCTGCTTGCCGAGTGGCCGGTAGTGAAGGCGGCGGGGGAGACCTGCGACGCGGTGGTCCATGCTGCCGTGACGGCCGTGCTCGACGAGGAGCGCGCCGCGATTCGTGCCGGTGCCGCCCCGCGCTCTAAGCGCGAGCTGGCCTCGGCCATCGAGTGGCGTGCGCATCGCTCCGCGCTGCCGAGCCTGCGCCCCGCCGTCAACGCCACGGGTGTTGTTATACATACCAATCTGGGTCGAGCCCCGCTCGCGGAGTTGGCCGCCAAGGCCGTTGCCGAGGTTGCGCGTGGGTATAGCACACTCGAGTACAGCGTCGACACCTGCTCGCGCGGGTCGCGCAAGGAGCATGCCGCGCAGCTGATCCGCTCACTCACCGGAGCCGAGGATGCGCTGGTCGTCAACAACAACGCCGCCGCCGTGCTGCTGGTGCTGGCGACTCATGCCGCGGGCAAAGAGGTTATCGTCAGCCGCGGCGAGCTTGTCGAGATTGGCGGCAGCTTCCGTATTCCCGACGTTATGGCGGCTTCGGGCGCCAAACTCGTCGAGGTCGGCGCCACCAACCGCACGCATCTGGGCGACTACGAGCGCGCCATCACGCCCGAAACGGCCATGATCCTGAAGGTTCATCCTTCCAACTATCGCATCGAGGGTTTTCACGAGGAAGTGAGCTCAAGGGAGCTCGCCGCACTGGCCCATAAGCACGGCCTGCTGTTCTATGAAGACCAGGGGTCGGGCGCACTGTTGCCTGACGACATCCTGGTTCGCGGCGGCGAAGAAACCACGCCGGCTTCGGTTTCGGCAGGGCTCGATCTGGTGTCGTGTTCGGGCGATAAACTGCTCGGCGCCGCGCAGGCGGGCATTATCATGGGCCGTCGCGATCTGGTCCAGGCCTGCGGGTCGCATCCGCTCATGCGCGCTCTGCGTCCGGGCAAACTGGCTCTGTCGGCGCTCGAGGCCACGCTGCGCATTTACATGGACGGGGCGGATGTGGCCCATCGAGAGGTGCCAGTGCTCAATATGCTCACGCTTCCGCAGGCTCATCTGGAGCGCCGCGCACGCAAGCTGCGCGAGCTGATGGTGGCGGGCCTCGATAAGGCTGGCTGCCCGTGTGCCGTTCAGGTGGAGATTGTCGAAGAATCGTCGACCCCCGGTGGCGGCTCGCTGCCTACCGTGGAGCTGCCCACGATGTGCGTTGCCGTGCGTCTTGTTGACGAGCGCCTGACGGTCGACGCGCTCAAGCGCTCGCTTGTCCAGGACTTCGACACGCCGGTCGTCACGCGCACCTCGCACGACCGCATTCTGTTTGATGTGCGCACGCTCGTTGGCGACCGCGATATCGAGACGGCGGCATCGACGCTCGTCGCGTGCGTTAAGAAGGCGATTGCTCGATGAGTGAGGTTCAAGCGCTGGTGGAGTGTCCCGTTATCGTTGGCACGGCGGGCCACGTCGACCACGGTAAGTCGGCGCTGATCGAGGCGTTGACCGGCAAGAATCCCGACCGTCTGGAGGTTGAGCGCCGTCGCGGTATGACCGTGGAGCTGGGCTTTGGCGAGCTGGCGCTGCCGAGTGGCAAGATTGTCGGCCTGGTCGATGTGCCGGGCCACGCGCATTACTTGCGCGCCATGGTGCAGGGCGCGACAGGCATCGACGTTGCCGTGCTGGTGGTTTCGGCCGTCGAGGGCGTGATGCCGCAGACCCGCGAGCACGTGCATGTGCTGGAGCTGCTGGGCGTTACGCATATGGTGGTCGCGCTGACCATGTGCGACCTGGCCGATGCCGAGATGACCGAGCTTGCCGAGCTCGATGTCGATGACTTTTTGTCGGGTACCGTGTTTGCGGGTGCGCCGATTGTGCCCGTGTCGTCCAAGACCGGCGCGGGAATCGATAACCTGCTGGTTGCGCTCGACGAGCAGGTTGCCGCTTGCTGGGATGCCTGCCGTGCTCGTGCCGAGCTTACCGATGCCGCACCGCGTCTGCCCATCGACCGTTGCTTTACGATTAAGGGCGCCGGTACCGTGGTGACGGGAACGCTGCACGATGCGCCCGTCGCGGTGGGGGATGAGCTTGTCGCGCTGCCGTCGCGTACGGCCTGTCGCGTGCGTGGGATTCAGGTGCATGGCGATACGCCGCGGGCGTTGCCCGGTCAGCGTGTGGCGCTCAACTTGGTGGGCGATGCCGTCGCCGCGCTCGATCGCGGTGAGATGCTCGGCGTGGCGGGCCGCTTTGGCCAGACGATGCGATTTATGATGGCGTTTACGTATTTGGGTCGCGAGGGAGCCAAGCCGCGTGTGCTCGAGTCGGGTGCGCGCGTGCACGTGATGGCGGGTACAGCCGAGGTTGTCGGTCGCATCATGTTCATGGAGGGCGAGGCCCCCATGGCGGTGGGCGAGACCCGTACCGTGCAGGTGCGCCTGGAGGAGCCGCTGCCGCTGCGTGCCGGAGACCATGCCGTGGTGCTGTCGTATTCGCCCGTTATGCTCATCGGCGGCGGGCGCGTGCTGCTATCGCGCTGCCGTCGCTCGCGCGAGCTTTCGGCGGGGGAGCGCACGCTGCTTGCAGCGCTTGAGGCCGGCGATGCCGTTGCTGGTGTGGACGCGTGGCTGGCGCTGCAGGCGTTGCCAGTCGTGGTCGCCGACGTTGCCGCGGCGCTAGATCTTGTTTCCGGTGAGGCCGATGCCGCGCTGAAAGAGTTGGTGGCGCGAGGTGCTGTGTGCGAGCTTGCCGGCTCGGGCGGTGCGCTGTATGCGAATGCTGTCGTGCTCGATGCCGTCATGGACGTGCTGGCGGCGACCCTGTCAGCCATGCACGCGGCGGCTCCCAAGGAGACGGGCTTTACGCCCGGCGCCGTTGCCCATGCTGCGTGGCCTGCCGCTGATGAAGGCGTTGCCGCGGCCCTGATTGCCGAGGGCTGCTTCCGTGGCGTGTGCGCCGCCGAGGGCGCCGAGGTATTCGATCCGCACTCCGCTGCCGCCGCGGCGCGTGTGGTGCGCGAGGCCTGCGAACGTATCGTTGCCTTGCTGGACGAAGCCGGCCTCGATGCACCGACGTTGCCCGAGGTGGGCGAGCAGTTGCAGCTCGATCGCGACACCATGACGCGTGCCCTGCGCGAGCTTTCGCTCAACCGCTCGATCGTGAAGGTCGAGCGCGACGTTGCCCTGTCCGCTGCCGCCGAGGCCCATGCGCGCGAGCTTGTTGCCGCCGCTATCGCCGATGCCGGTGGCGCTGCCACCACGAGTGTGCTGCGCGAGGCGCTGGGCGTGTCGCGCAAGCGCGCGATCAGCATCTTGGAACACCTAGATGCCGTGCGCTTCACGGTGCTCGACAAGGATGGCGGCGGCCTGCGCTCCCTGCGCTAAGCCGGTCACTCGCTCCCGCCCCCTCAGTTGCGGTGAAATAGTTCCTGTTTTCGGCATCTAACGCCAAACCAGGAACTATTCCACCGCAACTTCTTGCTCGTCTTTTTGGGATGGGGCCTGCTCGGTTTGGTAAAATACCGCCGCACTTGGGAACGGATGGGCTCCGGTGGGCTCCGCGGTCCTCAAAACCGTTGCGAGGCGTGCAAAACGTCTTGGATGTGTTCGATTCACATACGTTCCCGCCATACGCTACCAGCGCTTTTGTGCTCGCGGTCTTGCTGCGTGCCGCAAAGGCGCTGTTTTGTTTTTGTACGGGTCCGCCGTGTCGCCTGTCATGCCGTCTACGGTAACTGATCCCGTGCGTTGGGTTTTGAACGTGCCGATGGAGGTGTTTTGCCGTATGACTACCGTAAGACGTGCCGATCTTTCTTGTGTCGTCCAGGCGGGCGGGCTGTCTTCACGCATGGGCTGCGATAAGGCGCTCATGGCGTTTTGCGGCGAACCGCTCATCGAGCGCGTGCTGGGTCGGCTAGCGCCAGTTGCCGGCGAGTTGGTCGTGACGACTTCGCGTCCCAGCGAGCTTGCCTATCTGGAGGAACGCACGTTTGGCGGTCTGGTGCCGCGAATAGTGTCGGACCTTGAGGGGTCGGCGGGTGCCATGCGCGGCATTGCGAGCTCGCTGACTGCGGCCCGGCTGCCTCTCGTTGCTATCGTCGCCTGTGATATGCCGTTTGTCTCTTCGGAGCTTATCGGTGCCCTTGCTGGCTGTGTCGAGGCCGAGGCGCTCGACGTGTGCGTGCCGCGCGAGGAGCGGGGGATTGAGCCGCTTTGCGCCGTCTGGCGCCGTGACGCGTGTGCGCCGGTTGCCCAAGAGCTGCTCGCCGGTGACCGTCAGCGAATCCGCTGCCTGATCGACCGGGTGAAGGCCGGGTATTTGGACGAGCCTCAGATTGTCGCGGTCGCAGGCTCGACGCTCTGCTTCGAGAACGTCAATACGCCCGAGGAGTTTGCGGCGGCCGAGTTGCTCGCCTAGATCTGCACACATCAAAGACGGGAGATGCCGTGTCATATGATATTTGCCCCGATACTGGGGAACCTTGCACTTGCGATGGGTCCGAGCCTTGTACCTGCGGCTGTGGCGGCTGTGGACATACGGCCGAGGAAGAGGCAGCGGCGGCTGCGTATCGTGAGGCACACCGCGAAGGCCCGTCCGGCGATGCCCTAGACCACGAACGCAAGATCATCGTTTCGTTCGATAGCACCTTCGATGTGATGGAATGCGAGCAGCTGTGCCTGGATGCCGGCGTGCCCGGGCGCATCATGCCTTTACCCGGCTCCATTACCGCAGGTTGCGGCCTGTGCTGGGCCATGCCGTTCTCGGGCGATGCCCTCGCCGCCTTCCGTGCCGCCACCGAAGGCCGTATAACCCCCGCCGACTACCATCAGCTCGTCCTCTAACCACCAACATCACCACAAAGGTGCCTGTCCCCAATGTGGTGGCTTGGAACACGTGGACGAAACAGGTTTGAAACACGGGTTTTGCGCGTCAGACACTCAAAAACGCCTCTACCTGCATCGTAATCAAAACGAAACATCTGCTCGTCGGCTTATGCGAAACTTTGCTGCAACAGTGCGATATTATCCATACTCGATAAAGCTCGCGGCGCATGGGGCGCCTCGAACGACACTTTTCTTTTCCATCAATTGGAGGAAGCATGAGCTACACGCAGAAAGTTCTCGAAGAGCTCAAGGCCCGCTATCCCGAGCAGCCTGAGTTCATCCAGGCCGCGACCGAGATTCTCGGCACCATCCAGCCGGCGCTCGACGCCCACCCCGAGTACGAGGAGGCCGCTCTGCTGGAGCGCCTCGTCGAGCCCGAGCGCATCGTCATGTTCCGTGTTCCCTGGGTCGACGACCAGGGCAAGGTCCAGGTCAACCGCGGTTACCGCGTCGAGTTCAACTCTGCCATTGGACCCTACAAGGGCGGCCTGCGCTTTAACCCGACGGTCACCCTGGGTATGCTCAAGTTCCTGGGCCTGGAGCAGATCCTCAAGAACAGCCTGACCACCCTTCCCATGGGCGGCGGCAAGGGCGGCTCCGACTTTGACCCCAAGGGCAAGTCCAACAACGAGATCATGCACTTCTGCCAGTCCTTCATGACCGAGCTCTATCGCCACATCGGCCCCAACACCGACGTTCCCGCCGGCGACCTGGGCGTTGGCGGCCGCGAGGTTGCCTACCTGTTCGGTCAGTACAAGCGCCTGACCAACGAGTGGACCGGCGTCCTTACCGGCAAGGGCCTCTCTTTTGGCGGCTCGCTCGCCCGTACCGAGGCTACCGGCTACGGCCTGGCCTACTTTGTGGACGAGTACCTCAAGAGCCGCGGCGACTCCTTCGAGGGCAAGAACGTCGTCGTTCACGGCTCCGGTAACGTCGCTATCTACGCAGTCCAGAAGGTCGCCCAGCTCGGCGGCAAGGTGCTCGCCTGCTCCGATACCCACGGCTGGGTCGAGGATCCCGACGGCATCGACTACACCGTGCTCGAGCATGTCTACAACAAGAAGCGCTCCGGCCATGACAAGGGCGTCACGCTCGCTATGTACGTCGACGAGAAGCCCAATGCCACGTGGCACGAGGGTGACGGCCGCGGCGTGTGGCAGCTGCCCTGCGACATCGCGCTGCCCTGCGCTCGCGAGAACACGCTGCTGCTCGAGGACGCCCAGGCGCTCGTTGCCAACGGCTGCAAGGTGGTCGGCGAGGGCGCGAACATGCCCACGACCATCGAGGCCACGACCTACTTCCAGGAGAACGGCGTCGCCTTTATGCCCGGTAAGGCTGCCAACGCTGGCGGCGTGCTCGTGTCCGGCCTGGAGATGAGCCAGAACGCCGAGCACCTGTCCTGGACCTTCGAGGAGGTCGACGGCAAGCTCGAGCAGCTCATGCGCGGCATGTTCCACAACGTGGACGACACCGCCAAGGAGTACGGCGAGGAGGGCAACTTTGTCATGGGCGCCAACATCGCCGGCTTCCTGAAGGTCGCCGACGCCATGCTCGCCCAGGGCGTCTGCTAAATCTTCGCTCGATATAGCATCGCAGAAGGCTCCCAGTCATCTTGGCTGGGAGCCTTTTTTGATCCGCATGCGACGGAGGAAAACGGTTCATTTTGTCCCGACACGAGCTGTGCCCCCTCGTTTGGTACACTTAAAGGTACTGGACAAGTGAAGAGATGGGGGAGAACGTGCTCAAGTTCGGTACCTACGTCCGTGTTGGAAACGCGGCCGAAGCCTATGAGCTCTTACAGAAGAACCGCAACAACAAGATTGTGGGCGGCGGCATCTGGATGCGCCTGGGTTCGCGTCGCGTGGCGACGGCGATTGACCTTTCGGCCTGCGGACTCGACCAGATCGAGGAGACCGAGACCGAGTTTCGCATCGGTGCCATGTGCACCCTGCGCCAGCTCGAGCGTCATGCCGGGCTCAACGCGCTTGTCAACAATGTCTTTGAGTTCGCCGTCCACGATATCGTGGGCGTGCAGCTGCGCAACACCGCCACGGTGGGCGGCAGCATCTACGGCCGCTTTGGTTTCTCGGACGTGCTCTCGGCCTTTTTGGCGCTCGATTCCTACGTTGAGCTGACGGGCGCCGGCCGCGTGCCGCTCGCCGAGTTCGTGGACATGGGCTATGTGCGCGACGTGATCGAGCATGTCGTGGTCGTTAAGCACGACTACCGTGCGAGCTGCGAGGCCGTGCGCAAGGCCGCGACTGACTTCCCCTCCTTAAACGTCACCGCCGCCTGGTGGGACAACAGCTGGCATGTCACCGTGGGCGCCCGCCCGCTGCGCGCGACCCTGCTGCAGGGCGAGGCATGTGGCCTGGTGAACGAGCAGCCTTCCGAGGACGAGCTGCGCGCCTTGGTCGCATCCGTGCGCGCGCTGAGCTACGGCACCAACCTGTGGGGTTCGGCCGACTACCGCCGCCGCATCTCGGCCCCGCTCGCCGTCCAGGCCGTGCGCCGCGCCGCCGGCATCGAGCTTTCGGCCGCGCTCGCTCGCGAGCTCGAGTGCGTGCAGATTCCCAAGTTTGCCACGGACGAGTATTCCTGCCGCCGCGTGCCCGGCGTCGATTCTAGCGAGGTGCGCTAATGGCTGCCAAACTCATCGATCTTTCCTTTACGCTCAACGGCCGCAAGGTCAAGGTTCAGATTGCCCCCGATACCATGCTCTTTGCGCTGCTGCGCGAGCAGGGCTGCGCGTCGGTGCGCTGCGCCTGCGAGACCACCAACTGCGGTCTGTGCACGGTGTGGCTCGACGGCGACCCGGTGCTGAGCTGCTCGGTTCCCGCCGCCCGTGTTGAGGGCCACACCATCACCACGCTCGAGGGCCTCAAGGCCGAGTCCGAGGCGCTGGCCCGTACGATGGCTGCCGAAGGCGCCGAGCAGTGCGGTTTTTGCGCCCCCGGCCTCATCATGAACGTGCTGGCGCTTGCCCGCGCCGCCATGGAGGACCCGAGCCTCGTCGCCACGCGCGAGGAACTCTCGCGCCAGCTCGCCGGCAACCTCTGCCGCTGCAGCGGTTACGAGAGTCAGCTGCGCGCCATCGTGCGCTTCCTCAACGAGTCTGGCGTGCAGGTTGGCTTTGAGATGCCCGAGCTGCCCGTCAACGACACGAGCTGCGACGGTGTCGCGTACAAGCAGATCACCCACAAGCAGCCCAAGAAGGACTCGAAGGCCCTGCTCGAGGGCCGTCCCGTCTACACGGGCGATATGGTGCCTGCCGGCGCGCTCATCGTCAAACTCAAGCGCAGCCCCTATGCCCGCGCCAAGATCCGCTCCATCGACACGACGCGTGCCCTGAAGGTGCCCGGCGTCGTGGGCGTCTACACCTACGAGGACGTGCCCAAGCGCCGCTTTACTATTGCCGGACAGAGCTATCCGCAGCCGAGTCCCTACGACCGCCTGATCCTCGAGAACCTCGTCCGTTACCAAAACGAAGAGGTGGCGATCGTCGCCGCCGAGACCGAGGAGGCTGCCGACAAGGCGCTCAAACTCATTAAGGTCGACTATGAGGTGCTCGAGCCGCTGCTCGACTTTACCCAGGCACTCGATAACGACATCGTGGTCCACCCCGAGGGCGACGTGACCTTTATGTTCCCGCAGGGCGGCGACGTTCCGCGCAACTTGGTATGCAGCGGCACGAGCGACTATGGCGACTTGGACGAGGCGTTCGCCCAGAGCGACATCGTCTTTGAGCGCACCTACACCAGCCAGGCCACGCAGACCGCGCCCATGGAGACCTTCCGCGCCTTCGCGACGACCGACGCGTTCGGCCGCATCTCGGTAACCACCTCCACGCAGGTTCCCTTCCACGTGCGCCGCATGGTCGCGCAGTCGCTCGACATTCCGCAGTCGCAGGTGCAGGTTATTAAGCCGCGCATCGGCGGCGGCTTTGGCTCCAAGCAGACGGGCTGCTGCGAGATCTTCGTGGCGTTCGTGACGCAGCAGACCGGCCGTCCGAGCTACTGCTGCTACACCCGTGAGGAGACCATCACCGCGGGCAACTCGCGTCACCAGATGCAGATGACCGTTAAGCTGGGCGCTATGAACGACGGCACCATCACGGCCATCGATCTGCACACGCTGTCCAACGCCGGCGCGTACGGCGAGCACGCCACCACGACGATCGGCCTTTCGGGCCACAAGAGCCTGCCCATCTACAACCATGTGAAGGCGAGCCGCTTTAGCTGGGACGCCGTCTACACCAATACCAACCGCGGCGGCGCGTATCGTGGCTACGGCGCCACCCAGGGCCAGTTTGCCGTGGAGAGCGCCGTCAACGAGCTCGCCGACATGCTGCACATGGACCCTGCCGACCTGCGCCTTAAGAACATCGTGCGCGAGGGCGAGGTCATGCCGCAGTACTACAACGAGAAGCTCAACGCCTGCGCGCTCGACCGCTGCCTGCTGCGCGCGATGGACATGATCGGTTGGCGCGACAAGCCGCTGGCCGTCGACCTGGGCGATCGCGTGCGTGCTCTGGGCTGTGCGCTCACCATGCAGGGCTCGGGCATCTCCAACGTGGATATCGCCGGCATCGACATGCGCTTGGAAGAGGACGGCTTCATTACCATCGGCACCGGCGCCACCGATAACGGCATGGGCGTCGACACGATCCTGGCGCAGATTGCCGCCGAGGAGCTGGGCGTGGAGAGCTCGCTGATCGTGGTACGCGGCGTGGACACCGACGTATCGCCGTTCGACGCCGGCTCGTACGCGAGCTCGGGCACGTACGTGACGGGCCTGGCAGCCAAGAACGCCGCGACGGAGCTGCGCGAGAAGATCTGCGCCAAGGCCGCCCAGATGTGGGATGTGGACGCCGCCGACGTGGTCTTTGATGGCCAGTACGTGCGCCTGTCCGACGAGCGTGCCGCGCGCGAGCAGAACCGCTACCTCACGCTGCGCGACTTCGCCAACCTGTGCGTCAAGAACATCGCGGGCGGCGACGCGCTCACCTCGCATGCCTCTGCCTGCCTGCCCGTTTCGCCCCCGCCGTTTATGGCCGGCATTGCCGAGGTCGAGGTCGACAAGGCTACCGGCAAGGTGACCGTGGTGGACTATGCGGTGGCCGTCGACTGCGGCACCGTGATCAATGAGGCGCTCGCACGCGTCCAGGCCGAGGGCGGCATTGCCCAGGGTATCGGTCATGCGCTCTACGAGATTGTCGAGCACGATGACCGCGGCCGCCTGCGCACCGGCAACTTTATGAGCTACAAGCTGCCCACACGCCTGGATATCGGCAGCATTCGCGTGGCCTTTGAGCCGAGCTACGAGCCGACGGGCCCGTTTGGCGCCAAGTCGATCGGCGAGGTCGTCATCAACACGCCGCTCGCCGCCGTTGCCTCAGCCGTGGCGCACGCCACCGGCCACCAGGTTCGCTCGCTGCCCATCACGCCCGAGAAGGCCCTGCTGGGGGAGTAGCGGGTCAGCGAACAAGTCGTAATTGGCGGGGCGGGGTAACTCGCCCCGCCTTTTGCACTCGTGGTGAGGTCGTGAGCCTAAAAACGTGTGCGTGCGCTTGCCGTTCGTATCTGCTATCATTCCTAGTCTGTGCGCTCATGCGGGCGTGGCGGAATTGGTAGACGCGCCAGATTTAGGTTCTGGTGGGATTCCCGTGAAGGTTCGAGTCCTTTCGCCCGCACCAACGCATCTGCGTCGGCTTCGGCCGTCGCGACTCTTTGTTGCATAAAGGTACCAGCACCTCAGATAAGCTGGGCAGTATGAGGAGGAACGTGTTGAACATCACCGCTTCTGACGTCAAGGACGCCAAGCTCACCGCTACGGTCACCATCCCGGCCGCCGACGTCGACGCCGCGATCAAGAAGGCCTACAAGGACACCGCTAAGAAGTACCGCTTCCCGGGCTTCCGTGCCGGTAAGGCTCCCCGTCCGGTCATCGACTCCGCTCTTGGCGCCGAGGCTACCCTCGCTCAGGCCACCAACGACCTGATCGCCGCCAACGAGCCCGCCGTCCTCAACGAGCTGGACATCGTCCCCACCAAGAGCGGTGACTACAAGGAGCTCGACCTCGCCAAGGATCACGAGGACTACACCTACACCGTCGAGTTCTCCCTGCGTCCCGCCGCTGAGCTCTCCTCTTTCGACGCTGTCGAGATTGAGATGCCTCCCGCGGAGGTCACCGAGTCCGAGATCAACAACCAGGTCGAGATGCTCCTCAACTACCGTGCCACCTTCGAGGACGTCGAGGGTCGCGCCGTCGAGGCCGAGGACTACGTCACCGTCGACCTCAAGGCCGTCGAGAACGCCGACAACTTCGCCGCCGAGGGCCGCATGCTCATCGCCGGTAGCGACAGCAACCCCAAGGAGTTCAACGAGGCCCTGATCGGCGCTAACGTTGACGACGTCAAGACCGTCACCTGGACCGACGAGGTCGAGGAGGGCGAGGAGGCCGAGACCCACACCGTCGAGGTCACCGTCAAGGGCATCAAGGTCCGCAACACCCCCGAGCTTACCGACGAGCTCGTCAAGTCCGACTTTGGCTTCGACAGCATCGACGCTATGCGTGACGCCATCAAGATCGAGATCGAGCAGGACAAGGCTTCCCGCCTCCCGGCCGAGAAGGAGAACCGTTGCGTCGCCGCTCTCGCCGAGCGTCTGCAGCTCGACGAGATGGATGCCGACTACGAGCAGTCCGTCTTTGAGGAGCTTGGCCAGAACTTCCTGTCCAACCTCGCTGCCCGCGGCATGACGCTGGACACCTGGCTGCCGGCTTCCGGCCTGACCATGGAGCAGTTCGTCGGCGACCTGCACAAGCAGGCCAACGACGTCGCCCGTGAGTCCCTGGCTCTGGACGCCCTCGCCCGTGAGCTCAAGATCGAGGTCACCGAGGACGACGTCAACGCCGAGTTCGAGAAGGCCGGCGTCAAGGACGTCGAGGCTTCCAAGGCCGAGTTCATCGCCGATGGCCGCATGCCTGCCGTCCGCGAGTCCATCCGTCGCTCCAAGGCCGTCGACCACCTGGTCGAGAACGCCAAGGTGACCGAGGTCGACGAGACCGCCAAGGACGCCGAGTAATTCTCGCCACCTTACCCGCGAGCGCTTGGGTGCGCCCGTGATGGGGTAAAGTTATACACCGGTTATCCGGTAGCTTCGTACGGTGCCAGCCAATGCATAGCATGCGGGCACCGTACGTTTATCTAGAACCAATTTGGTCCGCAAGAGAGAAATGGAGATGCGTATGATCGCTAAGTTCGATTCCGCCCTCGTGCCATACGTTATCGAGCAGACGCCGCGCGGCGAGCGCAGCTACGATATCTATTCGCGCCTGCTCAACGACCGCATCATCTTCTTGGGCGAGGAGATCAACTCCGTCAGTGCCAACCTGGTCGTTGCCCAGCTGCTGCATCTTGAGAGCCAGGATGCCGAGAAGGATATCTCGCTCTACATCAATTCGCCCGGTGGCGAGGTCTACTCCGGCCTGGCGATTCTGGACACCATGAACTTCATCAAGCCGCAGGTCTCCACCATCTGCGTCGGTATGGCCGCGTCCATGGCCGCCGTGCTGCTTTCGGCCGGCGCCAAGGGCAAGCGCTTCTGCCTGCCGCACTCCAAGGTCATGATTCATCAGCCCAGCGGCGGTGCCCAGGGTCAGCAGACCGAGATCGAGATCGTGGCCGAGGAGATCAAGAAGACTCGCCGCGAGCTCAACCAGATTCTGTCCGATGCCTCGGGCCAGCCCATCGAGAAGGTCCAGGCCGACACCGAGCGCGACAATTACCTGACCGCTGCCGAGGCCCTGGACTACGGCCTGATTGACCGTATCGTCACCTCGCGCGATCTCGCCGCGAAGGACGCCTAGGATGGCAGGTAACATGCAGGACAACTTTGACGAGAACGGCAACCCCATCCGCTGCTCCTTCTGCGGAAAAGAGCAGGGCCAGGTCCGTCGCCTCGTAAAGGGCCCGACCAACATCTTTATCTGCGACGAGTGCGTTGCCGCCTGCTCCGAGATTCTGGAGGAGTCGCTGGCTTCGGACTTTATGGACGCTGCCCGCAACGGCAAGCTGCCAGGCTTCCTCAACGACCACGGCCAGGCTGCATCTCAGCCCGCCGTGGACCCCGAGACCGAGGGTTTTGAGCTCGAGGACGACCGTCAGGTCATCACGCACGTGCCGACGCCGCACGAGATTTATGACGAGCTTTCTGCCTATGTCATGGGCCAGGAGGACGCCAAGCGCGCCATGTCGGTGGCCGTGTACAACCACTATCGCCGCGTGATCGAGGGCGGCGCCGCGGTGTCCGCTTTTGATGGCGGCATGGGCTCGCAGTTCGATGACGATATGGACGAGGTAGAGCTCGCCAAGTCCAACATCCTGCTGCTCGGTCCCACCGGTACCGGCAAGACCCTGTTGGCCCAGACGCTCGCGCGCATCCTCGAGGTGCCGTTTGCCATCGCCGATGCCACCGCGCTCACCGAGGCCGGCTATGTGGGCGAGGACGTGGAGAACATCCTGCTCAAGCTCATCAATGCTGCCGATGGCGATATTGAGCGCGCACAGGTGGGCATTATCTACGTGGACGAGATCGACAAGATCGCCCGCAAGGCCGAGAACCTCTCCATTACCCGCGATGTTTCGGGCGAGGGCGTTCAGCAGGCGCTGCTGAAGATCCTTGAGGGCACGGTGGCCAGCGTTCCGCCCACCGGCGGCCGCAAGCATCCCCAGCAGGAGCTTCTTCAGATCGACACGACCAACATCCTGTTCATCTGCGGCGGTGCCTTTGTGGGTCTGGACAAGATCATCGCCGACCGCGTGGGCAACAAGGGCGTGGGCTTTAACTCCGAGATCGCCGGCCCCACCTCGGTCGACGAGAACGACCTGCTGCGTCAGGTGCTCCCGCAAGACCTCAACGCCTTTGGCATGATCCCCGAGTTTGTGGGACGTACGCCCGTCGTCACCCAGACGCAGGCGCTTGACGAGGACGACCTTGTGTCGATTCTGACCGAGCCCAAGAACGCCGTGGTGCGCCAGTACCGCAAGATGTTCCAGCTCGAGGACGTTGAGCTCGAGTTTGAGGACGCGGCCCTGCACGAGATCGCCCGCATGGCGCTCGCCCGCAAGACCGGCGCCCGCGGCCTGCGCTCCATCTGCGAGGACGTGCTGCAGCAGACGATGTTCGACCTGCCTAGCGAGGAGGGCGTTTCCAAGGTCATCGTGACCGAAGCCTCCGTTAAGGGCGAAGAACAGCCCCAGCGCATCTACGGCTAAACCTGCCTAAAACGTGTTTGCAAATAGCCTCCGTTCACCCGCGGTCGGAGGCTATTTTATATATACGCAATAACCCCAACTACCTGTGTTATTCTGTGTGTTTGTTTAAAGTCTCAGCAAAGTCCATTCAGACTGAAGTAATCGATACCTAAGGGGAGGAATGTAGGCCCGATTTTCGTAGATTCCGCACGAGCCGAAGACCACTTAATGTGGTCTTCGTGCGAGCCAGGACTTGACCGAGCGAAAATCGGGCCTACATTCCTCCCCGATGGGCAAGGGAGAGATATATGGAAGAAATGCCCAAGAACTACGATCCGTCGACCAACGAGCCGGCGATCCTGCAGAAGTGGCTCGACGGCGGCTACTACAAGCGCCGCGAGGGCGTGGGCGACTGCACCGTCACCATTCCGCCTCCCAACGTGACCGGCAAGCTTCACATGGGTCACGCCACCGACGACTCCATCCAGGACGCCATCATCCGTATGGCCCGCATGCGCGGCAAGTCCACGCGCTGGGTGCTGGGTACCGACCACGCCGGTATCGCCACGCAGACTAAGGTCGACAAGAAGCTCAAGAGTGAGGGCATCAGCCGCCTGGAGATTGGCCGCGACAAGTTTGTCGACGCCTGCTGGGACTGGACCCACGAGTACGGCGGCATCATCGTCGAGCAGATCAAGCGCATGGGCTGCTCCGTCGACTTTGATAACGAGCGCTTCACCATGGACGAGGACTACGCCCAGGCCGTGCGCAAGGTGTTCTGCGACTGGTATCACGACGGTCTGATCTACCGCGGCAAGCGCATCGTTAACTGGTGCCCCAACTGCACCACCGCTATCTCGGACGACGAGGCCGAGTACAAGGACGAGAAGGGCCACCTGTGGCACCTGCGCTACCCGCTGACCGAGCCGGTCAACGGCCAGGACTACATCGTCGTCGCCACCACACGCCCCGAGACCATGCTCGGCGACACGGGCGTCGCCGTCTCCCCGAAGGATCCCGAGAAGGCCGCCTTTGTGGGTAAGACCGTCAAGCTTCCCATCGTCGACCGCGAGATCCCCATCTTTGAGGATTGGCATGTCGACGCCAACTTTGGCTCCGGCTTTGTCAAGGTCACGCCGGCCCACGACCCCAACGATTACGCTATGGGCCAGGCCCACGACCTGCCGCAGATCAACATCTTTGACGAGCACGCGGTGGTCGTCGAGGGCTACGGCGAGTTCACCGGCATGAATCGCGACGAGTGCCGCGAGGCCGTCATCAAGTGGTTCGAGGAGCACGACCTGCTCGATCACGTCGAGGACCTCGATCACTCCGTCATGCACTGCTACCGCTGCGACGCCGCGCTGGAGCCGTGGCTTTCCGAGCAGTGGTTTGTGGCCGTCGACAAGCTCAAGGGGCCGGCACTTGACGCCGTCAACTCCGGCAAGGTCACCTTCCACCCCGCGCGCTGGACGCAGACCTACACGACCTGGATGGAGAACCTCAAGGACTGGTGCATCAGCCGCCAGCTGTGGTGGGGCCACCGCATTCCTGTGTTCTACTGCGAGGACTGCGGCTGGGAGGACGCCCTGACCGAGGACACCGACGTGTGCCCCAAGTGCGGCGGCCATCACGTGCATCAGGACGAGAACGTGCTGGACACCTGGTTTAGCTCGCAGCTGTGGACCTTTGCCACGCAGGGCTGGCCGCAAAAGCCGGAGCTGCTCGAGGGCCATCACCCCACGACGGCGCTCGTTACTGCGCGCGACATCATCGCGCTGTGGGTCGCCCGCATGGTCATGAGCTCGCTGTACTTCCTGGATGAGGTGCCGTTTAAGGACGTCGTCATCTACCCGACGATCCTGGCCAAGGACGGCAGCCGCATGTCCAAGTCTAAGGGCAACGGCGTTGACCCCATGGACCTCATTGGCATGTACGGCGCTGACGCCATGCGCTTCAACTTGCTCACACTGTGCACCAACAACCAGGATGTTAAGTTCGACGCGAACATCGATAAGAAGACCAAGAAGCTCATTGACAGCCCGCGCACCGAGCAGGCCAAGTCGTTTGTGACCAAGATCTGGAACGCCAGCCGCTTCCTGCTCATGAACATGGAGGGCTACACGCCCGGCGAGCCCGTCGTGGAGACGCCGGCAGACGCCTGGATGTTCAGCCGCCTGGCTAAGGCCGTCAAGATGGTCACCGAGGGCATCGAGAACTACACCTTTGGCGATATGGCCCGCGGCGTGCAGCAGTTCTTCTGGAACGAGGTCTGCGACTGGTACGTTGAGGTCACCAAGGCCCGTCTGAAGGGCGAGGGCCGTCTGCAGGCTCAGCGCAACCTGATTTTTGTGCTCGACACCTCCATTCGCCTGATGCACCCGCTCATGCCGTTCGTTACCGAGGAGATCTGGGACAACATGCCGGCGAGTGTGCTCGACCTGGATGCCGAGGGCAACGTTGACCGCGCCGAGGCGCTCATGATCGCCAAGTGGCCCGAGCCCGCCGACTACGCCAAGTATGTTGACGAGGACGCCGAGCGTGCGTTTGAGCTGTGCCGCGCCGTCGTTTCCGCCGCCCGCGCCACACGTTCGCGTTACCGCTTGAGCCCCAAGGCCGAGCTCGATGTGGTCGTGCGCGCCGGTGCCGAGGACATTGAGAAGCTCGAGAGCCTGCGCTCGACCATCGAGCCGCTGGCCAACACCGCCTCGCTGGTCATGGGTACCGACGTTGAGAAGCCGGCTGCGAGCATTGCCGTGGTCGATAGTGGCGTCGAGGTCTTTGTTGTGCTCGAGGGCAAGGTCGATCTTTCGGCCGAGAAGGCGCGTCTTGAGAAGGAGATCGCCGCGGCTCAGAAGGAGCTCGCCGGCTGCGAGAAGACGCTTGCCAACGAGGGCTTCGTGGCCAAGGCCGCGCCCGCGGTGGTCCAGAAGAAGAGGGACCGTGCAGCTGAGCTCAAGGAGATCCTGGCGGCGCTGACTGCTCAGGTTGCTGACTTCTCGTAAGCGTTACTGGGGGACGCGGTTTGGGGCATTGCTCGCTACTGCGGACAGTCCTGCTCGCACGAAGGCCACATTAAGTGGCCTTCGGCTCGTGCGGAACTTGTATCGAGCAAAGCCCCAAACCGCTCCCATGGCGGTTACGGAGGCGTCCGCTGCCTGGTGGGGCCACTTGGTTGTGGCCTTGAGGTCGCTGCAAAGCGGTGTTTGGCTGATATTTTGTATGTGAGGGGCTCGTTGTTGATTCGGGCCTCTTTTTATGTTGAGGGGACTTTGGGTTATGGCTAAGCGTTCTGGGTCTTATGTCGTTCCTTTCTCGTTTGAGCTGCTTTCGTTTGATGAGGCTGTGGGGCTTGCTGCTGATACGGGGCGGATTTCTGGGGATGCTGGTCCTCTGCTTGAGACAGTTGTCGATATGCTCGATGAGCTGGGGCGTCCGGACGAGTATTTCGATTGCATCCAGGTTGCCGGTACCAATGGCAAGACTTCGACTACGCGTTTTTCGGCTGCCATTCTTCGTGGTGAGGGGCTCAAAACCGCGCTGTATACGTCGCCACAGCTGGTGCGCTATCCCGAGCGCATGGAGGTCGATGGTCATGTCGTGACCGACGAGGCGTTTGCCCGTGGCGTTTCGGCCGCTGTTGAGGCGGGACATCGCGTGAATGCGCACCGTGTGGCGGCGGGGGGGCGCGCCTATACCATCACGCCATTTGACTTGCTGACGGCTGCTGCACTTGTAGTGTTTGCCGAGGCCGCGGTGGATGTTGCCGTGCTCGAGGTTGGCATGGGCGGTCGTTGGGACGCCACGAGTGCGACCGATCCCGTCGCCGTTGCCATTACGGGTATTGGGCTCGATCACACACGTATTTTGGGCGATACGCTCGAGGCCATTGCGGGTGAGAAGGCTGCGGTTATTAAGCCTGGGCGCCTGGTTGTTTTGGGTGAGGGAACGCATGAGCCGAGCGTTCAGCGCGTGATGGATGCACGTTGTCGCGAGTGCGGCGTTGTGCCGCTCGTGGTGAGCCATACGACGACTAAACTTCCGGCACACGTGGGCGATACGGTGGAGTTTAGCTGCACCACGCCGCGTGCGATCTATACGTCGAGCATGGTCAAACCGTCCTATCAGCCGCAGAATGCCGCGTGCGCGATTATGCTGTGCGAGGGGTATCTGGGTCGCGAGCTCGACCACGATGCGCTGGATGCCTCGCTTATGGGCTGCCCCACACCGGGTCGTTTTGACGTGCTGGGGACCGATCCGCTCAAGCTGATCGACGCCTGCCATAACCCCCAGAGCTGCGAGAACTTTGTAGGCGCGCTGGACGAGATCGATCCGTGCGTGGAGAATCGCCCCACGCTGCTGTGTGCCGCGCTGGCCGATAAGGACGTGGCGGGTATCGTTGACGTTCTGGTTCCGGCGTTCCCCCGTGTGGTCGTGACGCAGACCGATTCCGATCGCGCCCTGCCGGCAGAGGAGCTCGCTGTCCTGGTGGACGCCAACAAGCTTGCCGGTGTGTACCCTAGCGTGCCCGAGGCTCTCGCGGCTTTTGACGCCGTGGGCGAGTCCTTCGTTGCCGCCGGTACCATCACTCTAGCCGGCGAAGTTGCCGGCCTGCTTCGCTAACCCATCCCCTCAGCAGTTGCGGTGAAATACGGACTGTTTTACAAGCCAGAAGCCTCAAACAGTCCGTATATCACCGCAACTCAAAAGCAGCCAATTTGGGACGGGGCTTTTTAGCTGCCCTGTGCCCCGAGTTGACTCGCTTGCCACGAAATGGGGCTATCTACTACGTTTGACTGGTCACCCTCGACCACACGGAAAATCGTGAAATCAAAACCGCAGGTAGAAGACTTGCCGGTTTTCAATAAATACCCGCATGGTCGACCTATGCGGGTTAAACGTAGTAGATAGGCCGTTTTTGTGGCGCGGTGTTGGTGGGATGTGACAAAGGGACTGTCCCTTTGTCACATTGGCTAGACTAGACGGACCAGATCGTGAGGGTAGGCGTTGAGAATCTCGACGCCCTTCTCGGTCACCAGGGCCAAGTCCTCGGTGCGGACGCCGGTGCGGCCGGGGAGGTAGATGCCCGGTTCGATGGAGAATGTCATGCCTGGCTCCACGACCTGATCGTTGACCAGCGAGACGTCGCCCGGCTCGTGGTCCTGCAGGCCGATCGAGTGTCCCAGGCGATGTGTAAAGTACTGCCCATAGCCCGCACCCTCAATCACGTCGCGCGCGGCGCGGTCCAGGTCACACATGCGCACACCCGGTGCGATGAGCGCCTCGGCGGCCTCGTTGGCACGGCGCACGATGTCGTAGATGCGCGCCGTCTCCTCGTCCGGATCGCCCCAAAAGAACGTGCGCGTCATGTCCGAGCAGTAGTTGCGATGACGCCCGCCAATGTCGAACAGCACTACGTCGCCGCGCTTGAGCACGGTGTCGTCGGGCTCGTGGTGCGGGTCGCCGGCGTTAGCACCAAAGCTCACGATGGGCGGAAAGCTAAAGCCCTCGCAGCCGTGCTTGCGATACAGGCCGAGCATCTGGTCGGCAATCTCGCGCTCCGTCACGCCTTCGTGGACGAGCTTGATGGCGTCGGCCATCACGGCGTCGTTAGCGGCCGAAGATGCACGCATGAGCTCCTGTTCGGCGTCATCCTTGTGGGTGCGCGCGGCGGTGACGGCAAAGTCGCCCAGGAAAAACTCGCTGGCTGCGTGGCGCTCCATGAGTGGCATCAAAAAGCCGGAACGCATGACGGTGTCGATGCCGAGCGGTTTGTTCGGATCGACCTCGCGAGCGATGGCGTCGGCCACGACGTCGGTATCGGTGTGGTAGGCAACGCGCGCGTTGTCATACTCGGGCAGCTGATGCAGCGCGTTGACCAGGATCACGGGCTCGCTACCGCGTGCGAGCAGCACGCCGCAAAAACGCTCGAACATATCGGCATAAAAACCGGTCAGGTAATAGATCGACCACGGGTCGTTTGCGAGCAGCTGTGCGCCGGGGTGCTGAGCCTCGAGCGCATCGAGCACGCGCGCCACACGCTGGTCATCGACATGTGCCATGAAACATCCTTTCGCTAGGTTGCCACCATGGTAGCCCATACGTACCCTCATGAGTTGCGGGTGTAAAAAAAAAGATGGGCGGCCACACCCCAGAAAAAAAAACAAATTATAAGCCACGAACCGGTGGGGGTTGAGGGGGCAGCGAAAAAAAATAAAAAAACAGATTATACGATTGATGACCAGGTTGGAATATCGGGACTCGAAAGTGTATATGAGGATCAGCTTAAAGGAAAAAAAGGTAAGGAGGTACTTAGCATAAATTCAAGTACAAGCCGCATTGTTTCAGTTGATGAAACTAAAAATCCGGTGGCGGGGGATGATTTGTACCTTACTATAGATGCGAAACTTCAGGAGGAGTGTTATAATCTTCTTGAAGAAAATCTTGCAGGTGTTCTTATAAGCAGAATAAATAACAGCTCCAGTGCAGGCTCTAAGGGTACTAACTCGACTGATATAAAAATACCTATATATGATGTATATGAGGCATTGTATAAAAATAATATTATAGATGTTACTCATTTTAAAAGCAGGAAAGCAAGTTCACTTGAAAAAAGTACCTATGACAAATACAAAAACAAATCTAAAAAAATTGTTACAGATATGAAAAAACATCTGGCTACAGATTATACAAAAGGTTCAAAAGATCTTTCTGATGATATGAATGATTTTCTTGACTACTTTTATAAGCAGCTTAAGGATGATAATATAGTTCTTGTCAATCAGGTTGATACATCTGACTCTGTATATAAAAAGTTTGCAAAGGGAAAAACAAGCTTAAGCAGATTTTTACAGTATGCTATTTCAAAACAGTGGATAGACCAGGAAAAGCTTGATATAAAAAGCGGTTATTATACATCGGAAGAAATATACAAAAAACTTCTTGATTATGGTTTTAAAAAGCTTAAGGATGATACAGGCTTTGCAAAGCTGATATATGGTTATCTTGTGCAGCATTATGAACTGTCGGGAACTGATACCTGTCTTTTACTTATGGACCAAAAAGCCGTAAAGAAAAGTAAGACTGATTATACAAATCTTCAGTCAGGAGCTTTGTCACCATATTCTTATATAATCAAGCAGATTAAAAAACTTGAGATAACACCGGGAGATTTGGGACTTGAGCCTTGTTCAGGTTCTCTTGTAGTAACCGATGTAAAAACAGGTGATGTAAAAGCGATGGTTACTTATCCGAGTTATGACAATAATAAGATGGCAAATAAGGTTGATTCTGAATATTATAACAAAAAACTTATTCAGAATTCATCTTCGCCACTGCTTAACAGACCTACAATGCAAGAGATGGCTCCGGGTTCAACATTTAAGGTAATATCGGCAGTAACAGGTATGGAAGAGGGAGTGATAAGCCCATCGACACATATATATGACCACACGGTATTTTCGGATATAGATCATCCTGCAAAGTGCTGGAGCACTGTATCACATGGAGATCTTACAGTATCAGATGCCATAGAGGTTTCTTGTAACTATTTCTTCTACAAGGTAGGATATATGCTTTCAGGAAAAACATC
Source organism: uncultured Collinsella sp. (assembly GCA_900541875.1). Classification (GTDB taxonomy): domain Bacteria; phylum Actinomycetota; class Coriobacteriia; order Coriobacteriales; family Coriobacteriaceae; genus Collinsella. The sequence goes on along the minus strand of UQLF01000003.1, from coordinate 4,406 downwards.
ATCAGGAAACATTAACTATCCAAGAGGTATTAAGAGACTTAAAAAATATGCAGATAAATTTGGTCTTACTGATAAATCGGGTGTTGAAATTCCTGAGATAGCACCTCATTTTGCGACTACTGATGCTGTAAGAGCGGCAATAGGTCAGGATACACATGCTTACACACCTGCTCAGCTTTCGCGTTATGTTACAACTGTTGCAAACAGTGGAAACTGCTACAATATTACACTTGTAGACAAGATTAAGAATGTAAAAGGAAAAACTGTTTTAAACAACAAAGCAAAATTGAGAAACAAAATCAATATAAAACAGTCATCATGGGATGCTGTTCATAAAGGAATGAAACTTGTTGTAAATGGTTCAAGAAGTTCCATCAGTTTTATGTTTAAAAATCTTAAGACCACGGTAGCCGGAAAGACAGGTACAGCACAGCAGAGTAAATTCCATGCCAATCATGCATATTTTATTTCGTATGCACCTTATAAGAAACCAAAAATATCTGTAACATGTGTAATTCCAAATGGTTACGCATCATCAAATGCGGCACAGACAGCAAGAGATGTTTACAAATATTACTTTGGAAAGAAAGGTTCTAAGGCAGGAAAGAAAGTTTCAGGTTCCGTAAAGATGCCTGAATCAAGTACATCACATATAGATTAAGGAGGGTGAAAAATGAAAGAATCAGTAGTTATTAAGGGAACAAAATCCGGAATAATCCTGGTGCTTGATGACAAACTTCCATATGAACAGTTAAAAGAAGCTGTTGCTGATAAATTTCACTCATCAGATGAGTTTTTGGGAAATGTTTCTAAAGCCATAAGCTTTCAGGGGCGTGAACTCACTGACGAACAGCAGGAAGAAATAATATCAATAATTCATGAAAACTGTCATTTAAATATAGTATGCATTACCATTGATGATCCTGAAAAAGAAGCTGATTTTTCAAGAGCCATTGAAAATAAGTATGCCGTTCAGGATGCAAATACGGGGCAGTTTTTTAAAGGAACACTCCGCTCCGGACAGGTGCTTGATGTTGAGACGAGCATTATCGTGATAGGCGATGTAAAGGTCGGAGCAAAAGTTGTCTCAAAGGGTAATGTAATAATACTTGGCACGCTTGAGGGCACTGTATATGCAGGCTCTACAGGTAATACTAATGCGTTTGTAATAGCTCTTGACATGAATCCAATGCAGATAAAGATAGCAGATGTTATCGCAAGGGCACCGGATAAACCGGCAAGACTAAAAAAGAGACACAAACCGGAGACAAAGATTGCTTTTCTTGAAGATGAAAATATATATATAGAACCGTTAGACAAAGATGTAATGAATGATATAAAATTGTAATGTAGACACAGAATGTTTTTTTTGATAAAATTATTATTAAAAATATTAAAAGTTACTAAATGCATCTGTTATGCACAATGTAACACTATTAAATTTCTTTTAACAGGAGGAAACAGAAAATGGGAGAAGTAATAGTAGTCACATCCGGAAAAGGTGGTGTGGGAAAGACAACTACAACCGCCAATTTGGGCACAGGTCTTGCAATGGAGGGAAAGAAAGTCGTTCTTATTGATACTGATATAGGACTTAGAAATCTCGATGTGGTTATGGGACTTGAAAACAGGATAGTTTATAATCTTGTAGATGTCATAGAAAATAACTGCCGTATAAAGCAGGCACTTATCAAGGATAAGAGGCATCAGAATCTTTTTCTTTTACCATCTGCACAGACAAAGGATAAGACTGCAGTTAGTCCTGAACAGATGAAAAAACTTGCTGACGAGCTTAGGAATGAGTATGATTACATAATCATGGACTGCCCTGCCGGAATCGAACAGGGATTTCAGAATGCAATAGCAGGAGCAGACAGAGCATTGGTAGTTACTACACCTGAGGTATCAGCAGTAAGAGATGCGGACAGGATTATAGGACTTCTCGAAGCAAATGAGATTACAAAGACACATCTTATCGTGAACAGACTCAGGTCGGACATGGTAAAAGAGGGTAATATGATGTCAAGCGATGATGTTGTCGATATTCTCGGTATCGACCTTATAGGTATCGTGCCTGATGATGAGCACATTATCACATCAACAAACAACGGTGAGCCGTTAGTAGGTTCTGACTGCCTTGCAGGACAGGCGTATATGAATATATGTAAGAGAGTGATGGGAGAAGATGTTCCTTATTTGAACCTTGATGTTAAGGAAGGATTTTTCCAAAAATTATCAGCAATTTTCAAAAAATAAATTAAATTCAGATTAGTGGAGGAACATCATGGGACTTTTCTCAAATTTTTTTAGAAGCTCTGAGAGCAGCAGTGATGTTGCAAAGAGGAGATTAAAGGTAGCTATAACTTCGGATAGAGCCGTTTGTTCTCCGGAGCTTATGGAACAGATGAAAAATGACATTATCCAGGTCATTTCAAAATATGTAGATATTGATACAGAAGGACTTGATATAAAAGTAACAAAGACAGAGCTTGATGAAACATCAGGAACGGTTAATGCACTTTTGGCAAATATTCCGATTAAAGAGGGATCAAGAAATTTCCGTAAATAAATGAAAGGTTAGGATGAGTTGTAATGATCAACCGAATCAGGCAGTATGATTGGAAGAAGTATAACTTTTCACTATTATGTGTTGTAGTTACACTTTGTATATTGGGAGTATATTGTGTAAGAATGGCAGGAGGAACCGATAAAGGGTATTCTCTTATGAAAGGTCAGGTAGTAGGTCTTATATTTGGATTATTTATCATTGCCATTGTATCTGTGATAGATTATCATTTTATATGTCAGTTTTCTATTGTATATTATATAGTAGGAATACTGCTTACACTTGCTGTTCACACACCTTTAGGAACTGACAATAATACAGGAACATACCGATGGATAAAACTCGGACCTATTTCGTTCCAGCCGACTGAGCTTATGAAGATTATACTTATAATAACGCTTGCAACACTTTTTGCGGCACTTCATTCAAAACTTGATAAGTTTTCCTCAGTCATAAAGATATGTATTGTTGCGATAGTTCCGATATTTGCAATCCTGACACAGCCTGATTTGTCATCAAGTCTTGTCGGTGTATTTATAATGTGTATTATGATATTTATCGGCGGTGTGACATACCGTATCATTGTGCCTGTACTTATAGCAGCCGTACCGGTCAGTATCTTTTTGGGCTGGTATATACAGATACCGCACAATTTTATATTGCACGGTTATCAGTATAACCGAATACAGGCATGGCTTCATCCTGACACTTATCCAAATGCTGACAATCTTAACTGGCAGCAAAATTCGGCAATCAAAGCTATAGCATCCGGACAGCTTTACGGCAAATTTATCCAGGATGGCGGAAAAGGTCTTGAGAGCAGAACTTACAATGGTGTCGGCATCCGTGAAAGTGACTTTATCTGGTCTGTTGTTGGCGAGGAATTCGGCTTCATAGGATGTTGTATCATATTACTATTATTTGCAATAGTTATTTTTAAATGTTTTATGGTTGCAAAAAAAGCACAGGATTATCTTGGAAAAATGATAGCAGTAGGAGTGGCTGCCATGTTTATGTTTCAGGTATTTGCAAATATCTGTGTTGCAACATTTATATTTCCAAATACGGGACTTCCACTTCCGTTTATCAGTAACGGTTTAAGTTCCATGATTTCATCAATGATAGGTATAGGATTGGTTATGAATATTGGTATTCAGCCTGCCAAATCAAGTAAAGAGGGATTTACTATGAGAAATCTCAATTCATCTGAAAACAGTGATGATGAGATAGGGCTGGATATTTAATTATATATTAGTATAGATAGAAATGAGGGATACGATGAACATTGGATTAATTGCACATGATGCAAAAAAAATACTTATGCAGAATTTCGCTATAGCCTATAGAGGCATTCTCAGTAAACATGACATATATGCGACAGGAACTACGGGGCGTCTTATTGAGGAGGTGACAAATCTCAATATACACAAATATCTTGCCGGACATTTGGGCGGAGAACAGCAGCTTGCATCACAGATAGAGCACAATCAGATAGATATGGTTATATTTTTAAGAGATCCACTCTCTCCTAAATCACACGAGCCGGATGTAAATAATGTTATTCATTTATGTGATACATACAACATTCCGTTTGCTACAAATCTTGCAACGGCAGAACTTCTTATAAAGGCACTTGACAGAGGCGATCTTGAGTGGCGTGAAATATTAAAAAAAGAGGGACTGTAGGCTTGTGTAGAAAAATCGGACAGTCAGAATATATGGAGGACTGATTTCATGACTGAAAAATTTAACAAATGTAAAAAAAACAGCAGAAAGATTGTTACAATACTGCTTGTTTCATTGCTGCTTACAGGCTGTGAGACTGATATATCTGTATTCG
>UQLF01000002.1 GCA_900541875.1 uncultured Collinsella sp. | reverse complement strand
CCGGTTCTCAAGGTGCACGCCCCGCGGCTGATCCGGTCCGACCGGGCCGCGCGGCAAGGAGATATATTGCCAGACCGCGAAGCGATGTGGGACGTCAATTCCACTCTTCACAAGTCCTACACAATATATCGCTTCCTATATAAGTAATAGAAAGGCTGGTGCAGATATACTGCACGTATCAGATGATGACCCTTCGGTTATGTGATATATAAAGATCGGTCACCTGTAAGTGTCTATCTACCCGCGCTTTTGCTATATAAACCAGCGCTTTAGATAAAAAGAGGGAGCGCCGCGCACAGCGCGACACTCCCCTAGCGATTCAAGAGAATCAATTAGGCCTCGAGAGCCTTCTTGGCGATGGTAGCCAGCTCGTTGAAGGACTCGATGTCCTCGTAAGCCATCTGAGCCAGGACCTTGCGGTCGAGCTCGATACCGGCGACCTTCAGGCCGTGCATGAACTGAGAGTAAGAGATGTCGTTCAGACGAGCAGCAGCGTTGATACGGGTGATCCAGAGAGAACGGATCTCGCGCTTCTTATTGCGGCGGTCACGGTACTGATACTGCAGGGAGTGCTGGACCTGCTCTTTAGCATGCTTGTAAGTACGCGAAGCGGCACCGTAGTAACCCTTCGCACGGTGCATAACGGTACGGCGCTTCTTCTTGGCGGCAACAGCGCGCTTAATACGTGCCATGTTCTATCAACTCCTAGACGGTTAAACGAAAAACGGGAACGCGAACTTAGGCGAGACGCGACTTGATGACCTTGCGGTCGGCAGCGGCGATCTCGGTCTCCTGACGGAAGCCACGCTTACGCTTGGTGGACTTCTTGCTCAGGATGTGGCTCTTGAAAGCCTTGGCGCGCATAAGCTTGCCGGTACCAGTCTTGCGGAAACGCTTCTTGGTGCCGCTGTGGGACTTCATCTTAGGCATGAAATACTCCTTAATCGGTTACAGAACACTAGTTACTTGGTATCGCTTGCCGCTTTATCCTCATCGAAGGCGCCCTTAATCGGGGCAAGCAGCATAAGCATGTTACGGCCTTCCATCTTAGGCTTGGACTCGACCGTAGCGTAAGGCTTAAGATCCTCGGCGAGACGCTCGAGAACGTTAAGACCCTGCTCCGGGTGAGCCATCTCACGGCCGCGGAACATGATGGTGATCTTAACGCGTGCGCCCTTCTTGAGGAAACGAAGAACGTGGCCCTTCTTGGTCTCGTAGTCGCCAACGTCGATCTTGGGTCGGAACTTCATTTCCTTAACCTCGACCTTGGACTGGTTCTTACGAGCAGCCTTGGCCTTCATGGCCTGCTGGTACTTGAACTTACCGTAGTCCATGACCTTGCAGACCGGCGGCTCCGCGTTGGGAGCGATCTCGACCAGGTCGAGACCCTGATCGTCGGCGACGCGCTGGGCATCGCGGATGGCGAACAGGCCGAGCTGAGAGCCATCGACGCCAATCAAACGGCACGAAGATGCAGTGATCTCGTCGTTGATGCGGGTGTCATCAGACTTAGCTATTTTCCCTACCTCCATTCATAAAAAAATAACCCGGCGCTTCTTTGCAACCAGGTCGTACACATAGACATCCTCGGTATGAGGAAGAGAATCTAAGTTGTATGACCAGTCAGCTGCTCATTGGCGCCAAAAGGTGGGAACCCTCGGGTTCCTCTTTAGGGCATTGCGGGAACAACGCCTTGGGGATAATAACACGCGCAGCGCGTTATCACATTACGTACACGAAAAAGAGAGGCCGTAACCCCCTTGAAGCGCAGGTGCATGTATGGTGCCCGAGGCGAGACTCGAAGGGCCTTCGCTTCGCGAAGCCCCGGGCTTCGGGCGCGTGGCGCCCTCGCCACGCTCCGCTACAAACAGGCCGCTGGCCTGTTTGCCTAACGCTCCGCGCGCTCACGCGAGTTCGGCACGAAAAAGGGGGCCGCAACCCCCTTGAACGCTCACTTGCATGTATGGTGCCCGAGGCGAGACTCGAACTCGCACGTTGTTGCCAACGGTGGATTTTGAGTCCACTGCGTCTGCCAATTCCGCCACTCGGGCACGTAATGCGTGAGTTAGTTTATCACAGCTTTCTGTTGATTAGTCCGAAAATGGAACTTCAAGCATTTCGATAAGCTCAATCTTGCGCAACATCTCCCGCTGACGACATCCACGTCCGTCAACCGAGGCCTCGCCCATCTGGTTGTCATAGGGGTCCTCACGCATGCCATCAGATACAGGGAATAAGTCCGCCTGGAACTGGGAGTTTGCCACCATGCGCCACGGATCGAGGTTGCCAAAGTAGTGCTGGCGACGCCACTCCTCCCCCATTCTTCGTGCAGAGGAACCAAACGAAATATCGGCGTTAAGCCAACCGGTCTGAGGTGTGTAGAACTCGGCCCAGTCGTGCGGTCCCACCGAATCGGGCGCAACATACAGGCCGCTCTGCCAACGGGCAGGCACGCCCGCGATGCGGCACATGGTGATAAACGTGAGCGCCATAACGCCGCAATCGCCGCGGAGCGAGTGTGCACAGTCATCGGCAATAGATCCCAAAAGCAGGTACGGTGGTTGATAGCGATAGTCGATATGCTGTGTCAGGTAATCATAGATAGCACGAGCGCAATCGAGCGGATCTTCGAGCCCGTCAATAACACGCTCCGTCAACTGTCGCAGGTACGGCGTAAACGCAATGTTCGGACGGTCCTCGGAAGTATCCTCAGGCAGCGGCGTGTCCATGCACGTATGCGATGGGAGCGCGCCACCATAAATATCGCAATAGGCGGCATCGATGTGATAGCGATAGGTCACCGAGAATGAATGTTCAGTCGAAGATGCCCAAGAGGCAGTACGAGCCGAAACGTTTTCAGAGGCAACAGTACCCTCCGACGTCATATCGAGAACCTCGATATGAGACTGTTGACGACAGGCGGCGGCAACGGGAAGCCACGCGCGAACGGTCTCCCCCTCCAAAGCACCGGGGACAGACACACATGCCTTAAGTGTGATAGTGCGAGACAGCCCGCCCTGCGTCTCCATCTCCTCGAGCATCTGGTTGCGCAGCGCAATTCCATCCGTAGAATCGGGACGCAGACCCGGAACCTCCTTGGGATAAACACGCAAAGAATCAAGGAAGTTGTCAAGAACGAACAGTTCACCATCGATAAAGCGCCAATCGATACGCTTGCGGTCAATCAGGTCGTCAAACTGCTCATCGGTAAACTCTGGCCACTCCTCGCGAATCATCTTGATAGCCCGATCGCGCGGCACCGAAAAATGAAGCGGCGTCTCGATCATGCGATACCGCTCGGCGCGAACGCAGGCAGCAAGCGAGGGATCGGGATCTTGGGCAAGCAGGCGATCGCAAGCCTCAATTGCCCGCGAAAGATACCCCGCATCCTTTAAACGCAGGATCTCGGGTGGCAAGCCAACATCCAGAAAACGAAAGTCATCACAGCAAACATCAACAGAGCAACCAACAGGACCCTCGTCAATAACCTTCCCATCCGAAGGCAGCACATTAATAACAGCCATACCAAACTCCAAGTCATTAGAACTCTTGAAGTCCATTGTAGCGAGATAAAAAAGAAAGCCCCAATTAAGGAGCCCTCAACACCGATAAACGGTACCTCTAAAAATGAGTTCAGCCCAGTAACCCTGCGGCGTTAAACGAAGGAAGCCCCGTCCCCCGGAACTGTTTCCTTGGCGCAACTTCTGGCAAAGCCAGGTGAGCGCAAGGGAAAAGCGTAGGGCGAACGGGGCCTCCGACGGGAAGTTAAACCGCTACTTACGCCTTGTTGACGGAGCCAAACTCCTCCATGAGCTCCTTGGTGCGAGCAACGATGTTGTCGCGACCAGGCTTGAGGAGCTTGCGGGGGTCGAAGCCCTTGCCCTGCTGATCCTTGCCAGCCTCGATGTACTCGCGGACGCCCTTGGCGAAGACGAGCTGCAGGTCGGTGTTGACGTTAATCTTGGAGATACCCAGGGAAATGGCCTTCTTGATCTGATCCTCGGGGATGCCGGTGCCACCGTGCAGGACGAGGGGCAGGTCGCCGGTCTGGGCCTTGATCTCGCCCAGACGCTCGAAGGAAAGGCCAGCCCAGTCGGCGGGATAGACGCCGTGGATGTTGCCGATGCCGCAGGCGAGGAAGTCGACGCCCAGGTCAGCAATCTGCTTGCACTCAGCAGGATCAGCGAGCTCGCCGCTGGAGGTCACGCCGTCCTCGGTGCCGCCGATGCCGCCGACCTCGGCCTCGATGGACATGCCCTTGGAGTGGGCAAGCTCAACGAGCTCCTTGGTACGGTCGAGGTTAAGCTGGAAGGTCTCCTCGTGAGAGCCGTCATACATGATGGACGTGAAGCCGGCCTCGATGCACTTGAAGCAGTCCTCGTAAGAACCGTGATCGAGGTGAAGGGCGACGGGAACGGTAACGCCCGTGGCCTCGACGGCAGCCTTGACCATGTCGGCGCAGACCTTGAAACCGCCCATCCACTTAGCGGCACCAGCGGTGCACTGAAGGATCAGCGGAGACTTGGCCTCCTCGGCGGCCTGGAGAATAGCCAGGGTCCACTCGAGGTTGTTGGTGTTGAAGGCACCGAGACCGTACTTGCCGGCCTCGGCCTTCTTGAGCATGTCTGCTGCGTTGACGAGCATAAAAGAAACCTCCTGTAAGGTTGCTCCGATAACGCCTGAGATTTTACCACGGCGCACCCGAGCATAAACGTTCGTTTGTTCACGAATATCGTCCAAACAGACTTTTTTGACCGTTTGCCCTACGGAATCGACCCGTTGGGGAAAAATAGCTTGACGTTTGGACGCTTCTCGTGCTTCAGAAGCTGACGATAAAGCTACACCTACATGAAAGGGTTCTGCATGAGTTCGCGTGCCATGGTAGTCGAATCGCCATGGCCGGTTAGGCAAATGGTATCGGGCGGGAGAAGCCGGGCGAGCTTGGAGAGCGAGCGCAGAATCGCCGTCTCGTCGCCACCGGCAAGATCGGTGCGGCCGTGGCTACCCGGGAACAGCGTGTCGCCAACAAAGGCGATGCTTCCCTGCTCGGTGGCAGCAAACAAGACGATCCCGCCCGGCGTATGCCCTGGTGTCTCGATCACCTGCAGGCAGATATCGCCCACCTCGATTGTATCGCCCTCGGCGAGCAGGCGCGTCGGTTCCCCGGGGTCGGGCGTCTCAATGCCCCACATAGCTCGCTGTTCCTCGATATTCGCATGCGGCACCGCCACATCCTTAGCGCACAGCTCATACTGGCAGCCCTCGCCAACGGTGCTTCGCACGCCGGCAACACCACCAACATGATCGGCATGGCCATGAGTGCATACGGCGCCAAGCACGCGTACACCGGGATGCTCAGCTCGAATATGCTCTACCAAGCGCTCGCCTTCCCATGCAGGGTCGATAATCACGCACTCATTGTCCGAAATAACAGCATAGCTATTAGTCTGAATGGGACCGTTTACGAGTGTCTCGATCTCGACCGATCCCTTGGGAGTTAAATCCAAGGACACAGCACTCATGCCCCTCTCCTCTCTATAGAGCTCGAGGCATCAAACGATGCCTCGAGTGTAGCGAATATCGATAATGCGGCACGTTCGTCGCGACTAAACGCGGCGCTTAAGCTGGGCTCCACCCTCGCCGGGCATCAGGCGGCGCGCGTCGTAGACCGAGTCAACGCTGCTGATAGAAGCCAGCAGCGGATCCAGACCACTCGCGTCCGAGATCTCGACCATAAAGCGCAGGGTTGCAATACCCTCGCGGTTGGTCGACGTGGCGGCAGAAAGGATATTGCCGCCCGCATCGCCAATGGCAATGGTGACATCCTTGAGCAGGCCCATGCGATCCAGGCACTCGACCACGATCTCGACCTGGAAGAGGGTGTCGGCAGCGCCGTCCCACTCCACATCGATCATGCGCTCGGGATGCTCCATGAGACCCTTGACGTTGGGGCAGTTGGCGCGATGCACCGAAACGCCACGACCGCGCGTGATGAAGCCGACGATGTCGTCGCCCGTCACGGGGTTGCAGCAATGGGCCAGACGGACCAGCAGGCCGCTGTTGCTCTCGCCCTTGACGATAATGCCGTTGCTGGCGCTCTTGCTGCGCTTTTGCGGCTTGCGGTTGGAGCCGCGGGCCGGCTGTTTCACGACCTCGGCGATAGCATCGGCCTTGGTGAGCTGCTCCTCGGGCTTGGGGTCCAAGATTTGCTCGACCTTGTTACCCACAGCGCGCGGGGCAACCTTGCCGGCACCGACGGCGGCAAACAAGTCCTCGAGCTGCTTGTAGTTAAACTGCTCCGCCACGGCGTTGAGCGCACGCGTCGAACGCGGCGTAGAAATGCCATAGCCACGCTTACGCAGGTCCTTGGCCAGTATATCGCGACCGGCGGCAGCGTCGTCGTCCTTGGTCGCGGCGGCAAAATAGCGGCGAATCTTTGACTTGGCGGAAGGCGTCTTAACGATCTTGAGCCAATCGCGCGACGGCTTGGAACTCTTGTTGGTCAGGATTTCAACGCGGTCGCCCGTCTTGATCTCGTGCGTGAGCGGGGCCACCGCACCGTTGATTTTAGCGCCGACGCAGTGGTTTCCCACCTCGGTGTGAACGGCGTAGGCAAAGTCGAGCGGCGTGGAGCCGGCACGAAGCGCCATGACCTCGCCCTTGGGCGTAAAGACGAAGATCTCCTGATCGAAGAGGTCAACCTTCAGCGAATGCAGGTATTCCTTGGCGTCGGTGATCTCATCAGACGCAGCCCAATCGAGCGAATGTTTGAGCCAGTTAATCTGGTCGTCCAGACGCTGGGCATCATTGGTCTTAGACGCAGACGATCCGCCCGACTTCTTATAGAGCCAGTGGGCGGCAATACCGTACTCGGCCTGCTCATGCATCTCATAGGTTCGAATCTGAATCTCGAGCGGGCGGGCCGTGGGGCCGATAACCGTCGTATGGAGCGACTGGTAGTTATTGACCTTGGGCATGGCGATATAGTCTTTAAAGCGACCGGGCATGGGGTGCCACAGCGTATGCACCGCGCCGAGCGTGGAGTAGCAATCGCGCACCGAATGCGTGATGACGCGCAGTGCCACCAGATCGTAGATCTCGGAGAATTCCTTGCCCTTGCGCTTCATCTTTTGGTAGATGGACCAATAGTGCTTGGAACGGCCGTTGATCTGGAAGTCCTCCAGGCCAATGCGGTTGAGCTCGTCGGTGAGCGTCTTGATGGTCTCGGCCAGATAACGCTCACGGACCTCACGCGACTCCGCCACCATGCGCGCGATGCGCTGGTAGGCGTCGGGCTCAAGGTAGAAGAAGGACAGGTCCTCGAGCTCCCATTTAATGGAGCTCATGCCCAGACGGTCGGCCAGGGGCGCATACACGTCCATGGTCTCGCGAGCCTTAAACAGGCGACGGTCCTCACGCAGGGCTGCAAGGGTGCGCATGTTGTGCAGGCGGTCGGCAAGCTTAACGATAATGACGCGGATGTCCTTGGACATGGCGAGGAACATCTTGCGCAGCGTAAGCGCCTGCTTCTCGTCCATGCTGTCGACTTCGATGTTGGTGAGCTTGGTCACGCCATCGACGAGCTCGGCCACCGTATCGCCAAACAGGCCGGAAACATCGGCAAGCGAGGTCTCTGTATCCTCAACGGTATCGTGCAGCAGCGCGGCGCACACCACATCGCAGTCCATCTTGAGATCGGCCAAAATGATGGCAACCTCGACGGGATGGTTAATGTACATCTCGCCCGAGCGGCGCTTTTGGTTGCAGTGCTTCTCGGCGGCAAAGCAGTAGGCCTGCTCAACCTTAGAAAAGTCGTCCTCATTCATATATTTGAGGCACAGGCGCTCCAGCTTGTCGTAGCTGTCCGCCATAATCTCGGGCGGCAGCTCATCGGCATGCTTATAGTGCTCCATCTCCGAGAACGGCTGGAGGGTGGAATCATGGGCGGTACGGGCTGCGGCATCCATCGAGGTCCCCTTCCCCTAAGCCCGCGGAACGATCGGGCGGTTAACTTTGGCTAGCATATCAGAAGCGCACGAATCGAGTGCCCAGCTCCGAAAAGCCGAGAACTCCATGCGCGAGCGCAAGCCCTCCAAATAGCGAATCGACCTGCTCAATTGCACGCGGCCGGGGTTTTCGGCCATCGCGATGCGACGGGTGTCGTCAAACCCCGAAACGCGACAGAAACCAAGCTCTTCGAAGATTCCCAAGCCGCTTTCCACCGAGCGCTCGTCGACCGGCGTGCGAGCATCGATGGCAAGGCACATCTGCGCGATGTCGATATCGCTCGCGCTAAAGGAATCGTCCCCGGTCTTGCCGCGGTTGGAGCGCCACATGGTCTGCAACGCACGATAGAGCGTGACGAGCTCGTCGCGCTCGGGCGCATAGCAGTCGAGCAGGCGCTCGTTAATGCGGGCGTCGCGCGACGAATAGAGCAGATGGATCACGGCGGGCTGGCCATCGCGACCGGCGCGGCCGCTCATCTGGTTAAACTCAATGCCGCCAAACGGCATGTGATAGAGCACGACATGGCGAATATCGGGAAGGTTGACGCCCTCGCCAAAGGCAGATGTCGAGACGATGCAGCTGAGGCTGCCGTCTCGAAACGCCTCCTCTACGCGATGGCGGTCGGTGCGCGTAAGGCCCGCGTTATAGAACGCGATACGGGTCGCACAGTCGGGAACGCGTTTGCGTAGCGTCTTGGCAAGCGCCACAGACTGATCACGCGAGTTGACGTAGATGACGGTCTTCTCCCCCGTCGCGACGATGGACACCAGGCGGTTTTCGCGACTCGCAAGATCGCGGTCGTCCTCGAGCTGCAAGTTCTCACGCACGGTCTCGTCGACCACCGTACGGGTAATCGGCAGCACGCGGGCAAGCTCAGCAACGACCGGAGCCGTCGCGGTGGCCGTCGCCGCCATAACGACCGGGTCGCCCAGGGCTTTCAGGATATCGGGCATGTCGAGATAGGCACTGCGATCGCCGCCCTTGGCAAGACCGGCATGATGCGCCTCATCGATAACGACAAAACCGATGCGCCCCGAACGCGCAAAGAGGTCGCGGTGAATGGACAGGAACTCGGGCGTCGTGAGCACGATGCCGGTGCGGCCCGAAGCCAAGCCGGCAAACACATCATCGCGCGCCGCCTCCACGGTCTCGCCGGTCAGCACGCCTACGCCAATGCCGAGCGCGGCCATCGTCGACGAGAGGTGATAGGCCTGGTCGGCAACGAGCGCGCGCAGCGGATAGACAAAGATGCTCGCACGCCCGCGAAGGACCGCCTCACGCGCGGCGTGAACATGGAAGATAAGAGACTTGCCGCGGCCCGTTCCCATAACGGCCAAAACGCTCTGGTGGTCGGCGAGCGCGTCGAGTGCCTCGACCTGCGCGCGGTGCGGCTGGTTCGAGCCGATAAAGCTATGGATAAGCGAGCGCGTCAGCTCGGTATAAGAAAGCTGGGCGAGCGTCTCGCGTTTACGCGACTCCAGGCGCGGGCCAGAATCCGCCGGTTGCACCCCACGGCGAAGCTCACATGCCGGATCGTCGACGCTGGGCAGCGTGGTATCGCGGACCAGAACATCCTTGATCATGAGCTTGGGCTTCACACGCCCCTGCCAATGCTCGGCCACGGCCTCGAACACCAAATCGACGGCGCTATCGCAGTTGATGAGCTTATCGATTTGCGGCACGCGGAACATAATGGCCGGCACGCTCGCGGCGCCATCGGTCGCCACAAAGCGCATGTGCTCGCCGGTTTTGCCCACCACGGCGCGATCGCACATCGTCACGCCCTCGGCGGCCAGCAGCGGCACCTTGTTGCCCTGGCCAAACGGCTCAAGACGGGAAATCTGCTCTATAGTCTCGATATTCAGCTCGGAAAGGTCGACCGTGGCGGCAACCTCGTCGATGTCTTCAAAGTCCTCGGCGGGAATCTCCGATAGCACGGCGGAAAGGCGACGACGGAACTCGTCGAGCTTGGATGCCTCGATGGTCACACCCACCGCACCGGCATGTCCGCCGCGACGAATCAGCAGGTCGGAACAGCGCTCGACGGCGTCAAACAGGTTAACTTTGCCCACCGAGCGACCAGAGCCGCGCGCGATACCGTCCTCGATCGAGAACAGCAGCGCCGGCACGTGATAACGGTTGGTCAGACGGCTTGCCACGATGCCCTTAACACCCTCGTGCCAGCCTTCGCCGCCCACGACGATCGCGCGCCCGCCGTCATAGGTCTCCTCGACCTTTGCCATGGCGTCGCGCGTGAGCTCCGCCTCGATCTCACGGCGCTGGCGGTTGATTTCCTCGAGCTCAGCCGCCAGCGCGCTTGCTTCGATGGGATTGCGGGCAAGCAGCAGGTCGAGCGCCAGCTTGGGATCGGCCATGCGACCGGCAGCGTTTAAGCGGGGAATGAGCGAGAATGACAGGCCATCCGCCGTAATGCTCGAAAGATCGGCCTTGGCAAGTGCGGCAAGCGCGATATAGCCGGGACGGGCCGTCACGCGCATCTGCTGGATGCCCTCGGCGACCAGCGCGCGGTTCTCGGGCGTCAGCGGCATCATGTCGGATACGGTGCCCAGCGCCGCGACCTCGGTCAGCGAACGCCAATACGACGGCTTGCCCAGGCGCTCGCCCAGAACCTGCACCAGCTTGAGCGCCACGCCGGCACCGGCAAGCTCACGCGAAGGGCCCTCGTCCTCGAGCTTAGGGTCGGTCAGGGGCACACCCTGCGGCACCTGGTCGGAGGGCTCGTGATGATCCGTGACCACCAGCTCGATCCCCAGGCTCTCCAGATAGGAAACCTCTTCCTTGGCGGCAATGCCGTTGTCGACGGTCACGATCAGCTGAGGATGAGCGAGCTCATTAACGCGGTCGAGCGCCGCACGCGACAAGCCATAGCCCTCGTCAAAGCGATGCGGAATAAACGGCGTTACATCGGCGCCAAACGTGCGCAGCGCCTCGGTCAACAGGCAGGTCGACGTAATACCGTCAACGTCAAAATCGCCAAAGACTGCAATGTGCTCGTGGTTGCGAATAGCACGCTCGACGCGGTCGGCAACGACCGACATGCCCGGGATAATGAGTGGGTCGGCCCAGTCGCGATCGAGCGAAGGCGTCAAAAACAATTGGCCCTCTTTGATGGAGCCAATGCCGTGCGCGACCATAATGCGCGCCACCAGCCCGGGAATGCCCAGACCAGCCGAAAGCTCCTTTTCGAGCTCGGGGTTTTGCTGAGCGACCGCCCAGCGATGCGTCGTCTTAAGCGATGACATAGGCACCCACCCCCGATAGGGGCAGGTCGCCGCGATACCTCTCACGGTTCATAGCGATGAGTCCTCTGTGTATGCCCGCTTCGGCAGGCAGATCTGTTGAACGGATTTATTATACCGTGCAGCGCGGACGCAAAACGCCGCGGTGCGCCGCGGTTTCGGCAAACGATGGCGGTAATGGCCTCGAAATAATCGAGCGTTTCAGCCGCACAGACACATACGAGCGTCTAGCATATCCATACAAACGAGTTCGCGGATAAAGGGAGTCACGGGACATATGAAGCAATGGGCTGGACTGGGAAAGTTCCTCGCGGGGCATATGCAGATCATCGTTCCGATTTGCGTGGCGCTCGGCGTGTTCTTTCCTCAACAGATCGGCGTTCTCAAGCCCATCGTTCCCACCCTGTTTGCTTTTATGACGTTCCAAGGCGCGCTCAGCAACACCTTCCACCAGGTAGCTGAGGTGTTCCGCCGTCCCCTGCATCTGATTTTGGCGTTATTTGTCTCGGCCGTGCTCATCCCCATCGCGGCGTATGCCATGGGATCGCTGTTCTTTGGCTCCAACCCCAACCTTGTCTGCGGCATCGTGCTCGAGTACAGCGTGCCCGTGGCCGTCACCGCATTTATGTGGATCAGCATGTTCGGCGGCAACGGCCCGCTCGCGCTCACCATCATCCTGACGTCCTCGGTTATCTCCCCTGTGACGATTCCGCTCACGCTTAAGCTCTTGCTGGGTGCCACCGTCTCGATCGATGTGCCGAGCATGATGCAAGACATGGCCTTTATGATCGCCATCCCCGCCGTGCTCGGCATCATGATCAACGAGCTCACGCGTGGATGGGGGCACGAGAAGCTCTCCCCCGCGCTCTCGCCCGCCTGCAAGTTCATGATGATGGGCGTTATCGCCTCCAACTCCACCGCCATGAGCGAGTACGTGCTGCACATGAACGCGGTGCGCCTGGAAGTCGCCCTCTTTATTTTGGCCTTCGCCATCAGCGGCTTTGTCGTCGGTTTTCTGGTCGCCCGTGCGCTGCATCTGCCATATAGCGAGACGACTACCATGTGCTTTACCTGCGGCATGCGTAACATCTCTTCGGGCGCCGTCATCGCCACGCAATACTTTCCGGGCGAAGTCGTGTTTCCCGTCATGTGTGGAACGTTGTTTCAGCAGGTGCTCGCCTCGCTTATCGGGCACCTCTTTGAGCGTCTGACCGGCGAGGAGCGCGCCGCCCAGCGCAAGCGTGTCGAGGCCGGCCGCAACGCCATGGCACGCTAGACTGCCCGCAGTGTGCGGGCGCTCACTTTACGATGCAGAGCGCCTCCAGATGTGCGCGGAGTCGCTCTGCATCGGCATCGAGCGTGGTCTCAGCATTGACCTGGGCCAAACGATAGCCGACAAAGTAGGGCGAAACCACCCAACGCGGCAGCGCCTTGGCAATGGTCCGACCGCCCAGGTGATAGAAGAACAGGTTGTACGACTCTGCGCGACCACCGTGGTGCTCGTTCAGGATATAGCGCAGAGCTACCTGGATCGCATCGGCGAAGAGATCCGCCTCGGCTTGGTCTCTCGTGTCATCGCTGGCGGCGATTCCCTGCGGGGCTGAAACGTTGACCTCAAAGAACCCCATAATCGGTTCGGTTGAGATGTTGACCGAGATTCTCTCCTGTTGCCAGACATTTATGCCTTCGAAATTGGCGGAAGTCAGCGAAGCATAACCGTTTTCCTGCTCCAAACCCACAATCTGCATGTGCGGATGAACGAGACTACCGCCCGAGAGCGGACCCTTGTTCTTGTACATGAGAACGCTGCGATACTGTCGGGAGTCAATCATCCGCTGCCAGCAATCCAGAGCAAACCGCATAACATGATGCAGCTCGTCCGGCGCATAGGTCACCAGGTCGGCGTCGTGGTCGGACGACTCAATCAATACGGTCTGGCGAGTGGCCCGCAAGGTCTTAAACTTATTCTCGAGCCAGATGCAGTCACCGTCGCGCCGGATGATATTGGCGAGTTCCTCGGTATCGCAAAAGGGGCACGCGGTGCCGGGGCGGCGGTTGTCGTCGGGCTTACCGCTCGCCTGCCGAACGTCAAATACCAGCGCCACGGGTTATACCTCCAGCGGCACGATCTTGGTGCCATGAAGCTCGGAGACGCCCAGTGCCGCCGCCACGGTATCGCGGTTGGCCGTGGAAATGCCACCGCCGGGAAGGATGGTCAAGCGGTCGCCCGCATACTCGATCAAGCGGGCCAAGTTTTCGAAGTTGTCCTCGATCGGCGTACCGGCAGCGCCACCATGCGTCAGGATGCGTGTGATGCCGCAGTCGGCGAGTGTGTCAATCGCGTCGAGCTGAGCCTCGGGCGAGAGCTGGTCAAATGCCATGTGGAAGGTGATGTCGATGGGCTCACGCTTGCATTCCTCGGTCGCGCAGCCCGCGGCCATCACGAGGGCGCCCAACGTAAGCTCGTCGAGCGCCCATCCGCCAGCGCAGGGCTTGCAGCAGCCAAAGACCAAGCCGTCAACGCCGGCGCTTACGGCAAGGCCCAGGTCCATCTCCATCATGCGCAGCTCGTCTTGGTTGTAATGAAAGTCACCGCCACGCGGGCGAATCATGCACATCACTCGCGCGTCATGCTCGTGAGCATAGCTGACTGTAGCGCTGATAACGCCGGCCGAGGGCGTGGTACCACCGACGGCAAGGTTGTCGCACAGCTCAATGCGTCTTGCACCGGCATCGATAGCTGCCGGCACCCGCTCAAAGTTCTCGGCACAAAACTCGTACAGCATAGATAGACCCCCAAAGACAGCAGATGTTTTCCGACGGGCATTGTCACACATCCCCATGAAGTTGCGGTGGAATAGGGACTGTTTTGGCCTCTGGAGCCCCTATTCAGTCCCTATTTCACCGCAACTTAAAAAGGGGCGCTGACTGAGATAGTCAGCGCCCCTTTTGTTAGGTGGGTTAGCCTCCGAGGTAGGCTTTGCGGACGTTGTCGTCATGCAGGAGCTCTTGGCCGGTGCCGGTCATGGTGATCTTGCCGGTCTCGAGCACGTAGCCGCGCGTGGCGATCGAGAGCGCCATCTGCGCGTTTTGCTCGACCAGAAGCACCGTGGTGCCGGCCTTGTGCAGGCCCTCGACAATCTGGAAGATCTGTTCGATCAGAATCGGTGCCAGACCCATGGAGGGTTCGTCGAGCATAAGCAGTTTGGGGTTACTCATAAGGGCGCGCCCCATAACGAGCATCTGCTGCTCGCCACCCGAAAGGGTGCCGGCGACCTGGCGACGACGTTCCTTCAGGCGCGGGAACTGCTCGTAGACGCGCTCCAGGCCCGGAGCCACCGTGGACTTGGGCTGCGTATAGGCACCCATCTCCAGGTTCTCCTCGACCGTCATCTGCAAAAAGGCGCGACGTCCCTCGGGAACCTGAGCCAGGCCCTTACCAACCAGCTTATCAGCGGGCGTATGGGTAATGTCCTCGCCCATAAACTTGATGGAACCGGTCTTGGAACGCAGCAGGCCCGAGACGGTCTTGAGCGTTGTGGACTTGCCGGCACCGTTGGCACCAATCAAGGCCACGATCTCACCCTCGTTGACGTTAAAGGAGATGTCCTTGATGGCGTGGATGGCGCCGTACCAGACGTTGATGTTGTAGACGGAAAGCATCGGCTCTGCCATTTAGTTCTCCCCCTTATCCTGCTTGCCCAGATACGCCTCGATAACGGCATCGTTATTCTGGATTTCCTCGGCCGTGCCCTTGGCGATGACCTTACCAAAGTTGAGCACGCAGATGCCCTCGCAGATGTTCATAACGAGCGACATGTCATGCTCGATAAGCATGATGGCAATGCCAAAGGTGTCACGAATCTTGACGATGTTCTCCATAAGCTCTGCGGTCTCGGACGGGTTCATGCCGGCGGCAGGCTCGTCGAGCAGCAGCAGCTTGGGGTTGGTGGCAAGCGCGCGGACGATCTCCAGACGACGCTGGGCACCATAAGGCAGCGAGCCGGCCTGCTCGTTTGCCAGGTGCTCCATATCAAAGATGGACAGCAACTCCATGGCACGCTCATGGGCGGCCTTCTCGTGCTTCCAGTACGTCGGCAGGCGCAGCACGCCCTCAAAACCGGAGTAGCGCTCCTGATTATGCAGGCCAACCTTTACGTTATCCTCCACCGTCATGGTGTTGAACAGGCGAATGTTCTGGAATGTACGGGCAATACCCATGCGGTTGACCTGATAGACCGACTTGCCCGAGGTGTCCTCACCGTCGAGCAGGATGGTGCCGTGCGTGGGCTGATACACCTTGGTGAGCAGGTTGAAGACCGTGGTCTTACCGGCACCATTGGGGCCTATCAGACCGGCGATCTCGGTCTTGCCGATAGTCAGGCTAAAGTCGTCGACCGCCTTAAGGCCACCGAACTCAATGCCCAGGTGGATGCACTCGAGTGCCGGGCGCTCGCCCAGGTCGCGGTCGGGAACGATGGCGCCAGAAGGATACGGGACCATCTTGCCCTTGTTGAACTCAAATTTACTGGGCATCGGCTGCCACCTCCTTCTTGGGAGCAAAGCGATCCTTGACGCGACCGAAGAACGCCTTGAGCTGCGGGTTGTTGGTAAAGATCATGACCAGGATCAGCACGATAGCGTAGATGAGCATGCGGTAGTCCGAGAACTGACGGAGCAGCTCGGGAAGTACCGTGAGCAACGCCGCCGCGATAACGGAGCCGCGCATATTGCCCAGACCGCCCAGGACCACGAACACCAGGATGAGGATGGACGTGTTGAAGTCAAACTTGGTGGCGGAGAGCTGCGAGAAGTTACCGCCGAAGAGGGCTCCGGCAGCACCGGCGAGGGCAGCGGAAACCACGAACGCGATCATGCGGTACTGGGTGACGGAGATGCCCACGGACTCGGCTGCAATCTTGTTGTCGCGCACGGCCATAATGGCACGACCGGTACGGCTGCGAACCAGGTTGAGCACGATCACGAGTGCGACCATGACCAGGATGGCACCGGCGAGGAAGGTCGAGTACGTCGACACGCCCGAGGCGCCCTGGGCGCCCTTGATGATGGCGGTGCCGTCCTCGAGCAGGTGCAGGTCGTCGATCGTAGAGTTGCCCGTGATGTTAAAGATCACGTGCAGGCCGCGCGAGTCGACACCCACGATAAGGCAAGTGACGATCTCCTTGATAATCTCGCCAAAGGCCAGCGTCACGATAGCCAGGTAATCGCCGCTCAGGCGAAGGACCGGGATGCCAATCAAGAAGCCCAGGATAGCGGCAGCGATGGCGCCGACCACGATACTGATGATAAGGCGCACCGGATCGGAGGGAACGGCGCTCTCCAGCGCGACGGCGGTGACGATGCCCGTGTAGGCACCGACACTCATAAAGCCCGCATGGCCCAGCGACAAGTCGCCCGCGATGCCGACGACGAGGTTAAGGGAGATAGCCATGACGATGTAGGCCGTAATGGGAACCAGCTGACCGGCGATCATGCGCGGAATCATGTGGTTAGACTGCATAAAGAACACGATGGCGAACGCCACGATGCACATGGCATACGTAACAAAGTCGTGACGCGTCTGCTTGTCTTTAAGAAACTTCATAACGCTCACCTACACCTTCTCGGGGACGTACTTGCCCAAGAGGCCGGCAGGCTTGACGAGCAGGACGATGATCAAAACACCAAAGACAATGGAGTTGGCAAGGCTCGTGGAAATGTAGGCCTGCGCCATCGCCTCGATGATGCCGATGAGAATGCCACCGACAAAGGCACCGGGGATGGAACCGATACCGCCGAAGACGGCGGCGTCGAAAGCCTTGATGCCAGGCATAGCGCCCGTCGTGGGCTGCAGCACCGGCGAGTAGGAGCACAGCAGCACGCCGGCGATGGCGGCAAGGGCAGAGCCGATGGCGAACGTCATCGAGATGGTGCGGTTGACGTTGATTCCCATGAGCTGAGCGGCGGCCTTGTCCTCGGACACGGCGCGCATGGCTTTGCCCATCTTGGTCTTACCTGTAAAGAACATCAGGCCGGCCATGATAACCAGGCAGGCGACGATGGTGACGAGCGAGACGGCGCTTACGTTGAACTTGGCCAAGAACTCCGGCACCTGGAAGGTGACGAGCGAAGTAAAGTTCTTGGGCGTGGCGCCCCACAGAAGCTGTGCGGCATTCTGCAGGAAGTAGGACACACCGATAGCCGTAATCAGAACGGCCAGCGGACCCGCCTGGCGCAGCGGCTTGTATGCCAGACCTTCGATGAGAACACCGAGAACGGTACAGACCACACAAGAAAGAATTACAGATGCCCAGCCCGGGAGGCCGAGATACGACGTGGCACAGAACGAGACATAGGCACCGACCATGATGACGTCGCCGTGAGCGAAGTTCAGCATCTTGGCGATACCGTAGACCATGGTGTAGCCCAACGCGATGATGGCGTAGACGCTGCCCATGGACAGGCCGTTGACCAGGTATTGGATAAAGACCGTCATGTTCCACATCCCCCTTTCGAATAGGTTTCCAGTTGATGTATGAAACAGGGACGTTACATCGTCCCTAGATACCAAGCAAGCAGGGAAGGCCAAAACCTCCCCTGCTTGGGATCAAAACCGCTCTATGTAAGGCGGCCTATTAGGCCTGTACGTACTTGCCGTCGGTAATGACGTACGCCGTCGGGTCCTTCTGGACCTGGCCCTTGTCGTTCCAGGAGAGCTTGCCAGTCAGGCCGTCAACAGTAATGTTGCGCATAGCCTCGGGAAGCTTCTCGGCAACCTCGGTGGGGTCGGCGTCGACACCCAGGCCGGCCTCCTTGAGAGCCTCGACCACAGCATGCACGCCGTCGTAGGCGTCGGCGGCAAACTGGTCGGGGGTATCGCCGTACTTATCTTTGTAAGCGTTGACGAAGTCGGCGTTCTTCTCGTCATCGGCGGAGAACGGGGTCATGAGCAGCAGACCCTCGGCAAGAGAGGTATCGAAGCCCTCAACGCCCAGGATACCGTCCATGCCGTCGCAGCCCATCATCTTGACGTCGTAGCCCATGTCCTTGGCGTTCTTGAGCAGGACGGACGCCGGTGTGTAGTAGATCGGCGCAAAGATCATGGTGGCGCCAGCCTGCTTGGCCTTGGTCAGCTGGTTGGTAAAGCTCGTGGCGGAGTCGTCCTTAAAGGTCTCCTCGTCAACAATCTCGAGCTTGGACTCAGCGGCCTGGGCCTTAAAGGAATCTGCGATGCCCGAAGAATAGGCGTCGCCGGAGTTATAGAACAGCACGAACTTCTCGTCCGCATACTTCTGCGCCAGGAACTTGGCAGCGTTGACACCCTGGTTGGGGTCGGTGAAGCAAACCTGGAAGACGCAATCCTTGCCCTTGGTAACGTCCTCGGAGGACGCGGACGGGGTAATCATGAACGTCTCGGGGTCGTTACCGCACTCAGCAGCAACGGCGACCGACGCACCCGTGGTGGTCGGACCGACAAGGGCCTGCATGCCCCAGTCGAGCAGGGTGTTGAAGGCGTTGACGGCCTTCTCGCCGTCAGCCTGGTCGTCCTCGGCCTTGCTGACAAGCGGCAGCTCCTTAGTCGAGAAATCCTTGCAGCCAAGCTCGACAGCCTGTGTAACGGACTTGCCGTAGGACGCGTTGGCGCCGGTCAGCGGGCCGATGGTGCCGATCTTAAACGAAGCGTCGCCCGACGCGGAACCGCTGTCGCCGCCGTTGGAGGAGCAGCCAGCTAGAATGGACATCGCCCCCAGACCTGCTGCGCTCGCGATAACGCTCCTGCGATTCATAACAGGGTTCAATGACTTACCGGTGAGGCTCGACATGCGGCTCTCCTCTCAAATCTCGTCGGGTTTCGGTTACCCGACAGGCCATCCTTCGCCGTGTTCGGCGTTCGCAAAATAGTAGACGCTTTAGTTGAGAAAAGTGGCGATTATTTCAACTTTTCTTTTGTTTTGTTCATTTATCCATAATTCTGCGTATTTCTATTACTTTATGCAGTAATGCCACTTTATTGTATGAAAGTAATGTTTCCGTTCTGTTACAGGCGTCCCTGCCCTGAATAAAACGGCCTCACCGGTCGCGCTTTATGCGCACTTAGGCGGCGATGTACTTGCCGTCCTGGATCACATAGGCTGTGGCGGGCTTTTCGACCTGGCCCTCGTCATTCCACGCCAGCTCGCCTGTCAGGCCCTCGATCTTGATCTTGCGCATGGCCTTGGCAAGGTCGCCGGCAATGTCGGCACCGTCGGCCGAAATGTCAATCCCCGCCCTATCGATAGCTTCGGCGATGGCGTGGACGCAATCGTAAGCGTCGGCGGCAAACTGGTTGGGCGTCTCGTCGTAGGCATCCTTATAGGCCTTGACGAAGTCGGCATTCTTCTCATCGTCAGCCGAAAACGGGGTCATGAGCAGTACGCCCTCGGCAAGAGAGGTATCGAAGCCCTCCACAGAGAGCAGGCCGTCCATGCCGTCGGTACCCATGAGCGTCATGTCGTAGCCCATGTCCTTGGCGTTCTTGAGCAAAACGGACGCCGGCGTGTAGTAGATCGGCGCAAAGATGAGCGTGGCGCCTGCCTCCTTGGCCTTGGTGAGCTGGTTGGTAAAGCTCGTGGAGGAATCGTCCTTAAAGGTCTCGGTATCGACGATATCAAGTTTGGACTCCTTGGCCTGCTCGGCAAAGGCATCGGCAACACCCGAGCTGTACGTATCGCCGGAGTTGTAGAACAGGGCGATCTTGGCGTCCACGTACTTCTCGGCCAAGAACTTCGCGGCGCTGGCGCCCATGGTGGGATCGGTGAAGCAAACCTGAAAGACCGTGGTCTTATCCTTGGTGACGTCGAGCGACGAGGCCGAAGGCGTGACCATGAGCATGTCGTCGGCGATCTCACCCGAGACGGCGACGGCAGCACCGGTCGTGACGGGGCCGACGAGCGCCTGCATGCCCCAGTCGCACAAGGTATTGAAGGCGTTGATAGCCTTCTCGCCGTCAGCGACGTCATCCTCGGACTTAAGCGAGAGCTTGAGGTCCTTGGTCGAGAAATCCTTGGCGGCGAGCTTGGCACCCTTCTCGGCCGAAACGCCATAGGTTGCCGCGGCGCCGGTCAGAGGGCCGATGACACCGATCTTGAAGGTCTTGCCGTCATCGGCGGAGCCGCCGTCCGAGCCACCCGACGAGCAACCAGCGAGTGCCGCGGTGCCACCGAGCGCCGCGGCGCCAGCCAAGAAACTCCTGCGGTTAAGTACGTTGTTGATGCTAAACATGGTGTCCCCCTTTTCGCTGGCCGCGGTGCGACCGTCTTGCGGTACAAGGCAAACCTTATGGCGCAAACGTTGACAGTTTGTTACGGAGTTCCGTTTGTAGCGAGCATGTTTCCAATGTTTCCGCAGCGTTTCGGGGGTGCCGTTTTGTGCGACTCCTGTTGCCTGGCGAGCACGCGCCCTCTGTTCACGCTAGAATGCACTCAACCTTTAAGTGGTTAATCCATCCATAAGATGCACGAAGGAGCTATCTATGAGCGAATCCCTGCGCACCGTGAACGTCGGTCTGATCGGTCTGGGAACCGTCGGCGGCGGCGTGGCCCGTCTGATCAAGAGCCACCACGATGAGTACCTGGCAGCCTACGGCATCGACCTTAAGCTGACCCGCGCCTGCGCGCTTGCTTGGGAGCAGGCCGAGGCGGCAGGCATTGAGCGCGAGGCCTTTACGAGTGACTGGCACGACGTCGTCACCGACCCCGCCGTCGACATCGTCGTCGAGCTGATCGGCGGCGAGCATCCCGCAACCGAGATATTCACCACCGCCTTCGAGAACGGCAAGCACGTCGTCTCTGCCAACAAGGCCCTGCTGGGCCGTCATGTCGAGACGCTCGCCGAGAAGGCGCGCGCGTGTGGCGTGCAGATTAAGTGCGAGGCCAGCTGCGGCGGTGGCATCCCCATTGTCAGCACGCTCGAGCACGACCTGGTGGGCAACAAGATCCTGACCATCGCCGGCATTCTCAACGGCACCACCAACTACATCCTGTCGCGCATGGACGCCGAGGGCGCCGATTACGCTGACGTGCTCGCCGACGCCCAGGCAAAGGGCTATGCCGAGGCCGACCCGTCCGCCGACGTCGACGGCTTCGACGCCGCCAGCAAGACGGCAATCCTCGCTTCCATCGGCTTTGGCACCCGCGTGACCACCGACGATGTCTACCAGCAGGGTATCCGTACCATCGGCGCCGAGGACATTGCCCAGGCCCGCGAGCTCGGCTACACCATCAAGCTGCTGGGCATCGCACGCAACACCGACGCCGGCGTCGACGTCCGCGTGCATCCCACGCTGATCCCCGCCGACCACATGCTTGCCAAGGTCAACGGCGCCATGAACGCTGTCTACGTGGTAGGCGACGCCGTGGGCGAAACCATGTTCTACGGTGCCGGCGCAGGCTCCTTCCCCACCGCAAGCGCCGTCGTGGGCGATATCCTGTCGCTCTCCGAACAGATCAGCCGCGGCGTGGCTCCGCTGCCCGAGATTGAGCCCTATGGTCACAACCTCGCCTTTAAGCCCATGGACGAGCTCCAGACCAAGTACTATGTGCGCCTGAAGGTCGCCGACCGCGTGGGCGCCCTGTCCGAGACGGTCGACATCTTTGCCAAGCACAACATCTCGATCTCGCTCATCAACCAGGTCGAGGACGGCAAGTCGGGCGTCAGCGATGCCTGCTCGGTCATCTTCCTGACGCACCGCGCGCTCGAGAAGGACGTCCAGGCTGCCGCCGCCGAGCTTGCCAGCGTCGACTGCGTGGCCGAGGTCGCCAACGTCCTGCGCATCGAGGACGTTGAGGCCTGGACCGAAGGCGTCATGGCCAACTAGTCCACTACTTCGAACCTCAACGAGACCCAACGCAAAAGGCGCGCTGCCTGCATCAACCGCAGGCAGCGCGCCTTGTTCTGTTTGTAAGGGAAGCTGCGTCCCGGTATTTCAGCTCAGAACGGGGCGAAGCTTCCCTCAGGGCCTTCTTTCGGAAACTATGTCCCATTCTGGGCGCGGATTCTGGGACACGCTTTCCGAAACGGGCTTCTCTCGGAAAGCGCGTCCCACTCTGGACGCCAATTCCGGGATGCATTTTCCGCGACGGCGTTGGCTACCTGCCGCCGTCGTCCTGGGCTTCTTCTCTTGCATAGAGCTCCAGCATGCGGCGGCGGTATTCGTGCACGGCGAGTTTGGCGCGCTCCAGGCGACGGAGTTCGCGCGGAGTCAGCTCGGACGGGTCAACCTCATCACCATAGGTCTTATCGGCAAGAAGATGCGCCGCGTCCACGATGCGGGCATCGATGTGACCGCTCGCTGCCTCGGCGGAAAGACGCTCGGCAATCGTATCGAGCGTAGGCAGGCCCTCGAATACGCGACCATGTCCATGCGAGGTCAGCAGCTCGTGCTCGCGTGCGAGCAGGCTCGCCAAATCGTGATGGGCGCGCAGGATGTCGAGCGCATCGGATGGATGCTCGGCAACCTCTGCCACGGCGGCGACCGGCGCAGCATCCACCACGCGGTAGAAGAGCTGCGCGAGCAGCGGCATCAAGAACACTGTGATGGCACCGGCGGCAACCATGACCGACGCGATGTCTTGCGACAGCGCGCCCGCGTTGACGGCAACGCTCGTCACGGCAACGATGATCGGCAGCGCCGTGGTGCAGTACAGGGCCACGGTAATGCGACCATACGCCGACACATCGCGCGTCGCAGGACAAACGCTCATAGAGATGAGAATGGGCACGGCGCGAATGATCAGCAGCGCCACGATAAAGCCCACGAGCAGACCCGGGCGCGACGCCACGGCCGTCAGGTCGATCTTTGCGCCCGATACGGTAAAGAACACCGGAATCAAAAAGCCGTAGGCCAGGCCGTCGAGCTTGGTCTCGAGCGTATGGTTGCCCTCGGGGATGATATAGCGCAGGACAAAGCCGGCGGCAAAAGAACCCAACACAATGTCGAGATCAAAGACAGCTGAGAACGCCACGAGCGTGACCAGGATGAGCACCGTCAGGCGCACGAAGGTCTGCGACGTGGTATCGGCGCGCTCCTCGACAAACGCAAAGAAGCGGCTGCCGACGCGCTTGGAGCGGCTCGGGACCACGGCAAGCAACACGCAAACCACCGCAAACAAGCCAAGGATTACGAGCGTTTGGATGCCAGTGCGGGCAGACAGCAGCACCGACATGGCGAGCACGGGACCGAGCTCGCCCCAAGTGCCATACGCGAGAATCGAGTCGCCCACGCGCGTTCCGGCAAGTGAACGCTCGCGCATAATGGGCACGAGCGTGCCGAGCGCCGTAGAAGTGAGGGCAAGCGTCACGGCGATACCGTCGAAATGGCTGACCGAGAACCACGGGGTAAAGCGCACGGCAAGCCAGGCGATACCAAACGTGACGACCCACGTCGCCAAGCCGTAGCGCCCCTCGACGCCCGTGATGCTCTTGGGGTCGATCTCAAAGCCGGCAAGCAGGAACAAGAAGGCCAGACCGAGCTCGGACACCAGCGAGACCTCGGCATCTACATGGATGACGCCGAGCATATGGGGTCCCAGCACCGCGCCGAGCACGAGCAAAAAGACCGTCTCGGGAACGGGTTTCCCGGGAATCGCCGAGGCGATGAAGGGGCTTGCAAAGGCCACGAGCGCGATGATGGCGAGTGAAACGAATGCCATGTGATGCCTTTCTCTTGTTTGCGCTTCACTGTAGCACCCTCGCCGTCCTCAACGCGCCGCGAGCTGTCGTATCATAGTGAGGTTTACAAACATGTGGCTCAAGGCGACCGCAGGGCAGACCCCGCAAACCGACCGCTGCCGCATACCGTACCGTACGCCCAACCGATCAGGAAGGCAGGAACCAATGGTCTCTCGTATCTACGTGGAGAAGAAACCCGGGTTCGACGTCGAGGCTCAGCAGCTCAAGGGCGAGCTGACCGAAATTCTCGGCATCAAGGGCATCAAGGCCCTAAGGATCATCAACCGCTACGACGTCGAGGGCATCGACGAGGAGCTTTTCCGCTCCTGCGTGCCGACTGTCTTTAGCGAGCCCCAGGTCGATGTGACCTACGACGAACTCCCCGCAAGCGATGGCGCCGTCTTTGCCGTCGAATTCCTGCCTGGCCAGTTTGACCAGCGCGCCGACTCCGCCAGCGAGTGCGTGCAGCTCATCAGCCAGGGTGAGCGCCCCGCCGTGCGCTCCGCCAAGGTCTATATGATCTCGGGCGCCCTGGACGAGGCCGCCATCGAGGCCATCAAGCACTACGTGGTGAACCCCGTCGAGGCGCGCATCGCCTCGCTCGACCTGCCCGAAACGCTGTATATGGAGACCCCCGAGCCCCAGCCCGTCGAAGTGCTCGACGGTTTCCGCGAGCTCGACGAGGCCGGCCTTGCCGCCTTTATCGCCGATCGCGGCCTTGCCATGGACGAGGCGGACATCGCCTTCTGTCAGCAGTACTTCCGCGATGAGGACCGCGACCCCACCATCACCGAGATCCGCGTGATCGACACCTATTGGTCCGACCACTGCCGTCACACCACCTTCGGCACCGTCCTGGATAACGTGACGATCGACGACGCCGTGGTACAGCAGGCCTTCGACCGCTACATGGAGATGCGCCACGAGCTCGGTCGCGACGCCAAGCCCGTTTGCCTCATGGACATGGGCACCATCGGCGCCAAGTACCTCAAGAAGACCGGCGTCATGACCGATGTCGACGAATCCGAGGAGATCAACGCCTGCACCGTCAAGGTGAAAGTCGATGTCGATGGCGAGGACCAGGACTGGCTGTTTCTGTTTAAAAACGAGACCCACAATCACCCAACCGAGATCGAGCCCTTCGGCGGTGCCGCCACCTGCGTGGGCGGCGCTATCCGTGACCCGCTCTCGGGCCGCAGCTATGTGTACCAGGCTATGCGCGTCACCGGTGCCGGCGACCCCACCGTCCCGGTTTCCGAGACGCACGAGGGCAAGCTGCCGCAGCGCAAGCTCGTGACCACTGCTGCCGCCGGCTACTCCAGCTACGGCAACCAGATCGGCCTTGCCACCGGTCAAGTCAACGAACTCTATCACCCCGGTTACGTGGCCAAGCGCATGGAAGTTGGCGCCGTCGTGGGCGCTACCCCGGCAAACCACGTGCGCCGCGAGTGCCCCGCCCCCACCGACAAGATCATCCTGCTGGGCGGCCGCACCGGCCGTGACGGCATCGGTGGCGCCACCGGCTCCTCCAAGACCCAGAACACCGAGTCCATCGAGACCTCGGGTGCCGAGGTCCAGAAGGGCAACGCCCCGGTCGAGCGCAAGCTGCAGCGTCTGTTCCGCCGCGGCGATGCCTGCCGTCTGATCAAGCGCTGCAACGACTTTGGTGCCGGCGGCGTCTCGGTCGCCGTGGGCGAGCTTGCCGACGGCCTGTATGTCGACCTGGACACCGTGACCAAGAAGTACGACGGCCTTGACGGCACCGAGCTCGCCATCTCCGAGTCCCAGGAGCGTATGGCCTGCGCCGTCGCCGACGGTGACGTCGAGGAGTTCATGGGCTACGCCGCCGAGGAGAACCTCGAGGCGACCGTTATCGCCGAGGTTACCGCCGAGCCGCGCATGCGCATGGCCTGGAACGGTGTCGCCATCGTCGACCTATCTCGCGAGTTCCTCAACTCCAACGGCGCGCCCAAGCACCAGGTCGCCCACGTATGCGCCCGCAGCGTGTGGCAGCCCAGCTGGGCCGGCACCACGCTTGCCGAGCGCATGACCTCGCTTGTCACCGACCTCAACGTCGCTTCCAACAAGGGCCTTTCCGAGCGCTTCGACTCCACCATCGGCGCCGCGACCGTGCTCATGCCCTTTGGCGGCAAGACGCAGCTCACCCCCAGCTCGGCCATGGTCGCCAAGTTCCCCGTGGACGGCGAGACCACCACGGCGAGTGCCATGGCATGGGGCTTCAACCCCTATCTGATGGAGGCCGACCAGTTTGCGGGCGCCTATCTGTCCGTGGTCGAGTCCATCGCCAAGCTCGTGGCCGCCGGCTTTGAGCACAAGCGCGCCTATCTCTCCTTCCAGGAGTACTTCGAGCGCCTGCGCACCGAGGCCGAGCGCTGGGGCAAGCCCACGGCAGCCGTCCTGGGCGCCCTCATGGCCCAAGTCGACCTGGGTGCCGGCGCCATCGGCGGCAAGGACTCCATGAGCGGTTCGTTTGAGGACGAGACCGGCGAGCTCAACGTTCCGCCGACCCTGATCAGCTTCGCCGTCGCCGTGGGCAAGGCCGCCCGCGCCGTCTCGCCCGAGTTCAAGGGCCTCACGCACCGCGTCGTCCGCATCGCCCCCGCCACCTATGGCGAGGACTACCGTCCCGACGCCCAGCAGCTGCTCGCCGCGTTTGACGCCGTCGAGGCGCTCACTGCTACCGGCAACGCCCTGGCCATCTCCACGCCCGGCTACGGCTGCGGCGCCGAGAGCCTCTTTAAGATGTGCGTCGGTAACCAGATCGGCATCGAGCTTGCCGAGGATGTAGACGTGGAGAGCCTCTTCACCCCGCTCTACGGCAGCTTTATCGTCGAGCTCGCCGAGGATGCCGAGCTGCCCGAGGTCGCCGACGGCGTTGTCGTCGAGCCCTTGGGCACCACCGTCGAGGGCTATGTCATCGACACCGGCTCCGAAGTCATCGAGCTCTCCGAGCTCCAGGAGGCCTGGGAGAGCGGCATCGAGGGCGTCTTTGCCTACCGCAGCGCCGACGAGACCCCCGAGGTCGAGACCATCGACTTCCGCGCCAAGGACATCCACGTGTACGGCGGCGCCAAGATCGCCCGCCCGCGCGTGATTATCCCCGTGTTCCCCGGCAACAACTGCGAGTACGATAGCGCCCGCGCCTTCCGTGCCGCCGGCGCCGAGGCCGACACCTTCGTGATCAACAACCTCACGCCCGAGGCCGTCGCCGAGAGCACCCATGAGCTTGCCCGCCGCATTCGTGCAAGCCAGATCGTCATGATCCCCGGCGGCTTCTCGGGCGGCGACGAGCCCGACGGCTCCGCCAAGTTCATCACGGCGTTCTTCCGCGCTCCCGAGGTCACCGAGGCAGTCCGCGACCTGCTCAAGGCCCGCGATGGCCTGATGCTGGGCATCTGCAACGGCTTCCAGGCCCTGATCAAGCTCGGTCTGGTGCCCTACGGCGACATCGTCGACGCCACGCCCGATGCGCCCACGTTGACGTTCAACACCATCGGTCGCCACCAGAGCCGTCTGGTGCGCACCCGCATCTCGTCCAACTTGTCCCCGTGGCTGTCGCAGTGCAGCCTGGACGACCCCTACACCGTCGCCATCAGCCACGGCGAGGGCCGCTTTGTCGCCAATGACGAAGTGCTCGCCCAGCTGATCGCCAACGGCCAGGTCGCCACGCAGTACGTGGGCGAGGACGGCAAGCCCAGCATGGATCTCTCCGTCAACCCCAACGGCTCCGCACTCGCCATCGAGGGCATCACGAGCCCCGACGGCCGCGTCCTGGGCAAGATGGGCCATGCCGAGCGTCGTGGCGACAACCTGTACCGCAACGTGCCCGAGCATGTCCCCGGCGATAAGTTCATGCCGATCTTTGAGAGCGGCGTGGCCTACTTCGCTTAATGCGCCCCATCGGGTACAATCCCCTCGGGTAACAACACCCGCCACCGGCACACCCGGTGGCGGGTTCTTTTTTGCTTCGCGCATACAGGAAGGACATCATGGAAAGACGCAAGCCGTATCTCGCCACCCTGCCCGGACTCATCCTGGGCTGCCTCGTCTGCTGTGCGCTTTGGGGGTCGGCTTTCCCCTGCATCAAGATCGGTTACGGGCTCTTTGGCATCCCCGCGCACGATAGCGCCTCACAGCTGCTCTTTGCAGGTTTGCGCTTTACGCTTGCCGGTGCCCTGGTTATCGTTGGGATGAGCGCAGCTCAGCGCCGTCCCCTCATTCCGCGTACTCGCGACATCAAGCCCATCGTTGTCTTGTCGCTCTTCCAGACTATCGGGCAGTACTTCTTTTTCTACCTGGGCCTCTCGCGCGCCAGCGCCATGTCGAGCTCCATCATCGAGGCCAGCGCCAACTTCCTCGCAATCCTCTTTGCCGCCCTGGCGTTTCGCGCCGAGAAGCTCAATACGGCCAAGGTGCTTGGCTGTGTGTTGGGCTTTGCTGGCGTCGCGCTCGTCAACCTTTCGGGCGCGGATGGCACCTTTGGCTTTACGCTCGACGGCGAGGGATTTATCTTGGCTTCCACTGTTGCGGGTGCTCTGTCGACCTGCCTCATTGGCATC
Organism: uncultured Collinsella sp.; assembly: GCA_900541875.1. Lineage (GTDB taxonomy): Bacteria > Actinomycetota > Coriobacteriia > Coriobacteriales > Coriobacteriaceae > Collinsella. Next base: position 159,195 of record UQLF01000002.1, on the reverse strand, counting down.
TTCTCGCGCGAGCATGACGGCGTCTTGCTCGCCGGGTGGCAGTTCTTGGTCGGCGGTCTGGTCCTCACCGTCATCGGCTTTTTGATGGGTGGCGCGCTCTCCCCCACGGTGATTGCCCCCGCCATCGCGCTCATCATCTACATGGCGCTTATCTCCGCCGTCGCGTACTCGCTGTGGTCGCGCCTGCTCGCCGTCAACCCCGTCAGCCGCGTTTCGGTCTTTGGCTTTATGAACCCGGTCTTTGGCGTGCTGCTGAGCGCACTGCTGCTCGGCGAGGGCGCTGGCACGAGCCCCGTTACCGTCATCGTTGCCCTGCTGTTGGTCTGCGGCGGCATCATCATCGTCAACAAACCCAAAAAAGCTTAGCGAGTTCACCTTTTTAGAGAGGATGTTCGCAAACTTTAGCTTAATGGAGCACACTGGTTCTCGTTGATTTCGTACCGAGTCGCGGCGGCAGACGCCCGTCTTGCCGCACCGCGCCTGGGCATTATGGCCGGTGGCCCCCACAAACGCAAAAAGGGGCGCACGACCACCACGGTCGTGTGCCCCTTTTCCTAGCGTATCTGGACGCCGGCCTTCTTTTTCTCGGCCTTGACGCGGTAGAGCTCCGCGTCGGCAGCGCGAAGCAAGTCTTGCCAGGTATCGACGCCGTCACCGACCCGTGCATAGCCGATGGACATCCGCAACAGATACGGCACCTCGGCGCGCGCGAGCTCGTCGTTGATTGCCGCGCACAGACGTATGATGTCCTGTTCCGCTGCCGCCTTTTGAAGGACTACGAACTCATCGCCGCCATAACGTGCGATAAAGCTGCCAGACGCCGTGCAGACCTTTTTGAGCGCAGCAGATAAGACCTGAAGAGCATGATCACCCTCCACATGTCCATAGCGATCGTTAATCTGCTTAAAGCCGTCAGCGTCCATCATGAGAAGATACACATCGTCCGTATGACCAACATTTGAGAAGAGCGACAGCATATAGGTCTCAAAACGGTTGCGATTGTTGAGGCCAGTCAACGGGTCGGTCGAGATGAGCTGCTCCTGGCAGATGATATAGAGCAGCAACATGCTAATCATTATGCCGACACAAAGGCCAGGCACCGAGTATACGATCTGAAAGGTACCGCCCACCAGGGCCGGAATGGCGAAAAATGCTAAGGTTCGATAGATAGCCTTCGTCTGCAGGCTCTCGACCCTGCGAGATTGCACAAACGCATGCAGGGACGTATGTATAACGTAACAGTAGCTGACAATGGGCTGGATCATATAGGCAAAGCCGCGACGATACACGCCCTGCGAATCGATATAGAACAGGGCGTGCGTCCAGTAACTGGTAAAAGCCAGCACGACCACCAGAGCCGTAGGCAACGTTACAAGCACCACCCTATAGCGCGAGGTCACAAGGTGAGAACCCTGCATCGTCTCGGAATAGATAAACCAAATGAGACACGCGATGGCGAAGAGCGAAAACGAAACCGCGTTGGAAATCCAGTTGGCTGCAATGCCCAACGTGCCGTCCACACCATCCGAAAGCGTCCAGATCATATCGAAGAAAATGTAGGCAGCAGACGTGTAGCCCAGCATGCTAAACAAAAGCTGCTGGGTGCTCGAGAACAGGGAGCGACGGCTTCGTACGGCAAGCCCGATAAGAACAATCATGCATAGCAGGAATATCTCAATCTTGAGTGCCTTAACCACTAGACGCCCTCCCTTCAATATCCAAGTGGTCAGAATCGCCCGATTCGTGTCTGGGCAATAAACGCCCCTTTCTCCGCAGGGGTAAGGGGAATAATAGCAGAGCGCCCGAACATCACTGCAAAACAGTTTCCGTTCGGGCGCTCGGACGGCGCGAACTGCACGCCGGAATCAATTATCGGTAACGGCCGTTACTCGCCGTCGATGTCGGTCGCGACGGCCTCCTCAATAGCCTCGACGCCTTCGACCGACAGATCTTCTTCGCCGTGGCAGAACTTCTTATCGACCCAGCCGGTCAGAATCGGGACCATGATTGCCGTGATGATGACGGCGGTGGCGATCTGCGCATACGCGGTGGGCGCAAGCTCGGCATAGCGCGGAGCGACCTCGGCGAGGGCGACCGGCGTGGTCATGGCCGTGCCGGCAATGGTGGAGCATGCCACAGCCGCCTTACCGTTGCCGCCACACAAGCGCTCGAAGGCAAAGGTAATGGGACCGACGATAAAGAGCGTGATGAGGCCCAGCAGGATGCCCGAAATACCGCCGGCGATAAAGCTCGAAAGGCTCATGGACGCACCGAGCTGAAAGCCGATAACGGCGATTGCGGGATTGGCGCCGGGGACCAGCAGGTTCTTAATAAACGGGAACAGGTTGCCCAGAACCATGCCGATAACGAGCGGCAAAATGGAGCCGATGATAGTACCGACAGGGATGTTGGCAAGACCCGAAACACCAAGGATGATCATCGTGACGGCGGGGCCGGCCGTAAAGAACAGGATACCGACGGCGCCCTGCTCGGACTCATCGCCGAACTCGCCCATGATGCCCGTATAGAGCGCCATGTTGCAAAACGTGATGCCGCCGATGATAGACACGGAGCTCAGACCCAGGAAGTTGTCGTTAAAGAAGTACGCGACGCCCAGACCCAGCGCGGCTGCCACTACAAGCTTAGGAATCAGCACGACGATGCCGGTCTTGATGGCGCCCGGCGTGGACTTAAAGCTGATGCCGGCGCCCACGAACAGCAAGATCGCGGCAACGATGGTGTTGGAGCCGCCGCGGCAGGCAGCCGTAAAGAAGCCGCCGACCTCAAAGACCTGCGGGCAGAAGGTATTGAGCAAAAGACCGACGATCATCGGATAGATCATGATGTCGCCCGGGATGCGCGGTACCTTGAATTCCTTTTGCTCGTTGGCGGTCGCTTCCTGTGCCATGAAACCCCCATTTCCGCTGGCGCAGAACAAAAGCCCACGTCACGCTTTGCTACAGTAAAGTTTGACCATGGTACCAGAAGAAGCAGACCGCCTTGGTGAGAAATTCGATTCGTTAGGCCGGGACGATAACGCGTCCTGCTCCTATACGAGGCTCAAAACGATATAGAACACGATACCCGAAACGCAGCACCACAACATCGACTTTGTCTTGATTGCCACCGCCACGACGCCGGCGGCCGCAATCCAGGGAACCAAGGCAGGCCAGAGTCCCGCGTCGAACGCGCCGGGGTTCACCAAGTCGTTGGCGACCAGCGCGGCAAAGGCAGCGGGCGGGATATAGCCCAGGGCCTCGGTAATGCGGGGCGACAGGGTCCGCCCGCGCAAGGCGAACGCCGGCGCGATGCGAAAGAACGCGATGGCCGCCCACGACGACAGCCACAGAACCAAGAACTCGTTAACGGGCATCGCGGGCACCTCTTCCGTCAAATACAGCATCGCACGCCAACGCAATGGCAATGCCGACCACGACGCTTGCCGGCACGGCAATATTCGCGGGGCCCAAGAACTTGCATACGGCGACGGACACCGCGCCCGAAACCGCCGCGACAACGTTGCCGCGCGACAGCCGCTGCGAAAAGAGCAGGCAGATAAAGAGCGAGGTGCAGACAAAGGCTGCAATGGCGGTGGGAACATCGACAACGGCGCCGACGATGGCGCCCATCGTACACGAAACGCCCCATGTTGCGATGAGGATCACGTTGAGCACAAAGGACTCGCGCGGGCCCCAATCCTCCCCTTCAACCAACTTGGCAAGCGAGATGCCATATGCCTCCTCGGTAAGTGTCGCGGCAACAGCCAGCGTCTGACGCTTCGAGGCACCCCTCAGATGCGGCGCGATCGATGCCGAGTAAAGCGCAAAACGCGAGGAGATGGCGGCAACGCTCGCGATAATCGAAGGTGCCGGTACGCCCGCCAGCCAAAGATTGCAGATCATAAACTGCCCGCTGCCCGTCACAAACGTGCTGCTCAGGGCAAAGACCATCCAGGGCTCCATTCCCGTCTGCCCCATGATCATTCCGCACGGCGCGCCTATTGCAACATAGGTAAGCATCACCGGCCAGACGGTTCTAACGATTTTGAGCACCATACGCTTCTCATCCTGACAAGGTCTCCGAACCGCATGTAGCGACACGGCAGAATCATCATCCGACAGCAACCGAGTTCACCTACAATTGCCACCGGATCGAAAGACACAACTTTTTTAGGAAGTCATTATGACAGCTATCGATCGAGACCGGGCGCGCGCGGCCTTCAAAAGCTACACCGATGCCTACGACGCCACCAACCCACGCATCGCGCTCAAAATCGAGCATACGTACCACGTGGCCGAGGCATGCGATGCCGTAGCGCGCGAGCAGGGCTGGTCGTCAGAAGATATTGACCTGACATGGCTTTGCGGCCTGCTACACGATATGGGCCGCTTTGAGCAGCTGCGACGCTGGGACACCTTTAAGGACGCCGAGAGCATGAGCCATGCGGCGCTGGGTATCGAGGTCCTCTTTGGCGAGAATCCCGCCGATGCACCCGCCGTAACGAGCATCCGCGACTTTATCGATGACCCGGCAGAAGATGAGCTCATCCGAGCGAGCATTGCCTATCACAGCGATTTCCGTCTACCCGCGCAGCTCGACGTGCGCACGCGGAGCCTCTGCGATATCGTGCGCGATGGTGACAAGATCGACATTATGCGCACCATCGCCGACAGCACCGTCGACACCATCCTTAAGGTGGATGAGGACGCATTTCTCGCCAGCCACTTCTCGGCACCGACGCTGGCCGCCTTTGACGAGCACCGCTGCGTCGCACGCGATGAACGCAACGAGCCCGCAGACTACCTGGTGGGACTCATCTGCTTTATGTTTGAGCTCGTCTATCCGGCAAGCCGCGCGCTGGCGCGCGAACAGGGCGATATCCACCGCCTGCTCGACGCGCCCTTTGGCATTACGCGGCCCTTTACCGACCCCGCCACGCAGGCAACCTGGAGCCGCCTAAAGGACGAGATGCGCGACTGGCTGGCGCGCGCCTAGCGCTCAAGCTGGGCCAGCAGCTCCTCGACGACCTCGACGGCGTCCCCAACAACCTTGTACTGGGCAGCACCAAAAATGGGGGCATCCGGGTCCTCGTTGATGGCGATAATGCACTCCGCCCCACCGATGCCGGCGAGATGCTGGATGGCGCCCGAAACACCAATACTCACGAGAAGCTTGGGCGAAACCGATACGCCGGTCTGGCCAATCTGATGGCGATACTCCAACCAGCCGGCCTCCACGACAGGTCGCGTGCAGCCAAGCTCGGCTCCCAGAGCCTCGGCGAGCCTTCGCATCAGCGGCAAATTCTTCTTGGAGCCAATGCCGCGGCCCACCACGACCAGGCGCTCGGCATCGGCGATCGAAGCCTGCTGCCCCCACTCCTCGGCGGGAATCGAGATCTCGACACGAGCCTTAACGTCTTCCGCAAGCATCACCTGGGTGATCGTGCCGGAGCGGCCGTAGTCAAAGTCGGGCGCCTTAAAGATGCCGGGACGAACCGTTGCCATCTGGGGACGATGATTGGGGCAGACGATGGTGGCCATCAGATTACCGCCAAACGCCGGACGCGTCTGCTGCAGCAAGCCCGTCTCCGTATCCATCGAAAGTACGGTGCAGTCAGCCGTAAGGCCCGTCTGCAAACGCACGGCAACGCCGGGTGCCAGTTCGCGGCCAAAAGCGGTCGCGCCGTATAGGATGACCTCGGGTTTGCGTTCGGCTACCAAATCGCAGATCAAGCGGGCGTAGACCTCCGCATCGTTTTGGCGCAGGCGCTCGTCGCGACAGGCCAGGACTTCGTCGGCGCCCGCGCAAACCAGATGCTCCAGGTCACCGAGAGAACCCTCGGGACCCATACCGACCAGTGCCACCAAACGGCAGCCGCGAGCATCGGCAAGCTCGCGGCCCTTGCCCATAAGCTCATAGGCAACGGGAGTCACCGTATCGCGCTCGTCGGTCTGCGCGAATACCCAAATGTCTCGATATGCATCAAGGTCCACCGCACCAGCGGCCTCGTCACGCTCGATCGAGATAGCGTTGACGGGGCAGGCGTCGACACATCCACCGCATAGGATGCAGCCGTCGGTTACGCGGGCGCAACGGTTGGGCCGCTCGCCTTCCACTACGATGCCGCCCGAGGCACAGGCGCGAACGCAGCGACCGCAGCCGATACAGGCTTCGCTATCGATAATCAATCCGCTCATCTATGCCATCCCCTCGATAATCTTGGCAAGCTTTGCCGCCTGCTCGGACGCCGTTCCGTCAACGTCCTCGCACGTTTGGTCGCGGTCGGGCACAAACGATCGCACGACCTGTGTCGGTGATCCGGCAAGGCCGCAACGCGAGGGATCGGCGTTCACGTCGGCGGCACTGACCACGCGCACGTCCGCCTCCTCCGCCGCGCGAATACCGGCAATGCTCGGCATACGCAGCTGGCCAATCTCCTTGGCAGTCGTCATCGCACACGGCATCTCAAGATAGACCGTCTCCTCGCCGGCATCGCAGCCGTGAACAAGCGCCAGTGAACCACAGGTCGTAAAGCCCGCGCTCTGCACGCAGCTCACGTCGGTCACACAGGGAATCTCAAAAGCACCGGCCAGCTCGGGGCCGATTTGCGCCGTATCGCCGTCCACCGCCATCTTGCCGCAGATGAGCAGGTCGAAGTCCTCGTCGAGCGCCTCGATGCCGCACTTGAGGGCATAGGTGGTTGCCAGGGTATCGGCACCTGCAAAGGCGCGATCGGTCAGCAGCAGCGCGTCGTCGGCACCTCGAGCGATGCAGTCGCGCAGCAGCGACTCGGTCGCGGGGATGCCCATCGACACCACCGTTACGCGCGCGTCCATGCCAAAGCCGATAAAGTCGTCTTTCAGCGCCAGCGCGCATTCCAAAGCGCTCGCATCAAAGGGATTAATGACCGCCTGCTTGCCATCGCGCACGATGGTATTGGTCTTGGGGTCCATCTTGACCTCGGTGCTGCCCGGCACGGCTTTGACGCACACCACCATATGGAAATCGCTCATCTTCACGCGCCCCCTTTCTGGACGAGCTCATCCAAGAGCTTCTCCGAAAACAGGTTGCCGCGACCCAGCTGCCCGTCGGGATCGAGCTGGAGCTTGAGCCGCGCCGACTCGACCATGGCCTCGTGACCGTACATCGTCTCCAAAAAGCCCGCCTTGATCTTGCCGACGCCATGCTCGGCAGAAACGGCACCGCCCATGACCGTGACCTCGGAAGCCCACTGGGCAAAGAGTTCTCCGCCGCGGCGGTAATCCTGCGCATCGCGCGGCAGAATGTTCACATGCAGATGGTTGTTACCGATGTGCCCCCAGGCGGCAGATTCAAGTCCGCTTTCCGCCAGCGTGCGGCGATAGAGGGCGACGACATCGGCCAAGCGTGCATTGGGCACCGACATGTCCGACCCCAGTTTGGTGATGGTGGGATCCGTGCGGCGACGCTCGTCGATGAGCATGTTGACGCTCTCGGGCACCGCATGGCGGAAGAATCGCTGACACTCGCGATCGACCTCGGTGCGCGCGACCCATGTCGCATCGTCGCTGCCGCCCGCAAGCTCTAGTACCCACCCCAAGTGATACAGCTCCTCAGTCGCCTGGGCTTCGTCGTCGCAGTCGAGCTCCACGTAAACACAGACCTTGGCCTCCTTGTCGAGCGCCGGCAGCGAGGCAAACGCCGTCGACTGCTCGCGCTGGCGACGTAGAATATCCAGGGCGCCAGCGTCGAAGTACTCGATGGCAGCCGCATGGGACAGGACGGGGCGCACGGAATCGGTAAAGGACACGGCCTTGTCTTCGCTATCGAAAAAGCAGCTCACACCCCAAACGACCGCAGGCGCCGCCTGCAGGGCAATCTCGAGCTCGGTGATAACGCCGAGCGTGCCGCAAGCACCGATAAAGAGGTCGATGGCGTCCATTTCGTCCGCAACGAAATAACCTGAGGCATTTTTTGTCTTGGGCATGGTATATCCGGGAAGATCGAGCTCGAGCGTACGGCCCGCTGCCGTCACGAGCGACAGGTGGCGGCCCTGGGCAAAAGCCTCGCCGCGCTGAAGCTCAAGCAAATCGCCATCAGCCAGCGCGACGTGGAGTCCCGTGATATGTGGGCGCATGGGGCCGTAGGCGTAGCTGCGGGCACCAGAGGCGTTACATGCCGCCATGCCGCCCAGACAGGCAGACGTCTCGGTGGGATCGGTGGGAAAGAACTGCTCGGGGGCCTCTTGGAACTCCTCGTAGGCCTCAAGCGATGCCTGGTCCCAACCAGCAGTCGGCAGCACCTTCTTACTCAGCTGCTTGCGCAGCTCCGAGAGCACAACGCCCGGCTCCACGCGCAGCAGAAATTGGCCTTGTTCATCGCGGCGAAGGCCCAAGTAGCGATTCATACGGGAAGTATTGAGGATATGCCCGCCGTGGGGCACGGCACCGGCGGCAAGGCCGGTTCGGGCGCCCTGAACCGTTACCGAGACACGCTCGGCATGGAGCTTTTCCAAAATGGCGCGGACCTCGTCTTCCGTTGTCGGAAACGAGATGCTCGAGGCCTCGCCCGATGCGCGAGACTCATCGCGACCATACTCTTCGAACTTGTCGGTGAAGGGTTTGATGGTTGCAGACACGCGAACTCCCCCTTTAGCTAACTACAGTGTTTGCAGGGAGATGTTACCGCATCGTTTCGTCGACGTGTTCGAGACCGTCTTCATAATTGGCGTTTTTTACGCTCGTGCAATTCGGCGAGCGGCTTGATTTCCTCGGCAGACGATGCTTTTGACACATATGGCCCCGCCGTCGCCGACCGCGTGATTGTCGCTCGAAAAAAGTTGGAGTATTTTTTGCCGCCTTTTACCTGCGGAGACACCAATCCGTCAAGCATTTGGTCAGCAATTGGTCAAGTAGCGGCTGATACCGTCGGCATCGACAGCCAAAACCGATAGAAGTTTTGGCCCAGAAGCAGGGAGGTTCCCATGGCATATTACTGGCCCCAGTACGGCATCGCCATCGAAGTCGACGACGATCCCCATCTCCTGCCTTTCGACGAAGAGGCATTCCCCGATACGACGGTCTACCACGTTACCACCGATGTGATCTGCGACCCCGAGTCGTTCTCGGCGCTCGCCCACCATATCGCGCATATCCACGACATCGAGCTCCCTCCCGACTTCGAAGAGCTCGTCTACTCGCGCCGCCTGATGCTTCACATGCTCTTTGGAGCGGACCCGTCCACCTTTGCGCGCATCTATACCGCCAAGGATGCCGCATGAGCGCAAAGAAGCCGCCCCGCTTTGCAGGCCTGGGTCGTCGCAAGAAGCTCATCGTTGCCTGCTTGGCCATCGTCTGCGCCCTTGTCGCCGTAGGACTATACGCTTGGCAGTCGCAGCCCGTACCCGAGGCGGGCGCTTCGGTCACGACGGCCGAGGGCAAAACGCGTCAGGAAATCCAAGATGAGCTCGACGCCATCGTCCGCGACAACATGATGACGATTTCGGTCGCGCCGGTCGCTCAGCTGCAGGAGGACGGCAAGCTGCGCGTCAACGTGCAAAACGTCCAAGACAATAAATTTCCCCAGCGATTCCGCGTCATCCAAAACGACGAGACCATGTACGAATCCGGTGTGGTCGAGACCGGCAAGACGATCGAGACGTGCCCCGCCGGCGACATCAAAGAAGGCGAGGCGTACATCGAGATCCAGGCACTCGATGCCAAGACCCTCGACAGCCACGGCAATCCGACACGTGTCAAGGTACGGGTTGAGCAAGCCGAGAACTAGCTTTCCGGCCGACGCGGCACCGCACGCGATTCACCAGCATTCGTCCAATCATCGCGGGGACGGCCCGCGGCGAATAGAAAGGAACGACCATGGACATCACCAGGAACATGAACGGAGCCAGAGCGCTCGTCGTGGGCGCGGGGCTCGCGCTCGCGCTCGCAATGGGCGCCGCCCCGACGCCAGCTATGGCAGCCGGGCGCGTTGGAACCACGAAAGTAATGGTCAGGACCGAGATCGACAACGTTGAGTTCAAAGTTCCGACGGTTATTCCCTTCGTCGCCAAGGCCGACGGCACGCTTCAGGGCCCCTCAGAAGACGCGACCACCATCGACAATCATTCGGCCTACGGCATCCATGTCACCAACATGAAGATCGACGCCATGAACACCTGGACCATTGCTGCCGACGCCAAAGCCGGAACCGCACAGAACTCCATCGACTTTAAGGTCGGCCCCGACGGCGCACTCCAGAACGCCAGCGCCGCAATGCAGGGGACGGGCCTCGATCTTTCCAAGAACGCAGCCTTCGACATGGGCTACCAGGGCATTGCCGGCGGCACGGACAAAATTAAGCTCAAGACAAGCGGAAACGTCGCCCGCGTCACGCGCGACATCTTCCGCGTAACCGGCGAAGGCGATCAGGTTGCAACGATCACCTGGACGGTCGAGCCCGGTGCGCACACGGCATAAGGCCGTCGCCCTGGCCGCCGCCGTCAGCATCCTAGCGTTTGGGCCAGCCATGGCCTTTGCCCAGCAAGAACAGGCGCAGGCCGCCACGCAAGTGACGGTCGACCTCTCGGAGCTCGACCGCGGCGACCGCGAGGAACCGTTGGCGCAGACAGGCGACAGACGATGGCTCTTGGCAGCAGGCGCCACAGCAGCAGGCGCGGGAACCGCCGGCCTCGGTCTGCACATCAAACGCAGCCAGAAACAAAACACGGACAGGCCGCACTAAATTAGCTAAGGAGACCCCATGGCATCGAAGAACCTTTTGCCCCTCGTCGCACTCTGCGGCGCGCTCGCAACCGGAACGCCTGTCGCCGCTTGGGCGACTCCCGTCATGGCAGACTCCTTACCAGCAGCCCTAAGTTCCGCACCAAATCCGTCGAGCGCCATTGCGTGCAAGCGTTTTTCGATCGCACAGGCCGCAATCTCGACCTCGGGATGCCTTCGTCGTAATACGGACGGCTCGATAGTCGTGGATATCAATCGTTCGAACAAGGCAAACGGCTCCCAGGCGGGGTGCGCCGTCTGCACGTGGCGTTCGGTTGTGTTCGATGCAGATGGCGATCCGTGCGATTTGGAGTTGCGCATCGACATCGCTTCGGTCGATGACTCGGCGAACGGAGCGAAGGTCGCCTTCGACGGTACGTTTTTTGAGAAAGGAGGCGGTATATGTCTGGGCTGCGCCGCCGCGAATGCAGACGACACGCAGCCCACCCTCTCATTCACGGCATCGTTGCGGCTGACCAAAGCCGGCACCGATGCCATCGCGGCGGGAGAAGCGTCCCTGCTGTTCTACGCCGTCAGCGCCAAAGACACAGACGCTCATTTCGAGAAGCCAGCCGGATCACTCAGCCTTACACGAGGGATAGAGGCAGGCCCTATTGAAATCGATGCCCACGCGCAAAGCAGGCAACGCATTCTTGCCGACCCGGCGCTTCTCGAAATGGAGTGGAACGGATCCGGAGCCATCGGAATTCTCCCCTCCGCGCTTGACGTCAAGACGCTCCCCCCAAACGACGAACCCATCAACGCAACCATACAAGAAGAGAGCACGGATAAAGAAGCAGGTGCGGGCGACACGCCGTCGCCGACAAACAGCGTCCCAGCTTCTTTCGAAGCACCGAATGAGCCCGCTACCGATCCAAACGATCCCGAGCTCGCGGACAGTCTGGGGCTTGCTGATCCTCAGGAGATCGATGAAGGTAACTGCTGCGTGCTTGCCGCGCTCGACCACACAGAGGTCATCGACGCTGCAAACATCGAAGTTGCCGCCGCCAATCAGCCCGTCCGCAAGTCGGCCATCATCGCATTTCCTGAATCCATCGAGGTCGTCTTTTTGCCATCGGGCGAGGTCGTGGCCCCAACACTGCTCACCTTGTTGGGCGCCAAGAATACTCGAAACGAAATTAAAAAGGTCACGGTTGTCGACCCTGCAACCACCGCCAAGCTGCGTCTATACGCCGTTGCTCCAGACGGAGGCAAGACCTTGGAATTCGATGGTGACACACTCCTAGCCTGGCGACGTCTGGACATTATGCAAGACGTCTCGTATCAGATCGAACTCGAAGGGTTTGATCGTGCCTGCGATGCCAATATCATCGCCGCGGCTATTGAATTCCCGCAGCGGCTTATGACACTGCGCTTTGAATACTATCCCTATGTCCCGACAACCACCTGAGGCTTACATGCTGCGCGTCATTGCTAATACCACTTATATAACGTATTAGATGAGTCGCGATGTACCTCGCATTTCGTTCTGCTACGATTGCCACGTTGGCATCAATACAGGAGGGCTCATGCCGGGCTTGGGAACAATCATCAACGTTGTGCTTTTAGTTGCGGGCGGTCTTTTGGGATTAGCGGGCGGCCGCTTCATTACACCGCGCATCCAAGACACGCTCATGAAAGCATCGGGGCTGTGCGTCCTGTTTATCGGCCTGGGCGGCACCATGCAAAAGATGCTCCTTATCGATGGGAAGGCGCTAGCAACCACCGGTACCACCATGCTCATCGTCTCGTTTGCCCTCGGCTCGCTCATCGGCGAAGCCGTCAATCTGGAGGCGGCAATCGAGAACCTCGGTGAATGGCTCAAGCGAAAAACCGGCAGCGAGGGTGACAACGAGTTCACCAACGCCTTTGTCTCGACATCGCTCACGGTGTGCATCGGTGCCATGGCCATCGTGGGCTCGATTCAGGACGGCCTGCTTGGCGACTGGTCCACGCTCGCTCTCAAGGGCGCACTGGACTGCATCATCGTTTGCACCATGACGGCCTCGCTCGGACGCGGCTGCATCTTCTCGGCCCTGCCCGTCGCCGTGTTCCAGGGAACGATTACGCTGTTTGCCGGCGCGCTCTCCCCCATCATGACCACCGCCGCCCTCGACAGCCTATCGCTTGTGGGCTCTATGCTCATCTTCTGCGTCGGCGTCAATCTCATCCGTCCCCAGACCTTCCGCACGGCCAATATGCTCCCCTCCGTTGTCATAGCCGTCATCTACGCCCTCCTGTTCTAAATCTATCTACATAGTGGCATCTCGAACACCTGTTTGATGCTGTGCTATGATATGAGGTCACCGAAGCTGCGTTAGGAGAGGAGAAGCGGTGGCCGACCAGGACATCAAGATGCTCATCGAGCGCATTATGGCCGAGGCCCGGACCCATCAGTCCGCCCGCTTCTCAAGCGAAGTCTATGCTGACGAGCCGATTCTCAAAACCGGCCGACAGATGCAGAATTTCCTCCCCGACCAGTACCGCAAGATGCGCGAGATATCGCGCTGGCAGGATGACCCCAAAGGCGGCGCAGGTCGCTGGCTTTCGGAAGCCGAGCTTTTCTACCGCCAGGGCCTGCTGATGGCCGACTTTGAAGACGACTGTCCCTACACCGGCACCTTTAAGTCGTACTTTCCCACCTACAATGCCATGAGCGATCGGCAACTGCGCGGCTATTTTACTTGGCGCGCCCAAGTGCGCCGCGGGAATATCGAGGAGACATCAACCTCGTTTGCCTTCCTATATCTCTATGAGTTGATCTGCGGCATTGGCATAGATGGCCCGCTCGATGGTTTTAGCAAGATCAAGACCTTTTGGGATGCTTATCGTGCCTTCGAGCCCGGCATCGACCGGTTTGCACGCGTGTGGCTGCAGGATTACGCCGTGTTCCACGGGCTCGATCCCAAGCTGCTTCGCGACTCTAAAACCGTCATGTTCGATAACGCCCTTATCGAGCTGCGGCGCGCGGCTCGAGACCTTGCGCCTGCACCGGCGCCGTCCGGGCAGGCCCCCAAACGTCGTAAATCCTCTGAGCCGCTCCTCCCCCTTCCGCCCGACGAGGCGCGCGAGGAGCGACTCATGGCCGCTATCAACGCCCTCTCCACGTATAACCTCAATAACTCAAGACTCGATCGCAGCCACCATCGCGACCTGCGCCACGTGGCATGCGCCGTGTATGTCCGTATGGCGCGTTACTATGACACGCACCGAAAGACCGGTATCGTGGCGAGCTTGTTTGGGGAGGAGACGGCCATGCCCTATACCATGTTTGCCTCGGCCGTGTTCTTTGCGCCCAATCGCCACGAGGACTGCGAATACCGTCTGGACCCCATCCATATTTACCGTTGTCAAAACGGCTTTTGGGAATGCATGCGCATCCACGGCAGCAGACAAAAAAGTAGCAAGCTCGGTGAGATGATGCGCGCTTGTGACCAGCGTCTGCGCTTGGCACTGGATCCCGGCCATCCCCTTAAGGAAGAGAAGGTCCCCAAATATCTGGCTAAGATTATCGATGACGAGATCGTGGCATGGCTTTCATGGGATGCCGCACATCAGCCCGTCAAGATCGATATCGACCTGAGCCAGCTGGGGCATATCCGGAGTGCCGCCGCACAAACGCGCGAAGCGCTTTTGATCGATGAGGAGCGCGAGGACGGCGCGTCCACAGAAGCTGAGGCAGCGGACTCAGGGCAACCGGAAGCCGAGCCCGTAGCCGACGCGATTGTCGAACCAGTCGCGGCACCCATTCGGCAGGACGAGCCGACCATATCCACCGAACAGTTTGGTGTCGTGGCGCCGCTTCTCGCGCCGACGCCCCCGCTCGCAGAGGCTGCGCCCACTGACGCCGCAACCGAACTCGCGCCTGCCGCGGCCGCCTATCTACGCGCGCTCCTCGAGCAAAACGTAGTGCAAGCGACATCGGCAGTGGAGAGGTCGGGCCAGAGCGAGGATATACTCGTCGATACCATCAACGAGGCGCTCTTTGACCTGGTGGGCGACACCGTAATTGAATTTAGCGCGGCAGGGCCGCAGATTATTGAGGACTACGAAGCAGACGTGAGAGGATACCTAGACCATGAGTGATACCGCATCCGCAGCACCCCGCGTGCCCAAGCGCGTCGCTGCCGTCATTCTCAACTCGCTCAAGGGCGGCGTGGTCCCGCGCATCGGCCTTCCCTACATTACCGTAGGGCGCGAGGTCGAGATCCGCGCCCTGCTCACCGATCTGAGTCTCATCGCCGACGGTGGGGCGAGCTTCCGCTTCCTGGTCGGTCGCTACGGCGCCGGCAAGAGCTTTTTGCTCCAAACCATCCGAACGCATGCCATGGGCGAGGGATTCGTCGTCGCTGATGCCGACCTGTCGCCCGAGCGCCGCCTGCAGGGCGGCCAGGGACAGGGCCTTGCCACCTACCGCGAGCTCATCCGCAATATATCGACCAAGACGCGCCCCGAGGGCGGTGCGCTCAACCTTATTCTTGATCGCTGGGTCGCCTCGTGTGCCGACGTCGACGAGTCGGTCGTCAATGCCCAACTGGCCCCGCTCGAGGAGATGGTCCACGGCTTCGACTTCACCCGCATGCTCCGCCGCTATCGCATGGCCGTATCCGAGGGCGACGAAGAGGCCATGAACCGCGTAACCAAGTGGATCCGAGGCGAGTACCGAACCAAGAGCGAGGCGCGCGCCGAGCTGGGCTCCTCGACCATCATCAGCGATGACGACTGGTACGACTACGTCAAACTCATCGCACGCTTTTTGGTCTGCAGCGGCTACAAGGGCATGCTGGTGCTCATCGACGAACTCGTAAACCTGTACAAGATTCCCAACGCCATCACGCGCCAGTACAACTACGAGAAAATCCTCACCATGTACAACGACACGCTCCAGGGCAAGGCGCAGTACTTGGGCATGATCATGGGCGGCACGCCGACCTCCATCGAGGACCGCCGTCGCGGCGTATTCTCCTACGAGGCTCTGCGCAGCCGGCTCGCTCAGGGTCGCTTTGCACGCGAGGACCTTAAGGACATGCTCGCGCCCATCATCCGCTTGCAGCCGCTCACCTACGAGGAGCTACTGGTGCTGATCGAAAAACTCATGCAAATTCACGCCGGCTACTTTGGCTGGACGCCCACGCTTACCGAGAACGACTTGGTGGACTTCCTCAAGATTGAGTTTGGCCGCGTGGGAGCCGATACGCACCTGACGCCTCGCGAGGTAATTCGCGACTTTATCGAGCTGCTCGACATCCTATGCCAGAACCCCGATGCCAACGTTGCCGAGCTACTACAAAGCGTCGGCGGCGATAGCCTCACACCGGTCAGCGAATCGCCCGCATCACCCGATGACCGCAACTTCGCCGAATTCACCATCTAACCTGCCAAAAAGGGACAGGTTTATTTTGGCAGGTTTTATCTGGGCAAACGTCGAGGCAGTAATGCAGCAAGCCACTGCCCACCGCGTTGAGAGATTCGTTTTTGAAAGGAGGCCCCGTGAACGCCTTTGACCGCTACGCCCCGTTTATCCAAGACTTCATCTACTCCCACGATTGGGAGAGTCTGCGCTCTATCCAGGTTGCAGCGGCAGACGCCATCTTTAATACGCAGGACAATGTGCTCCTGACGGCATCCACGGCTTCCGGCAAAACCGAGGCAGCCTTCTTTCCCATCCTGACCGAGTTTTGGGAGAACCCGCCCGCAAGCGTTGGCGCCCTCTATATCGGCCCCCTCAAGGCACTCATCAATGATCAGTTCGTCCGCCTCAACGACCTATGCGAAGAGGCCGATATCCCTGTCTGGCACTGGCATGGCGATGTCTCGCAGTCGCACAAGGCTAAGCTCATCAAAAAACCGAGCGGTATCTTGCAGATTACGCCCGAGTCGCTCGAGGCGCTCCTGATCCATAAGCACATGGCAATCCCTCGTATGTTTTGCGACCTGCGCTATGTGGTTATCGACGAGGTTCATTCGCTCATGCGCGGCGACCGCGGCGGTCAGACGCTCTGCCTTATCGAGCGCCTCTCGCGCATGGCAGGCGTGCAGCCCCGCCGCATCGGCCTTTCTGCCACCATCGGCGACCCCGAGCGCACGGGCGCCTTTCTCTCACAGGGAACAGGACGCGATTGCATCATCCCCCGCTTTGAGGAACCGCGCCGCGTGTGGCGCATCTCCATGGAGCACTTCTACAACTCGGGTCCCCAGGCACAGCAGCGGGGATTCGAGAGCACGGGTCCTCAAGAGGCCGAAGTGCTTGCGTGCGAGCGCATCGAGGCGGCGGCATCCGCGGCACTGCCCGCCGGCGCCCAAGATATGCGTCACAGCGGACAGCTTGCACAGGAAGAACGCCGTCAACGTCGCGAGCAGGCGCGGGGCAAGGCCGCTCCCAAAGACCGTCGCACTTCCTCGGCCCCCGAGGGCGAAGTCGACATCCCACGAGCGGCCGAGCAGGCGCTTCTCAACCCCACCGACACGGCGCCCGACAACGCCGACCCCGGTATGGGCTATATCTTTGAGCATACGCGCGGCCGCAAGTGCCTGGTCTTTGCCAACTCGCGCGAGGAGGCAGAGGCCGTGTGTTCCATGCTGCGCAGCTACTGCGAAAGTCGACACGAGCCCGACCGCTTTCTAATCCATCACGGCAACCTTTCGGCATCGCTGCGCGAGACGGCCGAGGAGCTCATGCGCGATGAAGAACAGGCACAGACGACCGTCACCACCTCTACGCTGGAGCTCGGTATCGATATCGGCCGCCTGGAGCGTGCGTTTCAGATCGATGCGCCGTTTACCGTCAGCTCCTTTTTGCAGCGCATGGGGCGCACAGGCCGTCGCGACCTTCCACCCGAGATGTGGTTTGTCATGCGCGAGGAAGAACCCGAGCCGCGCACGATGATGCCCGAGACCATTCCTTGGAAACTCCTGCAGGGTATCGCGCTCGTACAACTCTATCGCGAAGAAAAGTGGGTCGAGCCGCCCGAGCTCGATCGACTCCCCTACAGCCTGCTCTATCACCAGACTATGTCGACCCTCGCCAGCACCGGCGAGCTCACGCCGGCCGAACTTGCCCAGCGCGTGCTCACGCTCAGCTATTTCCACCGTGTCTCGGCAGACGATTACCGTGTGCTGCTACGTCACCTCATTAAGATCGACCATATCCAGGTCACCGAAGGTGGCGGGCTCATCGTGGGTCTCGCGGGCGAGCGCATCATCAACAACTTTAAGTTCTACGCCGTGTTCCAGGAAAACGAGGAGTTTACCGTTCGCAGCGAGTCGGCCGAGTTGGGCACGATCGTCAATCCTCCACCGCCCGGTGAGCGCATCGCCATCGCAGGCCATTGCTGGATTGTCGAAGAAGTGGACTGGAAGCGCCATACCGTCTTTGCCACGCAGGTCAAAGGCCGGGTGCCGGCCTACTTTGGCGACTGCCCCGGCGACATTAACACGCATGTGCTCGAGCGCATGCGCCAAGCGCTCACTGAGCACGCGGCATATCCGTACCTTATGGGTAACGCACGGGCTCGCTTGGCGCAGGCTCGTCATACCGCCGAGATTTCGGGCGCGGGGACCAAGCCGCTCATCAACCTGGGTGGCGACACCTGGGTGCTCTTCCCCTGGTTGGGTAGCTACGCCTTCCTAGCACTCGAGCGCATGCTTAAAATCAAATGCGCCGCTGAGTTGGGCCTTCGCGGACTCGACCCGTCACGCCCGTACTTTATGCAGTTTAAGATGAAGGCCGACGAGGAGACGTTCTTTGAAGTGCTCGCCGCCGAAGCCGAGAAAGACTTCGACCCCATCGACCTCGTCTATCCCGGCGAGGTGCCTTATTTTGACCGCTACGACGAGTTTGTTCCCGAAGAGCTCGTGCGCAAGGGTTTTGCCGAAGGCGTGCTCGACATAGAGGGCATGAAGCAGCGCGTCCGCAGCTGGCGCGACCACACATAAAACCAGTCTTTTCGGCACGGGGCTTGTTAACCAGTCTATTCCGCCAGCATCGATAAAACGCTGATGCTCCTCGGCATTAAGGCCCACCGATTCAAAGTTAACGCATACACCCGCAGCCATCAAGAAGGCTCGAAACTTCTGGCAGCTCGTCAATCGATATATCAATTCTTGGAGACATGTATTCCTACCATTTTTAAAGAAACAACGGCGGTAATTGCTATCGCGATTGCGCCAATAACACCGAGCGCTATCTGAATGGGATATAACCCCAACACATATCCAAATATGGAGAAAAACATTGCAGAAAAGAGAGCCCTTACCAGAGACGCGACGGAAAGGATCGTCGCGCGGAGATCGTCCGCTATCGCGTCTTGGATTAAGTTTTCCGAAGTGATGTACACCACTTCTGGGAGAAAACAAAGCACCATGCTAAGGCCAAACAAACACAGCGGATTTGAAGCGAACCACGGAAGAATCATGAAAAGACCGGCCTCGATTAGCATCGAGCCGAGCATGGTATTTCTTTTCCCGAAACGCGATGAGAAGAAATCTGCTGCAATGTAGGCCGTCGCATTTACTGCATAGGATGCACCGAAAAAGATTCCTATTATGGAGACGGGAGCATCAAATGCGTCGAATACCAACTGATTCAAGTTGTAATAACTCCCATAGAATCCATCGAGCATGCTTGTGCCGATTAGAAGAAGCAACACCGCAAAAGCGGATTCTCCAATGCACCAGGTTTCGCGTCTGAAGACCTTGGCTACGTCAAACCTTTCCTCCCCAGAGTTTTTGGAATGGGTCGTTTCCATCCTCTCAATGGGATACAGAAGGAAAAGCTGCAGGAGATAGAAAACGGAAACGCATACGTAGAGGGCACTCCAAGATACTTGGGCAATGAATGATCCAAGTACGATTGCCACTCCCGTCGCGATTGATTGCGCGGCAAGCAGCCGAGCGTTGATGGTGAGGAAGCGCTCTCCTTGACCGGCATTTCGGGCAATTTCATATAAAAGTGCTTGTTCGGATCCCGATTGAAGGGAGTAGGCGAGTGCCTCAACAAGGGAAAGCGCGACGAGAAAGGGGCCTGAGAGCAACAGCATGCCAGCCGTATGGAAGAAAAGCAGCAGCACGCCCACTTGAATCGAGAACTTCTTTCCAAAGAAATCGCCTATCAGCCCTGTTGGCAGCTCGAGGACGACCGTTGCAATGTTAAACAGGGCTTGATAAAGCGCGATTTCCGTGACAGACATTCCTTTCTCCGCAAGGAAAAGTAGAAACACTCCCCGATTTAAAACAAATCCCGCGAGAACGAAAAAGGCGGAATAGACGTGCAGTTGCGTAGTGGCTTGCTTGTTCATTTGATACTTCCGATGACAATTTTGGCCTAGCGGGCGGCGGAATCAACCGAAGATGAGGCGCGTTGGCGCCGGGCGTCCAGATGCGTCATGCTGAAAATAGATGAAGCGTATGATTGACAAAACCATAGAGCCCGTCACAAATTGACTACTCCCAATGCTAGTCGTGGAGGGCGGTACCGAGGAAGTCGGTGTCGAAAGGCACAGCTTCGGCAAAGGCGTAGTCGCCGTCGCTGGCGATGAGCAGATAATTCTCCTCGCCGCCGAACTCTGCATCGCCACATGGGACCACCCAAGCATGGTCGAACACCTCAAGCGCCGTGGCGGCACAGTCGCGCAGGAACGTCACATCGCTCCCCTCGTTTGCACTCACGATATTGGCAACGTAGACGCCACCGACATTTAGGCTGCCCCGCACCAAACGCAATGCCTCAACCGTCGCCAGCTCGCGAACGGGCTCGGCACCGCCAAAGCAATCGCTCACGACCACGTCGTAGCGACGATGACCCACGCTCGTCACGCCCAGATACGAGCGAGCCTCAGCGGTAATCACCCGCAAGCGGTCGCCCACTGCGCGCTCCAGCTCGTCCAGGTAGAACCAGCGGCGCGCTAGGCGCGTAATCTCTCCGTCATACTCGATAACGTCCATGCGCAAGCCCTCGTGCGACATCAGCGCGAACTTGGGATAGGCAAACCCGCCGCCACCCAGCATAAGTATGCGGTCGATACCGTGACCATAAGCGTCACGCATTGCGTCCTCGGCCTCAAACACATCGTCAAATGCGCGATAGTATGCAAAGACCGGCTCCGCCCAGCGCTCGCCAACGTAGCTTGCGCTTTGGTAGACGCCGCCTTGCACCAACACGCGAATCTCATCGCCGCCCTCATCGTGCACGCGTTTCACAAGCGCCAGCCCATTGCGGGTTCGCGCGACCTGCAGGCAGGCAGCACGAACAGCGACGGCAGCTGCGCCCAGCGCCGCGGCTCCCAGGGCAACGCCAGCGACGACGCCAGCGGAAACACTCGGCTTGTTCATCTAGAGCTCCTTTTGCAGATAGAGGCCATGGTCGTAAAAACCAAGGTGGCGGTAGTACTCGCG
Organism: uncultured Collinsella sp.; assembly: GCA_900541875.1. Classification (GTDB taxonomy): domain Bacteria; phylum Actinomycetota; class Coriobacteriia; order Coriobacteriales; family Coriobacteriaceae; genus Collinsella. Next base: position 138,046 of record UQLF01000002.1, on the reverse strand, counting down.
CGTGCCAATCGCGCTGATCACGTTGATGTACGCATAGCCGGCATCCCGGGCAATCTCGCAAGCACGCTCCACGAGCGAACGTCCCAATCCATGGTGCTGCGCCGCCTGCCCCTGATCACCCACGCGCGCCGCCATGCCGTATACGTGGACCTCGCGAATCATTGCCTCGTCCGGCGTCGTCGGCAACTCATTCGTATGTGCGGCAACAAACGCGTGGTCGGGCAGCGACAAGCGCAAAAACCCCGCGATCTTGCCCTCGGGCGTCACCCACTGCAAAAAGCGTTCACTCGTCACCGGCGTCTCATACGCTACGCTTTCGTCGAGGGACAGCTCATCTAAGTTCGCGCCCGCGGTACTGATCTCGCGGAAGCGAATCTCGCGCACCGTCGCGCCTTCCCCACGAGCCGCCAAGCGGTTCTCAACGAGCTGGCGCAGGTTGGGTTTCTTGTTGCCCGCCATGATGTCGTCGGAGCTAAAGTCACGGATCATACGGCTAATACGACAGAACGCCGGCGTCACCACGATGTCGTCGGCCAATACGTCGAGCAACTCCTCCTCGGTATAGGGACGCCACTCGCCACGCTCGTAGCAGCCCACCAAACGCGAGCCCTCGATGAGCGCACACGGATAGACCTTGGCCTCGTCGGGCATAAAGGCCCCTTCGGTCATAAAGCGCTCGTAGTCGCGCTTGTCTGCCTCGGGCGTGGCGCCCAGCAAGTTGAGCATAAAATGCGCGTGGATCTTAAAGCCAAACAGGCGCGCAAGCGAAAACGCCTGCTCGATCTGAGCCACCGAAATGCGGCGCTCGTTGATATCGAGCAGGTGCTGGTCGAGGCTCTGGACGCCCATCTGAATCTTGGTGCAGCCCAGGCGGCGGATAAGCGTGAGGGCCTGCGGCGTTACGGCATCGGGGCGCGTCTCGATAACGAGCCCCACCACGCGATGCTTCGCCGTCTCGTTGATGCGCTGCTGGCGCTCAAGCTCCTCCATCGTGGCCGTCTGCCACTCGGCAACCTCGCCCCACGGCGTGCCGGGACCGTACAGACGACGCACCGCGCGGTTATAGCCGCCCACGGCAGCATCCACACGCCCCTGCTCGTCGGCAACACCGCTCGCAAGCTCGGCCTCGTCGGCCGCAATACCGGCAGCCCGATAGCGCTCACGGCGCTCTGTTACCACCGGCGGCAAGGCATCGGCGGGAGCGTCATCGAGCAGGCGCCCCGCCTCGGCACGGCTGATGCCCGGACGCGCCAACATGGGGTTGGCCGCCATGCCCGCCACCGCATCATCATTGAGCGCGCGGAAGAGCTCCGACATAAACCATGTCTGATAGCCTTCCGGATAGTCGCTCCAGGTACCGCCTAGTACGATAAGCTCGATCTTGTCGGTCGCATGCCCCATCTGCGAAAGCGCGGTCAAGCGAGCGCTCACCTGCAGATACGGGTCGAAGCAGTTTTGCTCCGCACGGGCGCATGCCGGCTCGGCGTGCAGATAGCTCTTGGGCATGCGCAGATCGTTGGGGCAAAACAGGCAATCGCCCGAGCATGGCCAGGGCTTGGTGATAACGGTAATGGTCGCTACGCCCGAAGCTGTGCGACGAGGCTTCATGCGTAGCACCTGCAGCAGTTGACGCTCTAGCTCGGCGTCGACATTCCATACCGTCCAACGAGCCGGCTCCTCGCGCTTCACCCGCTGGTAAAACGGCAGCAGACGGCGCTTGGCCAAATCGCGTTTGTCGGCACCCTCACGACGTGCCTCAGCATGTATCAGTTTGACGAGAGCCTTGTCGTCCACGGTTTCGCCGCGACGCAGGGCCTCGAGTATGTTCAAGATAATCTGTTCCATGACCCCATTGTAAAGGCAAAGGCGCCGAAGCCGACCACGGCCCCGGCGCCTCCATCAAACAGCGCGTCTATGGTTTATAAGTCTTCGATAACCACCCGTCACTCTGAATCAAACGACATGTCACCCGAATCGACTTCAAAACGATACGTGGCAGACTTGTCACCGTTATCGAATTCAAGATTCAAAATGGTCTCGCCGTCGTAGCCAAGCGGAAGGAAATCGCTCTCGAAGTCGCCGCTGCCCAAGGTGAGGCTCGCCTTAAAGCCCGTCGAGTTCGGAACCGTCATCTCCACATCGCCCGAGCCCACACTCACGTCCATCGACTTCGTGGGGGCCTGGTAAAACTCGAACGTCACATCGCCCGAACCGACCTCAGCGCTGAGCGCATCAGTCACGCTGCCCGTAAACTCTACATCTCCCGCATCCAGGAAAAGGTCGAAACCATCACAGATGACACCGGCAATCTGCAGATCACCCGAGCCCACGTGCGCGTTGACTCCCTTCAGATGTTCGGCAACACGGCGCGGCAGCTCGACCGTAACTGAGCGATCGATTGCCTTACCGTCGTCACTTCCAAACTGGGAAACCTTGAGCGTCGAGTCCTCGACGGATGCGATGTTTTGCGTCGCGGCCTTGGAGGCATCCATACCATTGGCAACGCGTCCCCGCTCGATAACGCGAACCTTGTTGCCATCAACAACCTTGACGTCCACCGTAGCCGCATTGATATCGAAATCGAGGTAGCGGAACTCATCGGCATCAAAGGTCGTACACGAAAGCTGCTGAGGCTGAGCGGAATATTTACCGCCATCGTTCATAAAATCGTCGTCATCAACCGCATCGTCCATACCAGAGAAGCCGGATACAACATCGTCGAGATCCCACGGGCCATCAAAATGAATCAAAGTCCGCGAAACGCCAAAAACGAGCCCGATAATCAGTACAAACGCTCCGATGCCAACGCCCAAGCGCACCTTGGATTCATGCGAGAGCTTCATCATTCATCACCTTCTTTGGCACTCGACTCAGCGGTGGTCGCAGCAGCCACGTCAGCATCAACCGCTGTGGAAACGTCCTCCCCCTTAGTCCTAGCGACCGCCGGTGCCGGACCAACCTGGATATCCCCACGCGCCCAATCACCATCGAGCGCACGTGCCACCCAGTGATAGATAGGGATCGTAAAGAAGATCAGTGCGGCAAAGGGGCCGGCACCAAACAGGAACATCAGCAAAAAGAACAGCAGCCAGCACACGGCCCAATACGGGAACGACTGGAACGGGCCCTTCACCGGAGTCGAGCCAACTGCGCCGCCACTCGTCGCCTGCGCCGTAGCGGCATTGGCGGCCTGCGCACTCCAGCTTGCCGCTTGCGCCGCCTTGGCCGCAGTATCACTCGCCTGCGTTGCCGCCTCGGTAGCGCGCGCCGCCGCCTCATGGGTGCGAGCACGCTCTGCCGCCTCGGCCTCGCGCTGACGAGCGCGGTCCTCGTTCTCAAACTCGATATCGTCCTCGATCTCGTCACTCGGATTGAGGAGCTCGTCCAAACTCACGCCATAGAGTTTAGCGAGCGAGATCAGGTTCTCGGTATCGGGCGAGCTCTCCGCGCGCTCCCATTTACTGACCGCCTGGCGCGACAGCCCCAGCTTTCGTGCCAGCCCTTCTTGGCTAAAACCCTTGCTGCGACGAAGGTCGGCGAGCCGCTGCGCAGTTTCTATATTCATGGTTCCTCCTATGTGATGCCAGCCGTGCCGCCGGACCGTTTTTGTTCTTAAGGCGCCTTACACAGTTAAAAATCTATCCGCCACCGCCAAAAGCATGCCACCTATTCTAGTGAGATTTTTGACAACCGGCGGTTGCGGGTGCATATGAGCTGCGGAAATGTGTCCAAACAAAGCAATGACCCGTAGCTTGGTTGTCCCCGTTGCTGCGTTAACGGTAGTATGGTCGTACCGTTTATTCCGCACCGCCAACGGAGGGAGTCCCGCGCCGTGAACCGCGATTTCGCCTCATCGCTCATCCAGCTCAACAACACGTTCTATCGCGAGCACTCCGCCTCCTTCTCCGATACGCGCCAGGCCCCGTGGCCCGGCTGGGTACGCACCATGGACATCGCGCTCGAACAGCTCGACGTCGCCACGATCGAGCATCCCGTCCGTGTCTTCGATCTTGCCTGCGGCAATATGCGATTCGAGAACTTTGCCGCCGGCGGCGCACTTGCCGCCAAGGGCGTCGACGGCGCAAATCCCTCGGCAGATGCCAGCTGTCCGTTTGAGTTCTATGGCGTCGACTCGTGCCAAGACCTGGCCATCGATGCACATGGCCACGCGCTGCGCATTCCCAACCTGCACTTCCAGGAGCTCGATGTGCTCGATGCCCTCATGAAGCTCAATCCCGCCGAGACACCCGACGTGCTTTTCGACGCCCCGCTCGCCGACATCTCGGTCTGTTTTGGCTTTATGCACCACGTACCGTCGTGCGAGTACCGCGTACGCGTGCTCGACGCCCTGGTGCGGCAGACGCGCCCGGGCGGCATCATCGCCATCAGCTTTTGGAAGTTTATGAACGACGAGCGCATGGCGCGCAAGGCCGTTCGTGCCGAAGCCCGCGCCGAGCTCACTCCGCCGTTTGAGGGCTACGATTCCGCGCAGTTTGAAGCCGGCGACCACCTCATTGGCTGGCAAAACGACCGCCACGCCTACCGCTATTGCCATCACTTTGACGATCAGCAGATCACCGACCTGGTGCGCGGCGTCCGTACGTTCTACAAGAGCGGTGAGGTCCCCGTGCGTGAGCTTGAGCGCTTCCATGCTGACGGTCGCAGCGGCGATCTCAACCGCTATGTGATTCTCAAGCGCCTGTAGGCATCGACGACTCGCCGCCGGGCCGCACCGCATCTTTCGGGCAAACTATGCCCACCCTTTTTTCAACCCATTGACGGAACGCGCGGCCATGCGTTCCATACTTATGACCAAGGAGCCTCATGGGAGCCGTCCACGTTCGCACGCCTAAGAACTTTGTGCTCGAGGAGCGCCTGGAGCGCTACGCCGATGCGATTGAGACGAACCCCGAGGCCTATGCCGGAGATTGGCGCAAGGCCTGTGCGCCCGCAGGCGGCAAGCCATTCGAACACCTTCACCTGGATCTTGGCTGCGGCAAGGGAACGTACCTTGTAGAGCGCGCGGCCCACGAGCCAAACACGCTCTTTATCGGTATGGACCAGGAGCCCATCTGTATCGCCTATGCCGCGCAGAAAATCTGCGAGCAGGAACTGACCAACGCACTCGTCCTGCCCCGAGGCGCCGCATCGCTGCCACAGCTGTTTGCCGCAGGCGAGCTCGATGCCATCACCATTAACTTTCCCACGCCGCAGCCCAAGGCCAAGTACGCTAAAAAACGACTCGTCCATGTCGACCATCTGATGCTCTACCGCCCGCTCTTTTCAGCCGGCGCTACCGTCACACTGCGCACCGACAGCAAGCCGTTGCGCGATTACGCCCTGGGACAGTTTGCCGCGGCCGGCTACGATACGCTTTGGGTAAGCGACGACGTCCGCCGCGACCATCCCGAGCATCCCGAGACCGAGTACGAGTGCCGTACGCGCGAGATGGGTGCCGCTGTATATGGTATTTGCGCCACACCTGGAGCGCAGCCCAGCGATGAACAGCTCGCGGCGGGCCGCGCGCAGGAGCAAAGTCTTGCCTGCTACCTGCCCGACAACCTCGATGAGCTCACCTATGTACCTCTGGGCATGGAAGAAGCCGTCGAGAACTTTAAAAACCGCGCCCGCAAGGGCAAGAAGCGCTTACCGCAAGAGTCCTAGGGGCTTCTTATGGTCGCGGCGTCGGCAAACAAGCGCAAATAGGCGCCAGCGAACGACCCTCAAGCCTAAGTGAGTAGACTTTTTTGCAATAGCCAAGCACAACCCGCATAGCGAAACATAAAACCGCAGGTAGAGCCCTTGTGCAAAAGCCATGTGCTCGAGATATCGCAAAAAGTCTACTCACTTAGCTGGCGACTGCACCAAACGGCTGGGCAGAACGCCCATTTCCTGCATTTTCTTGCCTGCGAACGCATCGATGCGACGCTACGCCATAATAGTTGGCGGACAATCGCGAGAGAAAGCAAACACATGGCACAGACCACGACAGATACCGCCGCCAGCACCGTCTCCGGCGCCGGCGCCGCCAGCTCATTCTCGGGCGGCACGGGAACCGAAGCCGAATTCGGCTCACTCGGTGCACTCTCCCCCACCTGGTGGGAGCCCGAGGACGGCAGCGAGCCCGAACCATGGCTCACGCCCGATCAGGCCTTCGAACGCTTCTTTGAATGGACGAGCAGCCGCGGCATTGAGCTGTGGGATCACCAAGAAGAAGCCCTCATGGACCTGGCTGCCGGCGATCACGTCATCTTAGGCACACCGACCGGATCGGGCAAGTCGCTTGTCGCGCTGGGCATGCTCTTTATGGGCATGGCACAGGGCAAGCGCTGCTACTACACGGCTCCTATCAAGGCTCTGGTCAGCGAGAAGTTTTTCGACCTGGTGCAGGTGCTCGGCCGCGATAACGTCGGTATGATCACCGGCGACACGCATATCAACACCAAGGCGCCCGTCATCTGCTGCACGGCAGAGATCCTTGCCAACGACGCACTGCGCGAGGGCGAAGATGCCGACGTGGGCTGCGTGGCCATGGACGAGTTCCACTACTTTGCCGACCCCGACCGCGGTTGGGCCTGGCAGGTGCCGCTGCTCACCCTGCCCCACACGCAATTCATGCTCATGAGCGCTACGCTCGGCGATGTCACCGCGATCGCTGCCTCGCTCAAGGAACACACCGGCGCTACCTGCGACCTAGTTGTCGACGCCCCGCGTCCTGTTCCGCTGAGCTACGACTATGTGACGACCTCCCTCGAGGGCACCGTCGAGCTCGCCATGCGCCGCGGCGAGGCCCCGCTCTATATCGTGCACTTTAGCCAGGATGCCGCCCTTGCGACGGCACAATCGCTCGCCAATTTTGGCATCGCCAGCAAGGAGCAGCGCGAGGCCATCAAGGAGGCGGCCAAGGGCACGAGCTTCTCGACGGCCTTCGGCAAGATCCTCAAGCGCTTGCTCGGCTGCGGCGTCGGCGTGCACCATGCTGGCATGTTGCCGCGCTATCGCCTGCTGGTCGAGCGCTTGGCGCAGCAGGGCCTGCTGCCCGTCATCTGCGGTACTGATACGCTTGGCGTCGGCATCAACGTACCCATCCACACCGTGGTGCTCACCGCGCTCACCAAGTTCGATGGCTACAAGATGCGTCGTCTGCGCGCCCGCGAGTTCCATCAGATTGCCGGTCGCGCCGGCCGTTCGGGCTTCGATACCGAGGGCATGGTCATCGCCGAGGCACCGGAGCACGAGATCGAGAACGCCAAGCTCATGGCCAAGGCGGGCGACGACCCCAAGAAGCTCCGCAAGATTAAAAAGAAGAAGGCCCCCGAGGGCTTTGTCACCTGGAACAAGCAGACCTTTGAGCGCCTGATCGAGACGCAGCCCGAAACGCTCAAGCCGCGCCTGCGCATCACGCACTCCATGGTGATTAGCGTGGTCGAGCAGGGCGGCGATGCCCGAGCCCGCGTACACGACCTCATCGAGACGAGCCTGCAGACTCCCGAGGAAAAGGCTAAGCTCGAGGTTCGCGCCGACGAAATTTTCGCCACGCTCATCGATTCCGGCGTCGTCGTTCGCACCGAAGTGCCGCCCGCGCCCGATGCCCCGACTGACGCCGCACCAGACATCGACTATGCGCTGACGGTCGATCTGCCCGAGGACTTTGCGCTCGACCAGCCGCTCTCGCCATTTTTGCTTGCCGCGTTGGAGCTGCTCGACCCCGAGAGCGAGACCTATACCATGGATCTGATCTCGATGGTCGAGGCTACGCTCGAGGACCCCAAGCAGGTATTGCGCGCACAGGAGCGCGCAGCACGCGATCGTGCTATGGCCGAGATGAAGGCCGACGGCATCGAGTATGAGGAGCGCTTGGAGCGCATCCAGGACGTCACGTACGAAAAGCCGCTCGAGGATTTGCTCGACGCCGCCTTTGACAAGTACTGCCAGGAGGTGCCCTGGGCCAACGACTACCAGCTCTCTCCCAAGAGCGTCCTGCGCGACATGCTGGAAAGCGCGAGCGATTTTAAGGGTTACATTCAAAAGCTCGGCATCGCCCGCTCCGAGGGCATTTTGCTGCGCTACCTCGCAGAGGCCTACCGCTCACTCGATCGCACCGTGCCCATCGAAAAGCGTGACGAGCGCCTACGCGACATTATCTCGTGGCTCGGCTTTGTGGTGCGCTCGGTGGACTCGAGCCTGGTGGACGAGTGGGAAAACGCCGGCAACCCGGCAGCCCTCGACGCCGCGCCACCGCAGGGCATCGACGAGGTCGTGGCGAACCGCCGTGGCTGCACGCTGTTGGTGCGCAACGCGCTCTTCCGCCGTGTGACCCTTGCCGCCCGCGAGCATGTGCGCGACCTAGGCGAGCTCGACGACGACTGGGGCATGAGCGAAATCCGCTGGCAAAAAGCCCTCGATGCCTACCACGAGCAGCACGAGGAAATCCTCACCGACGGCGACGCCCGCAGCTCCGCGATGTTCACCATCGACGAGAGCGACGAGAAGACCGATCACGTGTGGCACGTGCACCAGATTTTTACCGACGAAGATGGCGACCACGACTTTGGCATCATGGGCGATGTCGATCTGGACGCCACGCAAGACGGCGGCGAGGCCATCTTCAAAAACTACCGCGTCGGCTTTATCGAGGATTTACTCGAGGACTAGCCGAGCACAATGGGCAAAACGAAGCGGGACCGCTGGCAACATCGCCAGCGGCCCCGCTTTTGCCTTATCCGCTATGCCCTACTCGGCATCCTCGACCTCATACGAATCTGCCTCGGCAGGCTCATCGCCCGCGTCTGTTGCACCCTCGCGCGCCTCGTCAAACGCCGCCTTCATGGTCTTGTTACCCCAGGTGAGCTTACGAATGGTAAGCTCATCGGCCTTGTTATGGGCCAGACGCAGATTCTCGGTACTGCGACGCAGGTCATCCTTGGTCTTCTCGAGCTGCTTAATGGCAGCATCAATCTCCTTGATTGCCGACTCGAACTGCTTGCTCGCCAAGTTGTAGTTGCGCGAGAAGCCGTCCTTGAACTTCTCCATCTTGGCTTCGAAGTTTGTGACGTCGATATTCTGCTGTTTGTACTCCGCCAGTTCCTGCTTATAGCGAAGCGAACCCATAGCGGCGTTGCGAAGAAGTGTGATCATGGGAATAAAGAACTGCGGGCGAATCACGTACATCTTCTCGTAGCGGTAACTCACGTCGACGATACCCGCGTTATAGAGCTCGCTCTCGGGCTCGAGCAGCGTGCAGAGCACCGCGTACTCACAGCCTTTCTGGCGACGATCGTGATCGAGTTTCTTAAAGAAGTCCTCGTTCTTGTGCTTGGTCGCGGTCTCGTCGTTCTCGTTTTTCATCTCGAACATAATCGAAATGACCTCGTTGCCGCTCGCGTCGCACTCGCGAAAGATAAAGTCGCCTTTGGTGCCCTCGGACGCATCGTTATCCTTCTCGAAGTACGCGTTAGGAAACGCCGTCATGCGCAGACGGTTAAACTCGGTCTCGCAGTGCTGCTCGAGCGACTCGCCCACCATCTTGGTGGACAGGCGGACCTTCATGTCCTTAAGGCGCTCGATCTCTTCGTCCTTGTAGCGAATCAGGTCATCGCTCGCGCGCTTGGCCTGCGCAAGCTCGAGCTCGTGTGCCGCCTTGGCCTGTTCCTCGCGAGAATCGCGCACCGCCAGCTCGCTCGTCAGTTTGGCACGCGCCTCATCGCGCTCTCGCTCCGCCGCGGCGACCGCCTTCGATAGGTTCATTTTTGCCATCAGTTCCTGCTCGCGCAGCTGGGCACGCAGGTCCTCGGCCTCTTGCTCGGACTGAGCCTTTGCGGCGGAAAACTTCTCTTGCACCTTCGCGCGATAGTCAGTAAGCGCGCGCTCGGCCTCGCTGCGAGCGGCATCGAGCTCACGCCGCGACTCTGCCGCGGCAGCGGCAAGCGCCATCTCCTGGGCCTTGTCCGCCGCGGCGAGCCTGGCCTGCAGCTCGGCAATCTGAGCGTCGCGCGCGGACAGGTCGTTTTGAGCAGCATTGCGTGCCGCCGCCTCGGCAAGCTTGGCTTCATCATCTTTGCGCCCCAACTGCGCACGCAAATTGTCGATTTCGCGCTGAAGTTCGGCGTTTTCCTTTTGAGCATCGGCACGGGCCTCAACCGCCGCGCGCTGGCTTGAGCTCTCACGCTCTGCGGCAGCGCCCTCAAGCTTGGCGCGCAGCTCGGCAAGCTCGGCATCGCGCTTGGCGACTTCTTGTGCCAGCTGCTGAGCTGCAGCGTTCTTCTGCTCGACAAGCTGAGCATTGCGCTGAGACTCCGCCTTTTGCAAGGCAGCCGTCGAACGCGAGCGCTCAAGCTCCAGCGCCTGCTCGCCCTCGCGCTGAACTGCCTTCACACGCTCGTCCAGGTCGCGCGAAAACTCGGTATCGCGCACCTGCTTGACGATATCCGCATAGCCGGATGCATCGACCTTAAATACTTCGCCACAATGCGGGCACTTGATCTCGTTCATAGCAGCTCCTCGATGGACGCAAATTTCAACCGCCTACACTCTACCGCGCCGCACGGACAAAAAAAGGCGCCGCCGCCATAATGGCAACGGTGCCAGAACCACCACAAAGGTGCCTGTCCCCTTTGTGGTGGTTCGAGAATTACAGTCCAAAATAGCCGAGGATTTGATCACGACTTACAGGCTTGTAGTCATTGGCGTCGAGGCCCACATCGTAGCGGTAAATGGGGCGCTCGCGATCGCGGTTGCGTGCGTTGGTGCGGTCACCCCTGCTGTGGATATGCCCATGCAGCATAATGGCACCACGTGCCTTGCCGTTCCAGCTGAGCATGGGGTAGTGGCTCATCACCAGACGATGACCCTTGGCATAGCCGGGAGCAATCTCCAGGTAATCGCGCACGTCTTCCCAAATCTGCGGTACGTCGGAATCTTCCCAGTCGCCGTCATGGTTACCGCGGATGAGCGTCACATTCTTGCATTCGATACGCTCGCGCAGGCGCACCGCCTCCGCCATGGGCAAGCGATACGTAAAGTCTCCCAGGATATAGAGGCGGTCGTCCGCAGCCACGCACTCATTGATGGCATCGATGACCTTGCGGTTCATCTCCTCGACCGAATCAAACGGTCGATCCATGTCGTGCAAGATATTCGTATCGCCCAGGTGCAGGTCGGCGGTAAACCACATCATCGTCTATGCCCTCATTTCGCAACGTGTTCAACTCGTGCTAAGTATACAGACGTAGCGATGCGGCGGTTATCCAAAGAGCCCGCCGAACAGCCCGCGGCGGCGCTTGCCTTGCTTTTTCGAAGCGTCATCCTGAGTTTTCTTATCCCGCCGCTTCTTACGGTCCCGCTCCAGCTCATCGTCATCGAGCAACAGGTCCCACTCAAACGGATCATCCGTCAAATCGAACAGGTCATCGTCGTCAAACATGGCCGCCTCCCTTACCGATTAGCGAGCATCCACCACGTAGAGTCCAACGCGCACCTGATGCCACGGGCTGCGTTCGGGAGCAACCTGTTGCACGCGGGCCTCAAATACGTCCTCATGGCCGTAATACATCATCAAGGACAGCGGGCCGACCTCGTTTCCCGGGATATAGCCAAGTTTGGTGTTGCCGTAGTAGATTGCAACCGCCTCGGGATCATGGGGATTATCGCGCTCGGCGCACAGCGTCAGCTTATCGCCCGCTTTAAGATCGCCTAGGACCAAAGCGCCGTCGGCATATTGAAATCCTGCGATGTGAAACGACAGAAGAACACGTGAAGGCTCGTACATAGCAGCTCCTCTAACGGCCGGATAAACCGGTGTGTAACCTTATTGAGAAGTCTACGGTCCCGTGCGGACACAAATACATCCTGTCTGCGTCCTTCAATCGTTTGCCTCAACGCTTGCGCGACAGAACGCTTGCAGATAAGATAGGAACACGGATGGCACCCGTTGCCGCGGGTCTTGCCAACTCCGATACACGTTTTCATCGTGAGAAGTGGCCGTCTTCGCTTACGCGGGGGCGGCTATTTCATTCGGCCGATAAACAGACCGAGTTCGATAGCCGCAATCAACAACGCCAATAACGAAATAACATCGCTTACGTTCATACCAAATCCCTTCTAAAGGGAGTTGGCCCATCCGTGCTCCATAACAGTAGTCTAACGCAAAATGCAGGTAATAGGAACACTTGTTCGTATTACCTGCGCCCTTTTCTAATGCACAAACATGCGCACGAACTTGTGCTTCCAGCTTGCGTAAGGAGCATAGCGGAATAGCACGTCCAACCACGTTGCCTTGTTCACGATACTCTTCTTGTGGCTAAACGTATCGAAGCTCTCGCGTCCATGGTACTGACCCATACCGCTCGCGCCCATGCCACCAAAGCCTATATGGCTCGTGGCCAAATGCATGATCGTGTCGTTGACGCAGCCGCCGCCAAAGGGCACGTAGCGCACAAAGCGTTGCTGAACTGCACGATCCTGGCTAAAGATATACAGGGCCAGCGGCGTCGGACGATCCGTAATAAACGCTTCGGCCTCGTCTAGGCTCTCAAACGTCAGCACCGGCAAGATGGGACCGAAGATCTCCTCCTGCATCACGGCGTCATCGGGGGCCACGCCGTCCAAAATCGTCGGCTCAATCTTGAGCGAAGCCTCGCGCGCCGTGCCTCCCAGCACAACCTTATCGGGGTCGATCAGCCCACGCACGCGCGCAAAATGCTTGGCGTTGACGATATGTCCGTAGTCCTCGTTATCGAGCGGATGCTCGCCAAACATACGGCGGACCTCCCCCTTGATGAGGCCCAGCAGCTCGTCGTGCACGCTCGTATCGACCAGCAGGTAGTCGGGCGCCACGCAGGTCTGCCCCACGTTGAGCCATTTACCAAAGGCGATACGCCGTGCCGCAACCTTCAAGTTTGCCGTCGCATCCACGATGCAGGGACTCTTTCCGCCCAGCTCAAGCGTCACGGGCGTAAGGTTTTTACTTGCGCGCTCCATGACGAGCTTGCCGACCGGAACGCTACCGGTAAAGAAGATCTTGTCCCAGCACTCATCGAGTAGCGCTTCGTTTTCGGCCCGCCCGCCCTCGACAACCGTCACCAGACGCGGATCAAACGCCTCTTCACAGATCTGTTTGAGTACCGCGCTCGATGCCGGAGCATAGGCACTCGGCTTGATGACCACAGTATTGCCCGCGGCAAGGGCGCCGGCGAGTGGCTCGAGCGTCAGCAAAAACGGGTAGTTCCACGGAGCCATGATGAGCGTGACGCCATAGGGCACGGCTTGCGTTTTGCACACACTCACGGCGTTGGCAAGGTCACACGGACGCAAGCGCGGACGACTCCATCGAGCCACGTGGGCGATCTGATGACGAATCTCGGAAAGCGACGTACCGATCTCGCACATATATGCCTCGTCATGCGACTTTCCCAAATCGGTCTTGAGCGCATGGGCAATATCGGCCTCGTGCGCCCGTACCGTATCGCGTAAACTCACGAGCGTGCGACGTCGAGCATCGACATCAAACGTAGCGTGCGTCTTAAAGTAGGTGCGCTGATCGCCGACGATGCGCGCGATTTCCTCGGTGTTCATGGGCCCTCCTAGTTCTCGTCCTCAAACATACCACCCGCGACGACTTCGTACATACGCTCGAGCTCCAAACGGTCCATCAAAAGCGGAACGGGGTACAGCGGATTGGCCTCGGCATCGGCATGTGCTGCCATCTGCGGAATGTCAGAGCGACGAATGCCCGCCACATATTTGGGAATATCCAAGGCGGCGTTCATGCGGTCGACCCAATCGATAAAGGCCTCGGCCGCCAGGCTGTCCTGCGCGTTAACCGGCGCGATGCCGGCCATGCGGGCGAGATCAGCGAGCTTAGGAGCAGCAGCCTCACCATAGGCGCGAAGCATATGCGGCAGGATGATAGCGTTGGCCAAGCCGTGCGGAATCCCGTAACGCCCACCCAAGCTGTGTGCGATGGCGTGAACGTATCCAACATAGGAGCGGGTAAACGCAACGCCCGCCTTATACGCCGCCGAAAGCATATTGCGACGCGCACGCATGTCGTCGCCATGCTCATAGGCCTCGAGCAAATTGTCGTGGATGAGCTGCACCGCCTGTCGCGCCATCTTACGCGTATAGGGCGTGGTGCTTCGCCCGATAAAAGCCTCGGCGGCATGAGTCAGGGCGTCCATACCCGTCTGCCCCGTAATGGAGGCGGGCAGACCGCGCGTAAACTCGGGGTCGTGCACCGCAAAGCGCGGGATAAGCACAAAGTCGTTAATGGGGTACTTGTAGTGCGTCTCGTCATCGGTAATTACCGCCGCAAGCGTGACCTCGCTTCCCGTGCCTGCCGTGGTGGGAACGGCGATGAGAAGCGGCAGGCGACGATGAATCCGCAGCAGGCCGCGCATCTTGTTGATGGGCTTGTTTGGCTGCGCAATGCGTGCGCCCACGCCCTTGGCGCAGTCCATGGCCGAACCGCCACCAAAGCCGATAACAGCCTGGCAGGCGCTCTCTCGATACAGGGACGCCGCTTCCTCCACGTTTGAAACCGTGGGGTTCGCTGATGTTTTGGCATAGACCGTAACGCCAATCCCCTGAGCCGTAAGCGCACGCTCGAGTGATGCCGTGAGCCCCAAACGTGCAATACCAGGGTCTGTCACGATAAGGACCTTCTGGACCGAACGCTTTTGAAGCACCGCGGGCACATCCTCGGCATGCTCCAAAATGCGCGGCTCGGTATAGGGCAGGATCGGCAATGCAATGCGAAAAACCGTCTGATATGTTCGGCACCAGGCACGACGGGCTAGATGCATAAAGGAAACTCCTTCATTTGTTGATTGGTCAACATTTGCTCGACCGATTGTACTCAGCGGCGGTCAAAGGCGGCCTGCCAATCGTTAATCAATCAACATCTTCATATCTCAAAATTGTTTTATTAAAAATCATTCCTAATAGGCTTCACATTTGGTTGCATTTATGGATAATAGAACCCGTCAAGACGCACGTCCGGAGAGGGCCCTTACGGGACCGGACAAGCGCCCCATCGCCATCGATCGAAAGGATCGAATCATGAAGTTTGTTTGCCCCGTTTGCGGTTATGTGGAAGAGTTCGACGGCGACCAGCTGCCCGAGGACTTCAAGTGCCCCCAGTGCGGCGTTCCCGGTTCTCGCTTCCTGAAGCAGGAGGAGGGTCAGCTCGAGTGGGCTGCCGAGCACGTCGTGGGCGTCGCCAAGATGGAGGGCGTCTCCGAGGACATCGTTGCCGACCTGCGCGCCAACTTTGAGGGCGAGTGCTCTGAGGTCGGTATGTACCTGGCCATGGCTCGCGTCGCCCATCGCGAGGGCTATCCCGAGATCGGCCTGTACTGGGAGAAGGCTGCCCACGAGGAGGCCGAGCACGCCGCCAAGTTCGCTGAGCTCCTGGGCGAGGTCGTGACCGACTCCACCAAGAAGAACCTCGAGATGCGCGTTGAGGCCGAGAACGGCGCCACCGCCGGCAAGACCGATCTTGCCAAGCGCGCCAAGGCCGCTGGCCTCGATGCCATCCACGACACCGTGCACGAGATGGCTCGCGACGAGGCCCGCCACGGCAAGGCTTTCGCCGGCCTGCTCAAGCGCTACTTCGGCTAAGCCAAACGCCTGAGAGACATTCTCTAGCTTTATAAGGCCCGGACCGCATGGTTCGGGCCTTTTTCGTGCCTCACAAACTTGTTAACTCCCTGAAATAGGACCGCCTTCGGCATAGGTTTCTCGTCAAAAACTAAGTGAGTAGACTTTTTGGAACTTGCCAAGCACGCCATCCATATTGCTTTATAAAGCCGCAGGTAAATAACTTATTGCAAAACGGCCTGGTCGCCAAAGTGTCAAAAGTCTACTCACTTAGAACCGCAGCCGTCCACGATCGAGCTGTTTTGTGTCTAACGGGCATCTTTCCGTCGATTACTCCCAATTTTGTCCAGTCAACAAATAGTTCAGACCTGAGTAATGTCTCAGCCCTTTGCTCATCTGAGCTTTTATCACGATATTCAGCATCGAGCATCCTGCATACGGCCTTAACGATCGCGCGGAATCTATCCTCATCGGATATCTGTCTGTGTGTCAGGAGAAGTACATCGTAGCCCATGGCTTGAAGGGCTGTCATGCGGTCAGCGTCACGCAAGCCATCCCCTGCGCGTCCGTGCGAGGCCTTTCCCTGACATTCAATAGCCACCTGTCGCCTGCCGTCCGGCGAAGACAAAAGTAGATCGATATACACACGGGACTTTCCCACAATCGCTCGAGCACTTGTGCTTAACGTCACTTCGACATTGAGCCCTATACCGCAAAACCCTTCGCCTCCCAAGGCTCGCGGCAGTCCAAGCAACAAATACGCCTCGACCTCAAAAGGCGACGCGGCACCCAATGGAACGAGTTGTGATACCGCCATAAATCTATTGCCGCAACGCATCCCGCAAACATCTGAACAAAAACGGTCAAGGTCTCCGCCCAAAACCAAAGCGTCTCGACGCCATAAGTTTGAGGCGGTGCCGTCCTCGGACGGACAGCGCGCCCAACCGAACGTTGTCGAAATCGCGCCCGAGCCAATTGCACGCGCAAGCTCGGCCTCAAGTGCCGCCGGCAGAGCGCACACCGCAAACAAGCCACACATCTCCGCCAATACCAAAAGGAGCTGAAGATCCGTCAAATGCCGCGACATGATGAATGCCGTCAGTAGAGGAGACGTAATCAAAAACCCATGCTCCGTTTCCAGCACGGATTCCCTGGGAAGCTCACCAAGAAACAGCCGCTGCCTAATGCTGGCAGGACAAGTCCGTTTGTTTCTCGTCCGAACCAATGTATACAACGGAAAGCCGAGCACGACCGAAGCCGTCGGGTTACAGGCGAGGTCATATCGCTGCCGGTCTTCTTCCGGCCGTGGAAGCGGCGGACACAAAGCGCGCACCTGAGGGGGCAAACGCCAGTACCTAAAAGCCGATATGTCACAAAGTAGGTCTTTCATAGGCACAGGAAAACACGAATTTCAACCCAGTCAGTCACGCATTGGCGCGAACGCACCAAAAATGGCACCGAACGGACTGCTAAGTTTTCAACAGCCCTCCCCAACTGACCAAAAGCTTGCCAAGAGCTGGACGAAGTTCTGTTGAAAACCCCATTTTTTTTCTCATGCAGAAGCTTTGCGCGGCAAGTGAGTAGACCTTTTTAAACATCCCGAGCAGGCCGGTCATCCTGCTTTTCAAAACCGCAGGTAGATAGCTTGTTACAAAACTGCCTGGTCGCCAAAGTTCCAAAAGTCTACTCACTTAGGTTGCAGAATGTCCCCCATTAACTGCAATTCCAAGGTAGTTAGCACTTTTGGACTCAGATCGTCATACTGGACAAGAATTTGAGTTGAGTTTTCAGGGACAGATGCGCCATCGGCACACCAATAACAGTCACTGATATCGACAAAAGGGATACTCGAGCGCGTGAGGGCCCGCACAAAAGAGCTTCCGCCCGCTCCGCGTTCCGCAACCACGGTACAGTAAAGGCCCGCGTCTGCATGCTCGATCGAGACTTCCCCTGCCGGAAATGCCTTCCGTACAAGCGCCGCCAGGCCATCACGCGCCTCGCGAGCACGAACGCGCACGCGGTTCACATGTCGCTCGTAATCACCCGATTCCAGTAAACGCGCCAAAGCAACCTGGTCAACAGAGCTCACCGACGAGGCGTAAAAACCCAGCTCGCACCTAAACCGCTCCATCAGCTCATCAGGCAACACCATGTACGCTAAACGCAACGCCGATGACAGGCTCTTCGAAAACGTGTTGGTGTAGATAACCGACTGGGCGGCATCGATCGACGCGAGCGCGGGAATCGGCTTGCCGGCAAGGCGAAACTCGCAATCAAAGTCATCTTCGATAAGATACCGACCTGGTCGCTCTGCGGCCCAGCTCAGCAGCGCATAGCGACGCGCAATGCTCGTCACAAGGCCGGTCGGATACTGATGGGACGGCATCAGGTGAAGGACATCGGTCCCGCTTTTCTGCAGAGTGCTCAAGTCCACGCCCTCATCATCCAACGGGATATGTCGAACTTTGCAGCCCATAGCCTGATAGATGCGCGTCAGACGCAAATAGCCCGGGTCCTCAACGGCATACACCTTGTCAGCGCCAAGCAACTGAACCAACATGGTATCGAGCAGCTGGGCGCCTGCACCGATAACAATGTTGTTGGGGTCGACATTCATACCCCTTGTCCCACGCAGATGGTGAGCAATTGCGCGTCGCAGCCGAGCGGTGCCCTGCGCCGGTGCGGGCGAAAAGATTTCGCGCTCATCTTCGGATGCCAGCGTCGCCCGTAGTGCGCTTTGCCAAAGCCGCGCCGCCTCCAAAGCGGAAGGAGAAAGTGTATCGAATCGCTCGACCTGTCCGTTGACATCATGCGCGCTGGGACCCGCAGAGGTGGCATCTCGGTCGATGCCCTCCGCAGCCGAAGCCAAAACCGGTGCATCCGGAAGCTCGCAAGCGTAGTAGCCACGACGCGGCATTGAGCAAATATAGCCCTCGGCAAGTAACTGGCTATATGCATTCTCGATGGTAATGACACTGATTCCCAAATGACTGGCAAAGGCGCGCTTAGACGGAAGATGCTCCCCCGCCGCAATACGTCCAGCAACAATATCATCTCGAATTTGCTGGTAAACATACTCATAAAGCGATGCTTCGCCGCGTTTTTCCAAATTGTAGTCAAGCATGAGTTTGCCACCTGACCTTATCGAGCTGCTCAATCTGGTATTAAGCTGACCTTATTATTATCTCGAAAACTGAGTATTTTGCCATACCCAGCTCCCCGATAGGATGTTCCGTCAAGCAATGCACATGCCAACCAAGGGAGCAACCATGGCAGAACAGACCAGCAAGGCCGATCGCGTCAAACTCAATCGCGAACTCGCGCAGATGCTCAAGGGCGGCGTCATCATGGACGTCACCACGCCCGAGCAGGCACGCATCGCCGAGGAGGCAGGCGCCTGCGCCGTCATGGCTCTCGAGCGCATCCCGGCCGACATCCGTGCCGCAGGCGGCGTCTCGCGCATGAGCGACCCCAAGATGATCAAGGGCATCCAGGAGGCCGTCTCCATCCCTGTTATGGCCAAGTGCCGCATCGGTCACATTGTCGAGGCGCAGGTCCTGCAGGCTATCGAGATCGATTACATCGACGAGTCCGAGGTTCTCTCCCCTGCCGATGACGTCTATCACATCGACAAGACCCAGTTTGACGTGCCGTTTGTCTGCGGCGCCCGCGATCTGGGCGAGGCGCTGCGCCGTGTTGCCGAGGGCGCCACGATGATTCGCACCAAGGGTGAGCCGGGTACGGGCGACGTCGTTCAGGCCGTGCGTCACATGCGCAAGATCCAAAAGCAGATCCGCGACGTTGTTGCCCTGCGCGACGACGAGCTCTTTGAGGCAGCCAAGCAACTGCAGGTTCCGGTCGAGCTGGTACGCGAGGTCCATGCCACGGGCAAGCTTCCCGTCGTAAACTTTGCCGCCGGCGGCGTAGCAACCCCGGCCGATGCCGCGCTGATGATGCAGCTGGGTGCCGAGGGCGTCTTTGTCGGCTCGGGCATCTTTAAGAGCGGCGACCCCGCCAAGCGCGCAGCCGCCATCGTCAAGGCCGTGGCAAACTTCACCGACGCCAAACTCATCGCCGAGCTTTCGGAGGACCTGGGCGAGGCCATGGTCGGCATCAACGCTGACGAGATCGAGATCATCATGGAGGAGCGCGGGCGCTAGTCCAGCAGAAAGGATCGCACATGAGCGATTATGCAGACCAAACGGTCGCCGTGCTGGCGGTCCAAGGCGCTTTTGCCGAGCACGAGGCAAGGCTATCCGAGCTGGGCGCACGTTGTATTGAGCTGAGGCAGGCGGCCGATTTGCAGCAGAACTTTGATCGCCTGGTCCTCCCTGGCGGCGAGTCCACCGTTCAAGGGAAACTGCTTGATGAGTTGGGCATGCTCGAGGAGCTTCGCGCCCGTATCGTTGAAGGCATGCCCGTCCTGGGCACCTGCGCCGGCCTGATTCTGCTGGCTCACGACCTTGCCGCCCACGACGATAAGGGCACGCCGCGTTTGGCAACCATGGATGTACTTGTCGAGCGCAATGCCTACGGCAGGCAGCTCGGTAGCTTTCGAACCAAGGGGCAGGTAACCGGCATCGACGGTGAAGTGCCGCTGACGTTCATCCGCGCGCCCCGCATCGTCGAGGCCCACGGCGACGCCAAGGCCTTAGCGAAAGTCGACGGCCGTATCGTCGCCGCCCGTCAGGGCAACCAGCTCGGCGTAACCTTCCACCCCGAACTCGACGAAGACACCCGCCTCCACGAGCTCTTCCTCCAAATGTAGGCATCGAAATCATCAAACGAAATGAGAGTGGATAATCTCCCACTTTGAACTTGGATGCAGGCTCAAACCGGAAGATTATCCACTCTCATGCTATGTAGTCGTTGGGGACGCTCTTAAACGACTAGTCAAACAAGAACGTCCCCAACGACTATCTTTTAGCAGGTCTGGATCATGGCAATGCCGATGTTTTGACACCGACAGCGAGCGCCCACCAGAGCGAACAAATTGGCATGAAAAGAGGACGGCATAGACCTTCTGGTCATGCCGTCCTCTTTGAATGACAAGTTGTCGCTCTGGTGGGCGCGCAGCGTCAACTAGTTACGCGGTTCGTAGAACCGCGTAACCCCTAAAAACGGTTGCCGCGGAAACCGCCGCCGTTGCGGCCGCCACGATCGCCACCGCGACCGCCGCGGTCGTTACCACGGTTGCCGCCAAAGCCACCACGGTTGCCACCGCGATCGCCATAGCCACCACGGTTGCCGCCAAAGCCGCCGCGACCGCCACGGTCGCCGCCACGGTCACCAAAGCCGCCACGGCCGCCACGGTCGCCGCCACGACCACCGCGGTCACCGCCACGGCCACCGCGATCGCCAAAGCCGCCGCGACCGCCACGGTCGCCGCCACGGCCACCGCGATCGTCACGACCGCCGCGAGGACCGCGGTCCTCGTCCAGGCCCATGGCGACGAGCGGAGCGATGACCTTATCGAGAGCGGCCATCAGCTCGGTAGCCTCCTCGTAAGAAAGCTCGGGCAGGAGCTTCTCCTTCTTGTTGGCAAGCTCGACCAGGCCCTCAGCGGCATCCTCGGCAGCGAAGACAACGATCTTGCGCATATCGCCCTCGGCGTCGTCGATGCGGCCAACCAGATCGGCAGCCTCAGCCTCGGCCATCAGGCCATCGAGCTCACGAAGGCGCATGCCCAACAGGTCGGACATTTCCCTCTGCTCCATCTTGGGCTTGAGGTCAAGGAGCTTGATGGCGCGCTCGATGTTCGCCATGCGCTCGGCCTTGGCCTCCTCCTCTTTGGAAATAGCAAAGCGACGGCTACGCAGCAGGCGGGCGGCCTTCTGCATCTTGTCCATCAGCTCTTCGTCATCGTAATCAACGGCGGCCTCGACAACCTCGGCCTCCTCCTCGGCGGAAACCTCGTCAGCAGCCTCAACCTCGGCAGCTTCGGTCTCCACGGTCTCGACTGCCTCAACCTCGGCAGCCACGGTCTCGTTCTCGGTCTCGTTCATGATCTCTTCGTTCTCGGACATGAGACTCCTTCTTGGCCCTCTCGGGCATCATCGCCCCATTCGCGGGGCCCGTCGCGCACTCTTTGCGCTTTAAACATTCATGCCTCTCGGCAAAACGTCCACTAGTTTATGGTGTCGTCATCTAATCTAGCTGCAGAATCTATGTGCACACATTAATGCGACATGTGCGACTCGCGACGAGCGTACACCAGCGACGCCACGAACCCGACCACGGCAATTACAGCCGCCACACGCACGGCAGCTGCAAATCCAATCGCCTGGGCAACGTCGGTCACAACGCCAGCGGCGCCGGCGGTCGCCGCAGAACTCGAGAGCAGACCGATAAACAACGACGGACCAAACGATGCGGCAATCATGTTCCACGTGTTGAGCAATGCCGTTCCGTGGGGATGCTCAGCGGCAGGCAGCGTCTCCAAGCCGGCCGTCTGCGAGGGACTCAGCACCAAACCGACTCCGGCATACACCACAACGGTCAGTGCCACGACAACGCCGATGTTCATGCTTGCCGCCGTCATCGAGATGGCAGTCTGCCCCACGGCAATCAGGGCAAAGCCGACCGGCAGCAGCGGCCATGCGCCACGGGCGTCCATCACGCGTCCGCCCACAATCGAGGTCACGGCGTTGCAGGCAATCGCCGGCAAAATGAGCAAGCCCGCAACAAGTGCGGTCATGCCGTATGCGCCCTCAAAATAGAGCGGCAACAAAACGCTCATCGAGAACGTCGTCATCATCGACACCACCACAAGCAGACACGCAGGCCAAAAACGAACGCTCGCCATGGGACGCACGTTAAGCACCGGATGCTCGAGCTTGAGCTGGCGGGCCGCAAACAGGCCGAGCAGCACAATGGCGGCGAAAAGCGTCACGATACCGGCAATCAGATTGGTCGAGAACTCGCCTACGGAATACACAAATGCCGTAATACCGGCGGCGAGCAAAACAACCGACAGAATATCAAGCGTGGCGTTCGAACGCTCTCCGACATTCTGAACAAGCTTTACGCCCGCCGCAGCGACCACAATGCCGCCCACCAGCGGCACTACGAACACCGCCCTCCAGCCAAACAACGTGCACATAAGACCGCTGATCACGGGTCCAAACGCCGGCCCCAGCGTAATGCAGGCTCCGCCCAGGCTCAGATAGAGACCGAGCTTCTCGCGCGGAGCGCAAGACAGCACCACGTTCATCATGAGCGGGAACAAGATGCCCGATCCCGCAGCCTGCAAAATACGGCTTGGCAGCAAAACGCTAAATGACGGAGCGAACAGGCACAGGACTTCGCCGGCGACCATGCATCCGCATGCGAAAAACAGCAGCTTGCGCGTCGAGAAACGGCCGGACAGGAAGGCCATGATGGCCGTAAAGATCGACGTCACGATCATGTAGCCCGAAACGAGCCACTGCGCCGTGGTGGCACTCACCGAAAAGGCCGCCATAATGTCGTGCAACGCCACGTTAATGATGTTCTCGTTAAACGCGGCAACAAAGGCTGCAATATACATTACGACGAGAATCGCCGCAGTGGCCGATGGCGCTACTTGAACTTGTTGCTGAGATTTGCTCCCCATGCATTTCCTTCCTCTTGGAACGACAGTCGCATCGCCCCAGAGGAACAGTCCAGGGCGAAAAATGAGCCCTAGACTTACGCCAGACGCCGTACTCGACGAGTCTGACAACATGGTCCAACGTCGAAAGATTGTAACGCGGACGCACAGCTTTCCTTCCGCGCTATTATTAAAAGTCCACGAAAGCATAAGACATGAGGAGCCCGCCATGATTAAGCCCATCATGAAATCCGAGTTCTTTTTGCGTCTGCCTTCCGAAGACGCGGGACCCGACGATGCCGCGACCGGGCAGGATCTCCTGGATACGCTCCACGAGCATGAGCACGAGTGCGTGGGACTCGCCGCCAACATGATCGGTGTGCGCAAACGCATCATCTGCGTAAAGGACGGCAACAGGGCGCTCCTGATGTACAACCCTCAAATTCTTGAACAGGTCAATGCCTATCAGACGAGCGAAGGATGCCTCTCGCTGATCGGCGAGCGTCCCTGCACCCGCTATCGCCGCATTAAGGTTGAGTATTTGGACGAGAACTTCGTTCACCGCATCAAAAACTTCTCGGGCTACACCGCCGAGATCATCCAGCACGAAATCGACCACTGCAATGGCGTCGTGGTTTAGGCCACCTGCCAAAATGAGGGTACCGGAGGCCTCCCTATGGATATCAGCCGCTTTGGCGAATTCGCCATCTTAGCACAGTCACGCACGTTTCTTGATGCGGCGGAACTGCTTTTCATGTCGCAATCAACCCTCTCCAAGCACATCATGGCAATGGAGCACGAACTCGGCTGTAAGCTCATCGATCGAAGCCAGCGCCACGTAACACTCACCGCGCAAGGTGAAGCGCTCCTCCCCTATGCGCAAAAAATTGCGACGCTTCAGCACCGCTATCTTGCCGCCATTCAAATTGGCGCAGGTGAGCCGCTCGAGCACCTCACCGTAGGTTCTATCCCCATTATGGCCCCTTATGGGATCACGGACGCCGTCATCGATTTTCAGCAGGCGAACCCCTCATATTCTGTCGAGCTCATCGAAGGCGAGGGCGACACACTCAAGCGTATGCTCCTGCACGAGGACATTGACCTGGCCTTCATCCGTGACAGCGGCGCCATCGAGCCGGAGTTCAAAAAGATTCCCTTTACGACCGACCGGCTCGTGGCCGTCCTTCCGCTCGACCATCCGCTCGCCGAACGTGACACCGTCGAGATAGACGACCTTATCGACGAGAATTTCCTCATGCTTCCCCAAGGCTCGTTCGTAAGCGAGCTCGTCCTTTCCCTTTGTCGAGAAGCTGGATTTGGCCCACGTGTTACGTTCACCGGCAAACGAGCCGAGAACATCATCTCTCTTGTCGCACGCGACGCCGGTGTCTCATTCCTCATGCGCAAGCCGGCGGAATCGCTTGCCAGCGGAAAGGTAGCCCTGGTGCCGCTTGAGCCCGCGACGACCTCCGAGGTCAGGCTCTACCTCAAGCGGAACGCCGCGCACTCGCAGGCGGTCGTCTCGTTCATCGGCTTCCTCCCCTACCGTCAGCTCCTGCAGGGCGACCGTGCGTCTTCCGCCGCGGCACGACCGTCATAATCCCCGCTGCTCCACAACCGTAGACTTGTGTCCGCAAACACGTTGACAACGGCACAAAACACAAATGTGCCTCGGGCGGCACGTCGCCGTCCGAGGCATATTTAGTTAAAGTGCGCAGACAGACTAGTCCACCGAGATGTTGAGCGCCTTACCGCCCTCGTCCTTCCTGGTACCGATCACCATAGCGGCGACAAGAGCCAGAACGAAAGCGACCACACCGGAGATGACAAGGCCGATAAAGCCCGTGTCGATGCCGGCAGGGTTAATAAAGCTCGGGAAACCGAGCGGGCCGGAGGCACCGAAGGCATAGAGTTTGGCACCCAAGAGACCGGCAATGGCGCCGCCTACACCAGCGGAAATAAAGGTTGCCCACATAAGACGCTTACGCGGCAGCAAGATGGCGTAAAGCGCAGGCTCGTTGACACCGAAAATCGAAGAGACAAGGGCGGGAATGTTGACGGCAGCATTTTCCTCGGAGTCCTTGGTTCGGATGACCATGCCAAGCGCAGCACCGGCGATGGCACAACCGACTGCATACACGAGCGGGTTAATGAGGTCATAGCCGTAGGTTGCGACATCGAGAAACCACAGCGGGATGATACCCCAGTGCAGGCCGAACATGACGAGCAGGCTCCAGAACGTGCCGATGACGAAGCCGGCGATGGCGGGCTGGAAGTTGATGAGCATCAAGATGATCTGGGCAACGATATTGGAGAGGACCGTCATGACCGGACCGACCACAAGCAGGCCAAGGATGCCGCAAATGAGGAGCGTCAGGATGTTGGAGAAGAACGAACTCACAAGCGCGGGCAACGCGTTAGAAAGGGCCTTGTGCACCTTGGAGGCAATCCAGACGATAAAGATCGCAGGCAGAATCGTCGATGAGTAATTCTGCATGATTAGCGGGATGCCAAAAATATCACCGTAGACATTGGACTCGAAGACCGTACCGGCGCCGAGCGTGTAGAGCGGATCTCCACCCATAAGGGCAACGAGCGTCGGGTAGACAAGGATACCGCCGAGCGCCATTCCCATAACGGGCTTAAGTCCGAACTTCTTGGCCGACGTCCAGCCAATGATTAGCGGAAAGTAATAGAAGACCGAATCTCCGATTGCCGAGAGCGTCACATACGTATTGCTGTCCTTGGCAAGCCAACCGGCAACCGTGCAGAGCGCGAGCATCGACTTGATAAAGCCACCGGCCATAAGCACGCCAAGAACCGGTTGCAGGATCTCGGAGATGATGGCAAGCAGACGCGAGAATGGATCGCCCTTTTTGACGTCGTCGCCCTCATCGATATCAAGCGCAGGCTTGGCGTCGAACCCGCCAATCTGAACAAGGTCGTTGTAGACGGCCTCGACAGTGGCACCAATCACGACCTGATACTGTCCGCCGGCCTGGATGACGTCAACGACGCCCTTCGTCGCCTTAAGCTCATTGGTCTGGGCGAGCGATTCATCCTTGAGGTGGAAGCGGAGACGCGTAATGCAGTGGCTCACGTCTAACACATTGTCTCGACCACCGACCCTTGTGATGATTTCATCGCAAAGCTTCTGGTATTTCATGGAATTCTCCTTTTTCTGAGCGGGGCATAGCGTAGATTTCATGCCTCCGTAGTCGACGTGGGAGGACAAGGAACCCGCTTCCCCCTTTGAAATCCGCGGACGCACGTACGCCCGGGATGGGAAACGGCAGAGAAGATGGAAGATGCCGATCACATGGCAGTGAGCCTCATTGGCCCATGCCACGCAATCAGGTCTACAGACGCGAAGCTGCTGCGCCGAGAAGTCTCGTCGTCTGGCAGAACTTATCACACAGACGTTCCGGTTCACCCTGGGGAATCTGAGTACGCTCGGTCTCAAAGGAGAGGCCGTACTCGCGCGCCGGAAGGAAATACTCAAAATAGCCGTTGGTGTAACCGCAGACTATTCCCTCGACCGGGCATTCGCGCTTCATGCGAATGCCCAGGTCGCTGCCAAGCTCACTCGGGAACACAAAGAGATGCAGGCCGCCCAGACTGATGACGGCACACTTAAGCGTGAGCGAAAAGTCGTCATGGGCAACGGTGTGATAGAACGTCTGAGGCTCGATGCGGTCAAGAACGACCTCGCGATCGAGCTTGATCTGGGAAATCGCCTCGGCAAGACCGGTCGAAACACGCTCAACCTCGGGAATGCCGCGTCCCTGGCGAAAATTGCGGTCGCTACAGTCGCCAGCAGCACCGACGACCATGGCCGGATAGTAACCAAGACTCTGAGCGAGCTTTTTGCCGGTAAGACCGGCGAGTTCGCTCGTGAGCTCCGTGCAGTCGGGTCCGACACAGGCAGAATGCACCGCCCAGTTCACAAAGCCCGCAAACGATTTGCCTTCGTCATCGAAGAACGACACCACGATAACCTCATTGTCGGCAAGCTCTCCGGGAATGATGCGGTTGTCGTAGAAACCGGTGATGACTTTTTTGCCCATGCGGCAGGTCGCAGGTCGCGCGTTGGCGCGGCACTCTTCGAAGCATTGACAGATGGTATCGAGGAACCAGCGATAGTAGTCCTCGTTGAATTTTCCCGTCCACCAGCTGCGATGGTAGGCGACGATCGAAGTGTGGTCGTGCGTCGCGGAGAGCAGGACGCAATCACGGTCGATTCCGTAGCGCTCGGCGAGCATCGTCTTAACCTCCTCGGCCATGCTTTCCTCAAACTCGAGAACATCGGCGTTGAAGAGAAAAACTTCGCGGTCGTCCTGTTGGAAAAGAATCGCGTTGGCGAAGACGTCGTCATGGACGCCTGTCGCAGGCTCCAGACGGTTGGGAAGATTGCGGTAGCCAATCAGGTAGATGTCGCCCTGTGGGGTAATTTTGCGGCGCGCGTGTCCAATGTTCATGCACGTTCTCCTTCTGTGTCACGCCGCATTCAAGGCGGCAATGATGATTTCGACGAGGCGCTCATGGGATCCGGCGGCAAAACCGGAGTTCATAGCCTCATAGGTGATTTTTTCGTACGCGTCGGGAGCCGGTAGGTACTTCTGTCCGCCGTTGACGAGCGTGGCAAAGAACACAGAGCCGGACCGGGCGGCGCGCACAGTGGCGCCGAATGCACTCGAGACCTCGGGTTGTACGCCGACAAGCTCGACGTTTCCCAGCCGGAGCAGATAGACCCTCGTGCGCTGCTCGCCAGCGGCATGAAACTCATACGTTCGGTGCGGAGCCAAAGAGTGAAAATCGGCGCGTGTCTGAGCGGGCAGGAGAACGTCGACCGTGCGGGCATCGATGCCGGTAGCGTCATCCTCACGCGCCATGCGAGCGGCCTCGATCAAAGCATTGCCCAAGGCCTGCCCCTGCTGGTGCAGCATGCGGTATCCGTCCTCATGGGCATCGACCGTCTGCTTAACGCCGGCCGCATCGAACATGACGTTCATGGCGCGCTCCGCCGGACCTTGGTCGCCCGCGGCACCGGGCAGCAGCAACACGACTCCGCCCAATTCGCGCTCGAGAGCCGTGGCGGCAAAGCCAAAGAGGTCCCCGCTCACCAAGCGCTTCCCCTGAGAATCGTGCGATCCGTCGAGCACGGAAGACTGGACATCAGCCGTCGCAAGCATGGCAACGAGCCCGCCCTCGGCATCCCTCGCGACAAGTATGGGCATCGCGTGGTCGGCAAACCCCTTGGGGTCTACTCCCAGCCACCAGCCGGCCGGCGTCTCAATGTCGCGGTTAACGTTCACAGGACAGTAGCCCTCCGCCGAGGCGAGCGTGACAGAGCGAATGCCCGCAACCGCCTGCTCAACGGCCGCGCGTGTCGCGGCGATGAGCGCGGCACGATAGCGCTCATTTCGATTGCGGGCATCGGTGTCGGCCAGATGCCCAGGGGTGCGCACGTGAGGCGCAGAAAACGTGTGGGTCGGGACCACCCAAGAAAAGGCGCCGTCGCAATTGGAGACATCCTTGACAACCTCACGCAGATCGACGAGTAGGGCCGGAGCGATCGAGGTAACCTCAAGTGAAAGGATGCAAGCGCGCCGCCCCATCCCTTCGACCACGAAGGCACGGGCAAAGATTTCATGACGGAGTGCGTCGAAACCGTCGAACGGCAATACGTCCTCTAAGTTAATGGCCACCCGGGCGGCTCCGGCCTTCATCTCTCCCTTATCCATGGCGAACGCCCTCCTTTATCTGTCGCTCACTCGATGCCGTACAAGCGCTGTGCCGTGCCGCCAAGCATAAGGTCCTTGTCCGTATCACTTAAATCTGTGGCGCGGACGCAGGCGACACCCTCTGTTAGCCACTCGCGTTTAACGGGATAACTCGTACCAAAGACAATATGGTCTGCACCAAGGACTTCAACCGCACAGGCAAGAAGCGTCTCGCCCCAAGGCTGAGCATGAGACATGTCGAAATAAACGTTGTTCTCAAGACGCTTGGAGACCGTCTCGGTATCGGTCTGGAAGCGACCCGAGGCATCTGGACGCTTGGGACCGTGCGGCAGCAGCATCTCCTTAAACGCAAAATAAGCGCCACCGAGCATGGAGTGGACCATCTTGATATTGGGGTAGCGCTCAAAGAAATCGCCAAAGATCTCTCGGCCGATCGCCGTAGTTTGGTCGACGCAGCGGCCATAAGAGCGGCGAAGGTTGTCGTACGCGAGAAGCGACTCGTTCTCGACCGGCACGGGAACATGGTGCACGTAAACGGTGACATGGCGTTCGTTCAGGTGCTCGAAAAAACTCGAGAAGACCTGGTCGTCGAGATAGCGCTTGCCGTAGTGAGCGCAGAGCTGCACACCCGCAAAACCATCGTCGAGCCTGCGGTCGAGCTCCTCCAAATTTGCTTTGGTGCCAAAGGGCGGCACAGCGACAAGCGGAATCAGACGGCCACTTGACGCCTTCGCGTCAGCAGCCATACCGTCGTTGAAACGCCGGCACATCTCGAGCGACATCCACTCGTGACAGCCGGGGAGCTTGAGGATCGCCTTGTCGACCCCCGCCTCATCCATATCGGCCAAGCGCTTCTCGAGGGTGTAGTCGCCCTCAATGTAGTTAAGACCCGGAGAACCGGCGGGCATCTCGATCACGATCTGTCGTTTGCCGGCGGAATTCATGGTCAGATAGCCTTCGGTGTCATAGGCGCGGGGTACCTCGGCCAAAAACTGTTCGCAGAGCGTCTCGTCATGAAAGATGCGCTCGTCGAACCAGTAGGAATTTGCATCGATAATCATTGGTTGGAACCGCCTTTCATCTTGTTGAAAACATTCTAGAAAAGCAGGTACCCGGACATCAATTCCAGCTTAAGCCCACTGTATTCCATTTTGGAATAGAACTTACCGCTCACACGCGAACCTCGCCCGCTCAACGAGACAAGCGCTAACAGCACGGGCTTAGACAGAAAACGGTCGGCCCGCATCCGTTGCGGGCCGACCGTTTCATTACAGGCTACCTTTGCCGTTACGCCTGGCGGTAATGGTCAAAGAAATCGGCGAGGTCTTCGAGCGACTCTTTGAGCACTTCCATGCGCGGCAGGTACACGATGCGGAAGTGGTCGGGCTCAGCCCAGTTGAAGCCGCCGCCGCGCGTAATCAGGATCTTCTTCTCGTGCAGCAGGTCAAGGGCGAATTGCTCGTCATCGGTGATGTTGAACTTTTTAACATCCATCTTGGGGAAGATGTAGAACGCCGCACGCGGCTTAACCACCGAGATGCCGTCAATCTTGTTGAGCGCCTCATACACAAAGTTGCGCTGCTCGTAGACACGGCCGCCGGGACGGATGTAGTCGTTGACCGACTGATGGCCACCGAGTGCCGTCTGAACGATCGACTGAGCCGGCACGTTGGAGCACAGGCGCATGTTCGAGAGCATGTTGACGCCCATGATGAAGTCGCTCATGCAGCGCTGGTTGCCCGAAAGCACCATCCAGCCAATACGATAGCCTGCAATCATGTGCGACTTGGACAGACCGCTAAAGGTAACGCAGGGCAGGTCGGGGGCGAGCGAGGCAATCGAGACGTGCTCGTAGCCGTCCATGCACAGGCGGTCGTAGATCTCATCGGCAAAGATCATCAGCTGATGCCTGCGTGCAATCTCGACGATGCCCTCGAGCACCTCGCGCGGATAGACGGAACCCGTGGGGTTGTTTGGGTTGATGATGACGAGGGCTTTGGTCGCACTCGTAATCTTGGACTCCATATCCTCCAGGTCGGGATACCAATCCGCCTGCTCGTCACACAGATAATGTACGGGATGACCGCCGGCAAGGGTTGCGCACGCCGTCCAGAGCGGATAGTCGGGACTGGGAATCAGGATCTCGTCGCCATTGTCGAGCAGCGCGTTCATCGAAAGCTGAATGAGCTCGGACACGCCGTTGCCCGTGTAGATATGCTCCATCTGAACGTTGGGCAGGCCCTTGATCTGCGAATACTGCATGATCGCCTTGCGCGCGGAGAACAGGCCACGCGAGTTGGAATAGCCTTCGCAGTCGGGCAGCTGCTGGCGCATGTCCTTGATGACCTCATCGGGCGTGCGGAAACCGAAGGGCGCCGGGTTGCCGATATTGAGCTTGAGGATGCGCTCGCCCTCGTCCTCCATACGGGCGGCCTCGTCGACGACGGGACCGCGCACGTCATACAGGACGTTGTCGAGTTTGGTGGATTTAGAAAAAGTACGCATGGTGGTGCTCCTTGCAATTTGAGCTGAGGGATGGGGTTCGGGCTTGGAATCCTTGCGGGGTGATGATGCCTCGCCTTGATCGGCGTCGCCGGCAAGCAGCCAGGTAACATCGACCTCCAAAATACGGGCGAGCAGCTCGGCCACATCGCGCCGCGGGATCGTCTTGCCGCTCACATATTGGCTCATCTGACTCTTGCCGAGTTTTTTGCCGAGCATCTCCGATGCGCGGATCACGTCCGACTGGCGAACGTCGCGATCGGACATAGCCTGTCGCAGGCGATCGCTAAACGTCTCTTGGGCCACTAGAACCTCCTTGCTGGCAAAGTTCAATTTATAGAACACGAATTGAACCATGGTTCAATTTAGCAAGCAGTATAACGCGGCACCTCATTCGATAGTTCAATTTCATAAGAAAATGTACCGGACTCCGAGATTTGTCCAAAGCGGACAATAGCGTGTACGCGTTTAGAGGTATTCGAGGAAACGGGCGGCAGCAAGTGAAACATCGGCCGTTCGATATATGGCGTTGATCTGCCGATGGGGATGTCCCTCGAGCGAACGCACGGCAACATCGAACTGGCAACGGCGCAAGATGAGCGCGGGAAGAATGCTCACACCCAGGCCGTCCTCGACCATAGCCATAATCGCATAGTCATCCCAGGTCGACAGCTTGGAGCACACCGTCAGCCCCGCCCGACGGAACAGCGGCGTAATCTCGTCATCGGTGCCGCGTTCTAGCAGAATAAACTGCTCGTTGGCTAAATCGGCAAGAGAAACGACCTCCGCCGTGGCAAGCAAAGAACCTGCCGGCACTACCGCCATCAACTCGTCGCGCACCAAAGACCGCGATGCCATGCCGTTTTCTCGGGGCTCACGCGGGATAAAGCCCAGGTCGCAGCGGCCTTCCGCCACCCATTGCTCAATCTCGGAGTAATCACCCATCAGCAGCTCGTAATCGACATCCGGATGATCGGCGCGAAAGCGCGCAATCACCGGCGGCAGCACGTGGGTCGCCACACTCGAAAACGTACCGATGCAGATTTTGCCGCGCATGAGTCCACGCATCTCATCCACCCGTCGCTGCAAACGAACAAATTCCTCGCATAACGCCTCGATCGCCGGCATAACTTGCCGCCCATCGGCAGAAAGCACTACGCCCTCGCGGCTTCTATCGAGCACCTTAAAACCCCAGTCGGCCTCAAGATCGGCCACCATACGGCTCACGCCCGACTGCGAATAGCTCAACCGCTCGGCAGCACGCGTAAAGCTTCCGGCGCGCACCGTCTCCAGCAGCACCTGCATCTTTTGAATATTCGTTTCCACGACACGCCTCCACCTTTACATGAATTTTTGTCATGTTAGCCATGCATTATATTCGCTTTTCTTCTATTACCAGTTCACCCATAGTGAACATGCTCGAATATAGAGGGGACGGAAGCGCATGGACAACGGACTGTTTACGTACTTAGCAGCATTGCTATTGTTTGGCTCCAACGGCATCATCGCCGCTGCCATCGCGCTGCCGAGCTCCGATATCGTGCTGCTACGCACGTTTTTGGGCGCCCTCTCGCTTGTCACTATCCTCGCCATCACCCAACACCATAAACTGCAGGCGCCATCTCGTCCCCGCGAAGCCGCGGCCCTCCTTCTCTCGGGAGCTGCGCTGGGCGCCAGCTGGATTTTTCTGTTCCGCGCCTACCAGACGATCGGCGTCGGCGTATCCTCGCTGCTGTACTACTGCGGCCCCATCATTGTCATGGCACTCTCCCCGCTCATCTTTGGCGAAAAGCTGACCGGCGGCAAAATCGCCGGCTTTGTCGCCGTCGCCTGCGGTGCTTTTCTCATTGCAGCGCAAGGTCTAGGCGGCAATATGCCCATTGCGGGCATCGTCTGTGGAATCGCCTCGGCCTTCTGCTATGCATTGATGGTCATCGCCAGCAAGGGTGCGCCGCACATCGAGGGCCTCGAGAACTCCGCGCTCCAGGTGAGCGCCGCCTTTGTGACCGCACTGGTCCTCACGCTCATCACGCAGGGCGCTCCCTCATTCCTGTCCGCCGGTATCGCCGCCAGTATTGATTGGCGCGCCGTCGCTATGCTCGGCGTCGTCAACACCGGCATTGGTTGCCTGCTCTACTTTAGCGCCGTCGCCAAGCTGTCCGTCCAGACCGTCGCCGTCGTCGGCTACCTCGAGCCGCTTTCGGCGGTCGTGTTCTCGGCCGTCCTTTTGGGCGAAGCCATAACACCGGTCCGTCTGATGGGCGCCGCGCTTATCATCGGCGGCGCGATTTTTTGCGAACTCGCCGGCAAACGCGCAAACGCCAAGGCTGGCATCGCCCAGACAGTACGTGCTTAAAAGCCCCTGCTTTGAAATGCTACCTGCGTAGATAAATAATCCCCAGCTGAGGATTATTGTCTAAAATAACCCGATGTGCCAAACTGCTCTTGTATGTATAAAGACGGCATAAAGTTTTTTGTCCTAGACAGATAACCGGATGTCTAAGGGAGTCCTCGTGGCACACAACAAACTGGAGGCAAACCTCCAAGACCAGCGCGGGCAAGGCGGGCACGGAGCCATCCCCCTCTCCGCTGGCATGCTGCTCGTAACGCTCGGCGTCGTCTATGGCGACATCGGCACGAGCCCCATGTACACCATGAAATCAATCGTCGCCAACAACGGCGGCATCGGTACCGTCAGCGAGGACATGATCCTGGGCGCGCTTTCGCTCGTCATCTGGACCATGACGCTCGTGACCACGGTCAAGTACGTGGTAATCGCCATGAAGGCCGACAACCACAACGAAGGCGGCATCTTCGCCCTGTTCAGTCTCGTGCGCAAGGTGGCGCCATGGCTGATTCTCCCCGCCATGATCGGCGGCGCGGCGCTGCTCGCCGACGGCATCCTCACCCCCGCCGTCACGGTTACCACGGCCATCGAGGGCTTGCGCACTATCGAGTGGGGCCATGCGCTTTTGGGTGACGGCCAGACCAACGTCATCATCATCACCATCATCATTATCTGCGGCCTGTTTGCCATGCAGCGCGCCGGCACCTCGTCAATCGGCAAGCTGTTCGGCCCGCTTATGACGCTGTGGTTCCTGTTCTTGGCTGGCGCCGGCCTGTTCAACATGCTCGGCAACCTGTCCATCCTGCGCGCGCTCAACCCCATCCGCGGCATCATGTTCCTGTTCTCGCCCATCAACCACTCGGGCATCATGGTGCTCGGCTTCGTCTTCCTGTCGACGACCGGCGCCGAGGCGCTCTATTCGGACATGGGTCACGTGGGCAAGGCTAACATTTACGCATCCTGGCCGTTCGTAAAGGCGGCCCTCATCCTTAACTATCTGGGTCAGGGCGCTTGGCTGCTCGCCAACAATTCCAATCCCCAGATGCTCGCGATGGATATCGTCAACCCGTTCTATATGATGCTTCCTGAGCCCCTGCGCCCCTTTGCCATCGTGCTTTCGGCCGTGGCGGCCATCATTGCCTCGCAGGCGCTCATCACCGGCTCGTTCTCGCTGGTATCCGAGGCAACGCGTCTCAACCTTATGCCGCATCTGCGCATCCACTACCCCAGCGACACCAAGGGGCAGCTCTATATTCCGCTCGTCAACAACATCATGTGGGTCGGCTGCATCTTCATCGTGCTGCTGTTCCAAAACTCCGAGCGCATGGAGAGCGCCTACGGCCTCGCCATTACCGTGACCATGCTCATGACCACGACGCTTTTGACGAGCTACATCGCCGGCATCCTCAAGCACAGGCTGGGTGCCTGCGTCTTCGCCCTGCTCTTTGGTGCCATCGAGCTGTGCTTCTTCGCCTCGTGCCTCACCATGTTCTTTGACGGCGGCTATGTGATGATCTTCTTGGCCGCACTGCTGTTTGGCCTTATGTACGTGTGGCGCCGCGGCACCGCCATCGAGCGCACGCAGACGATCCTGCTGCCCGTCTCCAAGTACATCGATCAGCTCAACCGCCTGCGCAACGACGAGACCTACCCCGTGCTCGCCGACAACCTGGTGTTCCTCACCAACAGCCCCGATCCGCTCACGCTCGACCGCGACGTGCTCTATTCCATCCTAGACAAACATCCCAAGCGCGCCAAGGCATATTGGTTCATCAACGTGCACGTTACCGACGAACCCTATACGCACGAGTATTCCGTCGAGACCTTTGGCACGGACTTTTTATTCCGCGTGCGCCTGGACCTGGGCTTTAAAGTCAACCAACGCGTCAACGCTTATCTGCGTCAGATCGTTGGCGACTTGATGGCATCGGGCGAGCTGCCGCCGCAACATCACACCTACTCCATCTACGAGACGCGCGGCAACGTAGGTGACTTCCGCTTTTGCATGCTGCGTAAGATGCTTGCCCCCGAAACGGACATCAACCGCAATGACCACCGCGTGATGGCCATCAAGTACGCCGTCCGCCGCGCCTGCGGAAGCCCGGCACGCTGGTACGGTCTCGAGAACTCGGCCATCATCATTGAGTACGTACCGCTCTTTGCCCGCATGCGCCCGGCCGTCAAACTTGTGCGCACCCAGGTGCCGCTCGAGGTTCAGATCGAAGAGGCCGAGGAAATGGAGGTCGACATCTTCTCGGACGACTTGGTCAACGGCAACGAGGCCGGCAAGAGCATGAACGTCGATCCCACCGAGCTGCTCGAGAGCGTCGCCGATACACCCGAACAGCAACTCGACGGACTCGAGAGCACCCAGTTCAACGACGCCAACTTCTAACACGCCACCAGCCATTGACGACAACGGCCTCGCATCTCATAAGAGGTGCGAGGCCGTTTTATGTCGCAACGGACCAGTGAGCTACGAACGACGCGGCTCGGGAACCACGAGCCTATCGGGGCTCGCGCCCTCGGCATCCATCAGGCTCACGTAGCGAATCGACGGATCCCCATACATCGCGTAGTAATAATTGCCCGTGCGCGCGCTAAAGCATCCGGTGTAGATAGTCTTCTCGAACTTGCCATCGCCCATCCTGGACGCTCCCTCGATCATCACCACGCCCTCGAGTGAGCGGAACATGCGAACGACGTTTTCGGTCTCGCTCTCCTTTTGTGGGTAATTGGCATTGAGGTACGCCGCCTTTACAAAACGGCTCGGCGAATAGCAATCGCCCGGAATGCCGCGCATGCCGGCACCGGCTCCATAGGGCTTAAGCTCGGCGCCACGCCATGTCGCCGTCTGCGGAAAATCGCTTGTGGCGGTGATATAGGTGCGCAGGTTTTCCATGTGCCACGGGAAAGTCGGCTGATTGGCAAGGGTGTCGACCGGATTGTCGTATACATGCAGGCCGTCAGCCATCATCTCGACCACGATGCTGCGCTGGCTGTCGCCGATAATCCAATGGAGCAGCGACACGCCCAGCCCCTCTCCGGCAGATTTGGCGACAATCACCGTGTCGCGCAGCGCGGCCTCGACCTCATCGACCGTCGAGAACGTCGCTGCCACCCACAGGGGAAACTCATAGGCCGCAATATTGTTCTTGCCGTCGACAGGGCCCTCGGCATACTCGGCATAGCCAGGAAAGTTGAGCCCCGCCACAGCCAGACCCGCATCGTTACCGCAATCGAAAAACATGGGATAGTTCCTGTAATCGATGCACATGCCGATTACCGCGTGGGCCGCCGACGCCTCGTCGATAAACGAATACGGGACGTGGAACCCGCGCGGCATCACGCGAACCTGTTGGCCGTAGTCAAAGCTCCAGTCTAGGTTGCGGCCTAGATACATGTGGCCGGAATTATCGGTAAATCGAATGCTCGTACACATAGCGCCTCCTAGCTTTACGTTCCTGCTAAGGTTATTGTCTCCAAACAAAAAGGCGCTAAACACAAAAGCCCGGACATGACAACAATGTCACGTCCGGACCAAAAGAGACGAAGTGCGGTGCTGTAGTCACCCTAGACAAGTTTGCCTTGGCAGTGATCGATCATATGCTGGATCATCTGCGCCTCAAAGCCCGCGTAGTCGCGGCGGCACTCCTTCATCTTGCCGTCGACGATCTGGTCAAAGGCAACCTTGCACTTGATGTAGCGCGTGGACTTGGTGACCTCCTCGTGCGTCAGGCAGCTCTCCTCCATCTTGCTGGCGCCCAGGCCAAACACCAGACGGGGGTTGTAAAGCACGTGGGGCTCACCGGCGTCGTCCAGATAGACGCAGACCTTCTTGGTGACGCCGATCTGGTTGGCGGCCAAGCAGCCGGCATCGTCGAGCGACTTGATGGTATCGATCAGGTCCTGAGCAACCGACTCGTCCTCGACAGTCGCAACCTCGCAACGCTGGGACAGGATAGCCTCGTCGTGGCAAAGCTCTTTAATCATACGTTCCTCCATAGGGGTCGTTGTAACCGCTTAAGTATACGGTACCTACACAATTTCATGCGAAAGATACCGCCCGTCCGTTACAAACCGCCGAACATCAACATGCGAGGAACACCAACTTCACAAAGGCGATATAGTGGGTGAGTTCGTGTCAATCGGCCTAAACTCGGGGCCGAACAAGGAAAGGGTATGCATGGACGAACTATTTCACGTCAGTGAGCGCAAGTCCACAATCGGGACCGAACTCCGCGCTGGACTGACAACATTCCTGGCGATGGCCTACATCATCGCCGTCAACCCCGCGGTGCTCTCGGGCGCTGGCATCGATGCGGGAGCGCTCGCCTGCGCCACCTGCCTGGGCGCCGGCATCATGACCATCTGCATGGGCATCTTCGCTAACCGCCCGCTCGCCTGCGCGTCGGGCTTAGGCGTCAACGCGATGATCGCTGGAATCACCACCACCGTCTGCGGCGGTGACTGGCACGTGGCCATGAGCGTCATCTTCCTCGAGGGTATCGTCATCTTGCTGCTCGTGCTTTGTGGCCTGCGCGAGGCCATCATGGACGCCATCCCGGTTGTCCTGCGTCACGCCATCTCGGTGGGTCTGGGCCTGTTCATCGCCATGATTGGCCTGTGCGATGCCGGCATTATCACCGCTGGCGCCGGTACACTCGTCGGTCTGGGCGACATCACCTCCCCCACCTTCATCGTCGGCATCATCTCCATCCTGGTGACAGTCGCCCTTGCCTGCCGCAACGTCCCCGGCTCGCTGCTCATCGGCATCGTCGTCGCCGTCATCGCCGGTATCCCCCTAGGTGTGACCCATGCTCCGACCGGTATCATCGCCCCGCTCGACTTCTCGAGCATCGGTGGCCCCATCGCCGACGCCGGCGGCGTGCCCGCCATCGTCAAGGTCCTTACCGACCCCACGCTCCTCGTCATCTCGTTCTCGCTGCTCATGAGTGACTTCTTCGACACCATGGGCACCGCGATGGCCGTGGCCAAGCAGGGCGAGTTCCTCACCGACGACGGCAACGTCGAGAATATCAAGGAGATCCTGATCGTCGACTCCGCCGCCGCTGCTGTGGGCGGTTTTATGGGCGTCTCCTCCATCACCACCTTCGTCGAGTCCACCTCTGGCGCTGCCGACGGTGGCCGCACGGGCCTCACCTCCGTCACCACCGGCGTGTTGTTCATTCTCGCCGCGTTCTTCTCCCCCATCGTCGCCATCGTTTCCAGCGCCGCCACCTGCGGTGCTCTGGTCTACGTCGGCTACCTCATGATGAGCGAGGCCTCCGAGATCGACTGGTCCGACGTGTCGCAGGGTTTCCCGGCGTTCATGATTGTCGCCGGCGTGCCCTTCACCTACTCCATCTCTGCCGGCATTGGCCTGGGCTTTATCGCCTACGTGATCGTCGCGCTCTTTAAGGGCGAGGCCTCCAAGATCAAGCCGCTCATGTGGATCGCAGCCCTTGCCTTCCTCGTCTACTTCTTCGTGGCGTAACGGCATAGTCTGCTAAAGCAAAACAACAAGGCGCGGAATCGCATCGAGCGGCTCCGCGCCTTTCTTTTAGCGTCTGCCCCCGTGTCAGCGTGCGACAATTGAGGCTGTCAATATCACAACACCGAGAGAAGCCTGCCTTGGAAGCGCATCAGAAGCAGATAACCGTTTATTCAGAGCGTGCGGAAGGTACGCCCGTCATCTACCTCCCCGTGGTTATGGGCGACGGTAGTGAAGTCTACGAGCGCTGCCGGGAGCTCGACTGCCCGCCGTTCACCCTTGTCGCCATCGGAGGACTCGATTGGAATCGCGAGTTGAGCCCCTGGGAATGCGACGGAACTATACGAGATGCCG
Organism: uncultured Collinsella sp.; assembly: GCA_900541875.1. GTDB lineage: Bacteria > Actinomycetota > Coriobacteriia > Coriobacteriales > Coriobacteriaceae > Collinsella. The sequence continues at coordinate 98,438 of UQLF01000002.1, read as the reverse complement.
AGCCCTTTGACGGACAGGCTGCTGGTTTTCTTGACGAGTTGTTGAAGCAGATAATCCCAGAGGCCGAATCATCGCTCCCGCAACCGCCCACCTGGCGCGGCGTTGTCGGCTATTCGTTGGCGGGTCTTTTTGCACTGTGGGCACTTTGGCAAACAGATGTCTTTGAGCGCGCGGCGAGTGCATCGGGGTCGCTGTGGTTCCCCGGCTTTATCGACTACGCGCGCGAGCGCACGATGACAGCCACGCCCGACGCCGCTTATCTGTCGCTCGGTAAAAAGGAAACCAAGACGCCCAACCGCATGATGCGGCACGTACTCGACGACACGCGCGCGATGGAAGAGCTGTTTATAGAGCGTGACATTCCAACAACGCTGGAGCTCAACCCCGGCAATCACTTTGCCCAAACTGACCTGCGCATGGCGCGCGGCATCCACTGGATACTGACGCATTAAAAATGGCGTCCACGCGTACATACGCATGGACGCCATTTTTAATTTGGCTGAACGCAGCTGCTATTCAGCAGTCTCCTCAAGCTCGGTAGTATCGAACTCAAAGTCATTACCGGGCAGGATGGCGTTGAGCACAATGCCCACCAGCGAGCCCACGGCAAGGCCCGAAAGCGAAATCGTCACGCCGCCCAGCTCCAGCACGATGGCACCGGCGGTACTGTAGGCAATGCCGAGCGAAAGCACGAGCACCAGAGCCGCCACCAGCACGTTGCGGTTGTTCTGGAAATCAACCTGATTCTCGATGAGGTTACGCACGCCAACGGCGCTGATCATGCCGTAGAGCACGAGTGACACACCGCCGATAACGCACGCCGGCATAGCAGCGATCACAGCAGCAAACTTGGGGCAGAACGAAAGCGCGATGGCACAGCAGGCGGCAATGCGAATCACGCGCGGGTCGAACACACGCGTAAGCGCAAGCACGCCGGTGTTCTCGCCATACGTGGTGTTGGCCGGAGCGCCAAAGAGCGACGCCAAGATGGTCGCCAGGCCATCGCCGAGCAGGGTACGGTGCAGACCGGGATCGGCAATGTAATTGCGTTCGCAGGTAGAGCCAATGGCGGAGATATCGCCAATGTGCTCAATCATGGTCGCAAAGGCCAGCGGCATGATGGTGATGATGGCCGTCGTGGCAAGACCGCTATCGAACTGCGGGCCAAAGAGCGCAAACACGGTGTTGTCCCACACGATGGGCAGACCGACCCACGGAGCGGCGGCAACGCCCGAAAAATCGACCTCACTCAACGCAGCCGCAACGGCATAGCTCACCACAACGCCCAGCAAAATCGGCACGATCTTGACCATGCCGCGGCCCCAAATATTGCAGATGATGATGACGGCCACAGCGACAGCGGCGACAAGCCAGTTGGTCTGGCAGTTGGCGATGGCAGAGCTCGCTAGGATCAGGCCGATGGAAATGACGATGGGGCCGGTCACCACCGGCGGGAAGAAACGCATAACGCGCTTGGCGCCAAAGGCGCGGAACAGGGCCGCGAGCACCGGATAGAGCAGGCCGGCACAAGCTACGCCCAGGCAGGCGTAGGGCAAAAGCTCGGTCTCGCCGTTGGGCGCGATTGCGGCATAACCGGCAATAAAGGCAAACGATGAGCCCAAAAATGCCGGCACCTTACCGCGCGATAGAAAATGAAACAGCAGCGTGCCGATGCCGGCGAACAGAAGCGTCGCCGAAACGGAAAGGCCGGTGAGCACGGGCACGAGCACCGTGGCTCCGAACATCGCAAACATGTGTTGCAAACCCAACACAAACATGCGCGGGCGGCCGAGCGATGACGCATCGTAGATGGCATTGGTGACGGCGGGCGTCGAGGATTGGGACATGGAAGTCCTTTCATGATGGAAGGGCGATCAGGCATATCGGATAACCTGCCCGAACGATACGATCCGAACCATTGTACGTGATACGCCATGTCTCGCACGCGCCGTCACCTGCGAACGGTAGCGTTACTTCCAAACGCGCTCGGCAATGCGCTTGACCAGCGCGATCTTTGCCCACTGTTCGTCCTCGGTCAGTTTGTTGCCAATCTCGCAGCTGGCAAAGCCGCACTGGGGCGACAGGTACAGGTTCTCGAGCGGCACATACTTTGCGGCCTCGTGGATACGTTCGACGATAACGTCCTCGTCCTCAAGCTCAGCCGCCTTTGTAGTGATCAGTCCCAGCACCACCTTCTTGCCGGGGGCAACGTACTTGAGCGGCTCAAAACCACCGGCGCGGGGCGTGTCGAACTCCAGATAGAACGCATCGACGTTCTCATGTGCGAACAGGTACGGCGCGATGGGGTCGTAGCCGCCCTCAAAAGCATAGGTGGAGTGATAGTTGCCGCGGCACACGTGCGTGTTGATAACCAGATCGTCGGGCTTGTCCGCGATTGCGTCATTGTTGAGCGCCACACCTAGCTCGGACACCTTTTGCAGGTCAACCGGACTCATGCCGGTCTTGGACACAAAGTCGGTATCGCAATAGATGCCCCAGGTGCAGTCATCAAATTGGATGTTGCGGCAGCCCGCGGCATACAGGTCGGCAATCACGGTGCGGTATGCTGCGGCAATGGCATCGGCGAGCTCTTCGTCGGTCTTATAGACGGCGCGCAGGCTCTCCTGCTGGCCATCACAGCGGTCGAGCGTGACTTCAGAGAACGTCTGGATCGGCGCCGGAATGGTTTGCCGTGCGACCTGGCCCTCCCCCTCGAGTGACTTGACAAATTTGAAGTGCTCGACGAACGGATGGTTCTCGCCGCTAATGGGGCCGGTTACCACGGCGGTGTCGGCGGTAGTCTCCTCATCGTGAAACATGTAGCCCGTACGCGAGGCGCGGCGCTCAATGCCGTTGAGTCCCCACATAAAATCGAGGTGCCAGTAGCTGCGGCGGAACTCGCCATCGGTGATCACCTGCAGGCCGGCGGCCTTCTGCTTGGCCACCAAATCGCGAATGGCATCGTCCTCGACGGCCTTAAGGCCGGAAGCGTCGAGTTTACCCGCGACATAGGCGGCACGGGCATCCTTTACAGCCTGCGGACGAAGAAAACTGCCGACGATATCGGCACGAAACGGCGCGTTCGGTTGAATCGAAGTGCTCATAGATATCTCCCTTTGCATCGGTTGCTTTACTGGGACAGAGTATGAGCGCTCATATGGTCATCGTAAAATATACGTTTATAACAGTTTGATATAGATGCTTCCTATATCAGTCTGGACTGTCATAAAGAGACTTGAACCGTGCGGAGCACAGCAGCCTAGATATGCTGACGAATCGCGTCGATATAGGCCCGACCGTAGCGCGTGAGCGTCGTGTTCTTGCGCGTGATGATGCCAATCTCCATGTACTCGTCCACGTCGAGCGGAATCGAGATAATGCCGGGGCCGTTGAGCTCGTGGCTGATCACGCCCGAGCATACCGTGTAGCCGTTGAGGCCCATGGCCAAATTGAACAACGTCGCACGGTCGCGCACGCGGATATTTTTGCGACGCTCGAACGTCGAGGTCAGCTCCTCGGAATAGTAAAACGAGTTGTAGCTGCCCTGCTCGTAGGACAGGAACGGGTAGTCTTCCAGATCCTCGAGCGTCACGCTGGAGCGGCCCGCCAGCGGATGGTCGGCGCAGACGAAGACATGCGGCGTGGCGCAGAAGAGCCCTTCGAACACGAGCTCGTTGGCGGCAAGCATGCGCTCGATGACCTCGCGGTTGTGCTCGGACAGATACAGGATGCCCAGCTCGCTTTTCATGTGCGCGACATCCTCGATAATCTCGTGGGTCTGTTCCTCGCGTAGGGTAAAGTCGTAGCACGCGGCATCGAACTCGCGGATTACATCGACAAACGCATTAACGGCAAAGGAATAATGCTGGCAGCTCACACTAAAGTGCGGCACCTGCTCGGACGTGCCTTTGTACTTGCCCTCGAGCAGGTCGGCCTGGTCGAGTACCTGGCGCGCGTAGCCCAAGAAGGTCTCGCCTTCCTCGGACACAATGACACCCTTGTTGGTGCGCTCAAAGATATGCACACCCATCTCGTTTTCGAGATCGCGGATCGACGCGGTAATCGAAGGCTGCGACACAAAGAGCCGGCGCGAGGCCTCGGTGATGCTGCCGCATTCGGCAACCTTAACGACATATCTGAGTTGCTGGAGCTTCATAGCCTTCTCCCTAGACGTTTGTGACGTCAAAACCCGCCGTGTCCATTTGGCTCATAAACGACGGCATCTCTCCCGTCGCGGCGCAGGCGGCAATCTGATGCAGAGCCCCGGCAACCGCATCATCTGCCGCAGCGCCGATATGCCAGCGTGCGGCAGCCGTGACGGCCTCGTTGGCATTGGCGACTGCAACGGAGTTGGGAACGGCATCGATCATGGGCAAATCGTTATCGGAATCGCCGAATACGGCCACCTCGTCGGGCATCAGGCCCAAAGCACGCGCCAGCTCCAGCGCAGCGCAGCCCTTGTCCCAGCCGGTCGGAAGAACGTCGAACAGGCGCACGCGGTTGTTGGGAAACACGAGCGAGAGCTCCGGCACCTCAGCGGCAACACGCTCGCGCAGCTCGGCGAGCTCCTCGCGCGAACGGGCGCTCCAGATATTCGCCTTGTATACCGGGGCATCGTCAACGACAGGACGACAGGGAGCCTCTTCGCCCTTGAGCCACGCGTTGCCGCCTGACTTCATGGCGCGACGCACACGCTCGGGATCGCTTGTCACGCAATAGGCATCGTTATTCCAAAAGTCATCACCCAGACGGTAGACCTTCAAATACGTATCGTCGGTCTCCTGTTCAAAATAATCGGCTAAGCGCATAAGGACATCGTTATCGATTGCGCGCGAAGCGACTACTTCGCCATCGACAAACATCACCTGGCCGTTGCAAAACGCACCGGTCGAGAAGCACTCGGAGCGATTGCGGAACATCCAGCCCATCGCGGACGGCTGACGACCCGAAACCGGCCCAAAGTGCAAACCCGCCGCCTGCATGGCATGAATACCCTCAATGGCGTAGTCGCTGGCACCGTCATGCCCGGCTGGAATCAGTGTATCGTCCATATCGGTCAGCACAAGTTTGATCATAAGGTCCCCTCGGTCATTCTTAATCCCATCTATTGTACCGACCTGCCAAAAGGGACAGGTCTATTTCGGCAGGTTTCATCTGGGAAAACGCAAAGTCCCAGTTGTTACCTGCCAAAATAAACCTGTCCCTTTTTGGCAGGTGCGCTAGTATAGGGAACAACAGATTCGATGCGGGAGTGCCGGCGGTGCAAACCACAAGGCTGAGAGGGCATGGGGCCCAATCCTTTGAACCTGTCAGTTAATGCTGGCGTAGGGAGCATGCCGCCTTTACAGGGGCGCTGTCTATGCACAGCGCCCCTTTTCTATGCCAAGGAGGCATGTGCAGTGATTGATTCGGAACAGCTTAAGCAACATATGGTCAAGGCCGTGGAGGAGATTCGCACCACCAATCCGATGGCCGGCTCCATCACCAACACGGTGACGATCGACTTTGTCGCCAACGCGCAGCTCGCTGTGGGTGGATCGGCCGCCATGGTCTATCTTCCCGACGAGGGCGAGGCGCTCGTTGCCGGCGGCGGCGCCATCTATCTCAATATGGGCACGCTCTTCCCCATCTACGAGCAGACGATTCCCCGCGCGGCCAAGGCGGCACACGACGCCGGCAAGCCCTGGGTGCTCGATCCGGTGGGCCTGGGCATCGGCAGTCTGCGCACCCAGTTGGTAAACGAGCTTAAGCAGTACAAGCCCGCCATCGTGCGCGGCAACGCCTCCGAGATCATCGCGCTCGCCGGCCTGTGGGGTCTTGAGGGCGAGGCGGCCGATCTGAGCCGCGTGCGCGGTGTCGATACCACCGACACGGTAGACGCCGCCCGCGATGCCGCCGTGGCGCTCGCCCGCTACACCGGCGGCGCCGTTGTGGTCTCGGGCGAAGTCGACCTGATCACCGACGGCATGACCGTGGCCAAGTCCCACGGCGGCAGCCCGCTCATGTCCAAGATCACCGGTTGCGGCTGCTCGCAAGGCGGCGTGCTGGCTGTGTACGCCTGCGCTGCCGACCCGTTTACGGCCGCCGTCTGCGGCACCGCCGTCTACAACGTTGCCGGCTCGCGTGCCGCCGCTGTCGCCGACGCCCCGGCAAGCTTTAAGGTCGCCTTTATCGACGAGCTCTACCGCGCAACCGCCCAGGACATCGCCAACAACCAGCTTGACCTCGAGGAGGCATAGGCCATGTCCGAGCCCGCAACCAATGCCGGCATGAATACGCTCGTCGCCGTGGCCATCGCCCCGTGCGGCACCAGCGATGAGCTGTCCGCCGAGGTCGCCGAGGTCGTGCGCGTCATTCGCGAGAGCGGCCTTCCCAACCGCACCACCTCGATGTTCACCGAGATCGAGGGCGACTGGGACGAGGTCATGCAGGTCGTGCGCGACGCAACCTTTGTGTTGGCGAGCAAGGGCATCCGCACCGAAGTCGTGCTCAAAGCCGATATTCGACCCGGATTTACCGACACCATGACCGGCAAGCTCGAGCGCATGGAAGCTCAGATCAAAAAGCAGGAGGAAACACGATGAGTATCCGCGACAACCTTGATATCTCGGCCTATCTGGTGCTCGGCCCCGAAAACACGCTCGGGCGCCCCGTGGGCGATGTGGTGGCCCAGGCACTCGACGCCGGCTTTACCTGCATCCAGGTGCGCTCCAAGGTGGCAAGCGCCCGCGAGATCATTGCGCTGACCGGCGACGCCGCACAGGCAATCGCACAGGCCGGCAAGACCGGTCAGGTCGCCCTGCTGATCGACGACCGTCTGGACTGTGTGCTTGCCGCGCGCGAGCAGGGTATTGCTGTCGACGGCGTGCACGTGGGCCAAAGCGATATTCCCGTCGAGGTCTGTCGCAAGCTGCTGGGCCCCGACGCCATCGTGGGCCTTTCCGCCCGTTGCGAGGAGATGCTCGAGTACGTCAAGACCGCCGACATGAGCCTAGTCGACTACCTGGGCATCGGCCCGCTCCACGAGACCGAGACCAAGCGCGACTGCGGACGCGCGGCCGATGGCTCCATCATCACCAAGAGCTTTGAGGATCTGGCCGCACTCCACGCGGCAAGCCCCGTGCCCATCGTAGTGGGCGGCGGCGTCAAGACGGCCGACCTGCCGCAGCTCAAGGCTACCGGCGTCGATGGCTTCTTTGTGGTGAGCGCCGTCTGCAGTGCCGACGACCCCTACGTCGCCGCCAAGGAGCTCGTCGACACCTGGCAGCAGGCGTAAGTCTAGGCCGAGCAGCTGATTCGCAGCCTCATATCTTCAGCAATGGAAAGCGCATCCCAGTTTGACCCTCCATTCCGGGATGCGCTTTCCGCCGAGATGGCGGCAGCAGCCTCTACCCTGCCAGATATGCCTCCAGTGCCGGCAAGGTCGCCTCCGCATCGCGGCGACCAATCTGGTAGATGCGCTCAAGTTCATCGGGCTCGCGACACAGCGACGGCACCTTCACCGATTCGCTCGGACGCACCACAAAGATCTCGCCGGCAGCCTCGCGACGTGCCAGGTCATCGAGCGTGGCATTGTAGACCTCATGCCGGTGCTCAAGCGCTGCGACAAACTCCGGATAGTGACGGAACACGCGCCGCAGCATGGGCATCACGCTGTTGGGCTGCTTCACAAAGCCCGCCGGCTGCGTGAGTACCACGATATTGCGGTCATACCCCTGCGCAAACAGCCAAGCGCTGGGAATGGAATCGGCCACGCCGCCATCCAGGTACTTGCGGCCCTCAATGGCGACAGGACGCGTCGCCACGGGAATTGCCGACGACGCCCGGATCCACTCGATATCGCGCTCATCGCCATAGGGCAGGTCGTGATAGACGGCCTTGCCCGTCTCGATATCGGTACACACGCACGTAAATCGCATGGGGCAGGCGCGATATGCTTCCAGGTCGATGGGATCGCGCTCGATAGGCACCTCGTGATAGGCAAAGTCGGCATTGAACATATCGCCGGTTCGCAGCCAGCTGGTCACGCTCGCATAGCGCTTGTCGGCGCAATAGGCCTTGTTATAGCGAATGGCGCGGCCGATCTGGCGCGATTTAAAGTTGTAGCCAAATGCCGCGCCCGCCGAGACGCCCACCATATGGTCGCAGGTCAAACCGTGCTCCATCCATACATCGAGCACGCCCGCTGTATACATACCGCGGTAGCCGCCTCCCTCGAGCGCCAGCCCCACCGTGCGCGTCGTATTTGACTGTGCCATGCGACCATCTCCGTTCCTGCGTTTTAAAACGGGACAAGTATACCCGTCAACATATATCGTCCCAGTCGCATTTTTATCGAACATCGCATCGTCGCGCTGCCGCTTGTCGAATAATAGCCGCCCACAGCATGTGCACCCATATATAATTGTGCACTGTTGTTTACACTACTCAGCTGTTATCAACAGCGAACATTAGCCGGCAAATTAACTCAACAACGCAGCAAGGCGGGGGCCTGGATACACGCAAAATGCCGAGCAACGACGCGTGTACACAACGAGCTCGCCCGACGCAATCCGCCCCGGCCTCAGAAAGTCGCTTAGAACATGGAAACTGTCAGCAATTACACCGAAACGCTCGAAAGGACCGTCCGTGACCTTCTCGAGCGTCAGGAGGATCTGATCAGGACGGCCTTTACCGACCAGCTTACCGGGCTTGGCAACCGTGGCGGCTTTGCCCGTTCCCTCGAGGAGCTCTGGGAGCAGGACGCCCCCGTTACCATGGCGTTCATCGATATCGACAATCTCAAGCACTGCAACGACGTCTTTGGGCATGACGAGGGCAACCGCTATATCTTGCAGGTAAGTCTCTATCTTAAGCTGTATATGAAGGTGGGCGAAGCGGCGTTTCGCATAGGCGGCGACGAGTTTGCCATCCTATCTACGATTGCAACCGAGGACGACCTCGCCGAACGTCTGAAACACTGCCGAACGGTTCTGCTCAAAAACAACGATTCCGAGATGCCCCACTCGTTTAGCTACGGAGTGTCACATGCCGACCCCGCCCTGGGCGAAGCTTCCAATCGCATGACGCTCGATGCCGACCATCGCATGTACGACTACAAGCTACGTCACGCCATGCGCCTCGATCGACGCAATATCACGCAAGTTCACGCCGACGACTTCGAAATAAGCGATCGAATTTTTGACGCCTTTTCGATGCTCAACGAGGGCCGTTATTTCTTTATCGAGAACTTGGACAAACATCGCACCCTTTGGTCACAAGGTGCCTTGCGCGATCTTGGCCTTCCCTCGGAGCACATAGACAACTGTCGCGATTACTGGAAAACGCGCGTCCATCCCGACGACCTTGAGGCCTGCATCAACGACATCGACCAAGTCTACAACGGCACCAAGCACCGTCGCGTCATGCAGTATCGTGTGCGCAACGCCGTCGGCGACTACGTCCTTTGCCGTGCTCGCGGGTTTCGTATCGACGGCGACGGAAATGTCCCCTCGCTCTATGTCGGCGAGCTCGTCAACCACTCACTTGCCGAAACCGTCGACGCCGCCACAGGCCTCGGAACGCAGCGCATGCTGGCCAACGCCATCGACGCCTGCCGCCGCGATCGTTGCGAGACAGGGCTTATAGCGGTGCGCGTTCGTGGCACGACAAAGCTCAACGAGCTCTACGGGGCCGAGGCTGTCGACAACATGCTTGCCGAATACGCAGGCCGCATGCTGTCGATCACCCGCGGCAGGAGCCGGGTCTACCGTTCACGAAGCGTCCAGTTCGTCGTGCTCAGCAACGACCTAGACCACGAGGCATTCGAGCAACTGACCCGCCACCTTAAAGAGGCCGTTTTCGCTCCTGTTCGAATCGCAGGCGACACCATTACTCCCGTCTGCCTTGTCGTCCCGGCCTTTTACGAGCACTTAACCCATCAAGCGACCGCCGTTTTAGGCGAACTCGAGCGTCGCCTTCGCACAGCCGGCGGGCTTGTCCCCAACGACAGCCTCCCCATACCCGAGGCGGAGCGCAAAAGCGTCATCGCCGAACGCATCGACTCGCTCACGGGCCTCTATCGACCCAGCGAGTTCATGCGGCGTGCCAACGCATTTCTCGAGGCAAGGCGCGACGGTGCCTGGTGCATCGCCACGGTCGACATGGGCCACATGCGCCTGTTTAATGAATGGCACGGCCAGGCCGAGGGCGACCGCGTGCTCGCCGATGTGGGCACGGTCCTCAAGGACATCGAGAATGCCGATATGGGCGTCGCAGGATACTGGGGCCAAGATGACTTTTGCATACTCATCCCCTTTAAGCACATCACCGTCCGTCAAATCTACAACCGCGTTCGCGAGGCAGTAGCCAGGCATGATGACGGCGTAGGTTTTTGGCCGTCCATGGGCGTTTACCCCATCGACTCCAATGAGGAGATCACCATCGATGCGCAGGCGAAGGCCATGTTTACCAATCGGCGCGCAAAAAACGACTTTAAGGAGCGCATTGCCATTTTCTGCCCCGCGGAGTACGGGCGCGAAGTCGCGTTCCACCGCACGCTGACCGAATTCCAGTACGCGCTGTCAAATGGTCGCATCACGTACTATCTTCAGCCCCAGGTCGATATGGAAACCGGCGAGATTGTTGGCGCCGAAGCACTCACCCGCTGGATTGACAAGGACGGCTCTCTCATTTCGCCCGCAACGTTTATCCCCGCACTCGAGGAAAGCGGCTTTGTAGTGACGCTCGACAAGTACATTTGGCAGGGTGTCGCCATATGGCTTCGCGAGCGTCTCGATCGCGGTCTTCGCGTGGTTCCGATCTCGCTTAATGTGTCTCGCGTGGATATCCTTGCCTGCGACGTTGCCGAACATATGGGGGCGCTCGCCGCCCAATACAACCTACCGCCCGAGCTCATGCGTATCGAGATCACCGAGACGGCTTATACGGGAGAATCCGAAGCCGTGGACAAACTGACAGCCGACCTGCACACCCGAGGCTTCTCGACCTATATGGACGATTTTGGCACCGGCCAGTCCACGCTCGCGATGCTCAAGAACGTCAACGTCGACGTCATCAAGCTCGACCGCACCTTTGTGCCCACCGACCGCGATCAAGGCCGCAGCACGCAAATCATTTCATCGATGCTCGAAATGGCACATTCGCTCCATCTGCCCGTCGTGGTCGAAGGCGTCGAGACAAATGAGCAGGCGAACATGCTACGACAAATGGGCGCCCGCGACGCTCAGGGCTTCCTCTACTACCGCCCCGTGCCGGCGAAGGATTTTGAGGCATTGCTCGATGGTGGCAATAACAACTGATACGCTCGCGCGCAAAACGCCACCGTCGAAGGGGACATTTGTCTCCATTAGCTAACTTATATCCCCAATTCAAACCGAATTGGGGATATGATACAAACCGTTGTTCCGCCCAAGGAGGTTATCCATCATGAACGAGTCATATCGCCTGGGCGAGCAATCGATTATTGCCTATCTTCAGCGACTTGCGAACGGCGTCTCGACCGCTGAACTCGATGTTGCCGCGCTGCCTGCTGAGCTACGCGCCGTTGGTGAGCAACTGCAAAAGACGCATGCCATCCTGCAACAAGAGCGCCAGCTGCTTGAGCGCAACGCCTATATCGATCCGCTCACCAACTTGGGCAACCGCAACGGATTCGACCGTCACGTCGAGCAACTCTGGCGCAAAGGCGACCCCTTCACCTGCGCCTATATTGACATCGACCATCTCAAGCATTGCAACGATAGGTTTGGCCACGCCGAAGGCAATCGCTATATTCTGAGCATCTGCCGCACGCTCTCCGAAACCATGGAGCACGATGAGATGCTGTTCCGTATCGGTGGAGACGAGTTTGTGCTCATCTCGCCCTCCGCAAACGAGATTGAACTCGAGCAGCGCTTGGAGCAGGTGCGTACCAGGCTGATCGAGGCGAGCTCAGGTGGCAAGGCGCCCATGATCGGCAGCTTTAGCTTTGGCTGCTCGCGCGTCGATCCACTTGCTGGCGACACGCGTCGCCAGATGACGATGGATGCCGATCGCAAGATGTATCGCTATAAGCTTATGCATCGTGTGCAGCAACCGAAAGACGATGACGCGCCGCAACGCCCAATCGTCGATCAGCTTCCCTGCAACGACCGGGTGTTCCAAGCGATCTCCATGAGCTCCGAGACGCGCTATCCGTTTATCCTCAATCTCGATACGGGAGAATCGCAATGGTCGGTTAACGCCGTGCGCGATTTTGACCTGCCCTCCCAGCACCCTTTTAACTCACTCGACATGTGGCTCGCCCGCGTTCATCCCGAGGACCGCGACAACGTACGTGCCGAGCTCGACATGGTGATAAACGGCACGTGGCACTTCCACTACATGCAGTATCGCGTAATGGATGCCACCGGAAAATACGTGCTTTGCGACTGCACAGGCTACCGCTTGGACGGCACCGATACCGAGCCCGGCATGTATGTGGGCATTATCATCAACCGAAGCTTGGCAGATACGACCGATTCCGTGACCGGCTTGGGCGATATTCACGCCCTGGTCAACGCCATTGGCGAAATGCGTCGCGTGGCGCGCGAGGCAGGCTTTATTGCCATTAAGGTCGACGATATCGCCGAGGTCAATGCCCGCTTTGGATTCGATGCAGGCGACCGTGTGCTCGCCGAAAGCGCCGCCTGCCTTATGGAATGCTCGCGCGGCAAGGGTCGCCTGTTCCGCTCGACGGGACCGATGTTCGTGGCGCTTTTCGATGAGCTCGGCCCCGAGGCAATCGATGAGATCGCAGAAGAAATCGAGCGGTTCCTGGGTTCTCCCGTGCTCATCGGCTCGCTTGAATATCAGCCGCCCATTCGCGTGGCAACGCTCCATCTGGACGGCGTCGACCGTCAGCCCGTTTCCATTTTGAACGAGCTCAAAGCGTTGCTCGGGAAAGCCGTGCAGGTGCCAGGTACCAAACTGGATTAACGCCGCGCCCGCGCCGCCTCCCCCATCGTGCGATAATCCTCTGCAGAAGTCATCGACAGCAGAGGGAGTTTGTGATGAAGGTTCTTTTAGTCAACGGTAGCCCCAAGGCAAACGGCAACACCGCTCGCGCGCTTGCCGAAGTCGCCGAGCAATTGCATGCCGAGGGTATCGATACCGAGGTGTTCCAGCTGGGCGCCAAGCCCATTCGCGACTGCATTGGCTGTGGTCAGTGCGGCAAGCTTGGCGGACGCTGCACCTTTGACGACGACGTGGTGAACGAGCTCATCGCTGCCGCCGAGCAGGCAGATGCCTTTGTCTTTGGCTCGCCCGTCTACTACGCGCACCCCAGCGGCCGCATCCTTTCGGCCCTCGATCGCGCCTTCTATGCAGGCGGGCATGCCTTTGAGCACAAACCCGGCGCCGCAGTCGCCGTCGCCCGTCGCGGCGGCACGTCGACCACCTTCGATGTGCTCAACAAGTACTTCACCATTAAGCAAATGCCCGTGGTCGCTTCCACCTACTGGAACAACGTGTTTGGCCGCGTGCCCGGCGACGCCGATGGGGACGCCGAGGGCCTTGCCACCATGCGAAACATCGGCAAAAACATGGCCTGGCTCCTGCGTTGCATCGAGGCAGGACAGGCCGCCGGCATCAACGCACCCGAAGCCGATCGCGCAACGACCAACTTCATTCGTTAGAACGGCGGAACATACTATGAACGTGCAAATCTTCGGCACCAAAAAGTCCTTCGATACCAAGAAGGCGCAGCGTTATTTTAAGGAGCGCCGCATTAAGGTGCAGTTTATTGACCTTAAGGAAAAGGAGATGAGCAAGGGCGAGCTCACGAGCGTGATGCAGGCGGTCGGCGGCATCGACAAGCTGCTCAACCCCAAAGCCAAGGACGAGGAGACGCTCGCACTCATTCAGCACCTTACCCCCAGTCAGCGCTTCGATAAACTGCTCGAGAACCAGCAGGTTCTAGCCGAGCCCATCGTGCGCAACGGCAAAAAGGCCACCGTCGGTTATTGCCCCGATGTGTGGGGAGCCTGGGAGTAGCCTGTGTTATTTGCCGGCGCGTGGGTATAAGAGCGAGCGTTTGGCATAAGATTTAACTGTAAGCCATGTCTAACAAAGGAGGGCACATGCCCAACAAACCCGTGAAGATCATCATGCTTACCGGATACCTCGGTGCCGGCAAGACCACGCTGCTCAACCACATCCTCGCTAACGACGGCGGCATCCGCGCCGCCGTAATCGTCAACGATATCGGCGAGATCAATGTGGACGCCAGCCTCATCGCCGACGGCGGCCTTTCCGAGACCGATGACCTCATCCCGCTCACCAACGGCTGCATCTGCTGTACGCTTTCGGACGACCTTGCCAACCAGCTGCAGGGCATCGCCGATTCGGGCAACTTCGATTACATCATCATCGAGGCATCGGGCATTTGCGAGCCTATCCCCATCGCCTACACCATCTCGAGCTTCTGCGACGAGGCCAAGGTGGGCGGCGAGCCTAAGCTTGCGCTCGACAACATCGTGGCCGTGGTCGACTGCGCCCGCATGTACGACGAGTTCAACGGCGGTCGCGACCTGCTGGCCGAGGATATCGACGAGGACGACATCGAAAGTCTGCTCATCCAGCAGATCGAGTTCTGCTCCACGCTGATCCTCAACAAGACCGATACCGTGAGCCCCGAGCAGATCGCCGAGCTCAAGGCCATCGTGCGCAGCCTGCAGAAAGACGCCGTGATCGTCGAGGCCCAAAACGGCGAGGTCCCCATGGAGGAGCTGCTCGACACCGACCGCTTCGACTTTATGCGCGCCTACAACTCCGCCGCTTGGATCGAGGCCATGGAGCATCCCGAGGAGCACGACGACCCCGAGGTGCTCGAGTACGACATCGAGACCTTTGTGTACTCGCGCCGTAAGCCGTTTGACCTGCAGAAGTTCACCGATTTTGTTGAGCAGGAGTGGCCCGACGAGGTCATCCGCGTCAAGGGTCCGCTGTGGCAGACCGGCAATCCGGACATGTGCTACATGTTTGAGCAGGCCGGCCACCAGATGCGCCTGATGGAGAACGGCCTGTTTGTCGACTCGGCGCCCGAGGGCGAGAAGCAGAAGATCATCGACGAAAACCCCGAGATCATGCAGATTTGGGACGACGAGACGGGCGACCGCATGACGAGCCTGTGCATCATCGGCCGTCACATGGACAAGGATGCGCTCATCGCCTCCCTCGACGCCTGTCTGACCGATTGGCACCGCGCCTAGGTTTATCGAGGCGGGCATTTTTCCGCCTACGTAACCGCCAAACCACCACGAAGGTGCCCTTCGTGGTGGTTTTTCGTTCTGAGCCAAGGAGATTCATGTTCAATATCGTGCTGTATGCGCCCGAGATTCCGGCCAATACGGGTAACATTGGCCGCACCTGCGTGGTCACCGGCGCCCGTCTGCATCTGGTGGAGCCGCTGGGCTTTTCGCTCGACGACAAGACGGTACGTCGCGCCGGTCTGGGTTATTGGCAAAACTTGAACGTGACGACCTATGCCGACTGGAAGGACTTCCTTGCCCGCAACGACCTCTCCCCCGCCGATGAGCGCCTGCACCTGCTGACTAAAAAGGCTCGTCGCACCTATGCGCAAAGCACCTATCGCGACGGCGACTTCTTGGTCTTTGGCAGCGAGAGCTCGGGCATTCCCGAGCCACTGCTTGCCGCGGCGCCCGAGCGTTGCGAGCGCATCCCCATGCTGCGCGATTGCGACTCACTCGATAACGCCGAGGCTTGGGAAGCTCACGAGGAATCGCTGGGGCATACCGAGGACAGTCACGAGGCCATCCTTCGGCAGGATATCTGCGGCAACTTCGTCAACCCGGACGACTACCGCATCAGTGCACTCAACCTCTCCAACAGCGCCGCCATCGTCCTCTACGAAGCTTTGCGCCAGACAGGCTTTCCGGGAATGTGACAAAGGGACAGTCCCTTTGTCACATTCGGTTATAGGTAGCGACCGGTAATGCTCTTGAAGCAGGCCACGATGTCGCCCGGCGTGCCGGCGCAGACGATTTGCCCGCCGGCGTCGCCACCGCCCGGGCCCATGTCGATCACGTAATCGGCGTTACGGATAAGGTCGAGATCGTGTTCGATCACGATAACCGTAGCGCCCTTGGCAACAAGGCCGTCGAACACACTCAGCAACACCTGAACATCGAGCGGATGTAGACCGATCGTAGGCTCGTCGAATACGAATACGGCATCGTCCTGCACGCGTCCCATCTCGCTCGCAAGCTTAAGACGCTGCGCTTCGCCGCCCGAAAGCGCCGGCGTGGGCTCACCGAGCGTGAGATAACCCAAGCCCAGGTCGTGCAAGGTCTGCAAGCGCGCCTGAACCTTCTTGAGTCCCACCGTGGCGTCGAGGGCCTCGTCCACACTCATGTCCATGAGCTGCGGCAACGTAAGCAGACTCCCGTCCTTGCCCTCGCGATGGATATGCGAAGCAGCGTCTGCATAACGTGAGCCGCGACATGCTGGGCAGACGATCTCGACGTCGGGCAGAAACTGCACGTCGAGCGATATCGATCCCGTGCCATCGCACGTAGGGCAGCGCAGAGTGCCAGTGTTGTAGCTAAAGGCACCTGCCTTGTAGCCGGCTGCCTTGGCCTCGGGCGTGCGGGCGAAGGCGCGGCGCAACTCATCATGGATGTCGGCATAAGTCGCCACCGTCGAGCGCACGTTGGCGCCGATAGGCGTAGCGTCAATCAGGTTTGCGCGGGCAATGCCTTCGGCATCGATCCAACGCACATGTTTTGGCAGGCGCTCGCCGGCTGCCTGCGCCTTGAGTGCCGGGATGAGCGTCTCGAGCACCAACGTCGTCTTGCCCGAACCCGAAACGCCCGTCACCGCGACAAGGTGACCGCGCGGGATATCGACTTCGAGCGGCTTGACGGTATGGATGGCATCGGTTGCCATGCGGATGTGACCCTGGTCGAACATTTCCTCGTCAGTCACCTGCGGACGCAAGCGTTTGGGCTCGGCGCGCAAAAACGGCGCGATGCGGCTGCCCCGCGATTGCTCGACCTCGTCTACCGTACCAGCGGCAATCACATTACCGCCGCCTGCTCCGGCAACGGGGCCCATCTCGACCAGATAGTCGGCTTCCGCCAGTACGCGCGTATCGTGGTCGACAACAACCACGGTGTTGCCGTCATCAACCAGATCGCGCATCACGCCTACCAGACCATCAACATTGGCAGGATGCAAGCCAATCGAGGGCTCGTCCAGCACATAGAGCACGCCCGTCGATCGGTTGCGCACCACGCGAGCGAGCTGCACGCGCTGACGCTCGCCCGTGGAGAGCGTGGCACCGGCGCGGTCGAGTGAAAGGTAATCGAGACCCAGGTCGACCAGACGACGGGCCGCGCTCAAAAATGAATCGCAGATATCCGTCGCCATGGGCCGCATCTCGGGCGGCAAGGATGCGGGCACCCCGCGCACCCACTCAATCGCCTCGCCCAGCGTCATGGCCGCCGCCTGCGCCAGATTGATACCGCGCACCTGGGGCTGGCGCGCAGCCTCGGAGAGACGCGTGCCGGCGCAGTCACGGCATGGGCCCTCGCGCAAAAAGCGTGCAACGCGTTTGAGGCCCTTGTCGTCCTTAACCTTGGCGAGCGCATTCTCGACGGTATAGACGGCGTTGTAATAGGTAAAGTCGAGCGGCGTAGCGCCCTCGCCGTTTTTGGGAACGTAGAGAATGTGCTTCTTAACCGCCGGGCCATGGAACACGATGTCGCGCTCTTGAGGCGTGAGCTGGTTAAACGGCACGTCGGTGCGCACGCCCATCTCGCCGGCTACCTGCTTCATCAGATCCCACATGAGCGTACCCCAGGGAAGCACCGCGCCTTCGTTGATGGTCTTTGACTCGTCGGGCACCAGGCTCGCCTCGTCCACCTCGCGCATGACACCAGTGCCGCCGCAGGTAGAGCACGCACCGCCGCTGTTAAAGGCAAGGTCCTCGGCACCCGGCGCGTAGAACTCGCGGCCGCATGCGGGGCACGTGAGCGACAGGCCCGCAGCCACGTTATGGCTCGGCTCCACACGCGCCCCGCAATGCGGGCACACGTGATGGGCGCAGCGGCTAAAGAGTAGACGCAGGCTATTGTTGAGCTCTGTCATGGTGCCAAAAGTGGAACGCACGCCCGGCACGCTCGGACGCTGGTGTAGCGCGAGCGCCGCCGGCACGTGCAAGACCTCATCCACCTGGGCATGTTCGGCCTGCGTCAGACGACGGCGAGTATAGGTGCTGAGCGCCTCCAGGTAACGGCGCGAGCCCTCGGCGTAAAGAACGCCCAGTGCCAGCGAACTCTTGCCCGAACCCGACACGCCGGCAATGCCTACGAGCTTTCCCAGCGGGATATCTATATCGATGCCCTTGAGGTTATGGACGCGCGCGCCACGCACCTCGATAGCCTGCGGGCTCATCTTCTGTTCCGTCATCTTTATCACCCTACTCGTGCCATAAAATGCGATCGCGAATGTACTCGCCCAGCATGGGCACGGTAAACCGGACGAGGCCGTATCCGGCAGCCTCGATGACGCGCTCGCGAATCAGGCTTGCGCGATATTTACTCGCCCAACTCTGAGTACGGTCGCAGCGCTCAATAATATCCGCCATGCGCGTCGGCTCACCCTCGTCAGCAGCCATGGCCTCGACAAAGAGGCGTTGCGGACTGCGCAACCCGTAATACAAGGGAGCGTCAACAGCTTCGTAGAACTCGGAGACAGCGTCCTTATGGCCAGCCTCGACATCGCGCCTTTCAATGACCCGTGAGTTGCGCCGGACAGCAGAGCGCCACATGTAATAGCCCACCAGCTGAACCATATAGGGATGCCCCATGCTCTTGTGTGCCGAAAGGTCCGCTGTCTCCACGTCAACGTCAAGACCAGCGTCTTTGACCGTCTGGATGTACGAATCGCGCACCTTGGGCAAAGATATCGCCCCCAGCGTGCGCTGCTGAGCACGGCGTAAAAACGTCACGCTAGGTTCCTCGAGCAGATCGTCCACCATGCTGGGCAGGCCGGCAAACACCAAGGCAAGACCGCGTTGGTCGCTATCGGGCAAGCCTGTGGCATCCTGGTCTCCGAGCACCTGCTGATAGAGAACGGCAAGAGCCGCCAGTTCCTCGATAGACGCCGATTGAGCCTCGTCAATCGCAAACAGTATGCCCTTGCCTGGACCGAGCTTCTTGAGGCACTCGTTGACCAGCCCTCGCAACGTCTCGCCCTTTGCTCGCGCCGCCTCGACCGACATCCGCCCAAACGACGGACCGAACTCCATTGACGTCACAACGGGTTTATTCGAGCGAAGCGCGTCGGCCAAGCGGTCGCATAAGCCAAGCGAAGCGGAATCGGAGACAACCGCCCATCCGCGCTCGCTGGCCAGACGTTGCAGCTCCCGCAGGAGAACTGTCTTGCCGCAGCCGCGGTTTCCCGTAATGAGCATGAGCCTGCCCGGCGCTCCGGCGCCGTTATCGAGCCCTTCCTCGAAATCTTCGATGACCGACTCGCGACCGATGAGCATCGGAGGCCGCTTGCCAGCCGTGGGCTTAAAGGGATTTGGATTCATGTCGGCCTCCTCGGATTGGCAAACCCTGGTAATAGTTATACCAACTTATACCGAGTTATACCAATAGCATGTAACAAAGGAACTATCCCTTTGTCACATGTGGCCGAAAAACTCTGCGTCTGCCGCTCGCCAAGGGCGGAAGGTGGTGGGATCGACCTTTACGTGCGCCACGGCGGGCACGTCGTACCATTTGATCGTGTAACCGGCGCCGTGAGAGCAAAAGACCGAATCGGGCGTGTTGGGCAGATCGGCCTCGGGCTCATAGGCGGCCGTCTCGATGACGCGCTCGGCATCATGGCAAGCCGCATAGCCGGCGAACTCCAGGTACAGATGTCCGCGACCGCTCGTGTAGGCAGCCACCTCCAGCGCGTAGTCCTGCACCTCGGATGCCGGTACGCGACCCACAAGCTTCGCCCGGTCGCCCGCCATCGTCGGCGGCTCGTACTCGGCACCCATGCGCGTGGCATCCGAGAGCGCCCGGCCCACGCACTCCCCCGGCACCTCGAGCTCAAAGCGATACCACGGCTCCAACAGCACCGCCGCGCCGGCCTCACGCGCCTGCATGAGCCCCTGGCGAATCGCGCGGTACGTGGCCTGGCGAAAGTCGCCGCCCTCGGTGTGCTTGGCATGCGCGCGGCCGCCCGTGAGCGTAATGCGCACATCGGTGATGGGCGAGCCGGTCAGCACGCCCAGGTGGTCGCGCTCCATGGCGTTGGTGAGTGCCAAACGTTGCCAGTTAAGATCGAGCTCGTCGGTCGAGGTCACGGTACCAAACTGCACGCCCGAACCCGCTGGCAACGGCTCCAGACGCAGATGCACCTCGGCATAGTGGCGCAGTGGCTCAAAGTGGCCCACGCCCTCGACCGGCTGCGAAATAGTCTCCTTATAGAGGATGCCGCCGGGCTCAAACGCAATCGAAAGGCCAAAGCGATCGGCCAACACCCGCTGCACGACCTCGAGTTGCACGGCGCCCATCAGCTGCAGGTGAATCTGCTCCAGATGCGTATTCCAGCTTACGCCGAGCATAGGATCTTCATCCGCCAACTCAGTCAATGCTTTGAACACCGTATGGACGTCGTGTTCGCCCGGAAGCACCGTATAGGTGAGAACTGGCGCAATGACGGGCGCATCGCCCGCGGGCTCCGCGCCCAAGGCGTCCCCCGGGCGAACGTGCGCAAGACCCGTCACGGCGCAAATACCGCCAGCAGCAACTTCTTGGGCAAGCTCATACTTCTCGCCGTTATAGATGCGTACCTGATCGACCTTCTGCTCCCATGCCTCGACACTGGAACGTGCGTCAATCATCTGCTTGGCATGCAGCGTGCCGCCGGTCACTTTAACCCAAGCCAAGCGCTCGCCGCGATCCCCGCGGCTGACACGATAGACGCGCGCGGCAAACTCTGGATACCATACCTGTTCGCGCATCAGCGCGCATATGCCGTCCAGCAGCTCGTCCACGCCTTGGTCCTTGAGCGCCGAGCCGGCAAAGCAGGGAAAGAGCTTGCGTTCGGCAACCATGCGCGACAGCGTTGCGACAGAAAGCTCACCCGCTTCAAAAAACTCCTCGAGCGCCGCTTCGTCCAACGCAGCAGCGTCCTCCTGAACGGCGCCGCCCACCAGCAGTTCGTTGGCATCCAGGCAGCCCTCGGAAAGACGCTGCCCGAGTTGTGCCAGCAAAACATCGCGGCCGGGATTCTCCAAATCGATCTTGTTGATGAAGATGAACGTCGGGATGTCATAGCGCGCAAGCAGACGCCACAGGGTTTCGGTGTGCCCCTGCACGCCGTCGTTGGCGCTCACAACCAAAATCGCATAGTCGAGCGCGCGCAGTGTGCGCTCCGCCTCGGCCGAAAAATCGACGTGGCCGGGCGCATCCACAAGCATGACGCGGGTATCGCCGTGGTCGAGCACGGCCTGCGACGAGAAGATCGTAATGCCGCGCTCACGCTCGATCGCGTTAGTGTCCAGATGCGAATCGCCATCGTCCACGCGGCCGCGTTTGCGAATGCGACCCGCGTTGAACAGCATGGCCTCGGCCAGCGTGGTCTTACCGGCATCGACATGCGCCAAGATTCCAACGACCGCTTGCTTCGACATGGCCCTCCTCTTATTACAAGCCCATCGCCGCGCGGCAACGGGCATCCTCGTCCCACACTGGATGATACAATTTACGGGCCGGCGGGCGAAGCGAGCCCTATCCCCCGACCGAGCTCATCGCCCCGCGTTGCCGCGCGGCGATTTTCGTAAGTTCGCGCCTTGCGAAAGCCGGCTTTCAAAACAGCACAGCAACCAAAAATGGCCCCGCTCGGGGCCATTTCCGTTCGCGCGAATTGTTAATACGCGTCTCCGCTCTTATGCCTCACGTAGCCAATCGAAGGCAACGCGCGGAGTGCCGTCCGACACATACACGACGCCGGCGCGTTCAAACCCCGCCTTGATGCTCGCACCCTGCATGGGTAGATTGTCCTGGTGCGTATCGATGCGCAGGTGGTCGGCACGCTCTTTGGCAAAGGCGAACATCGCAGCCGCGATACCGTGCACGGTGCCGTCGGATGCCACACGGTGCAACACGGCGTACGGAGTATCGCTGCGCCATTGCCCGTCCTCAATTACGTCATAGCACTCGTCCGGACCCGGCAAAAAGGCAAACGTCGCCACCACGCGACCGTCGACTTCGCACACATAGCTGCCACCGGCGGCAATATCGGCAGCCAGCTGCTCGGCCGAAGGCGTGCCCTCGGGCCACTGCGTGGCGTTGCCATGCGCGCGCATAAAGGCGCGGGCCGTGTCATAGATAGCCATGACAGCGGGAATGTCGGTATCGAGGGTTTTTCTGATCATCACGCGGCGACCTCACGTTTATTGGTATCACTTTGATTGAGCAATGATACCAACGTTTGGAGAGGGGCACGAAGCAGATGGGGAGCAAAAAGCGAGCCGCTTGGTCAAAAGCCAAAAGCGAGTTTTTGGGCGCTGCCACGGGCGGCGATATGAGCGACCTGTTTGCGCGCGAAGACGAGCGCCGCGACGCCCTGACCGCCGAGCGCGATGAAGCCTGGCGCTACAAGTCGTGCGAACGCAAAAACCGTTACGACACGCGCGCCGAGGCCGAGGCCGTTATGGCCGACTGCGAAAACCGCGGCCGGCGCGGTTTGGCTTGCTACAAATGCGAATACTGCGGCGGATGGCACCTGACGTCGCACCCTTGGAAATAGGCACCGCATCGGCACGGCATTGACGGAGCGCCAGCCATCGCACGCAAGCTACGGGCGCGGCGGCACCAAAACATCGTAACGAACGGCCTTGCCCGCAAGTTGATAGCTCGGCTTAACACCGGCAAGCAGTGGCCCCTTCACCGGCCGCTTGATAACCAACTTGCGCGGGTGCACCGCAAGCGCAGCTTCGACCAGCGTCTCCTCATCGGCGCACGGCTGTTCCAAATGATGCAAAAGTTGGAACTTCTTTTTCACCGCCGCGCTCTTGGTGCGCCCGGGAAACATGGGGTCCAGATACACCACGTCGGGAGCGGTGAGCTCGCCCTGCCCGATCAGCTCAGCTGTATGGCGAAGGCCGGCAATACTGTCCTCGCCCGCATGTAAGCGCATGCGCGCCACGGCTGTCGCAAGCGCCGGATCATCTGCCGCGCGATCCAAGGCATCCTTGAGGAGCGCCGCGATCACGCAATCCTGCTCATACAGATCGACGGTAAAGCCCGCGGCCGCCAGCAGCAGCGAATCCTCGCCAAAGCCTGCCGTGGCATCAATCGCCCATGGGCGCTCGATACCTTTTACGCGCGCAGCCTTTACCAGCAGCTCTTGCTGCAGACGGCCCTGCTTGAGCCGTGGAAGCATGCGGCCAAAATCGGCACGCAGCTCCATCGTACCGTCGGTGAGCGTGAGTCCCTCGGACTTCCCGGTCAGCTCAAGCCCCGCGGCCCGAGCAACAGAAAAAGGATCGACGACGCCCATGGGTACTCCTTAACAAGCAAAACGAATACGTGAGTGCCGTTTATGTCGGCACCCAACCGTCCGCTATTGTCCCACATGCGACATGGCCCACAGCATCCCAATGCAAAGCACCGCCATCAATCCCGTGCACACGGCAGAGATCACAGAATCACCCATGCGCCTTCCCAACGACCGCGGCTCACGCACTTGCCCTGCTCCGTACATCATGGCTCCTCCTTGAGACCAACTCCTTGTTACGGCCTCATCATCTCAGCGCCGCACATGAGCTGCCATCGATTTGGCTTACGTCCAGCTTTCCTTTTTGAAAGGTTGGGTTTGGCCGCGCGGGCTCAAAGCGCTTTCAAACGCATGCATCGCCGCGTTGAACTACAATGTGCTTCACCATATGTGCAGTACATTGGGTGCGCCAAGTTGGCGTACTCGTATCGAAAGGACCCGCCATGAGCTTCACTCGCAAGACTCTCAAAATCCTTGCTCTCATCTACTTTGTTTTGGGCATCGCCAGCCTCGTCACCGCCGGCGTCGGTATCGCCACGGGCGGTCTCGATTCCACGTACGGTTCGTACGCCACGCTCGCAGCGGTCGTGCTTATCGCCAAGGGTCTCGTCGACCTTGCCGCAGGCGTCGCCGGTATCAAGGGCGCCAACAAGCCTTCGCAGGTGGACGGCGCGTTTAAGCTCGGTATTGTTGCCGCGGTCGCCACGCTTGCCCAAGCGGTGCTCACGCTTCCCGCGTTTGGCGGCGACGCCATCAACTTTGGCGCCTTTGTCATCGTGGTGTACGACCTGTTCTTTGTTCAGCAGGCACACGCCGTTAAGGCCGAGAACAAGGACCGCCTATAAGCGCTCGCTTCTCATAACCTCTGCAGCCAAGCAACTAAAAAGGGCCGATCGCGCATCTCCGCGGTCGGCCCTTTACGTTTGCCCAGATAAAACCTACCAAAATAAACCTGTCCCTTTTTGGCAGGTTGTTAGCTGTGGCGGTACTCGGCGATGATGAAGTCGATGTCAGTCTGAAGGGTATCGAGGTTTGCCAGGCGCTCTTTGTCGGCGGGGCGCGTGCGGTAGTAGTACGGCGTCATCTGGAACACCGCCTCGATGTCGGCCTGGGTCTGAAGCGTAATATTCGCAGACACCCGCTGCGTTCCGACCAACTCGAGCTCGATGGTCTTCGGCAGCTTCTCATCGTTAAGGTACGGCGTGTCGTAGAGTACCTCCTTGAGCCCAAAGAGGTGACGAGCACCCGGCACCACGGTGTAGAGCGAACCCTCCGGCGCCAGCACGCGGGCAAACTCGCGCTCGTTAAAGGAAGCAAAGAGCTCGGTCACTATATCGAAGGCGCCATCGGCCACGGGGATATCCTTCATGTTGGCCACAAAATAGGTCGCATCGCCGCGCTTGGCGGCCAGGCGCACCATCTCTTTGCCCAAGTCGAACCCGTAAGCGTCCACGCCCGGCACCGCGCCCATGGCACTCGTGTAATAGCCCTCGCCGCAGCAAATATCGAGCAGCGTCATGGGGCCGCTCGTAGACGCAGCACGCCCAGACACCTGCTTGCGCACCAGCTCGACCATCGCATCGCGCAACGGTGCGTAGTATCCACGGTTCAGAAAGTCACGACGGCTGCGTGCCTGCGACTTGGGATCGCCCATGGAGTCGCCGCTCTTGGACGAGCGCAGCAGATATAGATAGCCCTCGCGCGCACGGTCAAACCGGTGTCCGCTCGCGCATGCAGCACCGCGCTCATTGTCCACCAACGGCTCATGGCAAACGGGACACAACAACATGGCAACTCCTTAGCGCGAACAACACAACGCACACCATTGTCGCACGCCTTCCCCACCTAGTCATTGGGGACGTTCTTGAATGACTAGTCGTTTAAGAACGTCCCCAATGACTAGTCGATTAGGAGTATCATCGTCTGCGCAAATAAGCACGAAAGAGCATATTAGAGATTGAGAGCGTATGGCTGATACCGTATCTAAGCACATTGACATGACCACCGGCTCGCTGTGGCGCAATATTCCCCTGTTCGCCTTCCCCGTGGCCGCCACGAGCATCCTGGAGCAGCTGTCGAACCTTATTGCCACGGTCATCATCGGCAACTTCTCGGGCGACCAGGGAACCCTCGCCATGGCGGCGGTCGGCTCCAATGTTCCGCTTACCAGCCTTATGCTCAACCTGTTTATTGGCATGTCGCTTGGCTCCAACGTGGTCATCGCCAACGCTATCGGCCGCAACGACCAAAACATGGTCAAACGCGCCGTCCATACCTCGATTTTAATGGCACTCGTGGGCTTTGTCGTCATCGCGCTGGGCGAGATCTTTGCCGAGCCCATGCTCGCCGCCCTCAACGTTCCCTCCGAAACCATGCCACTCGCTTCGCTCTACCTGCGCGTCTTTTTGCTGAGCATGCCCTCGATCTTGCTTTACAACTTTGAGGCCGCGATCTTCCGCTCCGTCGGCATCACTCGCATGCCGCTGCAGGCGCTTGCCGTGTCCACCGTCCTCAACATTGGCCTGGATCTCATCTTTGTCCCTGTGCTCCACTGGGGTGTCGCGGGCGTCGCCATCGCCACCGCCATCGCCTACACCGTCAGCGCCGCCACGCTCTTTATCCGCCTGCTCAAGACCGACTCCGTTGTCCGCGTCACCCCGCGCGACTTGGCTATCGATCCCGTCGCCCTCAAGCGTATCGTCAAGATCGGCCTGCCCGCCGGCATCCAAAGCGCCGTCTTTGCCGTCGCCAACATCATCATCCAGTCTGCCATCAACAGTCTGGGCACCGAGGTCATGGCGGCATCGAGCGCCGCTATGAGCTTGGAGTACGTATGCTACAACCTGCTCAACAGCTTTAGCCAGGCTTGCACCACCTTTGTGGGACAAAACCACGGTGCCCGCCAGATCGACCGCTGCACCAAGACGCTCAAGGTCTGCCTGGTCGAAGGCGGTATCGTCGCGCTCACCACAATTATCGTTATTGTCGGCCTGGGGCGCGAGATCTTGTCGCTGTTCAACAGCGATCCCAACATCGTCTCGATCGGCTATATCCGCGTGTGTTCGATCTTCCCGGCGTACGCCTTTAGCATGTTCTACGAAAACATGTCCGGCTACCTGCGCGGCTTTGGTATCTCGCTCACGCCCGCCCTCATCACCATGATCTGCGTCTGCGGCATCCGCTTCTATTGGGTGTTCTGCGTGTTCCCGCACTTCCGCACCTTTGCGAACATCATGATGGTCTACCCCATCAGCCTGGGCACCACGGCGTTCTTTATGGTCGTGGCGGTGCTACTCTGCCACCCGGCACGCACCTATCGTGTCACCCAAGCCAAAGCGACAGCCCGCTAAACACCGCACTCAACGCCGCGCCAGTCATTAATTGACAATATGCGAGCTCATATAGTCGATAAAGCGCCTCGTGGCGATGGGCATGGTGTCCCAGCTGCGCCAGGCCGCCACTACGTCGCGCGAGGGGGCGTGCACGATGGGACGTACGCGAATATCGGCACGCATGCCCTCCACAGTACGACGGTAGAGCATACTCACGCCTAGGCCCTCCTCCACCATCGCCATGATGGTGTAGTCGTCGGTGACCTCGCTCGTCACGTGCGGCGACAGGCCATGCGCCGCGAATGCATCGAGCACCAGGCTCTGTTCGCCCTCATCCAGAAGCACAAACGGCTCGAAAGCCAGGTCGGCGAGCGTCACCTTTTCCTTTGCCGCTAGCGGATGCGCGACAGGCAACAGTGCCACCAACTCGTCGTGATAGACCACGCGCTTCTCGAGGCCAGCGGTAAACCCGCGTGCCGTAAAGCAAAAATCCACTACGCCGTCGTGCACCCATTGGGCGTTGCGCGTGTAGTCGCCCTGCTTAAGGGTAAAGCGTACGCCCGGGTGCAGCGCCCCAAAGTCGCGGATCACGCGCGGTAACACGGTTCGACTCACGTTGGTAAACGTCGCGATGCGAATATCGGTCGACGAAAGCCCCAGCAGCTCCTGGCGCTTGCCCTCGAGCTCAGCCTCGGCAGTTACGATCTGTCGCAGATACGGCAGATATTGTTTACCGTCGCGCGTAAGCGAAACGCCCTGCTTACCGCGCTCGATAAGCGTGGTACCCAGCTCGCGCTCGAGTGCCTTGACGGCCTGGCTCACCGCGCTTTGCGTATAGCCCAGTTCGTCCGCCGCGCCTTTAAGGCTGCCGCAGTCGACCACCATACAAACAATCTGATACCGCGATGCCATCGCGCCTCCACATCAATGCAGCCGTAAAACGTTTTGCCATGGCTTTTTCTATCAACATTAGTATTTCTTAATCATACTGAAGATACATTCGCTTTACTACATCCACATCTGGGAGCAGAATCCTTTTTACGAAACCGTTCTGTAACAAAAGGAGTCCCATGGATCGCAAAAAAGCAATCGCGCTCTCATTTTCCGTTCCCGTCGCATGGGGCTTTTCGTACCCCCTCATGAAGATCGGCATGGACAGCATGAACGCCACGAGCATCGTCGCGCTACGCTGCATCATCGCCTTTGCGGCTTGCCTGTTGCTCTTCCACAAGCACGCGTTGCGCATCAACCGCGACCTTATGGTCCGTGCCGCCATCATCGGCGCCATTATGGCAACCGAGCTCACCTGCATGTGCCTGGGCTCCAGCCTCACCTCTGCCTCCACTGCCGGCTTTTTGCAGAGTCTGACGGTCGTAATCGTGCCGTTTGCCAACGCCGCCCTGCTGCGCCGCGCTCCCGAGCGCAAGGTACTCATCGGCACCGCCATCGTCACCTGCGGCATGCTGCTGCTCTCGGGCGCCGACTTTACCAGCCTGAATCCCGGTGCGATCATCATGCTGCTCTCGGCCTTTATCTATGCCAGCCACATTATCGTGGCCAAGCGCTTTGTCGAAGAAGTCGACCCGCTGGCTCTGGGCGTTTGGCAGCTGGGCTTTGGCGGCTTATTCTCGGGTATCGCCGCATTCACCTTTGGCGGTTTCACGCTTCCCGGCACGCCCAGCGAGATCGTGGTCGTCGTCGCGCTCGCACTCATCTGCTCTGCCTACGGCTTTATCACCCAGACGCTCGTGCAGCCCCACGTGCCTGCCGAGACCACCGGCTTCGCTTTCTCGCTCGAGCCGGTCTGCTCCGCCGTCTTTTCGTTCTTCCTGGTTGGCGAGGTCCTGAGCCCCATCGCCTTCTTTGGCGCCGCCCTCATCCTCACCGGCGTCATGGTGGCAACCGTCGAGCTTCCACGCCTTCGCGCACACGGACACACCCGTATGGCAGGAACGCCCGAGCGAGCCTCGTAAGCGCCTCACCTTTTGTAGCCGCGGCATAAAGGCAACCGGTGCGCCTTTACAATAGATGCCAACAGAGCATCTGCCATAAAGGAGCCCCATGGACACCGCAACTCACGACCGCAACATAGCAACTTGGTTGGGCGATGCGCCGCAGCCGGTAGGTGACACTACGAACCAGCTGCTCGAGCGCATCGCCCTTTTGCGTGCCGAGCAGACTATCTACCCGGCACAAGACGACATCCTCAATGCCCTCGCCTACACGCCGGCCGACCAGGTCAAGGTTGTCATCTTGGGTCAAGACCCCTATCACGGACCCAACCAGGCCATGGGGCTGTCGTTCTCGGTCCCCACGACGCAAACCAAGTTGCCGCCGAGCCTGCGTAACATCTATAAGGAACTCAAAGCCGATCTGGGTTGCCCCATTCCCGCCACGGGAGACCTAACCCCATGGGCACAGCAGGGCGTCCTGCTCCTCAACACCACGCTCACCGTGCGCGAGCATGCCGCCAACTCGCACGCCAAACTGGGCTGGAGCACGCTCACCGACTACGTTATCGAACGCTGCTGTCAGCTGCCCCAGCCGGTAGTCTTTTTGGCATGGGGCCGCTTTGCCCAGCAGATGGTCGAAGGCAAGCTCGCCGCTACCGGCGCGGGCAAGGCAACCGGCAAGTTCTGCCTGGCCTCTACGCACCCCTCGCCGCTTTCAGCCAACCGTGCCACGGCAGAACTCCCCGCTTTTATGGGGTCGCGCCCCTTCTCTGCCGCCAATCGGCTACTCGAACAGCACGGCTCGACCCCCGTCAACTGGACTTGCATCGGCTAAAAATCGATACATCAAAAACGCGCCCGACAGCTTTCCATCGGGCGCGTTTCCTATTCGGGCCAAATAAATTGTGTGCGGCCGGCCTCGCCGCCATCGATCAGCAGGCTCTGTCCGGTCATAAACCGGTTGGTCACGCCCACAAAGTAGATCCACTCGGCGATCTCTTGGGCGGTGGCCCAGCGTTTAAGCGGCGTGAGCTCCATAATCTGGTTCCACAGGTGCTCGTCTTCCATCACGCAACGGTTGAGCGGCGTGATAACGCCGCCCGGGTCCACACTGTTGGCGATGGCCTGCGGTGCCAGACGGTTTGCAAGGTTCTTGGTGTAGGCGATAACGCCGCCCTTGCTGGCGGCATAGGCGGGAAACTCCGATCCCGTATGCCCGCTCGCCGACCCCACATTGACCACGGATTTGATAGCCGGCGCCGGCTTGGCGGCGAGCCCCTCCCCCACAAAGGCGTAGCGCTCGGTCACGTTGATGGTGCCACACAGGTTGGCGGCAATGTCGTCGGCCGAATCCTGCGTACCGGCAACGTTCACGATAACCTGAGGCTCAAGGTCGCTTGGAAACGAGTCCGGCTCGCGGACATCAACGATCAGATGGCGGTAGCGCTCGTGTTCGATCGCCGGCGACAGCAGATCAAAGCCCACGACCTCGTGGCCCTCATCCAAAAAGCGCTGCACGCACGCGGCTCCGATACCGCCCGAAGCGCCCGTGATCAAAACCCGCATACTTGCTCCTTAGGCGGTTGCGTGGCGCTCGAGGTACTCGGAACCCACATTCTCGCGCTCCCAGCCGCGCACGACCTTGTAGCCCACGGGGCTCAGGAAGACCTCGCACAGCAGCTCGGCAACAGCGCCGGTCAGCGAGCACATGAGGACCTGCACCCAGGTCCAACCAAAGAACGTGTGGCTCACCACAATGGCGAAGACCAGGTTGTCGATAAACTGGCCAACACCCGTGGACACATAGGAACGGAAGGCAAAGCTCGCAAAGTTATTCTTTTTGAGCATACGGCCGAGCGACTGGTTGAGCGTGGAGTTAACCACGGCAGAAACGAGCATTGCCAGCGAAGAGCCCAGCACCACGTACCAGGTGCCGCCGATGGTGGCGTTAAGGGCGGTGTTGACCTCGATCATGCCCGTGTCGTAGTAGGCGCCCCACATGCCGGGCGTGAGCGAACATGCCCAAAAGCACAGGCTCACGGCGAGGTTGACCGCCAGTGCGAGGATAGAGATTTTAATGGATGCCTTGGCGCCAAAGCGCTTGCAGATCATGTCCTGGCACAAAAACGAGACCCAGCTCACCACAAAGCCGCAGTCGAGTGCCAGATACGGCAGGCTGATGAGCTCTTTGTTGGCCAGCAGGTTCATCATGATGACGCTCACGAAAAACAGCGAAACCGTTGCCGCGGGAATGCTCCGCAACAGGACCTTGTAGTCCTCCATGACCTTCTTGATCATTATGTACTCCTTTGGTTTTAGGTTTAACGAGCAGGATATCGGACCCGAACTGCTCGGACGTCTCGGTCTTGAGACGACGGTGGGTATGATAGCCGCTCACACGGCATCAGGCAAGTAAATGGCGCGGCAGCCCCGCAGGACCACCGCGCCGATGCGTTAAAAGGCTACGTTGCCAAACTCCGACAGGATCAGGTCGGGGTTGTGGTCGGTTGCCCAATCCACGTTCCACGGGCTCGTGAACAGCAGCAGCTTACCGCCGCGCATATCCTCGACGCGCAGCGTGTCGCGCGTGAGCGAAAGGCCTGGGATATCGATGGTGTCGGGGTCATTCTGGATCCAGCGGATGTCCGTATAGGGCAGTGGCTGGCGACGAACCTCAACACGGTACTCGGCCTTGAGACGGCGCTCGAGCACCTCAAACTGCAGCACGCCGACCACGCCCACGATGACGCTCTCCATGCCGGCACCCAGCTCGCGGAAGATCTGGATGGCGCCCTCCTGGGCAAGCTCCTCCATGCCCTTGACGAACTGCTTGCGCTTGAGCGTGTCGACCTGCGTAATGCGAGCGAACATCTCGGGGGCAAACGTCGGGATCTGCGGATACTGCACGTGGCGCTTGCCGGAGCACACAGTGTCGCCGATGCTAAAGATACCCGGATCGAACAGGCCCACGATATCGCCCGCGTACGCCTCGTCCACGATGGCGCGGTCGTCGGCCATCATCGACGTGCCCGTGGCAAGCTTGAGCTTGCGGTTGCCCTGCACGTGGAAGGCGTCCATGCCGCGCTCGAACTTGCCCGAGCAAATGCGCACAAAGGCGATGCGGTCGCGGTGGTTCTTGTCCATGTTGGCCTGGATCTTAAACACGAAGCCGCTAAAGTCGTCGCGGCAGGGATCGACCGGCTCGCTGGTGAGCGTATCGGTATAGGCGCGCGGCGTCGGGGCCAGACGCAGGAACTCCTTGAGGAAGGGCTCCACGCCAAAGTTGGTGAGCGCCGAGCCAAAGAACGCCGGGCTCAGCTTGCCGCAGGCCACAGCATCCAAGTCGAGCTCGTCGCCAGCGCCATCGAGCAGCTCGATGTCGTCCATCAGGTTCTTATGGTTTTCCTCGCCGATGAGCTCGTCCATGGAAGGATCGCCCAGCTCGGCCTCGACCTCGGCGACCTTCTTGGTGGCGTTGGCGTGACCGTCGCCCTCGAAGGCGATAACGCGACGGGTCTGACGGTCGAACACGCCGCGGAAGTTGCGGCCGCTGCCGATCGGCCAGTTCATGGGATAGGTGTTGATGCCCAGAACGTTCTCGATCTCTTCCATGAGCTCAAACGGATCGCGAGCCTCGTGGTCGAGCTTGTTCACAAAGGTGAAGATGGGAATGTGACGCAGCGTACAGACCTTAAAGAGCTTTTTGGTCTGGGCCTCGACGCCCTTGGCGCCGTCGATGACCATGACCGCGGCGTCGGCGGCCATAAGGGTACGGTAGGTATCCTCCGAGAAGTCCTGGTGGCCGGGGGTATCGAGAATGTTGACACAGGCGCCGTTATAGGTGAACTGCAGCACCGAGGAGGTGACGGAGATGCCGCGCTCCTTCTCGATGTCCATCCAGTCCGAGACAGCATGCTTGGCCGAGCTCTTGCCCTTGACCGAGCCGGCAGTCTGGATGCTGCCGGTATAGAGCAGCAGCTTCTCGGTAAGCGTAGTCTTACCGGCGTCCGGGTGGCTGATGATCGCGAATGTGCGGCGCGACGAGATTTCATCCGACAGGCTTGCCATGCGGATCCTTTCTTGCGTTCTATATGCATTACGTCGATGTAACTGCCCTATTGTAGCCGTGAAACCTCGCCATAGGGCACCTATCAGGACAAATTCATCAGTTGGGGTCTGGGTAGCCGGCTTAATCCGAATTTGTCTCTTGCGTAACTGTGCATAGTGTATATATACTGTGCTTACCGGTTATATACACGTGTAGCCCAACAGCTAAGGAGCCGCTGTGGACATTATCCTATCCAATTCGAGCGACAAGCCCATCTACGAGCAGATATCCTCGCAGGTCAAAGCTCAAATCCTTTCGGGCACGCTCGCCGCGGGAGCCAAACTCCCCAGCATCCGCGCACTCGCGAGCGACCTGGGCGTGAGCGTCATCACCACCAAGCGCGCCTACGCCGATCTGGAGCAGCTCGGGTTTATCTGCACCGTGCAGGGCAAGGGCTGCTTTGTTGCCGACGGCAACCAAGAACTCTTGCGTGAAAACCAGCTCTGCCATATCGAAGAGCTGCTTACGCAGGCGGCAGAACAAGCCGAAGCCCTGGGCGTCACGCGCGACAAACTGCACGAGATGCTCGACCTGGTAGCCCCCGAAACCATGCAGTAGCCATCTGCAAGAAAGGCTATACCATGCAAAACCTTTTAGAACTCAAAGGCATATCACGCCGTGTGAGCGACCGCTTTTCGCTGCGCGACGTCACGCTTGCCGTGGAGCCTGGCCAGATCGTCGGCTTTGTTGGTGCCAACGGTGCTGGCAAAACAACGACGATTCGAGCTGCTCTCGGGCTTATAAAGCTCGATGCCGGCGAAGTGCACCTGTTTGGGCAGCGCTGTGGCGCCGACGCGCCCGATGAGTCGCAACGCCATCTACGCTCCCGCGTCGGTCTTGTCCTGGACACGTGCCCCTTCCCCTCCACGCTCAAGGTGGGCCAGATCGAGTCGCTCGTAGGCCCGGCGTACCCCACGTGGGACCGCGAAACGTTCGCCGGATTCATCAACCGATTTGGCCTCGATCCCAAGACAAAGGTCAAGGACCTCTCCCGCGGCATGGGCATGAAGCTGCAGCTTGCCTGTGCACTCAGCCATAATGCCAAGCTACTCCTTTTGGACGAAGCCACCGCGGGCCTCGATCCCATGGCGCGCGAGGAACTGCTCGATGAGCTGCTTGCCTTTGTTTCCGACGGCCAGCACAGCGTGCTGCTCTCGAGCCACATTACGTCCGACCTCGATCGCGCCGCCGACCGCGTCATCTGCATCGATAACGGCTCGATTGCGTTTGACCTGCCGCGCGAGGACATTACCGACCGAGCCGGCATCGCCCACTGCACCCAAGCACAGGCCGCCGAGCTTATGGCTTGCGTCGAAGGTGCCCATGCCGCCCGCCACGCCTACAGCGTGGACGTGCTCGTGCCCAACCGTCGCGAAACGCTCGAGGCCTTTCCCGAGATTCCCTGCGATCGGGCAACCATTGACGACTATCTTCGCCTCATGCTGAAAGGGGCCTTGAAATGAAACGCGCCATTATGTCCGAGCTTGCCATCGTTCGCACGCTCGTCCCGAGCATCGCAGGTGTCGGCCTGTTCATCTTCGTCGTGCTGACCGCCGTCAGGGCATCGAATGGTGATTCCGATATGAGCGCCGCCGGCGCCTTCGCGATCAGTGCCATGTCGCCCATCATGGCCATGAGGTCGCTGGCCGGGCTCGACAACCAAAACGGATGGGAGCGCTATCGGGCAACGCTGCCCATCTCACGCAAAGACATCGTCAGCGCACGCTACCTGTGCATCACTATTTTCTCGGTCATCATGACGTGCGCGGCCGTGCTGTTGAGTATCGTCGCCATCCCGATCTTAAACAGCGTGGGTATCCCCTCCACGGGAGAGACCGTCTTTGAGACCGCAATCGCCTCGGCAATATCGATGCTTTTCTCCCTCATGGCGGTGTTTTTGGTACTGCCTCTGTTCTTTCGATTTGAACACATGAAGGCGCAACGCCTATCCGTTGGTCTATACGCCCTATACATGTGCCTTATCATGGTCACGCTAAACTCATTCAACCCCATCAGCAACCAGCTCATGTCGATGATTGCCGGGGCGAATCCCGATCCTTCCGTTCTTGGCTTCCTGTGCGCAGGAATTGCCGCGCTGGCAACGGTCGTCCTTGGCGCTGTCAGCTGCGCCATCAGCACCAAGGTCTACCGGGCACGCAACCTATAGGCAAGCGCGGTATCATTGGACATGCGCCATAGATCTGGCGTGGTCTTTTTTGAGGAGGCGCTCAACCCGTGTCGTGGGTCGTCGCAGCATTTGCGTCAGCATTCTTTGCCGGCATCACATCCATCTTGGCCAAATGCGGCATCAAGCAGACCGACTCCGATGTCGCGACGGCCATTCGCACCTGCATGGTGCTCGTTTTCGCCTGGGCAATGGCGGGCATTTCTGGATCCATTGGAACCATTGGCAGCATCGAACCCAGATCCTGGCTCTTTCTCGTCCTCTCGGGACTCGCTACCGGCGCTTCGTGGATCTGTTACTTTAAGGCGTTGAGCATCGGAGACGTCAATAAGGTCGTACCGGTCGACAAGATGAGCACCGTGCTCGCCGCGCTGATCGCCATCGTGCTTTTTGGCGAGACGAGCAACCTTGCGGTTAAGCTCGTGGGAACCGCCGTCATTACCCTCGGCACGTTTTTAATGACCGAGAAGCAGCAATCCGCCGGACCCGAGCAGCAGCAAGACCGGACCTGGCTCGCTTACGCCCTCGGCGCCGCCATGTTCGCAGCACTCACCTCCGTCCTCGCTAAGATCGGCATCGAAGGCGTCGAGTCAAACCTGGCCACGGCAATCCGCACCTGCGTGGTACTGGTTATGGCATGGGCAATCGTGGCAGCTAAAGGCAAGATGGGCCAAGCCGTGCACGTAGACCGCTACGAGCTCGTATTTCTCGCGGCATCGGGCATCGCGACCGGAGCATCGTGGCTGCTCTATTACTATGCCATCGCCGCAGGCCAGGTGAGCGTCGTGGTGCAGATCGACAAACTATCGATTGTCGTATCGGTACTATTTGCGCGCTTGGCATTCAACGAAAAGGTCTCGCGGCGCAGCGCCATCGGTCTCGCCCTCATCGTACTGGGCACTGCGGCGCTCGCGGTTTGGAAGTAGCGCGGCCAGCAGCCGCTACATCCTCACACCTGGCTTGGGATGCCTGTACTGACCGTGGGATGCCGTGCGCTTACCGTGCGAGATGGCAAATTTGGGACAACGGTGCAGGCAACGAAGGCAGGCTGCGCACTCCGGCTTTGTCCAGACGGGAAGGCCGTCGCGCATCTCAATCGCCGCCATGGGGCAGCGCTTGGCACACAGGCCGCAGCCGATGCAGCGATCGGCATCGACGGCAAACTTGCTCGTCTGTTGCATGCGCGGCAGCCCAATTGCGTGATACGCGCACGATGCAAACAGAGGCACGCGATGGCGCATCATGTTGCCCGTGCGGCGTGCCCGCACCGCCTCGATCACGGCATCAATCTGCGCCTCGGCAGCTCTATTGATACCCTCAACCTTTTGAGGGTCAGACAGGTCGAAAACAGGCGTCCAGGTATCGGGCATCTTGACGCTCATCGCCGCATCTAACTCGAGCCCACGCTCGTGCAGCAGGTCGCGGGCAAACTTGGCAGATTGGCCGGTCGTCGAACCGTACGTCGAAACATAGAACGTATAGGGGCGCTCGCCGCCCTTTGCACCGGCAGCAATCGACAGGTCGGCATTCTTCAAAAACTCGATCATCGGTGTCGGCAGACCCCAGGCATACACCGGAGCAACAAATCCCAGCTGGCAGGGGCCTTCCGTCGCAACAAGGCGAAGGGCGTCGACATCAAAACGCTCAATCGACACAACCTTGTCGTCTGTCGCCGCCGCAATGCGACGCGCCACATGTTCGCTGTTCCCCGTCGCGCTAAAGTACAGGATCATCTCGTACCCCTCTGGAGTTGACTCGCGATTAACCGCGCTATTTGCGCAGCGGCTTGGGCAGCGGAATGCCGGCGGCGATGGCGGCGGCGATGATCATACAGACGATGCCTTTGAGCGGGAAGCACATGAGCAGCAGGCCCACGACCATGATGGGCTGGCGCATGACGGCGCCCATCGTCGATGCCGTGCAGACGGCGACGCAAAAGACCGGATCTGCGCCGGTGAGGATAGCAAGGCCATAGCCCAGGCTTACGCCCGAGAAGATAACCGGGAAGAAGTGGCCGCCGCGCCAATCAAGGTTGATGAGGGCGGGCGTCAGCATGGCCTTAACAAGACCGGTCGCGATAAGCACGCCGGCGGGGATGGTCAGATAGGTCTCCATGAGCACGTCGGCCTGGGTCTCGCCGGCAAACATGGTGTAGGGCAGGACCGTGCCGCAGATGGCGAGCGCCAGACCGGCTAGCATGGCCTTGACGACAGGACGCTCCCCTATTGCATGGGCGAGCGCTTCGCTCGCGTGCTCAGAGACAAAGTACAGCCAACCGCATACGGTGCCGACCAACGCCAGCGGAATGAGCCAGACAAGTTCCAGGTTGCCCACCACGGCGGCCTCGAACCTCGGCATGCCCATGCCGCCGCCCACAAGCTGGCCGAGCAGCAGGTAGGTGCCCAGACCGCCGGCAATCGCAATGCCGTAGACCACCGTCTTTTGCGCCTTGGGCAGCTTGATGGTGATCTCGCCGGACGCGGATTCATCGTCGGCGTCTTCGCCCTGGCCGTCAGTACTTCCGGCGAGCGGTGCCACAAAGCCAAAGACGGGCGCGGTAAAGAGCGCCGTCAGGGCAGCCTGGGTGCCCAGCAGCGTGAGCTCCCTAAACTCGGCGCCAAAGCGACGCATACGGTCGCCGACCCAGCTGCACAGACCCGCGATAACGCCGGTCAGGCCGGCCTCTGGTCCAATACTTCCGCCAAACAGCAGCGGCAGCAATGCCGCGAGCGAAAGCTTGCCCAGGTTGTCGTACGGGTAGCGCCCGTCTTGCTTGACCTTGGCCATGACCTGATTGAGGTCATCGGTCTTGGTGCCTGTCATCTTTTCGTACAGACCGATTAACAGGCCGCCCAGCAGGCAGACAAAAAACGGGTAGGGCAAAAAGCCAAACGGACCGCTGGCAAGCTCGGGCGAAGCGAAACCCAGCGCGTGCGGAATCTCGGTCCATAGATAGTCGATACCGTGCTCCATCGCAAAAAAGAACAACCAGACCGCGGCACCTGCGAACGCACCGGTCACGGCAACGCTAACTAAAAACAGCGCGCGGTTTGTGGGTTTGGCAAGGTTATCCATCGGGTCCTCCCGCGGTCAAAGTCGACATAGTTACGTTTTATTGTAGAGCGAGTGTGGCCCAGACAAGCCAACCGTCTGCGCCGCAAACGGCACCATTGGGAGTCATAGTGGGGCAGGCTCAAGACTTATCCGTTGATAATCGAGGCAATCTCGCGCAAATCGTCGGCAAAGTAGATGCCGTGCTGTCGCCTCGGGCTCGAAAGCCCCTTATCAATCATGTGCCCGAGCAGCGCCTTGAGGTCGTTGTAGTAACCGTCCAGGTTATACAGGATGCACGGAGCACTCAGGTGCCCCAACGACACCGCGGACATAACCTCGGCAATCTCCTCGAGCGTGCCCGTCCCACCGGGAAAGGCGATGAATGCATCGCCGAGCTCAATCATCTTGGCTTTGCGCTCGGCCATATCACTCGTCACGATAAGGTCGTCGATTCCGTCGTGCTGAAACTCGGCCTCGATAAAAAAGCTCGGCTCAACGCCCGTCACATGTCCGCCAGCATCGAGCACGCTATCGGCAAGCGCACCCATCAGGCCCGACTTGGAGCCGCCGTACACCAGCGCGTGCCCGTTGGAGCCAATCCAGTTGCCCAGTTCTTGCACCGCAGGCAGAAATGCCGGGTCATTGCCGGCACTGGCACCCAGATACACGGTGATATTCATATTCAGTCCCCCTCGTCGTGACGCACGGCGCCCGTTCTAGCGCTGGCGTCGACGATACTCGCGCACGCGACGCGATAGGTCGGCAAGCTCGTCACGATCGAGCTCTTCCAAATGCTCAAGATCGTCCATAAAGCGCGCCATGGTGTCCTTTTGGCGCATCTTGATGAGCGTATTGCAGTAGTTCACCGCCACGCCCGTGAGCATGGCGATGTAGAAGATGCTGATGACGCTCAAGACGACGGTAATGGCGCGGGCAACCGGTGTCTCGGCCGGAATATCGCCAAAGCCGATGGTCGAGACCGTCTCAAAGCTAAACCACAGGCCATCGCCAAACGTGAGGGTCGTGGGCTCGGACAGCCAGACAGCCGTCGAGCACAGCAGATAGAAGATAAGAAACAGACCCGTGATGCGCGCAAAGCCAGCCTGGCGCAACACGTCGGCAAGCGTCCTGAGCTTTTTCATCGCGACCCCTTCCACGGACAACCAATCACGTTCGCTCGGTATTGTCCCACGCCTCCCCAGCAAACGGAACTAGTCATTGGGGACGTTCTTAAATGACTAGTCAAACAAGAACGTCCCCAATGACTGCCGGGCGGGACCGTTTAGCGGTGCAGCTGCCGACTGGGCAGGCTGAGCTGGTATCCTTATGCGGTAATGTCTCGATTCGTTAGGATTGCATGTGAGAGCTTCCGCTGTCCTTCGTTCAGTTATATATCGCACCTTGGCCGTCGCGCTTGCCGTGCTCGCCGTGCTGAGCACCATCATGCCCGCCCCCGCCTATGCCGCCAATACCGATCAGCAGGTCAAAACGGTCCGCGTTGGTTGGCTTGTCAACAACGAGGGCTTCCAGGACGGCACCCCCGGCGAGCGTCTCTCGGGATGGGGTTACGAGTACCTCCAGACCCTGTCGTACTACACGCCCGGCTGGCGGTACGAATACGTCTCCGGCACCTTCACCGAGCTTATGGACATGCTCGAGGCAGGCGAGATCGACCTCATGCCCAACATCTCCTACTCCGAGGAACGCGCCCAAAAGCTGCTCTTTTCCTCGAACCCTGAGGGCACCGAGCGCTACTACATCTACGCCAGGCCCGACCGTGACGACCTGGCCAAGGGTGACCCTCAAGCACTCCAGGGTCTCACCATCGGTTACAACTACGGTGTTATGCAAACCATCGTCGGCCAGCAGTGGCTCGCCAACGAGGGAATCGCCTGCACATACAGGGAGTATGACGGAGGCTCCGTTCTCTTTGACGCGCTCGCAAACGGCGAGGTCGACGCCATCATCATGAACGACACCATTTCGTCGCCCGAGGCGTCGCCTATGTTCTACGTCGGTTCGAGCGACTACTACTTTGCCGTTCCCAAAAGCCGCCCCGACCTGATGGACAACATCAACTCCGCAATGGCGGCAATCAACCGCGTCAACCCCCGCTATAACGACGAGGTCAAATCGAACTATTCAGCGCAAAACAGCGGATCATCCTCGCTCACCGGCGATGAGCGCGCCTGGCTCAAGGCGAACAACAGCACCATCACGCTCGGCTACATTACGGGCAAACTCCCCTACTGCAACGAAGACGAAGACGGCAAAATGGAAGGCTCGCTCGCATCGCTTGCGACGACGTTGCACGATAAATTTGGCATTACGGTCAAAACCGTCGCCTTTGATAGCTACAAGATGATGTCAAAGGCCCTGTCAAAGGGAAGCATAGACGTCGCGCTGCCGGTATACCGAGATTACTGGTTTGCCGAGCAATCAGGCGTTGTGCAGTCGGTATCGTTGGGGACCATATCCCTCACCGCCATCCACAGCGGAAGCAACCTGAACAAAGACCTTCAGAACATCGCCTGCACCAAATCATCGTTTATCAACCGAAACGTACTTGAAAGTCTGTTCCCCACAGCGACCGTGACCGAATACCGATCCGACGATGAAGCGTTCGACGCCCTCAGGAGGGGAACGGCGCGCTGCGTCGTCGCTCCCAGTTCACGCGTAAAAACCCTCGGCGATCGTTATGATCTCGAGGACTGCGAGACGGTCGAGCTCCCTGACACCTGCGAGCTCTCGTGCTGGATTTCGCGCGGAAAGCCTGAGCTGCTGGGAATCATCAACAAGGGCATCATCAATGCCGGAGAATCGCTCTCCGCAAGCAATTACTCCTCTACGTCGTACACGGCCCAGGAATCCAACACGCTTCAATTCCTTTATCGCAACCGCACCGCCGTTGCCTCCACCCTCATCGGTATGTTGTCGGTCAGCATCGTCCTGCTCATCTGGGCGCTCGTGCGCGCTCGAACCGAGCGCGAAAAAGCCGACGCCGCCAACGCCGCTAAGACGGCATTCCTCACGCGCATGAGCCACGACATCCGTACGCCGCTCAACGGCATCCTGGGCCTTATCGATATCGAGGAATTGAAGGAAGGCGATATCCAGGTCGCCCGCGAAAGCCGCGCCAAGGCTCGTGTTGCCGCCAATCACCTGCTCTCGCTGATTAACGACATCCTCGAGATGGGCAAAATCGAAGACCGCAAGATAACACTGGAACATGCGCCTTTTAACCTCAAAGAGCTCTGTGACAATACGCTGGTTCTGTGCAAGCTCCGCGCATCCGATAACGGCATCACCATGCAGGACAATAGTCTGCCATACACCACGGGGCCATACATGGTCGGCAGTCCCACCCATATCCGACAGATCATGATCAACCTGTTAGACAACAGCATTAAGTACAACAAGCACGGCGGCTCCGTCACCTTTAGCTCAAAGACCAAGCCACTCGATAACGGGCGCGCGCTCTTTTGCTTTAGCGTTTCGGATACCGGCATTGGCATGACTCCCAAATTCTTAAAACATATCTATGAGCCGTTTGCCCAAGAAGGTAACGATGCGCGCAGCAAGTTCCAAGGAACCGGCATGGGCATGCCAATCGTCAAGTCGCTTATTGAACTGATGGGCGGCACCATCGAAGTCACCAGCGAGCTCCATGTGGGCACCACGTTCTACGTGGAAATTCCGCTCGATATCGACAAGAATCCCCAGGCGCGGGCGAATACGGTTGAGAGTACGCTCGACTGCTCGCTCGCCAACATGAACGTGCTGCTCGCCGAAGACAACGAATTGAACGCCGAGATTGCCCAGGCGCTGCTAGAATCCGAGGGCGTCGTGGTCACCCGCGCCGCCAACGGCAACGAGGTCGTCGATCTGTACCTGTCGCATCCCGCCGGCAGCTTCGATGCGATCCTGATGGACATTATGATGCCGGACATGGACGGTTACGAGGCAGCCCGCGCGATTCGCCTGAGCGAGAAGGTCGATGCAGCCGATATCCCCATCATCGCGCTCACCGCCAATGCCTTTGCCGAGGACGCCAAGGCGGCACACGACGCCGGCATGAACGCCCATCTGTCCAAACCGCTCGACTTTAACAAGCTCAAAAACATACTCGCCCGCATCAAGAAAAACGGATCCGTTTCGCTATAGTTTGTGCTCAACCACCACGCACGACCAGAAAGGAAGCCAACGATGTTTAGGCCCTTACGTCGAAAGAAACGCGCCATCACTGACGAGGAAGCGCGCGAACTGCTCGCTACCTGCAAGCGCGGCGTCTTTGCCGTCAACGGCGATGATGGCTACCCCTATGCCATTCCCGTCAACTACTTCTTTGACGCCGAGCACGACAAGATTTATTTCCATGGCGCCAAGGCTGGCCACAAGGTCGATTCACTCAAGCGCGATGACAAGGTCTGCTTTACCGTTTACGGCAACGAGTGGTACAAGGACGGTGACTGGGCTCCCTACGTTATGAGCACCGTCGTCTTTGGCCGTTGTCGCCTGGCGAACGACACTCCCGCGTTTATCGAAGACAAAGTCCGCCAGCTCGCCCTTAAGTACTACCCTTCTGCCGAGGAAGTCGAAGAGGAAATCGCCAAGGACATCAAGGGCGTCCAGCTCTACGAGATTACGATTGAGCATCTTTGCGGCAAGCAGATTCAGGAAAAGTAAGTCTCAAAAGCAAAACTCACAAATAGCAATATGGCCCGGTTCCGACCCACCTTGGAACCGGGCCATATGCTTATGAAGCGTCGGCGGCGATGTGCGCTAGCGCCTCGACGAGCTCTTGCGAGCTCACAGGTTTGCTCAGGTGCGCGTTCATGCCCGCCTCACGCG
Source organism: uncultured Collinsella sp. (assembly GCA_900541875.1). Lineage (GTDB taxonomy): Bacteria > Actinomycetota > Coriobacteriia > Coriobacteriales > Coriobacteriaceae > Collinsella. Next base: position 55,412 of record UQLF01000002.1, on the reverse strand, counting down.
AAAGCCTACGGTCGTCGGCAAAGGCGTTGGCACTCACGGCGATAATCGGCGTGGTCGCGGCATCCTCGCGATCGAGTGCTCGAATCTGACGCGTGGCCTCAAGGCCATCGATGCCAGGCATCATGATGTCCATCAACACCACGTCGTACTCGTGCGGTGCGCTCGCGGTAAACATCTCGACGGCAGACTCACCATCCTTAGCATGCGTCACGATGGCACCGACACGGCTGAGCGTAAACTGCGCGATCTCGGCATTCAGATCGTTATCCTCTACGAGCAAAACGCGCAAGCCCTGGAGCGCATCGCCATCGCCCCCATCCACGCGAACTGCCTGAGGAATCTCGGAGCGTTTGCATTTCTCGAACGGCAGGCGGATGGTAAACGTCGTCCCCTGCCCCAAGACGCTCGTAAAACTCATGGTTCCGCCCATAAGCTCGACCAGCTGTTTTGCGATAGGCGCGCCCAGGCCAGTTCCCGACGAAGCGCCTTCCACCTGCTGCTCCTCGCGGCAAAACGGCTCGTAGAGGTGCTTTTGGAACTCCTCGCTCATGCCAATACCGTTGTCGGCGATCGTGTATTCATAGACGGGGACGCCATCCGCTGGCTCCACCTCGCGGCACACCAGGCGGACATAGCCGCCCTGGCGGTTGTACTTGACGGCATTGCCGGCAATATTGAGCAACAAACGCTTGAGGTGCGTCACGCTCACCCGCGCATAGGGATGATTAAGCGTCTGCTGGTCGGAGATAATTGTCACCAGACGCTCCTCGGCCTGGCGCTCCAGAATATCGCACACCTCGCGATTGAGGGCCACCAAATTTGCGGGCACGAGTTCCAAGTCAATCTGTCCGCTCTCCAGGCGACTCATATCCAGGGCCTCGTTGACAAGGTCGAGCAGCAGTCCCGATGCCGTCCAGATCTTTGAGCGGCACTCGATCTGCTTTTGCAAATCGTCCGCATTGGCATCGCCGACCTCGACCATGCCACGAATGCCGTTGATGGGTGTGCGCAGATCGTGGCTCATGCGGCGCAAAAACTCCGTCTTTGCAGAGTTGGCAGACGAGGCCTCACGCGCTGCCTTAGCCAGCCTGTCACCATAGTCGCGCTCCTGCTGCAGCAAGTCCGTCAAACGTCGACGATCAGCGCGGCGACGCACCGTCACAACAACGGCTATAACACCGCTGTAGAGCACCAACACGCCGGCAGCAACAGCCGCGACGACCTCAAAGTAGCGCCGCGCCGAGGCATAGGTGTACACATAGAATTTGTGCGCTTTTCCAAATGTGCCCAAATACCACTCGCCGTCGGCGTTAACCAATCTGACCTTACCAGCCAGGCATCGATCCTTAATACCGTCGACAATGAAGACGTCCGTCGCAGGCAGATCGAATACGCCCAATACGGTGGGTTCAACGGCATTGGTCGCAACGACCTTGCCGTCGCTTTCGATCACGATATTGCCGCTATCGATGGTTTCATAGCCATCAAGCAAGCTCTGCAGTTTGAGCGTATTGCTTGCAACCGCCTTCGCGCTCTGATGCCTTACCGCGATAACGATGCCCTCGCCATCCTGCCGAGTCACGCAGCCAATGTCTGCGACCGAATCATCCGCAAGCGTGATGCGGGCGGTATAGGACTTAAGCGGATGAGTTGCCACCTCCAGCACGGGTGATTCTTTGAGATACGTAGCGAGCGACTCGTAGCTCACGCCATCCGTCGAGGACTCGGACACCAAATTGCCCGATGCGTCCGTCACGATCAATGCGCTCACGTTGAACTGGTCGGCATATTGCTCCAGCGTGGCGTTATCCACCAAACCGTCGCGCTCCATATCGCGCGCTGTCTCTCCGGCAATCTCCATAACGCGAATCAGGTTTTTGGTCGTATAGGCGCTATTGAATGCGTCGTAGGAAAGGCTCTGCGTCGCCACGTAATCGACAACGTCGGCAAAGCGCTGCTCGGCCTGAGCTGTCGTGTAGCCGTAGCTCATCATGCCGGCAACAACCGAGAGCGCTATCCCCAGCAGGGCGACAAGGAGCCATGCCCCTGTCGAACGATTACCCCGCTCCTCTACGGCGTGGTCGGGTGCATCGATCATGACAGGCCCTCCGTATTCAAAAATGGCGAAGGGTCATCAAAGTACTTTGACACCAGACGTTCCATGGTGCCGTCGGCTAGCATTTCCTGGTAGGCACGGGTGAGTTTAACGTCGATGCCGCGCGTATCGTTGATATCGAAAGCGGTGCCCAAACCAACTTCTAGCAGCGGCTCGTCCAAGATGCGATACGTTACGCCATAGTCTTTTTCGTAGGTGAGCAGCGAGGACTCATGCGCGGCGATAGCGTCGACCAGACCTTCGACGAGCGCCGGGTTCAGGTATGAGCGGTCCGAAAAGCAGTAGAGCTCTTTGATCTGCGGAACATTTTCATTTGCGCAATTGAGCAAAATGTCCTCGGGCTTGGTGGTGGACTGGACCGCCACGACCTTATCCTCAAGATCCGCAAGCGTGTAGATATCGCTCTGGGGATCGACCGCGACCACCTGGCGGCTCGCAAGGTACGGGCCGGCCCAACGATACTCGTTTTCGCGACCCGTCATGCTAAAGCTGCCCATGACGCAATCGAGCTCGCCGCTCGCCAGCAGCTCTTCCTTCTTTTCCCAATCGATCAGCTGGTACTTTGGCTTGTAACCAATGCGGGCCAAAGCCTCAGTCAATATCTCGACATCCAGGCCAACGATATCGCCGTACTCATCGGTATACACAAACGGTGGATAGAGGTCGCTTCCGACGTCAAGCGTCTTAAGGTTGTCGTCTTTGGCTTGTGAGGCGTCCAGACCTTCTAATGCAGACGTCGAGGCTCCGTCACTCGACCCGAAACAGCCGGCTATCGCTACGACAAAGGCGCTCGCCACTGCAAGCGCAACAAACAACGAAATGGCAACCGAGCGACGGGGTCTTTTCATCGAGCTCCAGACGATTCTGTTTACAGACTGAAATGGTAGAAAATAATAGCAAACAAAACCACACGAGTGCCCAATGGTTACAGACGTTTTACCATGCGGGGCCTTCCAGCCGACTTGGCAGAAGGCCCCGCATGCAGTGCTCACTTACCGTGCATTAAAAACGTAGTGGTCCAGGCGGTCGCACGCCTCCCTTACGCGCGAAAGCGGCAGCGCCAGATTCACGCGAATGTGGCAGGGTCCGTGGAACGGGCGGCCGTCCTGATACCCCACGCCCACGCGCGCCCCCTCGTCGAGCAACCACTGAATATCGCGGCCATGCTCTCGGCACCACTCGGTGCAGTCCAGAAACACCATGTACGTGCCCTGCGGACGTGAATAGGACACACCCTCAAAATGCTCGTCCACGTAATTGCAGAAGTACTCGATATTGCCAGCAAGCACCTGATTGAGCTCGTCCACCCACTCATAGCCCTGCGGCTGGTAGGCACCGATAAGCGCATGCATGGAGAGGACATTCATCTCGTTGTAGTGGGTCTTGTTGGACACGGCACACACGTGGTCGCGCAGCGTCTCGTTATAGATGATGTGATAGCTGCCGACCAGACCCGCCAGGTTGAACGTCTTGCTGGGCGCGTAGAGGGCAACCGTGCGCATGCGGGCATCCTCGCTCACCGACTGCGTCGGGATGTGCTTGTGCCCCGGCAGGATGATATCGGACCATATCTCGTCCGAGATCACCACGCAATCGTGCTGGCGATAGATGTCCATGGCGCGCTCGATCTCGTCACGCTCCCATACGCGGCCGCAGGGATTGTGCGGCGAGCAGAATACCGCGGCATGGATGTGGTTTTGGGCGAGCTTGCGCTCCATGTCCTCAAAGTCCATGCGCCACACGCCCTGATCATCGAGCTTAAGCGGGCTATGGACAATACGATAGCCCGCGGCCTCAATGGACTTGGTAAAGCCGATGTAGGTAGGGCTGTGGACCAGCACCGCATCGCCCGGCTGGACATACGCGCGCAGCGTCGACACGACACCGCCCAGCACGCCGTTTTCGTAGCCGATATGCTCAGGTGCCAGGCCCTCGACGCCATTGCGGCGGCTCTGCCACTCAATGATGCGGTCGAAGTACTCGGCACGCGGGTTAAAGTAGCCAAACATGGGATGCTGAGCGCGCTGAATGATGTGCTCCTGGACCGTGGGCACCGTGGCAAAATTCATGTCGGCCACCCACATGGGAATGCGGTCGAAGCCCTCGTCGGGTGCGTTCGGAGCCATACCGGGGATCTCGCCCCAGGAGTCAACGGCGATGGAGTCCATGCCGTGGCGGTCGATAAGCGAGCTAAAGTCGTATTTCATGCTGAGCCCCCGTGCAAAGTGATTGTTTTGGTAGGCGTTATTGTCCACCAGCGTGGGCGGTTTTGGCATGGGGTTTGGCGTTGTTTTTGACGGATACGGACGGATGGTTAGTCTTGCGCGTCGTTGACGGCGACTACGGTTAGCTGGGTTTCGTCGACCGTAAACGATATGTCGAGCCCGGCGTAGGCCAGATGATAGACACGGTTTGGCTCGTGCTTGCTGCCCGCGCGGCGCGGATCTTGGCGTAGAACCTCGACCAAGCCAGAAATCTTTGCGGGCGGGACCATATCCTGCAGAGCTTGCGGAAACTCAACATCGAGCTCTTGCCACGGAGCATCCTCAATCCAGCCGCCGGTCGCATCCGGGTGACAGTCCGCAAACGGAATGTAGGGCTTGATATCGTAGATGGGCGTGCCGTCACGCAGGTCGGCCCCCAGCACATGAATGATGGGGCCGTCGTCGGTGAACTCGACACGATCAAGCTTGACGCAGGTGAGACCGATGGGATTAGGGCGAAACGGGCTGCGCGTGGCAAAGACGCCCACACGCTCGGCTCCACCCAGGCGCGGCGGACGCACGGTCTTCGACCATTTTGCGTTGGCACCGGACCTGTCCTGCGTTTTGGCATCGGCGGCTATGTCCTTAGCCGTGCCGCCGGGCGTTCCGTTTTCGAAGCGCCACAACAGCCACAGGTGAGAGAAGGAGTCCAGACCCTCAACCGCTGCATTGGAGGCAAATTCCGGCTCAAAAACGATGCGTCCCTGCAGATGAGGCGCCAAAAAGCTGTTGCGCGGAATGCCGAACTTCTGCGGCAGGTCGGTATGTATGTGTGCAATAGGTTCCATGCCGGTCATTGTACGGCATGGAGGCGTGGGGCGTTGCGCGCAATTCTTCGCCGCGGACTCCTGTCATGCAACCAACGGTTGCTTGGAAGGGCGCCTGCCGCCGCGTATGCTTAAGCCATCAACCAGCAGAAAGGAGCCACTATGGCCTTTGCAGAAAAGCTCATTGCCATCCGTCGCGCCCATCACCTTACCCAAGAGCAGCTCGCCGCCAAACTCTTTGTCACGCGCCAAGCCGTCAGCCGTTGGGAGCGCGACGAGGTCACCCCGGGCATCGACATGATGAAGCTCATTGCCGCCGTAACCGGCGAGCCGTTGTCCCACCTGCTCGAAATGCCCGAGCATTATTGCCAGAGCTGCGGCATGATACTCACGCCCAACGACTGCGGCACCGATGCCACGGGCGCCACGACCGACCATTACTGCAAGTGGTGCTACGACCACGGCAAGTACACCTACGACACCACCATGGAGGCGATGATCGAGGATTGCGCCCCGCGGCTGGCGCAAAACACCGGCATGTCGCTCGACGAAGCCGTCTCGCTCATGGGCGCCGTCCTGCCGCAACTGGAGCGCTGGCGTACCGTGCAGGAAAACGAGGAGCGCTACGGCTCCGAAGCGCGGGTGCGCTATGGCGATGAGGCTATCGATGCAGCAAACGAAACACTGCTGGATATGGACCCCGAGACATGGAACGACATGAAGGAACTTGAACGCGCTGTTCTGGGCCAGCTTTCGATTGCCATGGGCATTGGCGACCCAGAGAGCAACGAGGCCCACAAACTTGTCGCAATGCACCGTCGATGGATTGCCCTTAACTGGGGACACGAGCCCCAAGACGAAGCATACCTGGGCCTCGCCCACGGCTATCTTGCCGATCAGCGCTTTGTTGACTACTACGACAAGCCCTGCGGCACCGGAGCCACGACGTTTCTGGTTCAGGCAATCGAGTTGTCGTCGGCTCGCGCATAGACCGCGGCGGCTTTGGGTATTTCAATCGAAACCGCAACCGATTGGAGACCTATGGCTACTAATCATGAGCTCGTGCTCTACGTTATGACCGGCTGCCCGTATTGCATAAAGGTCAAACGATTCCTTGCCGATAACGGTGTGACCATCCCCGAGCGCAATATCTCGACCGATACCGAGGCCGAGCAGACGCTCATCGCCATCGGCGGAAAACGCCAGGTTCCCTGCTTGTTCATCGACGGCAAGCCGCTCTACGAGTCGAGCGACATCATCGCGTGGGCACAGGAGAACCTACTCTAACACTCGCGTTGCGACCGGCTCGCCCCAACCTATACGACCCAAACATGTACGCCAGCATCCAAAGTCGACCATTTCCGACATCTTTGGGGTGGCGCGCGCAGACGTGGTGTAAGAGCGTCCTGAGGTCCGTCGCTGCAAGTCCCGATGTTACTCCTTCTTGAGACCGCGCCTCTCGACTATCTCGTCCACTATCTCCCTGGCGCGCCGCCCGAGCGCGCGGCGCCTCCCCTCTGTCGGGGCCGACCTGTCCGCGGGCCCGGCGAAGCCCTCGGCGGCCGAGGCCTCGGAGAACACGCGCTGCTGGGACCACTGCCCCTCGGTCTCCATGAGGCTCGCGCACGTCAGGCGCAGCATCGACTCCCTCGAGGGGAAGGACTGCACGACCCTGTAGCGGCGCTTGATCTCGCGGTTGGCGCGCTCCTGGACGTTGTTGGTGCGGAGCTTGGCCCAGTGCGCCCTGGGGAAGGCCGTGAACGCCAGCGCGGAGTCCTCGGCCCGCTCGAAGACCTCGCCGGCCCTGGCGGACACCGACGCCACCCAGGGCGCCGCCTCGGCCCACACGCAGCGCGCGAGGTCGGGGTCGTCCTGGTAGACCGCGGCGTGCCCGAGGTCCCTGACGGCCGCCTTGGAGTCCTCGGGCCTGCCCGAGCAGGCGCTCTGGAGGTTGCGCTGCAGGTGCGTCACGCAGCGCTGCCAGGCGCAGCCCTGGAACAGGCGCGAGACGGCGGCCACGAGCCCGGCGTGGCTGTCGGAGACCACGAGGCGGACGCCGGCCAGCCCGCGCTCGCGCAGCCCGCCGAGGAATGCCGCCCAGGAGTCCTCGCTCTCGGTGTCGACCACGTCGCAGCCCAGGAAGTGCTTGCGCCCGTCGGCGCCCAGCCCGATCGCGGTCACGACGCCCTGCGAGACGACCGACGAGCCGACCCTGCAGCTCATGTAGGTGGCGTCGAGCCACAGGTAGCAGCACGGCGTGCCCGACAGGTCGCGGCGGCGGAACTCCGCCACCTCGGCGTCGAGGTCGGAGCAGAGGCTCGAGACCTCCGAGCTCGACAGCGAGGATATGCCCAGCCTGGACGCCACGCGCTCGACCTTGCGGGTGGACACGCCGCACACGTACATCTCCTGCACGAGGGCGGCCACCGAGGTGTCGACGCGCGACCATCGCGCGAGCATGCCCTCGGGGTAGTAGGTGCCGTGCCTGAGCTTGGGTATCTCGAGCTCAACGTCGCCCACGGCGGTCTTGAGCGACCTGGGGCGGTAGCCGTTGCGGCTGTTCTCCCTGCCGTCGCTGCGCTCGTTGCGGCCCGCGCCGCACATCTGCTGGGCCTCGGAGTCCATCAGCGCGTTCATCACGCCGCCCAGCACCCTGCACGCGAACTCGCGCGCGTCGCCGCACTCCTGCCAAAGCCTCGCCGCCTCGAGGGCCTCGTCGCGGCCGAGGCGCAGTACACTCTTTTCTTGGGGCATCGCCTTTCCTTCCATTCGTCACCTTCATTACTCCAACGACGAATTCTAGGCGGTGTCCCCTCCCTTTCAAGAAAAGGCGGAGGCGGGGCATGCCCCGCCTCTTACACCACATCTCTGTGCGCTACCATCTTTGGATGCTGGCGTACAACTTTTGGGTAGCCATGGACGCTCTTAGCCGGCTAATTGTTTGAGGCGACCTTTGGATTATGGCTGTTTGACGCCTCTGGAAAGGTTTCCGAGAGGGCTGTGGTCAAAATAGGGCAAATATGAGTACTGCTACCTGTTTAGCAGCAGCGATTTTGATCACTTCAGGAACTATTCAACGTTCCACTCGTCCGCAGACGACGTTATTTCTCCTCATATGTTCAATAAAAGTAGCTCCTAATGGGAACAAATCTCATCAGGAGCTGCTATTTATAGCAAAATAAATGCAACCATAATGGCAACAGTACTCATATTTGCCCTTTTTGACCACGACCCTCCAGAATAGTCGCTGAGAACGACACTAAATGACAAAATCCGACACTTAGACGTTCTTATATGAGTAGCCATTGAAGGACACCTAACGACTACTCCCATTCGCGACACACTGTGTCGCGAATTAAGCTGGTCCCATTACCGAAGACCAGTGAGAGTTCCTGCCCAGAATCTCGATAGCTTAATAAAGCGCTCCCCTCCGGAAGTTCAATGAGCATCCAAATTCCAAGCTGAAAAGCAAAGGAGTAGCGAAGTCGTCAATGCTCATTTCCTATCGAACAGGCGGGTCAAAACAAGCTAATTAGCCCGATAAACTGCTTGTATTTTTGTCTACAAAATTGTATACAAAAAGAGAATCCGAGAACCGGCGCTCGACATTATGTCGATCGATAGGAGGCGCTATGGACGCTAAGCAGCTCGAAAAGATGATGGGGTTTGCTCCCGGAGAGTTGGAGAAAGCCGCAGAGGCATACGAAAAAGATGGGTGGCCGAAGGGTCGCACCATCAAGCTGGGAAGGCCGTCGATCTCTGATGAGCCAAGCGTTGTTTTATCGGCACGTGTGGGTGAATCGGTCCTTGAAGCCTTTGACGCAAAAGCAAAGCGCCATGGGCAAACACGCACGGAGCGACTCAGAGAGCTCATCACGCTCGATGCAATGATTGCCTAGACTCAACTCCCCCGCCGACCCAAACATGTACGCTAGCATCCAAAGTCGACATTTTTCGACATCTTTGGATGCTGGTGTACAACTTTTTATAGCTAGTCATTGGGGACGTTCTTAAATGACTAGTCGTTAAAGAACGTCCCCAACGACCAACTAGCCGTGGAAGCGAGCTATGAGTGCAAGTGGCTGCTCGCGAAAGACGCGCTCGACGGCGGCGCGATATTCGTCGACCTTTTTAGTCTTGCGTACGAGCTTTTGAACGGTAGCGGGGTCGGCGAAAGCGCACTTGGCGTAGAACCACCACTCCTTCATACGAAAGACCGCGTTACCGCCAATCTCTTCTGCATAGGCCGCAAACAGCGTGTCGTGGAAGCGCTGCAGCTCAGCAGCCGTGGCAGCAGGGCCACCCTTGACCATGCGAGCCAGCGCGGGGTTCGCGAGGAGGCCGCGCCCCAGCATTACATGGCGCGTGCCGGGATAGGCCTCCACCAGCGCATCCATATCCTCAAGATCAAAAATGTCACCGTTATAGGCGACCGGAAACGGCGCACGCTCCAGCGTTTCGCCATAGAACTCCTTGCGCGGCGAGCCCGTATAGCGGTCCTTTTGCACGCGCGGGTGCACAATCAGCTCTGCCAGCGGCATGCGGCAATACAGATCGAGCACGCGCTCGTATTCGTCGTCGCTCTCCAACCCCAGCCTGGTCTTTACCGATACCGGCAACGGCGACCGCTCGCACACATCGCTTAAGAACGCCTCGAGCTCGTCGAGATTACGCAAGAAACCCGAGCCCTTGCCCTTGGCAACAACCGTTCCCGAGGGGCAACCCAGGTTGAGATTGACCTCGCGGTAGCCCATGTCGGCGAGCACCTGTGCCGCCCACACAAACTCGTCCGCGTTCTTGGACATCAGCTGAGGCACCACGTTGAGCCCCTGGTTATTGGCAGGATCGATCTCCTTAAACGCCTTGCCGCCAAAGCGGTTTCCCACCCGCGGCGGCGGCAAAAACGGCGTGTAATAGCAATCGAGCGCGCCGAAGCACTCCGCATGCACGCGACGGAACACATGCCCGGTAATCCCCTCCATAGGGGCCAGCGAAAGGATCATCTACTCTTCTCTCATATCAACGAACGTGACAAAGGGACCGCCCCTTTGTCGCATTATTCGGAGCGCAGGGCTTCCACGGGGTCTTTTTTGGATGCGCTGCGGGCCGGCAGCAGGCCAGCGACAACCGTCAGCAGCACCGAAATTGCAATGAGCACCAGCGCATCCTGCACGGGCAGGCTCATCAGGTTGGGGACCTGTTTGGCCGTAAGCGCCCAAGCATTGACCGGGAAGCTCACGGCCACCACGACGACAACAGCAAAGACGCCGGCAATGAGGCCCTCGATAAAGGTCTCGGCGTTGAACACGTTTGCCACGTTACGCTTCGACGCGCCAATCGCACGCAGAATGCCAATCTCCTTTTTGCGTTCCAGCACGCTGATGTACGTGATGATGCCGATCATGATGGAACTCACCACCAGGCTGATGCTTACGAATGCGATGAGCACCAAGCTGATGGTGTTCACGATGTCGGTTACCGAACCCATGATGATGCCCATGTAGTCGGTGTACGAAATTGCCCGATTATCGTGGCCGGCGGCTTTGACCTGCTTGTTGTACGCGTCGATGTGATCGAGTACGCGCTCCTTGGCCTCAAAGTCGCGCGGGAAAATCTTAACCGAGATGGGGTCTGCCTCATCCGCATAGCCCAACGTGGTCAGATTGTTGTCGTAGGTGAGCTTCGACGCCTTGGCATAGCTCATCATGAGCGAACTCAGGTCCTCGGCGTCCATGTTGAAGTGAATGGCATTGGCAAAGGCACTCGCATCCACGTGCATGGCGCTCGCCAGGTTGGCAAAACTCGAAGACATCTGCGTCGCCATCTGGTCCATGAGCCCTGCCGCGCCCGCCTTGAGCTGGGACGATACCGTCGACGCTATCTGCTCGCTGATTGCCTTCATCACCTGATCCATAGCCTGCTGCAGATACGGAGCCAGCTGCTTTTGCACATAGTCGGTCATCGCCTGTTGCAGGCGCTCGGCCAGGGCATCGCCACCGAGCGCCTTCAATTGAGCCAGGCATTGCTGGGCTGCGGTATCATTCTCAAGATACGTCGAGAATGCGGCAGCGAGCTTTGACGCGTCTTTAAGATCTTCGGGCGACAGCGCCTTAAACTGATCAGACTGCAAAAAACCCTCAAACAGTTGGTTGGCAAGTATTCCCACCTGCTGCATTTGCTCGGGCGTGAGCTCCAGACCGTCAAAGATGCCCGAGAAATCTGGAGCCGGTGCTTTTGCCATGATGTCGCTGAAGTCGATGTCCCTTCCAACGCCCGAGAGGTCAATGTCCAACCCCGACAGATCGATGCCAGAAAGGTCCATACCGCCGGCCGCACCCGAGAGTGCAGACGCATCAAACGAGAACGCGCTCTTGAGCGCCGCCTCGTCCACACTGAACATGCTGCCCAGATCAACGCCTTGCTTGGCCTCGCCTTGCAGTTCGTCGAAGGTTTTGCCCGTAAAGACATCCGTCTCGGGGTGGGCAAGCTGCTCTTGCACAATCTGCGAATCGGCAGCGCGCTCCATAAGCTGGCGAGTCAGCGCATGCGTGTAGGCAATGCCCGGGGACAACGCACTCGCGTTGGCGGTCTCGTTAGGTCGTACCACGCCCACAATGTGCACGTCGATACCGTCGGCAACCTTGGTGGCCATAAAGTCGGTGTCGTCAGACATATCGGTCCACATGCCGGTCTCTTCGTTTTTGCGATACGCATCGGCCGGCGACAGTACCTTAAACGTCGTGGACAGCGCATCGTCGTAGGTAAAGTCGGCGCCGGTCTCGGGCGTTTCGACCCCACCGTCAGCCGTCATAGCGCTGTTTACCAGATCGTTGAGCTCATCGATATCCAGCGCACCGATGCTGTAGAGCGTGTAGTCGCCCACCGTACCGCGGCTCGAAAGCACCATCACGGCTTCGTTAGCAGACGTAGGCCAATGCCCCGCCACGACATCGTACTGGCTGTCGAGCAGGCTCTGGTCGTCGATCATCTCGTTAAAGACCGAGGTTCCCATGGATTCCATGCTCACCGTTGCCGCCGAGCTCGCGCCTCCGCTCATGGCCTCGGTCATGGCGTTGGGCACCAGCCGGACAGGCTTCTCATCGCCCTTGCCGGCACGATAGACAACCGGCGATACACCGTAGCCGTACTGAATGGCGTTGACCTCTTTATCGATGCCGTCGCCACCGGCATCGAGCCATGCCTTAAAGCTCGTCATGTCGTTGGACTTAACGCTCGCAAACATATCCTTTACGGCCGTGACCACAGGAATCTTATCGGTTCCCTGAGCCTTGCCGTCGGTACCGTCGTCGGACGAATCCTCGCTCTTGGACATATCGTCATCCGCAGCCCCCTGACCACCCATCATGGACGACAGGTCGTAGTCCTGCTTGGAAATGGTGAGCGGGTAGCTCGAGAGCGTATCCTCCTCGACCTTTTTGATGTAGCCGTTTACACCATTGGACAGCGCCAGAATCGCCGCAATGCCGATAATGCCAATCGAGCCCGCAAAGGCAGTCATGGCCGTGCGGCCCTTCTTGGTCATGAGGTTTCGGGCAGAAAGCCCCAGCGCCGTCACAAAGCTCATCGAGGTTTTGCGCGTAGGCTTGGCCTCGCGACGCGCGGCCTTTGCTACATCAAAGGGGTCGGAATCGTCGGTGATCTTGCCGTCCGCCAGGTTGACAATGCGCGTGGCGTATTGGTACGCCAGCTCGGGATTGTGCGTGACCATGATGACCAGGCGGTCGCGCGCCACGTCCTTGAGCAGATCCATGACCTGTACGGATGTCGTTGAATCCAAAGCGCCGGTCGGCTCGTCGGCCAGCACAATCTCGGGATCATTAATCAGAGCGCGGGCAATGGCCACGCGCTGCATCTGCCCACCCGAAAGCTGACTCGGGCGCTTGTTAACGTGCTCGCCCAGACCGACTGCCTCGAGCGCCTTGCGTGCACGCTGGCGGCGCTCGGCATGGCCAACACCCGTGAGCGTCAGCGCTAGCTCAACGTTTTCCAAAATGGTCTGATGTGGGATAAGGTTATAGCTCTGGAACACAAAGCCGATGCGGTTGTTGCGATAGGCGTCCCAATCGCGATCGTGAAAGTCCTTGGTCGAGATGCCGTCGATCAACAGGTCACCAGAATCAAAGTGATCGAGCCCACCGATAACGTTGAGCATCGTAGTTTTACCCGAACCCGAGGGACCCAGAATGGCCACGAACTCGTTATCGCGAAAAGCCAGGCTCACGTTATCGAGCGCCACCTGCGTAAACGACTGCGTGACGTACCTTTTGCAAATACCTTTGAGCTCCAGCATGGACGGCAACCTCTCCCGCGCAGGCACCCCGCCCGCTCTTCCCCGCCGTTCGTATTCGACGCGTTTGTCCTACTCTATCCCCATTTTTTATCAGCGCCAATGAGGAATGTAACGAACCGCGCCAAAAAACGAACGGGACGGTGCTCAAAAGAAGAGGTCCCGAGCGGGACCTCTATATGGTGGAGCTTATCTTGAAAGGCAGCGGACTACTCCGCACAGCGACACACGATCCTCGCGATGCTTTACGTGTTTTTTACTGCTCGCTATTCGCAATCGCCTGGTCGATAAGTTTGTTGAGTGCTGCGCGCTGCTCGGCGGAGCTGATGGCTCCCACGATGGGCTCCCCTACGATGTTGCCATTCTGATCGATGACATACGTTGTCGGGAACGAGAACAAATTTGACGTAAACTTACCGGCCTCGCTATCCGACTTGAACCAGATGTTCTTATATGTCACGCCCTTCTTGCTCAACACGTCCTTGGCATCTGCAATCTCGCCCTTGTTGCCATCGAGCGTAAAGGAATTGACGCCCACGACCTGGCCGCCCTTCTTGGCAAGCTCCTTATTCAGGTCCTCAAGGTCGCCCAACTCACCCACGCACGGCTTGCAAGTGGTGAACCAGAAGTTCATGACGGTGACCTTGTTCTTAGAGAACAACTCGTCGCTGCTCACGTCGTTGCCATCCAGGTCTTTGCCCGTAAAGCTGGGGAACTTCGTCGCCTCGCTCGAACCATTGGCACCAGCCGTCATGCCAGCGGCCGAAGCGTCAACGCTCTCGCCTGCGCTCGGCGTGCTTCCACAGCCGGGGAACTCCTTCTCCAAGCTCTCGAGCTTGTCCTCGATCTCCTTGATCTGCTGTGCACCGGCCTTGAGCGTCTTAAGCTCATCCGCCGTGAACTCATCCTTGGCACCATCGATGGTCTTGAGCAGGAAATCGCCGTAATTGCTGCCATCCTCAATCATTGCCGAGTCTTTATTTGCCGCATTGAATACCTTTTCCCACAGCGCGTTATCACTCGAAAAGATCTCGTTCTCCTTCTGCATGAGCTTCGCATACAGCTCGGCGGCCTCATCGGCATCGGCCGGCTTCTGCGCAGTGAGTTCTGCGATCTTAGAATCGGAGCCCGCAGATTCGCTCGCATTGCCACCAGGTGCCGAGCACGCCACAAGGCACAAGGCCAATACCGGCACCATAAACAGGGCCGCAATCTTAGAAAGCTTCATGGTCATTCCTCCGTTTTGTCGAAGCTTGTTTACTTTTTATCGGCGGTCAAGGGGAGCTTTTCCGCCGACACATCCAGGCCATAGCGATAGCTGATGGCGTCGACGGGACAGGCCCCGATGCACTTTCCGCACCGGATACATTCGGCGTGATTGGGCGAGCGGACAACATCAACGTCCATCTGACAAACCCTTGAACACTTGCCGCACGAGACGCATTTGCACGCGTCAACCTGAATCCCCAACAAGGACACCCTATTCATGAGCGCATAGAATGCGCCGAGTGGACAAATCCATTTGCAGAAAGGGCGGTAGAACAAAACGCTCAGCACTACCACGGCAATGAGAACGGCAAGTTTCCAGGTAAAGAGCTGCCCCAGCACAGATCGAATGCCGGCGTTGGCAATTGCCAGCGGAATGGCGCCCTCGAGCACACCCTGCGGACAGATGTACTTGCAAAAGAATGGGTCGCCCATGCCCACGTCGTTAACCACCAAGACGGGCAGCAGCACCACGGCAAACAGCAGCACAACGTATTTGATGTACGTGAGCGGCTTAAGCTTTTTCGTGGAAAGCTTTTTGCCGGGAATCTTATGAAGCAGCTCCTGCAGCCAGCCAAACGGGCACAGAAAGCCGCATACAAAGCGTCCCATCAGCACACCGAGCAAAATGAGCGTACCGGTAACATAGTAAGAAAAGTTGAACTTGGATGAACCTACCACCGACTGGAACGACCCGATGGGGCACGCACCCGTTGCCGCGGGGCACGAATAGCAATTAAGTCCAGGTACGCAGACTGTTTTTCCCGCGCCCTGATAGATGCCGCCTTTGGCAAAGTTTGGCAGGTGAATGTTGGTGATGAGCGTCGCCGCCGCCTGAATGAATCCGCGAAATCGAGCCAAAACATGCGACGCAGTGTTTTCTCTTTTATCCAATTCCGATACACTCCAAGCACAGCCTAATCGCTTTGGCCAGCACGGCATCCGCCTCGCCACGCATAACGCCAAAGCACACCATGGCAATTCCGACGATCAACAAAGCGACCTGTACCACGGGTTTTACCGCTTTGAACAACCTGACCACTCCTTTCGTTACGCGACCATTGGACCATATCGACTATAAAATCCGTGTTAAGCGCGATTTGGAATGTGCAAGGAGACTGTTATGCGTATTTTGATCGTCGAAGACGAGCGAGCACTGTGCGATGCAATCGCGCGCAGCTTGCGAAACCTGGCGTACAGCGTCGACTGCTGTCACGACGGACAGGAGGCGCTCGACCTACTGGACGTTGAGGCCTTCGACCTCGTGGTACTCGACCTCAACCTTCCCCGTATCGACGGCATGACTGTGCTCAGGGAACTTAGGAAAACCGACTGCGAGACCAAGGTGCTAATTCTGTCCGCGCGTGGCGAAGTATCCGATAAAGTCGACGGACTCGATGCCGGCGCCAACGATTACCTTACCAAGCCGTTTCATCTGGACGAACTTGCGGCAAGGATCCGCAGCCTTACCCTCAGGCGCTTCGCACAAAGCGACATAGTATTAACCTGCGGAAAGCTCCGCTTTGACACCAAGGCGCGCATCGCTTCCGTGGACAGCGAGGCTTTATCTCTTACGCGCAAGGAAACGGGAATCTTGGAATACCTGATGCTTAATCAGGGGCGACCGGTAAGCCAGGAGGAGCTTATCGAGCACGTTTGGGATAGCAGCGTGAACAGCTTTAGCAACGCAACCCGCGTTCACATCTCGTCACTCCGCAAAAAGCTACGCAGCGCTTTGGGATACGACCCGATTCGCAATCGGATTGGAGAGGGCTACGTTATGGAGGATAGCGAATGAAAAGGCTTTCACTGCAATGGCGCATAACGATCATGACGGCACTGCTCACGTGTGCGGCGTGCGTGCTGACGAACTGCCTGGTCGGCTATACGGGCATGCGCTATATGGATGCCATCGGCAGTGACATCTCGGCCTTTAACGCTGCCGGCGCGGATTCGCCCCAGGTGTTCGACCCAACGAAAACGGCCCTCGATGACAAGGTCACAATCGTCGTAAACGACGCACAGGAGTCTTTTGGCACGACAGCCTGGTACATCACGGCTGGAGTCACACTCCTTGGCGGCGCGCTGGCATACTTTGTGAGCGGTCGTGCGCTCAAACCGCTACGGGCTTTTGCAGCCCAGGTTGAGCGTGTGCAGCCTGACAACCTAAGCGAAATCAGACTCAGTGAAGATGTGCCCACCGAGCTACAACGATGCAGCGCCTCTTTCAACGACATGATCTCCCGTCTTGGCGAGGGGTTCTCTGCACAGCGTCAGTTTACCGGCAACGCCGCACACGAGCTGCGCACCCCGCTCGCCCTTATGCAAGCACAGATTGAACTATTC
The DNA here is from genome assembly GCA_900541875.1 of uncultured Collinsella sp. Classification (GTDB taxonomy): domain Bacteria; phylum Actinomycetota; class Coriobacteriia; order Coriobacteriales; family Coriobacteriaceae; genus Collinsella. Next base: position 38,345 of record UQLF01000002.1, on the reverse strand, counting down.
ATCTCCGAGCACTCCGGTTTGCAACCCGAAACAGCCGAGCTGCTCGGCCTGCTACAAGAACAAACCGAGCGCATGTCTCGAATGACCAAGGTATTGCTCGAGATGAGCGAGCTCCGCAGCGTTCCTTGCGAGGACGATGTGGAACTTGGTCCCTTGTCCGAAGAGGTCCTCACCGACCTTGCGCCACTTGCCGAAAATAAGGGCATAGCCCTCAATTGTGCTGGAGACGCTTTAGTAATCGGGAGCGACACGCTCCTCTATCGGCTGGTGTTTAACCTGGTCGAAAATGCCATCCGTTACAGCCACCCCGGCTCGACTGTCAACGTCTCCATCCGCGACAACGACAGCCACGTGTTCTTGCGAGTCGAGAACCAGGGCCCGGGAATACCCAAGCAGTACCGAGAGAGCATCTTCCAGCCGTTCTTTCGTCTAGACAAATCCCGCAGCAGGGCATACGGCGGCGCAGGACTCGGACTAGCGCTTGTTTGGGAGATTGCAGCGCTTCACGGTGGCACGGTAGAGGTCGAAGCAAGTTCCGAGAACGGGACCACCATGCTCGTAAGCCTTCCAAAACGATCCGCAGCGTTAACCGAACAGTAAAACGAAAGGGGTCCCGAGCAACAGGAGTACAATTGCTGCTATTGTTGCCAGCTGTTGGGAGATGGAAGATGGACTGCGATGGCTACCCATGCGTTCCCATGCCGTTGATGTGCACTGCCTTTGTGCCGGGGCAGATTGACGCTGCGGTTGCAGGCATTTCCGACCCCGATTCACGCACCATCGCCACGGCAGAAGCGCTGTACTTTCGCGGACAGGCCGCCCTCGCTGCCAAGACGGCGCGCCCCTATCTTGACGCCACCGATTCCGCACTGCGCTATTCCGCATGCTTTATCTGCGGATACGCCAGTCTGTCGCTCAACCGTATCGCCGACGCCCGCCGTTGTCTTGCGGGCATCCTTGATACGCCAACTGACGAGGAATCACCCGCCGTCCACGCCACGCATATCCTGTTCGCCTCGGCCGCAAGCGTCCTGCTGCACTTGTCTTCCCCGTATTCTGCCGAAGAGTTTTATCCGCTTGCGGCGCATCTGCCCGAAGGCCTGCGCCTGTTCGCCAGCTACGTGATGGCGCATGCCCTGTACCTGCGCGGCGAATATGGCCGCAGTCTGGGCATGGCGGAAAACGCCCTGATCATGAAACAGGGGAGCTATCCGATCTCGGAACTGTTCCTGCACCTGGCAGCTTCCATGGCATGCATGAGCCTCAAGGACATCGACGCCGCAAAAACGCACTTCGGAGTTGCTTGGAACATTGCGCGTCCCGACGGCCTTATCGAACTCATTGGCGAGCATCACGGCCTTTTACAGGGGCTTATCGAGGCATGCCTAAAAACGCAATACCCTGACGACTTCGCGCGCATCATCGAGATCACGTACCGCTTCAGCTACGGCTGGCGGCGCATCCACAACCCCGATTCGGGCGAGGACGTGGCCGACGATCTAACGACCACGGAATTCACCATGGCCATGCTCGCCTGTCGTGGGTGGACCAACGCCGAAATCGCACGCCATATGGGAGTATCGCCGGGCACCGTCAAAAACCGCCTATCCGGCGTATACGCAAAGCTTGGCATCGGCACACGCGCCGAGCTGGTCACGCATATGTTACGTTAGCGACCGGACTGCCAAGCGCATCGAACGCGTTCCGGAACCCGGCGCTTCGCTCGATCAATTTGGACATTTTGACCCTTGAACGGCACTACCGCCACGGGGCACCTTCTCGCAAAATTGGATTATTTCCTCCGATGTTTGCGGGATGGGAGCCAAAGATGCTTGATCGCCGTTCGTTACTTGTTGCCGGAGCGTCCTCGCTAGCGAGCATTATGTTGCCTCGCGTGCCGGGAAGCGCAAACGCCTTCATATTGCCGTTCGCGCCCACCGAAGCCCATGCCGACGAAAAAGACCCCTTCAGGGTGCTCGTTCTCTCGCGCACCATGTTTGGTGTGGTCGTGGTCGACGTCGCCAACAAGAATACGCCCATCGCGGGTGCCCAGGTTACGCTGACGTCGCGCTATGCCGCGGGCAAACAGCTCACCGCCACAACCGATGACGAAGGCACGGCCATCTTTGAGGTCGCGCCGCTTTCGGAAGGCTACGTGGACGAGGCGACGCTTCTCGACGCGTACAACTTTAACGGCGGCATCTCCATTAGCATGGCAGGCTACCGCGATGTCGAGATTCCCCTCTCGCGTGTCCAAGGCGGCACCGCCATTACCGCACCCACACGTCCGCTCTCCGATGGCGAGCCGTACTTTCGCCAGCTCACATTCGACGAATGGGACATCCAGTACGCCGACGCCACGTTTATGGCAATGCCGGCGGACAAAGCAGCAAACGACCAGCCCGATACGCACGCTTTTACCGTGCAGGCCCATCTGCCGCAGGGCGGGCAGGCGACGTTGCATATCAATAAAGTGATGCCCGCTGCGGACAGTTCATCCGAAACCGTCACGCAGATTGGCCAAGTCAAGGCTAGCGCATCGGGCGCGGATAATCTGGCGACGTTCACGCTCGAAGACAAGTTCCTCGATGCGGCGTCGATCCTTCTGGAAGAAGGATGCAAGCTACGCTTTGTCCTCGACTACCAGGGCAAAACCTACACGCTCTCCTCCCCCATGGCCGTTGTCACCGCGCCGGCCGCAAAGGCGGAATCGGGCTCGACCACCATCATTCCCACCACCATGGACCAAGAGATCACTCCGTTTGATTTCCCCGCATCGTTTCCCGGCATCGGTGGTAATAAGTTCACGTGTTGGATGCCCTCGTTCCCCATTTTGTTCGATTTCTCGTTTGCCGGATACGTGCTGTTCGGCGGAGGATACAAACCAGCCAGCTATATGAACGATTCAGGCAATCCGGATCCGGAGTACTGGAAGAAATCGCCGCGTGAGTCGGGCGCCAAGCAGGCAAACCGCTACCTCGACGAGATGGAGGGGAAGTGGAATCAGTACAAAAGCATGAGTGCCGGTTCGGGCACCGATCCAAGAAACACCAAGCTCCTTCGTCACCATTGCGCGCCGCTGTTCACGATGGATATCGCCACACAGCTGTACGGCTCGCTCGCCTACGATTGGGTGGGCAAAACCTGGGGTAACAACAACGACCCCGCATACGGCAATATTAAGGCCCTCTTCCAGGTAAGAACCGACCTCAATTGGACTGAGCAGTTTACCCTAGGACCGGTGCCGTTTTTCCTAAACGTCAACCCCTGGGTGCTGGCGAAGCTGGCGCTCGCCGTGGGTGCCCACACGCACGGCAGCGGCGCGGCGTTTTTTAAAAACATTTCGCTCGACTATTCAAACACGTCGGGCTCGTTCACCATCCAGATCGGGCTTGCCGTCACCTTTGGCGCCGGCGTTGCAGGCGTCGCTTCGTCTGCCGTGCGCGGCGCCGCATCCCTCACGCTGTTCATTGGGTACGAGAAGGCAGATGGACACCAGCTTCCGCGACTGCGCGTAGGTGCAGACGTCGATGTCGATGTGATACTCCAGCTCGTAATGTTCAAGTGGACCACCAAGGCTTGGTCGGGGTCGTGGCCCACACTCCTCGATTCGTGGAATATGTCGGTGAACAATGGCAGCCAGTATGTGCTCCAGCGCTCTGAGCTCGCATTGGGTGGAGATACGCCTTATACGCTGGATGCCCGCTTCGGCTCGGCCGGCAACATTGAGGCGGGCGGCGTGCCGCAATTTATCGCATCGGCCACCATCGTCACCAACGCCGAGCTGCTCGCGCGCGCCGAGGTTAAAGCCACTGCAAGGAATGTCGCGCCTACCGTACGCGATTGGGACCGGTCGGTCACGCGCATTGAGCTCGAGGCGGATGCAGAAAGCGACGACACGGGACAGGTCGAACATTTCGTCCATGCACTGATAGAGAACGACGAAAACGCCGCGCCGATGTATGAGTACGCCTATATCGGCCAGACGACGAACGCCGTTGCTGACCCGAACGCCAATTCTGCCGGCGTGTCGGAGGACGAGCGTGGCGGCATAAAACCCTCGAGCGACAACGTGCTGTTTTCCGGCGTGCTCAGCGAAGCCCACATGAAGCTAACGATGATTGCCGGCGTTGAGTGCCTATTCCGTATCGCCTCGGTGCGCTACGGCGACAATGGTCGCTCGCGCCTGGTGGTGCACACAAAGGCAAACGGCACGTGGTCCGCTCCCACGCCCGTGGACTTTCCCCTTGGGTTTGGCGAGAACGACGTGGAGCGCGACAGCGTATACGATTACGACTTCGCCGTGGTGGAATATACGAACGGAAGAGGAAACCAGGACGCCTACGTGCTGCTGGTCTCGGGCGAGCGCCCCGCCGGCGACAACACCCATTTCGATACGGCGAGCACATCCGGCATACTGTCCGTTGTGCGCCTGCGCATAAGCAACGACGGAGCCCGCGTGATATCGCACACGTCGTGGCGCAGCATCTCGCGCGGCCGCCTTCAGGAGGATGGCTACCATTGCCTGCAGTGCCCACGCATCACGGTGGGCAAGACGCTGGTCGACGGGCGCCTGTCGGGCGCTTACCTCCACCGCCGCGGAACCACCGCAGAGAAGGCGCTCGGCAGCGAGGCCGAGGTTGCACTGGAATGCTTTACCCTGTGGTCGGATGATTTGGGCGACAGTCTCACGTTCCGTCAGGTCCTCCGCTTTCCGCAGGCACCGTCGAGCATCGAGCTCGGCACGCCCGAGAATATCAACGGCAAAATGGTGGTGCCCGTTGCATACGAGACTGCAGGCGGTTGTGGCTGTGCATCGTACGCCGTGATCGGCCAGTCCATCGCAGGTTGGGGCGTTATGTCGCCAGATGCCACAGTACCCCACGCGGTGCCGTGGCCGCAGCACACGGGCTTTTTGGCAACCGTCAACGAGCAACTGCAGCATATTACTTGGACGCGAGGCGCATCGGCCTTTGCAACGCAGCCCGTGGGCGCCGCAGGCTGTGGTCCGGCATCGTTTAGCGTAAGCAACAACGGCAGGTGTGTGCTCTACGTAGAGAACACCGATGGCAAGGTGGGACAGACCTACGACGAAGAAGGCAATCCGGTAGCGAAGATGGGCAAGCACTTCCGCATCTTCGCCAGCACCTTGGCAGGCAATCTATTCACGGAGCCGTTCGTGATGTGTGAGCTGGACCATCCCGTCGATCAGGTTACAACATTTTTGACGTCGGGCGGCATGCTCTCGGCGCTCGCCACGCACATTGTGAGTGCAGAGAAGAGCGAGGCAGAGCTACACGGCATCGAAGTGCCTCTGGTGGCATGCGCGACGCCGACGGGCGCGGTAGCCACCTCGGGCGCGGTGGTGCCCGGAGCGGCAGGCGAATCCTTCATGGTCACGGTGCGAAACGACGGCAACACCTTGCTGACCGCCGGCACGATCGATCTGTACCGAGAGGGCTCCAACCAGCCGTTCTCCAGCGCATCTATCGGATTCGGAGTGAACGCACGCATGGCTTCGATCTACGATCCAGAGCTTGCCGAGGACGCTTCGGACAACGACGTGGCACACGTGAAGTACGCGCTCGAGACGCTGGGCGCACGTTTTGCGACGCACCCGCTGGTTGCTGACAATGGCAACGCCGTGCTGGCACCAGGCTGCACGGCACAGTTCCGCATGAGCTTCGCCATTCCCGAGAGTTGGAGCGACGAAGTGGGCAAACGCGTAACGCTGTATGCGAAGGCACGTAATCTGGTGGCGCTCGATCCCGTAACGCTCGAGGAAATTCGACCGGGCGCAAACTCGGCGCTGAGTGCCGTACTGCACGAGCTTCATGTACCCGACGCGGCATGCGAACGCTCAGAAGTTCAGGTCGGCGTATGCGACAGCGCGGATACGACGGGGCTTCACGATGCACCGATGACGGCGGACGGCGGTGGCGGCTCGAGTGGCGGCGGTACTGACAAGGGCGGCGGCTCCGGCGGAAGCAGCTCCAGCAGTGGCAAGGACCACGGCACTAACAAGCGCTCCGGAAAAGCGGGCGCGCTTGCGGGCACGGGCGATGTCAACGCTCCTCTTACGGCAGCCGCAGCAGCACTCGCCGCAGCTGGTGCCGGCCTCGTCGCCTACAGTGCCCGCCGCACGGCGCTCGAAAATGACACCGCCGATGAGGTCAATTCTGATAAGCCTCACTAGCTCTCAGTTACCTTTGCGAGAGACGCCGACTCGGCTCATCGAACATCAAATGGGCTGGTTCTGGATACCCAGAGCCAGCCCTGAGTCGCCTGACATGGGAATCGCAACCCGCTACTTGAGCTTCAATGCCTCCATCATGGGCGCGGCGGCGTCCCAATCGATCTTCCAGCCAATCGACACGCGGACGGTCTCGCCCGTCGCGGGAGCCGTCGCAAACAGCGTATGGCCGTTGTCGGGACCGGTAAAGCGCAGCCACGTTATGCCGTTGTACTCGACCTGGTCGGTTGCTGTCTCCATGCCTTCGTAGACCTGCTCTAGGCTTGCAACCTCTTCCTCCGGCGAACGCGGGAAGATACTGATGTGCAGGCGTCCTCCAGTCTCGTCGTGGAAGAAGTCTGCCTTTTCGTGCTCTTCGTTGGACGAATCCAGCGTGTACCCATCGGCGGCCTCGATACTGTACGATGCGCAATCGATGCCGGTCATATTGGCCGCGTCACCAGAATCGGCCACACCGCCGGCAGCCTTGAACTCCTTGGTCTCGCACCCCGTGGTGTCAAAGTGCATGGCCTCATGATTCTTGGCGGGGGCGTTAGCGTCTACGAACTCGACAGTGATGGGCCCGTAGTACGCCGTCTTGGGTGCCCAGAAATACACGTACTCAACAGTCTCGCCCGGACCGATATCTGGCCTCTCGGAAAGGTCGATTCCCTTGTGCAGATCATCGGGAGCCTCGCTTGCAACGTAGTCGAGCACGGCCGCCTTGCCGGAAGTAAACAACGGGTCGCCTGCCTCAAGATCGCCCTGGGCAGCGTGCACGTTAAAGAAGTCAAACGTCCTGTTCTTTGCATTGTTGTTGGTGATCTTGACGTGCAGGTAAAAGCCGTCCTGCAGCTTAGCGTCGCCGCGATAGAACGTACCGTGAGCCACCGACTCATAGGTAATGCCTGCCACCTCGACCGTCTGCGAATCATAGGTCTTGGGCTTTTCCCGCGCAGGCACGCTGACGTCCGAACTGCCTGCCGAGCCGTTCGGAGCACTACCGCCACAGCCGGCCACCGTACACGCCAGCACGGCCGAAAGCGTCACGGTGGGAATTCCTAACAGCAGCTTCTTCGTCATGGGCTTCATCATCCTCACCGCTCCTTTCGCTTGCAGATCATCCGTTGCCCGAGGCCTTCGTCGTCCCGTGGCATCGGCTTCCACAATGAGCGTATGACGAAGCACGGCGCCGGCGAAGTGACCCGTGGCCCAAATAACGCCCCGTTAGACCCCCTTTCAGGCCAAAAGGGCCCCAGTTCGCATACCCTCGGCCCACAAAACGAGACGCATGTCCCAATATCCGGGCGCAAAGCCTAAGTGCCGAAGGTACCTATCAGAGCGTATGATGTCCTCAACGATTTCGGACAGCGGGCACAAGTCGTCGTTGACATCCAAGCCGCTCACCCGAACCAAGCAATTATTTGGAGGAGACAAATATGGAAGAAGCAAAGTATGGACAGAACATTCTGAGCAAGGAGGAGCGTCTGGTTATCGCCAGGGCCGTCGATTCGCCCAAGTTTAAAGCTTCCCCCGTCTCCGCTGAGCTCATTGATTCCTTTAGCGACGACCTGACGAGCTTTGCATCGATTCCGTATACCTCTAAATCCAGACTTTCGAGCCTCTATGGGCCGGGACTCGATGCCATGGCGCTGCTTTGCGCCGACTGGAAAGAAGCGTACGCCCAGGGCGCGCTTTATATGCGAGACCCCAAAACAGTCAGCTTTGCCACACATCTGGAGACTGCAAATGGATCGGCCGTTGAACTGTCGATTGCCGAAAATGCACAGGACGGCCTCCCCTGGTTTCTCTCGTATGTCCCCATTGCCGATCGTATGAAGCTGCGCCGAGATTATGAGACCAAGGCCCCGAGCATCGACACCCATACGCAACTCGCTGCAAGCACGAATGCCGATACCGGCACTCGCCCCGCTGCGACCTCACTGCCCCCGCTCCTAGAGCGCAATCTCGAGCGCATGCAGGAGACCGAGGACTATCTCGAGGGCCCCGTTCCGCAAGACCTTATCGAGGAATTTGCATCCCTTGGCGAGGAGCTCTCATCGTTCGCATGGACTTCACAGCGATGGGCCGACACGATCATCGAGTACGCAAAGCGCGACATCGACGTCACGGCTCTTTTAGATCGTGATTGGAAATTCGCCTTCTCCAACCGAATCGTCCGCTTCTACGAGGGTAAGGTTATCTTTCCGATCAGCGTTCTTCGAAACGACGGGGAAACTCCGGTCGAAGTGTCGATAACGCGCGATCGTAAGATGGATCGCCCGGGTGCGCTGCCTTGGCGTGTCTGCTACGTCGATAACTTCGCTTTCCAAAAGGTGCGTGCCGGCCGTGCGCTCACCGACTGGGCATATCTGGGCAACATCGATAGCATGATCGAGAGTCTTGCGGATTACGCGCTGGACGAAAAATGGGGCTTTGACCAGGACGAGGACTCCAAGGACTATTCGGTTCTGCGCAGCTACCTCATGTACACCTTCTATCGCCTTCAGTCCGAAAACAAGGTTCTCGAGGACAGCGATAAGGGGATCGCGGCATTTAACGCCGGACTCGTCGACCCCACCTACGAGGCCATTTATGCCTGTTTCTCGCCGTCGAGCAGCGGATGTCCATGGCGCTTCGAGGCCTTTTGCAAAGCAGGTTCAAAGCAGTGGGGCAAGAAACTTGTTGCGTCGTTTGACCCGCTTCCGCAGCGCGCGTCCTACTTTGAAAAGAAAGAAGACCTGCTCTTTGACGGCAACAGAACGCTCCAGCACGACGTTGACCATATCCTGCTCGACAACATCGACCGCCTGCCCGAAGCGTTTCTTGCCGAGGAGTTGCGCGGAAGCAGCGATGCGCTCGAGGCACTGTCGAGGGCGGTTAACGCAGATAACGACGCGTCGAAGAAGGCCGCCTATGACGAACTACGCGAAGCTGTTAAGGATAACGCCAAAGTGAAGCGTCGTCTGATCAATAGGCTCGACGATGCCATTGAGCTCGCCCAGAAGCGTGTCGAGTGGAACTTCAAGACCGCCGTTCCGGCGTTCTACCCCACCAAGAACACCATGAGCCTGCTGCTGCCGCTCGATCTGACCGAAAACGACCGTCCCGATGTCGCCCTGGTGGTCGAGCTCATGGAGTCCGGCGCCTATATCGGCCAGACGATCCTGACTATGAAGATGGCCTATAACAACGCGCGCCTGATCAGCCGCCCGGACAGCGACTGGCTCAATACTTCGCTGCAAGTTACAGACTGCTAAACAATCCGGCTCTCTTGCCCCGCGTTCCACCAATGAGCGCGGGGCTTTGCTATGTACCGTTTACCCGGACAGAAGCGACTCGGTTTTGTCCGAGTAAACGCGAGCATAAACTATCACCGCCCGCTATTCGACATTCGACCCCTCCCCCATCAGCCACCGGGCGATGTCGACCACCTTAATCCCCTCATAATCAACAGCCTCGTGCTTTGTTCGCGCAATGACCATCTTGGGATACGCATCACGTATCGCAAGCAGAGGTGCCACTTCGCGCTCAAAGGTTTCCTGACGCGAAATGTCATCGCTAACTTGGATATACACTCGCTCATCGCGACGAATTGCCACGAAGTCGATTTCCTTCTTATAAAGCACCCCGATATAGATTTCCCAACCGCGTCTTAGGAGCTCTAAAGCGACCATATTTTCATATACATGCCCGAAGTCGAGTTTTTTAGTTCCAAGTTTTGCGTATCTGATTGCATGATCCGATAAATAGTATTTATCACCCGAAGCGAGGTACTTTTTACCGCCTACGTCATAGCGGCGCACTCGATAGAACGCAAAGGCCTGGCAAAAAAATCCTAGGTACTGGGCGAGCGTTGCCACGGAAACGCGCGTTCCGGCAGCATCCAGCGCAGCCGCAATCCCACTAACAGAAGATATGTTACCGATATTGTCCATTAGGAAATCGCATGCACGTTCTAGTTGCACTTTGTTACGAACCCCATGCTTTTCTTCCACATCACGCAAAACCAAGACATCTAGCACGTTCGCAATATATCGATAGCGAACTCGCTCGCTAGGATACAAATAAGAGCCAGGCATTCCGCCCTCTCTTAAATAGCGGTCAAGCGCTTCGTCTGGGTCATGAATTTCGTGATACGTCGAAAACTCAAGCAAGGAAAACGGGAATACTTCGACCTCATATGTCCGCCCGCGAAAAAGCGTCGCCAAGTCACTCGAAAGCAAGAAAGCATTGGAGCCAGTAACGTAGATATCGTATTTACCCGATGCATGAAGGCTATTGACCGCTTTTTCGAACCCAACGCAAGTTTGTACCTCATCGATCATCACAATGTTATCGAGGCCCTCGCAATAGCTTTCCTCAACGTAGCGATGCAATGCTCGAAAATCCGTTAGTTCCTCGAATTCGAGGAGATTGAAATTGATACGGATAATATTGGCATCGGGGTCGGCCTCACGAATGCGATCGGCAAGAGCTTCCAGTAGAACAGATTTGCCGCACCTACGAATGCCGGTAATAACCTTGATGTCCGGCGTTCCCTTAGCGCCAAGAAGCGCTTCCATATATTGAGGACGTTCGATAATCTTCATATCTTCACCGCTCTATTAAATAAAAGCTCTCCTGATTCGTTTTTGTTTAGTATATATGAGGTTCTACTAAATGGAATCAAATATCTATTGATTTCATTCAGCTATTTTTTCCAATATCGTATTATCAGTCTATATACTCCGAACGATTGTTCGATGGATTTCGTGTTGGTTGGAATCGCCTGCGGGCTGGGCTATGCTACCTTGACTATCTATATGACTTAAACGCAGCAAGGGAGCACCGAGAGAGCGAGTATGGCAAAAAACACCGCAAACTATGGTAACGACAGTATCCGCCAGCTCAAGGACGAGGAGCGCGTACGCCTGCGCCCTGCCGTTATCTTTGGCTCGGACGGACTCGATGGCTGTGCACACGCTGCCTTCGAGATTCTGTCCAACGCCGTTGACGAGGCGCGCCAGGGCTACGGCAAGCTCATCACCCTTACCGCCTTTCGCGATGGCTCCATTCAGGTAGAGGACAACGGCCGCGGCTGCCCGCTCGACTGGAACCCCTCCGAGAAACGCTTTAACTGGGAACTTGTCTTTTGCGAGCTCTATGCTGGCGGCAAGTATAACAACAACCAGGGCGGCGACTACGATTTCTCGCTCGGCACCAACGGCCTGGGCTCGTGCGCGACCCAGTACGCTTCCGAGTACATGGACGTCACCGTCTGGCGTGACGGCAACAAGTACTCCTTACACTTTAAGAAGGGCAAGGTCGTCGGCTCCAAAAAGAAGGCGCTCGAGATTGAGCCCAGCGACGAGAACCGCACCGGCACCACCATCAAGTGGCGCCCCGATCTTGAGGTCTTTACCTCGATCAGCATTCCCCACGAGTGGTATCGCGAAACCATGCGCCGCCAGGCCGTGGTCAACGCCAACGTGACCTTCTGCCTGCGCATCGAGGGCGACGATGGCGAGTTCTCCGAAGAGGACTTCTGCTATCCCAAGGGCATCGAGGACTATGTGCTCGAGAAGGTCGGTACCGACTATCTCACCGAGCCCTTCTTTATCGAGGCCGACCGTCGCGGTCGCGACCGCGAGGACCTGCCCGACTACAACGTAAAGATCACCGCGTGCATGTGCTTCTCGCGCACCTTCATGATGCAGGAGTACTACCACAACTCATCGTGGCTCGAAAACGGCGGCTCGCCCGAGAAGGCGGCCCGTAGCGCTCTGACCAGCGCCATCGATGCCTACATCAAACAACAGGGCAAATACAACAAAAACGAGAGCGGCATTAAGTGGCAAGACGTCCAGGACTGCCTGGTACTGGTGACCAACTGCTTCTCCACCCAGACGTCCTACGAAAACCAGACCAAGAAGGCCATCAACAACCGCTTTATCCAGCAGGCCATGACGGCCTTCTTTAAGGAGCGCCTCTCGACCTACTTGATCGAGAACAAAGACGCCGCCAACAAGATCATGGAGCAGGTGCTCATCAACAAGCGCTCGCGCGAGAACGCCGAAAAGACGCGTCAGAGTATCAAGACCAACCTGCAGCAAAAGACCGACATGGCCAACCGCGTGCAGAAGTTCATCGACTGCCGCTCCAAGGACAAGAGCCGCCGCGAGATCTACATCGTAGAGGGCGACTCGGCAGCAGGCGCCATTCGCACCTCGCGCGATGCCGAGTTCCAGGGCGTCATGCCCGTCCGCGGTAAGATCCTCAACTGCCTGAAGGAGGACTATCCGCGCATCTTTAAGTCCGACATCATCATGGACCTCATGCGCGTGCTGGGCTGCGGCGTGGAGATCAAGGACAAGCGCATCAAGAACCTTGGCGCCTTTGACCTGGACAACCTCAACTGGAACAAGGTCATTATCTGTACGGATGCCGACGTCGACGGTTATCACATCCGCACGCTCGTGCTCACCATGCTCTATCGCCTGGTGCCCACGCTTATCGACGAGGGTTACGTGTATATCGCCGAGTCGCCGCTCTACGAGATCAACTGCAAAGAAAAGACCTACTTTGCCTACACCGAGCTCGAGAAGAACGGCATCCTCAAAGAGATCGGCGACCAAAAGTGCTCGATCAACCGCTCCAAGGGTCTTGGTGAGAACGATCCGGACATGATGTGGCTCACCACCATGAATCCCGAGACGCGTCGCCTGATCAAGGTGGAGCCCGAGGACGTCACCAAGATGGAAACCATGTTCAACCTGTTGCTGGGCAACGACGAGGCAGGCCGCAAGCGCCATATCTCCGAGCACGGCAAGGAATACCTGGACCAACTGGACCTGCAATAGCAGCAAATCGATAACGACGGCCCATAAGAAGTTCAAGAGGATATCGTGGCAAAGAAGAAAACGAAGAACCAGCCAAAGAAAAAGCAGGTCAACGCCGAAAACGTCATCGGCCTGCACTCCGAGGTCACCGACCAGCCGATCACGCAGACGCTCGAGGTCAACTACATGCCCTACGCCATGAGCGTCAACGTCTCGCGTGCGTTCCCCGAGATCGACGGCTTTAAGCCCTCGCACCGCAAGCTGCTCTACACCATGTACAAGATGGGTCTGCTCAAGGGCGAGCGCCAGAAGAGCGCCAACATCGTGGGCCAGACCATGAAGCTCAACCCGCACGGCGATGCCGCGATCTACGAGACAATGGTGCGCCTGGCCACCGGCAACGAGGCGCTGCTCGCCCCCTTCGTGGAGTCGAAGGGCAACTTTGGCAAGTACTATTCGGGCGATCTGAGCTACGCCGCCTCGCGTTATACCGAGGCCAAGCTCTCCCCCATCAGCGCCGAGATTTTTAAGGACATCGACAAGGACCCGGTGGACTTCGTCGACAGCTACGACGGCGCCATGAAGGAGCCGCGCCTGCTGCCCACCACGTTCCCCAACATCCTCGTCTCGGCCAACAAGGGCATCGGCGTCGCCATGGCGTCCGACATCTGCGGTTTTAACCTCAACGAGGTCTGCACCGCCACCATGCACTACCTGCAGGATCCCGACTGCGACCTGCTCGAGTACATGCCCATGCCTGACTTCTCGACCGGCGGCGAGATTATCTATCGCCGCGAGGAGATGGAGAAAATCGTCGAGACCGGCCTGGGCAGCTTCCAGATCCGCTCCCGCTGGCGCTGGATTCCCGAAGAGCGCATCATCGAGGTCTACGAGATCCCCTACACCACCAAGACCGATGTCATCATCGAGCGCATCGTCAAGCTCTCCAAGGAGGGCAAGGTCAAGGAGATCGCCGACATCCGCGACGAAACCGACCTCTCGGGCTTGCGTATCGCCATCGACCTTAAGCGCGGCGTCGACCCCGACAAGCTCATGGCCAAGCTCTATCGCTCGACCACGCTGCAGGATTCGTTCTCGTGCAACTTCAACGTGTTGGTCGACGGTTACCCTCGCGTTATGGGCGTGCGCCAGATCCTGCACGAGTGGGTCAAATGGCGTATTGAGTCCACGCGTCGCCGCATTAACTTTGACCTGGGCAAAAAGTCCGAGCGCCTGCACCTGCTGCACGGCCTTGAGGCGATCTTGCTCGACATCGACAAGGCGATTGCCATCATCCGTGGCACCAAGCTCGAAGCCGAGGTCGTGCCCAACCTTATGAAGGGTTTCGACATCGACGAGACCCAGGCCGAGTTTGTTGCCGAGCTTAAGCTCCGCAACATCAACGAGGAGTACATCCTCAACCGCACCAAGGACATCGCCAAGCTCGAGGGTGAGATTGCCGAGCTTGAGGAGATCCTCTCCAGCGAGGAGAACATCAAGAAGGTCATCAGCGACGAGCTGGCCGCAGTCAACAAGAAGTACGTGATGCCGCGCCGCACGGGCAGGATCGAGCCCCATGAGGTCATCGAGGTAAGCCTGGAGCCCGAGGTCGAGGAATATCCGGTCACCATCATGCTCTCGCGCGATGGCTACCTCAAAAAGATGACCGACCGAGTGCTCAAGAAGGCCGCCACGCTCAAGTACAAGGACGGCGACAAACCCTTTATCGAGTTCCCGTCCTCCAACACCCACGAGTTGCTGGTCTTTACCAACAAGAGCCAGGTGTACAAGTGCAAGGTTGCGGCATTTGAGGACACCAAGTCGGCCCAGCTGGGCTCGTACCTGCCGACCGATCTTGAGATGGAACCCGACGAGAGTGTCATCTGGGTCATCGACCCCGAGGACTACAAGGCCGACGTGTTGTTCGTCTTTGAGAACGGCCGCGTGGTGCGCGTCGCGCTTTCTGGATACGTCACCAAAACCAACCGCAAGCGCCTCAAGAACGCCATCTACGGTGGCAGCAAGCTGCTGTATGCCCAGGTGCTCAAGGAAGATCGCGACATCGCACTGGTCTCGAGCGACTATCGTTTGATGAACTTCAACACGTCGTTGCTCAAGACCAAGACGACTACCAACACGCAGGGCGTCCAGGCCTTTACGGCCAAGAAGGGCCGCTCGGTTACCGCCGTCGGCACAACCGAGGAGATCCTTGGCGCCGGCGTCTCGGCCGAGAAATTCACCGCGCAGAGTCTGCCCTCCGCCGGTGCCCTCATGAAGGAAAACGACATGCCGAGCTTGTTTGACTAGGACGACGGCAGAACCGCCATAAGCTCTTAAAACGGTGGGGCCCGGAGCGCAGCAACATCGCGCTCGGGGCCCCGCTCGCTGTAACGTAGTCGGAATAATAGGAATCCCCGTTTTTCACTCCTACAATCCCACGGTACAAGGCATGTTAAGCCATTAGCAAAACTTGCAAAATTTAGCAAAAGTTGCAAAAGTTAGCAAAACCTGCAAAGGGGCCACCATGGATCGCAGCAAATGTCTCCGCCATGCCAGGCATGCTCGAAGATATTATCGAGCGAACCAAAGAAGCGGCAGATAGCCGCCTCTCACAGCCTCGCGCGTGCATAAGCGGCGTTGAGATTGGGCCCGTCGGCATCGATTGGACATATGCTCAGGAGACTCAGGGTAACTGGCGCACGTGCATGAATGGCGTCTTCAGGCAACTCGAGAAGCATGACATCGAGCTTCTCTCGAAACGACCTATCGGGAGCTTTCCGATAAAGACATTGAGTTTTTGCTCGCGATGCTGCCCGATTCTGGCCCCAGCAGGGTCTCAGAAATTGCCAAGCGTATGGACGTCGCCAACAACTATGCGAGTCAATACAAACGCCGCCTCCTGGAGGACGGCGTTATCGGGGAACGTGGACGTGGCCTCGTCGGCTTCGACATCCCCGCGTTCAGGGAATTCTTGAACGAGAAGGCGTTTTAGCACGCCGGAATTGTCCGCGGAAGCATCAACGCATGGCAATCAGCATTCCTCTTGATAAGGATTGCAAGCATTTCCACCAACACCGATTGCCATGCGTTCTCCTTGCCCTTAGGCCAGCTTGCGAGCGAGCTCTCGCACCTCTTCCAACTTGGGCGAGGAGGCCATGCTGTCGCGCTCGGTCATGCCGCTAATGGTGACAATGCCCTGGTCCTCCCACTTGCAGTAGGCACAGGCTGACTTGTACATAGCGATCGCCGCATCATAGACGCCCTCACTGTGGCTATCGAGCAAAAGGGCCGTCTTGGTGAACGGGAAGCCCGTAGCACCAAAGGCGTACAGGCGGTCAATGGCGGCCTTCTCCTGCGCGGTGATATCGAACCAGTAGATAGGCGAGGCAAAGACGACCATATCTGCGTCTTTCAGCGACTCGATCACGTTGGCCATGTCATCCTTCTGCACGCAGACGCCCTCATGGGCGAAGCAGTACTGGCATCCCAAGCAGCCGGCGATCTTCTTGCTGGCAACGCGGACGACCTCGACCGCATTGCCGCCTTCACGCGCGGTCTCGGCAAACGCCTCGACCATGGTGTCGGTATTGGCTCCCTTGCGCGGGCTACCACTCAATACAACGATTTTCATAGGATTCCCTCTCCTTCATGCTGCAGGCGCGCAGCATGTTTTCTTGTAACCTAAACGTATGGAGTTATTCAATCGCCTCGTTTCAACTACTCCCACTCTTTAGAAGAATCGTTGCTGGAGACTTGGCATTAAATCAAGGCGCGCCTTATTTCAGGTATTCCTCAAAGAATGCCTTCAGCTTTCCAAACGGAATGATGTCCATCTGATCGTAAAGGTCGGTGTGGCTGGCACCAGGGATAATGAGCAATTCCTTGTTGTCCCCCGTCAGCTTGCTGTACGCAGTTTCGCTGAAATAGCGGGAGTGCGCCTTCTCGCCATGCACCAGCAGTACCGCAGAGCGAATTTCGCTGCTGTATTGCAAAATCGGCATATTCAAAAACGACAGCGAGGACGTCACATTCCAGCCACCGTTGGAGTTCAGGCTGCGGGGATGATAGCCTCGCGGAGTTTTGTAGTAGGCGTAATAGTCCGCTACGAACTGCGGCGCATCCTCCGGTAGCGGATCGACCACGCCGCCCGCCAGCGCATAGCTGCCGTTTTTATAGTCCTCGGTGCGCTGCGCGTTCAGCGCTTTCCGCTTTTCAAAGCGCGCCTGCTCGGAATCCTCGGCGTCAAAATAGCCGTTTGCGGTCACGCGGGTCATATCGTACATGGTCATAGCCGCGGTAGCTTTGATACGGGTGTCGATAGCCGCCGCATTGACTGCCATGCCGCCCCAACCGCAGATACCGATGATGCCGATACGCTCCGGGTCGACGTTTTCCTGCACAGAGAGGAAATCAACCGCTGCGCAGAAATCCTCGGTGTTGATGTCCGGCGATGCTACATAGCGGGGCGCACCGCCGCTCTCGCCGGTATAGGACGGGTCGAAGGCAATTGCGAAAAAGCCCAGCTCCGCCATTTTCTGCGCGTACAGACCGGAGGACTGTTCCTTCACCGCGCCAAACGGGCCGCTGACGGCGATGGCGGGCAGTTTGCCTTCCGCGTTCTTAGGCACGTAGACGTCAGCCACCAGCGTGATGCCGTATCGGTTATGGAAGGTCGCCTTGCTGTGCTCAACCTTGTCGCTTTTGGGGAATACTTTGTCCCATTCCTGCGTCAGATTCAACTGTTCCATACCTAAACCTCCTTGTCAGTCGCTTTAAGGTATTGCTCGTCGTCCACGGGCTCCAACCACTCGTTGGAGGCCTCCTCGCCCGGAACCTCCACCGCGAGATGGGAGAACCAGCTGTCGGGCGCCGCACCGTGCCAGTGCTTTACGCCTGCGGGAATATTTACTACATCGCCGGGGCACAGCTCCTGTGCCGGTTTGCCCCATTCCTGGTAAAACCCTCGGCCAGCCACGCAGACGAGAATCTGCCCGCCGCCGCTTTTGGCGTGATGGGTGTGCCAGTTGTTGCGGCAGCCTGGCTCGAACGTAACGTTGTAAATGCCGACCTGCTCGGTGGAAAGGGGCGCGAGGTAGCTTTGCCCGATAAAGTACTTCGCAAATGCGTCGTTGGGGGCACCGATGGGAAAGGCCATCTCGTTTTGATGCTTGGTTCTTGCGTCGGCGGCATCGCTATCCGCCCAGACCTCCTTCGCCATGCGAAAGGCCGCCCATGCCTTGGGCCAGCCTGCGTAAAACGCCGCGTGCGTAAGGATTTCCGCTATCTCCGCCCTGGTCACGCCGTTGTTCTTTGCGGACATCAGATGATATTGGAACGAAGAGTCCGTCAGCCCCTGTGCCATCAAGGCAACCACCGTCACCACGCTGCGGTCTCGAAGGGAAAGCCTGTCTTCTCGGCTCCACACCTCGCCGAACAGCACATCGTCATTGAGCTGTGCGAATTTGGGAGCAAAGTCCCCCAGGGCATCTCTGCCCGCTGTCTGTTTGATTGCCATGATCGATTTCCTCCTGTCGATGGTTTTGAGTGCAAAACTGCTTCCGCCCAGCTAGGCCGCACCTAGACTCCTGTGCCCATTCGTCGCGCCTGCTCAAGAGCGGGATGCCCGCCGATTTCGCCCACGCCGTTCAAGCCGCCGGCGAATACCGTTCCGGCAAGTGTGCGCCTTTGGCGAAAATCCCTTGCGCTCCCAATTTATATTGACGAAAATGAAGGTAATACCTAAACCTGACTTTAGGTCAAGGAGTAAATTCGAGATTTGTCCGGAGGGACCATGTACACAATCGGACAGGTGGCGGATATGTTCGGTCTGCCCGTTTCCACGCTGCGCTATTACGACAAGCAGGGATTGTTCCCGGAATTGGAGCGGACGTCCGGCATTCGCCGATTCGGCGATACGGAACTCGA
This sequence comes from uncultured Collinsella sp., assembly GCA_900541875.1. Classification (GTDB taxonomy): domain Bacteria; phylum Actinomycetota; class Coriobacteriia; order Coriobacteriales; family Coriobacteriaceae; genus Collinsella. The sequence goes on along the minus strand of UQLF01000002.1, from coordinate 19,367 downwards.
GGCGCTTCGGGTCATCGAATGCTTAAAGAAGGCTGGGATGGAGATCAAGGACATCCGGCTGTTCATGGAATGGTGTGCGGAGGGCCCATCGACATATCCCAAGCGCAAGGCCATGTTCGAGGAGCGGAAGACCCACATGGAGTCGGAGATCGTGAACATGAGCCGCGCGCTGGATATGTTGAAGTTCAAATGCTGGTACTACGAGCAGGCGATCCAAGATGGCAACGAGGATAGAGTGAAGGCGCTGATTCCCGACGATTTGCCGGAAGAGATCAAAGATACCTACGATAACGCCCACGCTCAATAATGCCGCCCGATGCTCAAGGGCTTTGGCAAGGGGCTCTTTCCGAGCAGAACGAAAAAGAAAGCCTCCGAACCAGAAGGTTCGGAGGCTGTTATTCCCGTTGTCCCCATAGGCATGAGCGCATCTGGTCGCGATTGCCTATCGATGCTTTGCCTCGAGCACGGCAGACACCGCATCGAGGAACTCCCGCACATGGTCTGCGGGGTGCGGCGAATGAAGCAGCCCGTAAGACACGAGACAGTCCCAATCGGTAGGGACGGTTTTGAGCATGGGGTGGACGTTGGCCCACAACGGCAGCGTCGCAAGCGCGAGATCCTCGTTCGCGCCGCGATTGAACACCTCCGCCCGATATTGCGGGAAGTCTACGAGCGCGATTTGAGGATGATGCAAGAGTATCTCGTCGCGCACGCGGTCGATTTCGGCGTTCCAGCCCCGGCGTATAAGCATAAGACTGTGATTGTGGAGGTCGTCGAATGTGACGATGTCGCGTTTGGCGAGCTCGCTGTCGACAGGAACGGCGCACCCGAGCGGCTCGCGCGAAAGCTCGAGGCCCAGGCACCCGCGCTCTTTAAGAAAGGCATCGTCGAAAATCCCCACCACGATATCCATGTCTTGCCCAAGGTTCGCCAAACCGCGCGCCGCCGAGGGTGTGTTTTCAAACGTGACCACCTGAAGGCTCATGCCAGGGCAACGTTCCTTCACCTTCGGCCATAACTTTGTGAGCGGCGTGCTGGGCGTCATGAGCGACACTCCCACGCGGATGATGCGCTTCTCTCCGCGCTCGGCGACGCGGGCGCGTGCGATTGATTCTTGAGAGTACTGCACGATATGGCGGGCGTCGGCGAGCAGCGACCTGCCTGCTCGCGTAAGCGAAAGCCCCTGATGCGATCGGTGGAACAGCGTAAGGCCTAGCCGCGACTCCAGCAGGTTCATCTGCTTGATGACGGCCGTGGGCGTGATGAAGGACTCTTGTGCCGCCTTGGAGAAGCTGCCCGCCTCCGCCACGCGGATGAAAGTGTCAAGCTGTGGGTTGTACATCGATCCTCCTGTCGCGCATTATGTGCCGTATATACCCCATGGTTATATCCATCATTCCAACGTGAACTTCTCGCACGTCAGCAAACGCCGTAGCATTGCATTCGAAAAGTCACCATTAAGGAGGAGACCATGGAGTATCTGAAGCTCAATAACGACGTAGAGATGCCCATCGAAGGTTTGGGCACCTTCCTCATGACCCCGGCCGAGGCCGAGGCGGCCGCAACCGCCGCGCTCGCGGCTGGCTACGAGCACATCGACACCGCCAACGCCTACATGAACGAGCGCGCCGTGGGCCGTGCCATCGCCAAGAGCGGCATCGCGCGCGACAAGATCTTCGTCTCCACCAAGCTCTGGCCGAGCGTCTACGACGCGGGCATGCCGGCGGTGGACGCCACGCTCCAGCGCCTGGGGCTCGACTACGTCGACATGCTCATCCTGCACCAGCCGGTAGGCGACTACCTGGCCGCGTGGCGCACGATGGAGGAGGCGTACCGCGCGGGCAAGGTGCGCGCCCTCGGCCTCTCCAACTTCCCGCAAGACAAGATCACCGAGGTCATCGAGGTCGCCGACATCAAGCCGCAGCTCGTGACCGTTGAGTGCCACCCCTACCACGCCCAGCGCGACCTGCGCGCCTACCTCGCGCCGTACGGCACGGTGATCGAGGCGTGGTACCCGCTCGGCCACGGCGACAAAGGTCTTCTGGAGGAGCCCGTCTTCGTCGCTCTCGCCGAGAAGCACGGCAAGACCCCGGCCCAGGTGATCCTGCGCTGGCACGTGCAGATGGGCACCTCCATCATCCCCGGCTCCAAGAACCCCGCTCACATCGCCGACAACGCGAACATCTTCGACTTCTCCCTCACCGAAGACGAGATGGCTGAGATTGCCAAGCTCGACGGGACCATGACCTACTACACCGCCACTGAGGAAGCACTCGCGGGCTACCTGGCCATACGCCCCGATTTCGACGCGCAGGAGTAGCGCTCAGACAATAACGGACCAGCCAAGCCGCCGCCGAGGACCAGTCGACTGTCGAGGACGAGCCCGCCGCAGTGCCCGCTGCAGACGGCAACGTCCTCGTGGCCTACTACTCGGCACAGGGCCACACCGCTGTCGTAGCTCAGGCCATCGCCGACGAGCTCGGCGCCGATCTCTTTGAGGTGACGCCTAGCACCCGCGGGTTATAACACCGTGCGCACCCCAGCGTTATAGAACCCTCACCAACGGAAACTTCCGCTGGCGCGGCACCCCTCGTATGGTGGATACATCAAGTTGCGAGAAAGGAAGGCACCATGGACTACATCACCTTGAACAACGGCGTCAGGATGCCGCAGCTCGGCTTCGGCGTGTATCAGATCCCAAACGTCGCGGAATGCCAGCGCGCCGTGGAGGACGCGCTCTCGGTCGGCTACCGGCTGCTCGACACGGCCGCGAGCTACGGCAACGAAGAGGCGGTCGGGGCCGCCATTCGTGCGAGCGGCCTGCCGCGCGACGAGGTGTTCGTGACGACCAAGCTGTGGATGTCGGATGCGAGCTACGAGGGGGCCAAGCGCGGCTTTGACGCGTCGCTCAAGCGGCTGGGGCTCGACTACGTCGACCTCTACCTCATCCACCAGCCGTTCGGCGACGTCTTCGGCGCGTGGCGCGCCATGGAGGAGCTCTATGGGCAGGGCGTTATCCGCGCCATAGGTACAGCTAACTTCTACCCCGATCACCTCGCAAACCTCATCTCGTTCAACCGCATCGCCCCCGCCGTGAACCAAGTCGAGTGCAACGTGTTCTTCCAGCAGCGCGAGGCGCAGGAGTATATGGCCGGCAAGGAGGTGGCCATGGAGGGTTGGGCGCCCTTTGCGGAGGGCAGAAACGACCTCTTCCGCAACGAGGTCCTCGCTCGCATCGGCGAGGCGCACGGCAAGACGGTCGCCCAGGTCGTGTTGCGCTGGCTGCTCCAGCGCGGTGTGGTCTGTATCCCTAAGAGCACGCACCGCGATCGCATGGAGCAAAACTTCGACGTCTTCGACTTCGCGCTGGGCGACGACGAGATGGTCGCCATCGCCGCGCTCGACACCGGGCGCAGCGCGTTCTTCGACCACCACGACCCCGCCACCATCGAATGGATGTCCGGGCTCGTGCGCAACGTGTAAACGAGCGTCAGACCGCACTGATAACTTACTAGGAGGAATTGCCATGAACTCATTCACGTACGACTACCCGGTCAGGAACTACTTCGGCGAGGGGGCCATGGACCAGGCACTCGACGCCGAGATGGGTGCCATGGGCAAGACAGTGATGCTCGCCTACGGCGGAGGTTCGGTCAAACGAACCGGCGTCTACGGCCACGTGGTCGATAAGCTCACGAGCGCGGGCAAGCGCGTGGTGGACTTCGGCGGCATCATGCCCAACCCGACCTACGAGAAGTGCCAGGAAGGCGCCGCGCTCGCACGCGAGGAGCAGGTCGACTTCATTCTCGCCGTCGGCGGCGGGTCGGTCTTCGACTGCTGCAAGGTGGTCTCCGCGCAGGCGATGCTTGACGAGGGCATCGAGAAATTCGAGCACGCCGACGGCAAGATGCCGAGCTCGTTCATCCCCATGGGCTGCATCGTGACACTCTCCGGCACGGGCGCCGAGCAGAACAACGGGGCCGTCATCACCAACGAGGAGACACACGTGAAGGGCGCCTATCTGGGGGCGATGCCCATGTGGGCGGCGCTCGACCCGGCGCTCACGCTCACCGTACCGCACGCGCAGTTCATGAGCGGCGCGTTCGACACGCTCTCGCACTGCATGGAGAGCTATTTCGGAAGCCCGCGCGGACGCAACGTCACCGACGACATCAACCTCGCCATCCAGCGTAACGTCATCCGCAACATGCGGATCATCGCGGACGACGACCAGAACCTCGATGCCAGAAGCGAGCTCGTATACGACTCCGCCATGGCCGAGAACGGCGTGCTCAAGATCGGCAAGTCAACGGACTTCCAGGCGCACATGATCCAGCACCAGTACGGCGCGTACACCCACACCAACCACGGAATGGGCCTCGCGGTCATCCACCCTGCGCTCTACCGCCACCTGGCCCCCGAGGCGCCCGCGCAGTTCGCCCGCTGGGCGCGCGAGGTATGGGGCGTCGACGGCGAGGGCAAAGACGACCTTACGGTGGCGCTCGAAGGCATCGACCGCCTGCAAACGTTCATCGGCGAGATGGGGCTTCCCACGAGCTTCGCCGAGATGGGCTCCGACGCGTCCGACGAGACGCTGCGCAAGGTTGCGGACACCTGCGTGCTCACCGGCGGCTGCGCCAAGAAACTGGAGCGCAGCGAGGTGTTCCAGATTCTGACCGAGTGCCTCTAGATCGGCAGCGGGTCCCAATCCGCCCGCGCCGAAGAACTCAGAAGGCTCCTCGTTTTTCACGAGGAGCCTTCTGAGTTCTTGCCCGATTGTGAAACCATGCGGCTTGCAGGTGCGGCGGTTGCGAAACGTCCCCATCGGTCGCCATCGGAACCGTATGAAACCGTATGAAAAACAAGAGCAAATGTTCTATTACTACTCCCACTCGATGACTAATCCAGTCCGAGTGTTGTCGATGCGTGTCGCGTCGTACCGCCCGAGGGCTGATTCGTGCGCAATTTGAGCGAATCAGGCCCTTAATTCGCGGTTTCGGGAATGACTCAATTGATTCGCAAAACCGCAGGTCGCTCCTTTAATCACTCCCTGGTTTCCGCCGGGGTTCGTAGCGGGTGGCGTGAAAAGGGGCGATTCAAAGGGTCAGAGAGATGCGCCTTAGCCAAGAAATTAAAGTTAGCCTCATCTTACTGCATGATTCGTGTGTTATAGTTAGATGGCTCTAACTGTTTGGGGGCGACAGCCATGCACGAACGCGAGGGTTTCTGGGACAAGAACGCCGGTTGGTATGACCGTTTCATGCGAAACGACCGGGCGGCGTATGAGAAGATGTATGGGCTGATCCGGCCGGTAGTGAAAGCAAAAACCGTACTGGAGGTTGCCACCGGCACGGGGCTTATCGCAAAGAGCATCGTGAATGCGGCGGCGCACATCGAGGCTACGGACGCCTCTGCAAAGATGATCCTTGAAGCAAAGCGGGACAATCAATCCGCAAAGCTGCACTTTTCCGTACAAGATATGTTCCGCCTGCCCTATGCACAGAAGTCCTTCGAAGTGGTGATCGTGTCCAACGCGCTTCACATAGTGCCGCATCCGGAAAAGGCCCTGCAAGAAATCAGGCGGGTGCTGAAGGACGACGGCGTGCTCATCGCGCCAACCTTCACCCACGCGGGGAACTCGGTTTCCGGCAAGGCAAAAGCCTTTTTCATGAGTATGGCGGGATTCCCCCTCTACAGCAGATGGACAAGCGAGGAATACCTACGTTTTCTGCGTCAAAACGGCTGGGCGGTGCAGAAAAGCACGGTGCTGAAGGCCTCGTTCCCGTTGACTTATGCGGAATGCACGAAATCGGAGGGGCCTGATGTCGTTCTTTGAAAACACCCGCAAGCCCGTGGGCCTCGGCGGGAAACTTATGGTTGCCATGATGAATCTGGGCCACAGCCCTGTGGCGCGGTGGGGACTTCGATTTCTACGACTTGCGCCAAACGCCAAGGTGCTGGATTGCGGCTGCGGCGGCGGGGCGAACATAAAACGGCTGCTGAAAAAATGCCCGCATGGCGTCGTCAAGGGCATCGACTATTCACCCGTCAGCGTGGAGAAGGCTAGAAAGCTCAACCGAACTGCAATTCAGAAGGGGCGTTGCGCCGTTCTGCAAGGCAGTGTGGCGGATATGGCGTTTGAGGATAGCCACTTCGATGCTGCCACGGCCTTTGAGACCGTCTATTTTTGGCCTGATTTGCCCCGATGCTTCCGTGAGGTCTGGCGGGTGCTGAAGCCGGGCGGGACAATTCTTATCTGCAACGAGAGCAATGGCGATACGGACAAGGACGAGAGGTGGACGCAGATCATCGGCGGCATGACCATCTACAAGGACATTGAATTAAAGGCATGTCTGGAGCAGGCGGGTTTTCACGAGGCGCAGATACACAAAAAGGAAAAGTGGCTCTGTGTCACGGCGCGGAAGTAAGGGCATCAAGCACGGATATTTTTGCATCCATCCTGCACATGGCGATAGGCATGACGGTCATAGCGGCTATGCTGGCGGCAATTATGACAGTATTTATTCACTGAGGAAGAAACCTATGAAATGTAAAATTGAGAAAAACACCGTGCAGGAGACGCTGATCCTCCCGCTGTATTCCCGGAAGCTGTGTACGGAGCTGTACCCGAACCTTTACAGGGATGAAACAGCGGTTCGTCTGCTCGACCAGATCGACTACGACTTTTCAGAGGCAGAGAAAAGCTCCCGCAGCCTGATGCAGCGTTTTGGTGCGCTGGAGGTGGCCATGCGGCAGGGTGATCTTGCTTTCGAGGTGCGGGATTACCTGAAAGGCCACCCCAATGCAGCGGTGGTCAATCTGGGCTGTGGGCTGGACAACACCGGCAGAACCTGCGACAACGGTAGATGCAAGATCTACAATCTGGACTTCCCGGATGTGATTGCCTTGCGGCAGCAGCTACTGCCCGCCGGGGATCGAGAACAAAATATCCCCTGCGACCTGAAAGACACCGTATGGTTTAGCAAAATCAATGCCTCCGGCGGGGCGGTGTTCTTTGCCTCCGGGGTGTTCTATTACTTTCTGACCCAACAGGTCCGGGAACTGGTGCGGGGGATGGCGGACGCTTTCCCCGGCAGTGTGCTGGTCTTTGATGCTGCCAATCGGACGGCGGTAAAGATGATCGCAAAAACATGGCTTAAGACTGCAAAAATCAAGGATGTGGGGGCATATTTTGCGGTTTCGGATGCCGCCAAGGAAATCGGCACGTGGGGCAGACGTCTGCAGGTCACAAGTCGCGGCTATATGCTGGGTTACAACGATTTGAAAGACCCTTCTGTCAGCGGCTTTTTCCGGTTTCTCGCAAGGGTCGGTGACAACGGGATGAAAATGCAAATCGTGAAAATAAGATTTTGAGAGACAAAAATGAAGCGCGCTCACTTTGACGTTGAAGAAGACGGCTTTTACGGCGCATATTGAGCGCGCAAGAACACACATACAGCAGCGGGCACGGATTCGATTGAAACCGTGCCCGCTATCTGATACTATATTATTTTATCGAACGTCTGTTCTATTCCCACTCGATGGCGTCGGTTCTGCCGTCCCGTCACTCCAGTTACACCCAGTTTTCGGCATCGATACGGAACGCGTGCCGCCGAATGACGCGATGTCGCGTTTCGTCGGCTTCGGGGACAAAAGCTGGGACAACCTCAAAAACTTTTTTCAAACTCAGGGCTTTGAGTTTTTGTTTTTGTCCCAAAGTGCGCGGCGGGTCGCCTTTGGAGGCTCGATGGCGCCGAAAACGCCCGTTTTGAAACTCAACCGCCCTTTTGCCCGCAAGCCGCCAGCTGCAATCGCAAGTGAATTAACGCGGGTGGCTTGCGCGCCATTTGCAAAACCCCAGGTCGCAGGTCTTCGCCATTCGTGAACAAAGTGAGTAGTCTCAGGTGGCTTGCTTATGAGTTGGCGAACGGGCCTTCAGGATTCAGGGCAAACATGCTGGTAGAATAGGATTCTCAAATCAATGACAGGAGACCGAGCATGGCCGAACCCCACGATAGGAAGCCGATCCTCACGATCGAGCAGCAGATAGAGCACCTCAAGCAGAAGGGCGTAGCCTTCGAACTGTGTTCCGAGGAAGAGGCCGCGGACTACCTGCGCGACAAGTGCAACTTCTTCAAGCTCGCATCCTACCGCAAACTCTTCTCGAAATACGAGGGAGGCCCGCGCGACGGCCGCTACGTAGACCTCGACTTCGGCCAGCTGCGCCTGCTCGCGGCGCTCGACCAGGAGCTGCGCCACGCCCTGCTCGGCATGACGCTCGACATCGAGCATTTCCAGAAGGTGACACTGCTTCGCGAGATGGAGGACCGTGGAGAGGACGGCTACGCCATCGTGGCCGACTACATGGCATCGCTTACCACTGCAAACAGGGAGTACCGCCTGCGCGAGCTCAAGATGAGCGGCCGCAGCCCCTACAGCTCGAGCCTCTACGCGAAGTACTCCGGCGACATGCCTGCCTGGGCCTTCCTTGAGCTCACCTCGTTCGGCACCCTCATCGACTTCGTGCGCTTCTGCGCCAGGCGATGGGGCGACAGGCGCCTCGAGGCCTCCCACTACGACCTCAAGCGCGTGAAGTCCGTCCGCAACTGCGCCGCGCACGGCTCGTGCCTGATCAACTGCTTCGCCGAGAGGGGCGCCGCCCGGGGCTCGGCGTCCAGCGGCGTCTCCCGAAGGGTCGCCGCCGTGGGGATTCCCAAGGCGACCAGGAGGAAGTGGATGGGGAATACGGCCATGCAGGAGGTCGCGACCGTGCTCGTGGCGCACTCCGGCTTGGTACCCGAGGGCTCCTCGCGCTCGCGCGCCGCATCCGAGCTCGCCGAGATGTTCGCCAGGGCCGATGGCGAAACCGAGGCGCTGCCCGACAAGGGGCCCGACGCCGCAGCTCGCTCCGCGCTCGAGTTCCTTCGCAGGTTGACAGAATCGCTCGGGTTGGTAGAATAGCCTGCAGATAGCAAAACCTTCACGGTTTTAGGGGCGGACTTGCGCAAGCGACTCTGCCCTATTTTTATATTCACTCGCTATAGGAGACGGATGATACCTGGGTCAATGACAGAACTGAGAAGCCCGGAATAATGGAGCCAGTTAGAAACCCTCGGGTTTGCGGGGCGGGATCGTGAGAGCGATTCTGCCCTATTTTTTTCCTCCGTCTGCCCCAACCAAGTAGTTCGAAGATAGCCTGTAGGTGTCCTCGTGGGCGCCTTTTATTTTCAGGGAATCGGCCGCTTCATGAACGAGCGACCGGCTTGACCTAGATCGAACCGCCTTCATCTCCGTCTAGGCGCCGGCAATCAACATCGTGAATCCGCGCGTGCTACAATGCGGGCACCAGAGATGAAAACACAGTCCCCGTCGGGTAGTCGTGGGCGTGCGGGAGTCCGCATCAGTAACCTGCCTCCTTGGTTGTCCCTTCTCTGCATGGTCATCTACATAAAGGAGGAACCAGCCATGCAGATCAGCGTGTCGTCCACCCTGACCGTATATCACGACGGCCAATTCTGGGTCGGGCTGGCGGAGCACGTCGAGGACGGCAGATACGGCGCCGCCCGCATCGTCTTCGGCGCAGAACCGTCCAATGAGGAGATCCTGCGATTCGTTGTCAGCAAATGGGCGAAGCTCTCGTTCTTCTGCCACGGTCCGGCCGAGGCGAGCAAGCCCGCGAAGAACCCCAAGCGACGCGCCCGCGAGGCGGCGAAAGCCCTCAAGCAGCCGGCGATGAGCACCAAGGCGCAGCAGGCGCTCGCGAATCAGCGGGAGACGATGAAGCGGAAATCGGCTCAAGCAAGAAGCCAGCGTCGCGCGGATGAGGCGGAGGCGCGCTTCGAGCAGCGAAAACTGAAGCGCAAACAGAAGCATCGCGGTCATTGATACCACCATCAACCCATATATAGCAGCAGGCGTAGCTTCGATTGAAACTACGCCTGCCACCTGGTGCTATAACGTTATACAGAACGTATGTTCTATACCCACTCGATGACTAACCCAGTCCGAGCACTACCGATGCGTGTCGCGTCATACCGCCTAAGAGCCGATTCGTTCAGAAAAGGTTCAGGGGGATCGTCGAGTTTATTGCACCCTCGCGTTTTACAAAAGAGAGTACAAGGCCCTTTAGCTCGAATTATTGCATTTAGAACCCAGCCGCTCATCCATCCTAGCTTGCCCAAACAGCCCTCCCGCGATGTCCATGTTCCAACGGATGGGTACCATTTATCCGGGTGCACCTGGGGCAACGGGCCAGCAGGCCCGCGCAAGGTCGCTCGCATAACACGCAACATCAAACACGACAGAAGAGGCGAACGACAGATGCCGGACCCCGGACGACAGCACCGCGGAAGACGAGCATTCCGACCACAACCGAACAACTCCAGCTACTAGGCAGGCGCCCGCATGGGCGCCTTTTACTTTTCAGGGACTTAGCTGAGAGCTAAGGCACGCGGCTCATGGCCGTTTCGTGAAGGCACGACCAGCTCGACCCATCTCGACCCGTCTCCGCTCCCGCCGTGCTCACCAATCGACATCAGGCGGTTCAATCGTCGCGCAGACGAAAAGGGACACGGTGCCGTGCGGTGTGCTCGCGCGGTGCCGCACGGGAAGATTGGAGGAACCATGGCACACACAGCCGAATGCGCCGCGCCCGAGGGAAGCCAAGATCGCGACGAATGGATGACGGTAATCGAGATGCAAGAGTACATGAGGGCGAGCCGAAACAAGGCATACGACCTCATCTGGTCGGGAGAGATCGACTCGTACAGGCTCGGAAGGAAGCTCCTGGTGTCGAGGGCGTCAGTGGACGCCTACATCGAGTCGAGGAGCGGCAGGAAATGACGGCGGCGACCGCCCCAGGAGCCGCCCGCGGCCGGGCACGCGAGGGAGCCTCGAGACGAAAGGAGCTCGAGGACGACCATGACCAAGAGCATTAGCAGGAGCCAGGTGAGGCTCATCGCATCGACCAACGCGATATTCGGCGCCGACGAGGCGTGCGCGATGCTGCGCATCAGCCGCGACGCCATGTACCGGCTCGCCAAGGACCCCGACGACCCGTTCCCGATCCGCTACATCGGCGGCAAGACTCGCGACGGCATCGTGCTGCACGACGAGCTCGTCGCATGGGTCGAGCGCAACAGCGTCGTCGGCTCGCCCAGAAGGGGCTAGCGCCGATGGCGGCCACAGGCCCGAAGGGGCGCGACGGCCCCTCCCCGCGCGAGTTCACGACGGTACGGCACTTCATGATGGCGGACCTGGGCCTCTCCGGCCTTCCCCTGCTCGTCTACGCGCGCATCTTCGGCTTCTGCGACGCCGGGTGCGGCTACTTCGAGAGCAAGGGCGGCCTGGCCCGCTTCCTCAACGTGCAGGAGCGCAGCGTCCACCGCGCCATCCGCGACCTGCTCGACCGGGGCCTCATCGAGGAGTGCGGCGTGCACGCCCCGGCACGCGGGCACGCCACCAAGCGGTACCGCATCGTGCGCGAGAGGCTGCCGCCCGGAGCGCTGGCAACCCCTGACGGTTCGTCAGGGTTCCCGGCGCGAAAGGGTGACGAAATGACAGGGTTCGCCGCGAACAAGGGTGACGAACCGTCAGGGCTCGCAGCCCGAACCCCTGACGAGATGACAGGGAAACCCCTGACGATTTGCCACCCAATAAGCAAAAGGGACAACAAGGACTTCAGAAGATAAGGAAGGGGCGCCCGATGGACCGAGCGGGACTCATCACCCTGGAGCAGGCCCGGGCGGCCGGGCTCTCCTTCGACGAGCCGGAGCCGAGGGCGTGCCCGCACTGCGGCGCCGCCCTCGATCCGCTCGGCGCGGCGCTGGCGGGCAGGGTCGCCTGGATCTCCGCCGCCCCCTGCCCGTGCGAGGGCGCGGCTCGTGAGCGGGAGGCCGAGGCGCGAAGGCGCGCGGCCCTCGCCGCCAAGGAGGAGGCCGCCCGCCGGGAGAAGGCGCTCTCGCGCGCGGGCATCCCCAGGCGCTACCGGGCCGCCGAGGCCGACCGCCCCGAGTTCGCCGAGTACATCGCCTCGTTCGCGGGCAACGGGGGCGCCGGGCTCTACATACACGGGGGCGTCGGCGCCGGCAAGACGCACTCCGCCTCCGCCATGGCCAGGCTGTTCGCCGAGGCCGGCTACGACGTCGCCTTCACGACGGCCAAGGGCATGCTCGAGCGCGTGAAGGCCACGTTCGACGAGGGCGGCACCGAGGCCGCCGTCGCGCGGTACGCCAAGTGCGACGTCCTCGTGCTCGACGACCTCGGCAAGGAGGACGCGACGGAATGGTCCGTCGGCACCGTGTTCAGCGTGCTCGACGCGCGCTACGAGGACATGCGCCCGACCATCGTCACGTCGAACTACGCGCCGGGCGCGCTGGCGGACAGGCTCGCAAGGCGCGGCGAGCGCGTCACGGCAGAGGCGATCGCGAGCAGGATCTCCCAGACCTGCAGGCCCGTCTACCTGGGCGGAAGGGACAGGCGCCGGCTCGGCTAGCTTGTGCGCTTCCCGTGGAGGCGCGGACGGCTCGACCCAGCTCGACCCATCGCGGGCGGCCCCGGTCGCCGCCGCAATCGAAATCGCTATACACGTCTTGGGCGGCGCCGACGCGCCAGCACGCACGCCTGCTCCGACTCGCACCGTGCCCCCATCGCGAGGACGCCGCCCGCCAAGCAACAAACGAAAGGCGGAGGGCCCATGGACGGCTTCGAGAGGATAACCGGCCGCGAGCACGACGGGCTCGTGGAGAAGTGCCAGGAGAACGGCTGGCTCAAGGTCGGCGGCTTCGACTGGCAGGACGACCCGTTCCTCGAGGAGTACCCCTACGAGTTCTCCCGCACGGAGAGCGTCGACAGGCTCCGCGAGGCGCTCGGCTCGGGCAACTGGGCCATACGCCAGGGGTTCTGCTACCGCGACCTCGCGTTCATCCAGCAGGTGAACGGCGGCGACGAGTGGTGGACGCTCAAGCGCGACGGCGACGCGTGGACCGGCTTCGAGAGCTGGAGCTTCGGCGCCATCGCCCAGGAGCCCGAGCGGTTCGAGCGCGCCATGCGCGACATGTGCGAGGCGACGCCGGAGCAGTGCCGCAGCGGCGAGTGGGCCCATCTGCACGAGAAGGCTCCCGAGCCGCTGGCGCAGCGCGCCGCGTCCGCCCGCGAGGCGAGCCGCGCGCACGCCGGGCAGGAAGCCCGCGCCCCAATGGCGCGCGAGAGGGCCGTCGGGGCCGAATAGGGACGACCGGGGCGCGAAGGCGCCCCTTTTCATCTCGACTGGAAGGGAGGCGCGGGATGGCGAGCGACTACGGGGACGAGGCGGGCGGCAAGCTGCTCGACTGGATGCTGAGGATCGGCCAGGAGGCCGGCGCCGAGGCAATGGCGCGCAGCGCGAGGGAGCTCTCCGAGCGCCTCGCGGGAATCCGCGGGACCATCGCCGGCGGGCGCGCCGAGGCCATCGCGGCCGACGGCGCGCCGACCTACGCGAAGCTCAGCCTCGAGGAGCTCTCGGGGCTTCCCGAGTACGCGACGATCAAGGAGGTCGTCTCCGACAAGCTGCGCGCCGCGTCGGTCGAGCACCACATCATCCCCGGCGGGGGCCGCGACTGGCTGCTCTTCAAGGTGGAGGACGCCCCCGAGGTCGACGAGGCCTTCCGACAGCTCGAGCAAGAGACGGGAAAGGCCGCCGAGCGCGCAAGGGAGAGGCTCTCCGAGATAGCCGAGAGGCGCCAGGCGCCCGAGCGGCTGGCCGAGCGCGCCGAGCGGGCGCGCGAGGCGTCGAGGGCCCACAGCCAGGGCATCGGCCGGGACCGCGGCCCGCGCCAGATCGAGGGGCCCGAGAGATGAGGTGGCAGGCGGCGGCCGCGCTGGCCGCGGCGGCGTTCGCCGCGGGGGACTTCGCGGCCGCGGCAATCGCGGCGTCGGGCGCGAACCCGATCCTCGACCCGGAGGCCGCCATGGCGGCGATCCCGGCAGCGCTCCGCGCGGGGCGCGTCTTCTCCGCGGAGGCGCTTCCCCTGTGCGCCGGGACCGCCTGCGCGTGCGGCGCGCTCATCGCCTGGGCCCGCTCACTGGGGACCAAGGGGGCCCGGCGCGACGGCGAGGAGCACGGTAGCTCCAGGTGGGCCACGCCTAAAGACATCGCGCCCTTCGGCGACGCCAAGGACCCCGACAACAACATCATCCTCACCGACAACGCGCGCATCCGCCTCGTGAGCCGCAGGTTCGACCTCTCCACCGACACCAACGACAACGTGCTCGTGGTTGGAGGACCCGGCACCGGCAAGACGCGCTACTACGTCAAGCCGAACCTCCTGCAGGCCAACGCCAGCTTCTTCGTGACCGACCCGAAGGGCACGCTCATCCGCGAGATGGGCGGCGCGCTGGCGGAGCTCGGCTACGAGATCCGCGCGTTCGACACCATCGACTTCACGCGCTCGATGCGCTTCAACCCCATAGCCTACATACGCGACGAGGCGGGCGTCATCCGCTTCGCCCGCGGCATCGTCGCCAACACCGAGGGCGAGGCCGACCACAAGGGCGACCCCTACTGGGAGAAGGCCGAGCGCCTGGTCTACACCGCGCTCACGGCCTACCTCGTCATGCACTGCGAGCCTGCCGACCGAAACCTCGACGGGCTGCTCACGCTGCTCTCGCTCGCCGACGCCCGCGACGACCCGGGCTACATGAGCCCGCTCGACATGGTGTTCCGCGAGCTGGAGACCGGCGAGCGCTACGTCAGGCGCGGCGGCGCCTCGGCGGAGGGCGGATCGCTGCGCGGCTTCGCCGAGGAGGACGGCGCGTGGGAGTGGGTCAAGGTCCGCGAGCCCGCGCCCCCCGACGACTTCGCGCTCGCGAGCTACCGCGAGTTCCGCGTGGCCGCCGGCGACACCATGAAGTCGATGCTCTCGAGCTGCAACGTCCGCCTGAAGCCGCTGTCCATCCGCGCCGTGCGCGACCTCACCTCCAAAGACGAGCTCGGCCTCGCCCACATGGGCGACGAGGGCGCCAAGGTCGCGCTCTTCGCGTCCATGAGCGACACCGACTCGACCTTCGACTTCCTGTTCGCCCTGCTCATGGACACAGCCGTGAGCGCGCTCTGCGCCGAGGCGCTCGAGGCGCACGGCGGCTCGCTGCCCACGACGGTGCACTTCGTCTTCGACGAGTTCGCCAACATCGGGCGCATACCCGACTTCGAGCGGACCATCGCCGTCACCCGCAGCCGGAACATCGCCGTCTCGATGATCGCCCAGTCTCTCTCGCAGCTGAAGGAGACCTACGGCGACAACAACGCCGAGACCATCGTGAACGCCTGCGACACGCTGCTCTACCTGGGCGGAAAGGCGAACGAGACCAACGAGGAGATCAGCAAGATGGCCGGCAAACAGACGGTGGCGAGCGAGACGCAGAGCGACTCGCGGGGCGCCGGCTGGACCCGGACCGTGAACCGCGGCATCTCCGAGCGCGACCTCATACAGCCCGCCGAGGTGGCGCGCATGCCGCGCGAGGACGCGCTCGTGCTCGTGAACGGGTGCATGCCGCTCATGGACCGGAAGTACCGGCTCGAGCGCCACCCGCGCTCGCGCCTGCTCGAGGAGGCCGCGCGCCGCGGCCCGTTCGACTTCGCGGAGTACCGCAGGCAGAAGGAAGGCAACTCGTGACGGGGCCGCGGCGGGCGCGGGCCTCCCCCGCCGCGGGGGAGGAACAGCAAGGAACATCGTCAACCGAAAGCAAAGGAGAGCAGCATGCTCGCAAACGTCATCAAGCTCGTGTCGGGCTGCGTGACCTTCCTCGGCGGCTTCCTGGTCGTGTGGGGAGCGGTCTCGCTCGGCCTGGCCATCAGGGAGCAGCAGGGCGGCCCGCAGATCGCGACCGCCATATCCACCATCGCCGGCGGCGCGATCATCATCGCCGCGTCGGTCTACTTCGGTCAGCTGGACACGTCCTGGCTGCCGGCATAGGGGGCGTCGCGGATGGCGCTCAGGATACCGGTGCAGAAGGACATCGGCGAGTACGAGGAGAAGATCGTCGGGAAGATGAGCCTGCGCACGCTCGCATGCGTGTCGCTCGGCTTCGGCAGCGCCGTCGGGGCGGCGGCATTCGTCCACCTGGGCCTGCACGCCGACGTCGCGGACGCGGCCTTCCCGATCATGCTCTGCAGCATGCCGTTCTGGCTCGCCGGGTTCTGGCGGCCCTTCGGCATGCGCGCCGAGGAGCTGCTGCCGCTTTTGGCGGCCCACGAGCTCTCGCCGCAGCTGCTCGCGTACGAGCCCTGCCTCGCCGGGAGCCTCCCCGAGGGCTCGCCGCGCCCGGGCCGCCCGGGACGTCGCGCGAGGCGCAGGGCAAGGAAGAAAGGAGCCGAGCTCTATGAGCCGAGCAAGAACCAACAAGGAGAATAGGCCGAAGCGCCCGAGCACCCTCGGGCTGCTCCTCGGCGGCACGGGCGGGCGCAAGGACGCCTCGAAGGGCGCGGAGGCCGAGCGGCAGAGGCGCCGCCGGGAGCGCGACCGCTCGAGCGAGATGGCCGCCTACGTCGGCTACGACGCCATGTACAGGGACGGCATCGCCCAGGTGATGCCGGGGATGTTCAGCCAGACGGTCGAGTTCTCCGACATCAGCTACCAGTCCGCGCGCAAGGAGGCGCGCGAGACGGCCTTCACCGTGATGAGCTCGCTGTTCAACTACTTCCCGGCGGACTCCCACGTGCAGCTCCAGGTCGTGAACGCGCCCATCCCCGCCGACGAGGTCGGCCGCAAGGTCTTCTTCGAGCCCGGGGAGCGCGCCACCTCCGGGCTCGCCGAAGAGTACAACCGGATCCTCAACGACAAGATGCGCGAGGGCGTCTCGAACCTCGTGCGCCACCGCTACCTGACCTACGCCGTGGGCGCCGACGACGTCGACGCCGCGGTGCCCAAGCTCGCGCGCATCCGGGGAGACGTGGAGCAGACGCTCGCGCGCATACGCTGCTCGTCGCGCGCCCTCGACGGCGCCGAGAGGCTCGAGCTTTTGCAGGGGCAGCTGCGCCCGGGGTCGCGCTTCGAGTTCTCCTGGGACAAATTGTCCCCGACGTCGGGCGCGCGCACGAAGGACTTCGTCATGCCCTCCACGCTCGACTTCAAGCCCGAGGGCAGGTCCGACTGCTTCCGCAGCGACGGGCGCTACGGCGCGGTGCTCGCGGTGCGCAGCTTCGGGTCGGTCATCGAGGAGACCTACCTCGCCTCCATCATCGACCTGCCGCTGCCGCTCAACGTGACGCTGCACGTGCAGCCCATCGCGCAGAGCGAGGCGCTCGCGCTCGTGAAGCGCCAGATCGACTGGATGGACAAGGAGATCATCGACGAGCAGATGAGCGCCGTGAAGAAGGGCTACGACTACCAGATCCTGCCGCCCGAGCTGCGCTTCTCGAAGGAGGAGGCCGAGGAGCTGCTCGACTTCCTGCGCAACAAGTCCGAGCGCCTGTTCGTCTACACAGGCCTCGTCTACACCTGGGCCGACAGCCTCGAGGAGCTCGACCGCCGCGTCCAGCAGGTGACGAGCGTCGCGCAGGGCTGCACGATCGGCCTCGAGCCGCTCCACTTCCGGCAGCGCCAGGCTCTCAACTCGGTGCTCCCGCTCGGTGACAACCACGTCACCGTGAGCCGCTACCTCACCACGGGGCAGGTGGCCATGCAGATGCCCTTCGCCAGCCAGAGCCTCGACGAGGCGGGCGGCGGCTACTACGGGCAGTCCAAGGAGAGCGGGAACCTGGTGCTGTGCGACCGCAAGCGCCTGGCGAGCCCCATGGGCTTCGTGTGCGGCAAGCCCGGCTCGGGCAAAAGCTTCTCGGTCAAGCGCGAGATAACCAACACCGTTCTCGCGCACCCCGAGGACGAGGTCGTGATCTTCGACCCGGCCGGCGAGTACGGCAACCTCGTCGGCGCGCTCGGCGGCGCGAACGTCGAGCTCGCCCCGGGATGCTCGGCGGTGCTCAACCCCCTCGACACCGCCGACGTCGCGGACCGCGCCGACGCCGCCAAGCTCGCGTACAAGACCGACGCGGTGCTCGCGCTCTCGAGCGCGCTCATGGCCGAGGGCCGCGAGGGCCTGCCTGAGCGCGACCGCTCGATCATCGCCCGCTGCGTCGGCGAGGCGTACCGGGAGTGCGCGAGGGACGGCCGCCTGCCCACGCTCGGCGACTTCCACGCGGCGCTGCTCGCTCAGCCCGAGCCCGAGGCCGCCGACATCGCGCTGCGCTACGAGCGCTACGTGAAGGGCGCGTTCTCCTTCTTCAACGGCCAGAGCAACGTGGCGCTCGACAACCGCATCACCAACATCGACATGCACGGCCTCGGCCAGAACATGCGCGTGTTCGGCATGATCACGGCGCTCGAGATGGTGCGCAACCGCGTGATGGTCACGCCGCCGCGCCCCAACTACACCTGGCTCTACATCGACGAGGTGCAGAGCCTCTTCGCGCACCCGACGGTGGTCGAGTACTTCGCCCGCCTGTGGCGCGAGGGGCGCAAGTTCGGCCTCATCTGCACCGGCATCAGCCAGAACACGAGCCACATGCTGGCCAACGCCGAGGCCCGCGACATGGTGCTCAACTCCGAGTTCTTCCTGCTGCACAAGCAGTCCACCGCCGACCTCGACGCATGGGCGGAGATGCTCCAGCTCTCCGCCACGGAGCGCGGCTACATCGGCGACGCCGTCAAGCCCGGCGAGGGGCTGCTCATCAGCGCCGGGATCCGCGTGCCCATCACCGACGACTTCCCGAAAGGCCCGCTCTACGACCTGTGGAACACCAAGCCCGCAGAGGTCGCCGAGCGCGAGATGCGCCGGGCGGCGCGAGAGGCGGAGGAATAGGAATGGCCGTCCCGAGCGAGGGCGGCGGGATGCTCGAGGTGGTCGGGGCGCGGCGCCGCGACGTGCTCACCGCGGGCGACGTCGCGGAGACCGAGCGCGACGCCCTGGGAAACGTCTCGGAGGGAGCCGGCCCGCTCGACGAGGCGGGAGGCCCCGCCGCAACGGCGAAGGGGCGCCCGTCCAGGCCCGACGCCCCGGAAGGCGGGCTCGGGGACAAATTGTCCCAACCCGCCGGCGACCGGCGCGCGGCGGCCGCGATGCGCTCGCGCGTCGAGGCGGCGAAGCTGGCGATCGCCCGGGAGGCCGTCTCCCAACTCGACGACTCGGAGGAGCTCGAGGGCGCCTCGGGCATGTACGACGCGGGGCGCGCGGCCAAGAAGGCCGCGGGAAGGCTGCGGCAGAGGAAGGCGAAGAAAGCAGCCCAAGGCAGCCGCAAGGCGGCGACCGCCCTCGGCGCCCCAAAGGGAGGCGCGCGCGGCCCCGAGGCAGCCGGCGCGACCGCCCCGGCCAAGCACCAGGCGGCCCAGGCGGCC
>UQLF01000001.1 GCA_900541875.1 uncultured Collinsella sp. | reverse complement strand
CCCCTTTGGGGGCGGGGCGGGCGGGACAACCTACCATAACGGCCCCCCTGCTACGCGGTGAGCGAGGAGGGAAGGTAGTCCGGCCCTCCCGGCCCAGCTCACGCTAGCATCACGCGCTAGTAGTTCACCACCTGCTCCTCAAAGTACGCCTTCGGGTGGTTACACACCGGGCACACCTCGGGCGCCTCGGCACCCACATGCAAGTGCCCGCAGTTCAGGCACTTCCATACCTTCACGCCCTCGCGCTCAAACACCTCGCCCGACTCAATGCGCTCGACAAGCTTGTTGTAGCGCTCCTCGTGGGCCTGCTCGACAGCACCGACGCCACGGAACTTTGCGGCGATCTCGGTAAAGCCCTCCTCCTCGGCGGTCTTGGCGAACTCGTCGTACATCGTGGTCCACTCGTAGTTCTCGCCCGCAGCGGCATCACGCAAGTTGTCCAGGGTGTCGGGAACGGCGCCGTCATGCAGATACTTAAACCACAGCTTGGCGTGCTCGGACTCGTTGCCTGCGGTCTCGGCAAAGATATTCGAAATCTGAACGTAGCCATCCTTCTTGGCCTTAGATGCGTAGTAGCGATACTTGGTGTGCGCCTGGGACTCACCGGCAAAAGCGGTCTCGAGGTTCTTCTTGGTTTGGGAGTTCTCAAAATCCATAGGTGTACTTCCCTTCAACATATGCTGCCCGTAGGCTTCGAGCGGCCTTTTCTTTAGGATGCCCTCATGTCGAAAATCTAAACCTTACAATCCTGTTTTTCAGATTCGGGCGGGCTACACGCTTAGCCAGCGGTCGCCCTCCACGCGACAAAAGCCCTCACGCTCCAAGTCGGCCAAGATGCCTGCGACAAGATCGTGATCGACCGGCTCGCGGCCTGCCGCCGCCTCCATTTCGTTGACACCCGCCACCACCTCGGCGAGTGTAATGCCCGACGGCCGCCCATCGCGCGCAGCCAGCAGCATGCGCACAATATGGGCGCGCTTTTGACGGCGCGAGCCCTCAAACTTGGACTGACGGCTATAGCTCGCCGAGCGCCTGGACGGATTGGGCAGCGTCTTCTTAAGATACGCGCCATAATCCAGCAGCGCGTAATACCACGCGCGCGGTGTGTCGGCATCATCGAGCGGTACGGCAAAGGGAGCGATCTCATCCGCTGTCGCACCGGGAGCCGCCGGACAGGCGGCCTGAATCAGCGGCACCAGCTCGCGATCGGGAACGGCCGGCACATCGGGAAAGAAATGATGCAGAAAGACCGTGCGCACGTTGGTCTCCAGATACACGCCCGGAAGATCAAATGCAAACGACCGGATGCCCTGCGCCGTCGCCGGGCCAATACCGGGCAGGGCGACCAGGTCGCGCGTCTCACGCGGAAACTCCCCACCCCAGTCTTCCATAACGCACTGAGCGGCTCTGTGAAGCGCCAGGGCACGCCGGTTGTAGCCCATCCCCTGCCAGGCATCCAAAACGTCGGAAGGTGCGGCCTGAGCGAGCGCCTGTACGGTCGGAAAGCGGTCGAGCCACGCGGGCATACGCGTCTCCACACGCGGCACCTGCGTTTGCTGCAGCATAACCTCGGAAAGCCAAATAACGTACGGGTCGCGCGTGCGGCGCCACGGAAGGTCGCGATAACGCAGGACCCCTTCCGAACGAATCATCGAACGAAAGGGGTCCTGAATCATGGCTATGCTCCTTATGCGGCGCTATTCCTCCCGGCAAGCGCACGCACAGGTAGCGTACTCGGGAAACGCGTCGCGGTCGGCGAACTTGGGATCGACGGCCGGGAACTGGCGGTGAGCGACGATGTCGCCGAGCGAAACGGAATCGAGGTAGTCGCGCATCAACGCCTGAGCTCCGGCCCACAGGGGATGATAGCAGCACGCGCCCATGCGCGCACAGTCACCATCGGGCGCGGTGCAATCGTTCATAACCATAGGACCCTGAACGGCCTCGACGACCTGGCGGATAGTGACGTCGTCCGGACTGACCTTGAGACGCATGCCACCGTGGACGCCACGCAGGCTCTCCACAATACCGGCCTGGACCAAACCGTGCTGAATCGAGCGGGCAAACGAATACGGGACATTGACCTCTTCGGCAGCGGTGCGAACAGAAAGCAAGCACTCCGGATCCTCGGCAAGCATCGCCAGCATACGAAGGGCGTAATCAGTCTTCCTCGATATGTCCATGTTTCCCCTTTCAAGGAATACGAACAGCTCGAACGAGCTCCGGGGCCGAGCTTGTGTCGAGACGCTAAATGACCGCCAGGACATCCAAATGGTAAATCGGATATCCACTGAGTGCCGCGCTTGGAGCGAAATGCATCAGATGCGGCGCACAGTGCAATTTAGTATAACCTAACCCCCTGTCTCGTAGAACAGGTGTTGCGCAACAAAGCTGTTGTTCAGACAGATATACTTATTAGATTTTACTCGCGTTCCCGAAGGCGCGGGGATTCTGGACGAAGATGCACCAGGGCGATCGTTCTATCGAAACAAAGTGCATCAAACGCAAAAAGCCACGTCCGAAGACGTGGCTTTAATTGCGTTGGCGGGAAGTACGGGGCTCGAACCCGCGACCTCCGACGTGACAGGCCGGCGCTCTAACCAAACTGAGCTAACTCCCCAGGCAGACGTTCGCGTTTGTTTCCGCTCGCGTGCGCTGCGGGGATTAGTATACACAGAAGTCTGTCCGGCGCGCAACAACTTTTTTGAAAAAATTTTTCGGGGCCATCCGGGAGGCTCTCCGGGGCTGAGGGCGGGGGTTAAGTTTGCTGCTCTACAGTCCTGCGCAAGACGGAAAGCACATTAAGTGCTTTCCTTTGCGTGCGGAACTCGCGACAAACTTAACCCCCGCCCTCAGCCCCGGAGAGCCTCCCTGCCGTCACATTATTCAACCAGTTTTGCGGGCGTGCGCCGCTGCGCGGCTAGCCCGCGTGCTCCTCGGCGGGGTTGGTCTGATGGATCTTGTTGAACTTCAGCCTTTGGCTTAAACAAAAACGGGGGATGCATTGTGCATCCCCCGTTTTTGTTGCGGTTAGTCTAGGTCAATAAATTTGGTGCTTAGGATCTTGCCGTCTTTGACGAGCATTCTGGCCATGGTGGGGCCTCGAGTGCCTCTGGGGTAGCTGGCGCTGCCCGGGTTGAGGACTAAGCAGCGGCCCACTTGGGCTTCTTTGGTTACGTGGGTATGACCGTTGATGGCTACGTCTACGGATCCCACCGGAAGGTCTTCGCGGTAGTGGGCTACGGCGAATTTGAGGCCTTCGTAGGTAAAGAGTGCAAGACGGTCTACATCGGGGCCGTAGTCGCGGTAGTAATCGTTGTTGCCCAGTACGGCCCGCACGGGGGCGATGGTGCATAGGTGCTCGTAGTCCATCTCCGACGTGAGGTCGCCAGCGTGGATGATCAGGTCTGCGCCCTCAAGCTCATCCAAGAGCGCAGGCGATAAATAGCCGTGGGTGTCCGAGATGATGTCGATACGCTTGGCGCTTGCACTGTTCATGGGATCCCTTCCGCAAAAAACGATTCGGCAGATACATACAAAAAAGGCCCCACGGCTCCGCAGACGATGGGTCTACAGGGCTGCGGGGCCAGTGTGCTAGAGACTCAGGGCCTTCTTGAGCGGCACGACGCGGCGGCGCGAAACCGGAACGCGTTCGTCGACGCCCGTAATGCCCAGCTGGATGGCACCCGAGGGCACCGTCTCGACGTCCGTGACGCACGCCAAGTTGACGATATAGCGGCGGTGAACACGGAAGAAGCCAAAGTCGCAGAGCTTGGCCTCAAACTGCGCCAGCGAGGTCGTCGACAAAAAGCGATCATCGACGGTATAGATGCAAGAGTAATCGTCCTTGGCCATGATAAAGCGAATGTCGTCCACGGGAATGAGCACCTTGCGGCCGCCCTTTTCCACCGGGATACGCTCGATGGTCACCTTGCTGTCCGTAACCGGCTTGGCGCGTTGCATGACCTTCTCGATCGCGCGATCCAAGCGAGCTTCCTCGACCGGCTTCATCAGATAATCGACGGCATCCACGTCGAATGCCTCGACCGCATGGTCACTATACGCAGTCACAAACACGATCGCCGGCGGATTTTTGAGCTTATGCAGCGCCTCGGCAAGTTGCAGGCCCGAGGCACCGGGCATCGAGATATCGAGAAACACGACATCCACGCGACTTTCCATAAGCATCTCGATGGCGGAGCGGACGCTCGACGCCTCCGTGATCGTGCCGATCTTGCCCGTTTGCTCGAGCAGGAAGCGAAGCTCCGAGCGAGCCGGCGCCTCATCATCCACAATCATCGCACGCAGCATAGGGATAAAACCTTTCGTCAACTAACTACGCCGGGCATCCGTCGCATGACGTTGAACCCGTAGCCTTTTATTTTACTCTTGAATGTCAAAGATGCTCTCTGACAAATCAAGATGAAGGAGCACTTTGGTGCCCTTGCCCGGCGCCGATTCGACACGCGTATAGGAGTGCGGCCCATAAAAGCGATGGATGCGCTCCGAAATATTGTGCATGGCCACGCCGGCGCCGCCACCTTGGGGAGAGCTGGCGTCGGGACGGGCAGAGCGCTCGTCAAACAGTCTGGCGGCGGTACCCTCATCCATGCCCACGCCATTATCGGCCACGGCAATCAAGATTGCATCCTCGCCGTCTTGGTGAACGGTCACGTCGATCCTCAGGGCGTCGTCATCGCCCATACCATGACGTACGGCGTTCTCGACAATCGGCTGGATCACGAACGCCGGCACCAGCGTATCTTCCACGTCCTCGGACACATCGAACGTCGCAAGCACGCGGTCCTCGCCAAAGCGGGCCTTCTCAAAGGTAAGGTAGCGCTTGGTCTGTGCAACCTCGCGCGAGACCGGAATAAGCGATCCCGAGTTGTCGAGCGTGGCACGATAGAACGATGAGAACTCACGAAGCAGTTCGCGGGCCCGCAGCGGATCGGTGCGCGTAAACGATGCAATGGTGTTCAGCGTGTTGAACAGGAAGTGCGGGTTAATCTGCGCTTGCAGCGCACGCACCTCGGCGCGCGCCGTGAGTTCCTTTTGCACCTCGAGCTCGTGGATGGCGAGCTGCGTGGACAAGATCTCGGCAAAGCCCGAGGCAAGCGCGTACTGGGTACGGTCGACGGCGCGCGGGGTCTTGTAGTAGAACTTGAGCGTGCCGACGGTACGATCGCCCACCTTGATGGGGGCGATAATGCCGGCGGGAACTTGGTTGTGCGAGCCGTCCGAGCCCACGACATCCACCATACGGTTGAACGACTGCACGATGCCATGTTCGATAACGTAGCGTGTGGCAAACGTGTGGATGGGAGAATCTGGCAGTAGTTTTTCCTCAAACTCTCCCGCGCAGGCAAGCACGTTGCCCTCGTCGGTGATGGCCACCGTCATGGCGCGCGTCTCGGGCAAAATGCGCCGGCACACCAAACGCGCCGACTCCTGCGTCAGACCGCCCTTAATGTCCTCGAGCATGGCCGAGGCCACCGAGAGCGTCTCCTCGGTGTACTGGGAACGCACCGAATCGGGATTGAGCGTCAAAAAGATAAAGATGCACAGGAAGATGCACAGCAGCGCGCAGGCAATCACCGTGGCGATCGGCTCGATACCGGTCACCAAGGCAAAAATAAAGTACACCAGCACGCAAATGGCGCAGGCAACGGCAATGATGCGAAAGATTGATATTGAACTATCGCGCTGGGCGCGGCGGTCGATCATTCGGCCCCCTCCAGGATACTGATCAGTTGTGCGTCACGCCAAAGCCCGTCCATGATCTTGGGCCAAAAGCTCTGGAAACGCAGGTAGCTTGCAGCGTTTTGGCGCGCATAGGCCTTTGCCTCGCCGATACCATGGCGCCAAATGCGCAGGTAGCCCTCATGCTCGCGGGTAAACACGCTGCGGACCATAGCGGTCTTGCGCACGCGGTCGTCGAGCTCGAGCGAAATCCAAGGGCCCGGGTAGGGCATGAGCGATGCCGCCGTAACGGGAATGAGCTCCTTTTGATGCGCGGCGAATGTCAACTTGGCCCGTTCGTAGTACCAACGGTATACATCCTGCATAAAGCGCGGTGAGCGCTTTTCGGACTCCGGAGGCAGATGGCGCACGGTCCACTCGTTATCGAACCACACGTCGTAGCCAAACATGCGCATGTTAAAGAGGTAATCCAAGTCCTCGCCGCGGGTGATAAACGGGTCAAAGGCCACACGCGTAAAGGCGCGGGCGTGCAGGGCCATCAGGCCGCCGCACACGTAGTTGGAACGCGAGATGCGGGTGCCCGAGAGCGCCTTTTTCATCCAACGGTTGAACTCGATGCGCTTGGTCCACCAACGATGGCAGATGCCCGCCTTGTCCGTGGGAGCCAGCGGCGAGCCGTCGCGATCGTAGAAATAACCGCTCTTGACCAAGATCGGCAAGCCCTGACGCGTCTGCTGCCCCAACGCATAGGTCGCGCGCTTCATAAAGTCGGCGTCGATGACAGTCTCATCGTCATCCAAGAAGATAACCGCGTCATGCCCCAGCACAGCGGCACAGGCTAGCCCCATATTGCGGATGGCACCGTAGCCTCGCAGGCTCACGCACTCGCCCGAACCCTTGGGCGCGATCTGAGCAACCCGGTCTGCGATATGCGAGGCCTGGGTGTTGGTGACAACGGTGACCTTGAGCGTGGGATGCGCGTCGACAATCTCGTGCACGCGCAGCGACACATCGGCTGTGGCAGAAACGGGACAGACCACCAAAAGGATGATGCGCGGGATGTCGCGCACCTGCTCAAGCGAGGCCAGGCAGCGGTCGAGTTCGGGATTGTCGGCGTTGAGTCGTGTCGAATGGTCATAGGTGCCAGGGGCGTTTGCGCAAGCGTCATCGCCCGCCCAATACGTTGGAATCACGACTGTGGCGTTCATACCTTACCCTCCCTGCAACACAAAAACGGGACGCCGCCAAACACAGGCGACGCCCCGCGACCTAGCTGATTCCATCATACCCACTTGGGCAAATCATTGCTCGCAAGTCGCAATGTTTATTGCGGATAACCCCAAAAGAGTACCGTGGACAGGCACAATAGCCGCTCGCTCCTATGCGGCATGCTCTGCCGCCCGAGTCATGCGGGACAGGCGGACCAGCAGCATAAAGCCAACGATCAGCAGCACGCCAATGGAAAGGACGCCCAGCGACGGGTTGCCGGTCAGCGAGGTGACGACCGACACTAGGAAAGTGCCCATGACGCTTGCATAGCGACCGAAGATGTCAAAGAAGCCGTAGTACTCGTTGGACTTTTCCTTGGGGATAATGCGGCCAAAGTAGCTACGGCTAAGCGCCTGCACGCCGCCCTGGAACAGGCCGACCATAATGGCAAGCACCCAAAACTCAAAGGCGGTCTTTAGGAAGAACGCGGCGAACAGCACAATGCCCATGTAGGCGGCGACCGCCACCAGGATCATGTTGAGCGTGCCCACGCGTCCGGCGAGCTTGCCGTAGATGATGGCGGACGGAAAGGCCACGAACTGCGTAACGAGCAGCGCCAGCACCAGCTGCGTCGAATCGATGCCCAAAGCCGAGCCGTAGCTGGTAGCCATGGAAATGACCGTGTGGACGCCATCGATATAGAAGAAGAACGCGATCATGTAGACCAGCACGGTCTTGTTGTGGGCGATCTCGCGCATGGTGTGTCCGACCTCGGAGAACACACCGCCCACGATGTGGCCGATAGTGTCCTCGGGACCGCGCTCGCGACCGTACTTTTGCTTATAGGTGCGAATGAGCGGCAGGGTAAAGATGAGCCACCAGGCACCAGTGATGATAAACGACAGACGCGTTGCCAGCATGGTGGGGACGCCAAGAGCGGGGCCACCCATGATGAGCGCCAGGCAGATGACGAACGGCACGGTGGAACCGATGTAGCCCCAGGCATAACCCGAGCTGGACACGGCGTCCATGCGCTCGTCGGTGGTAACGTCGGGCAGCATGGCGTCGTAGAACGTCATAGAAGAGTTAAGGCCGATGGTGCACAGCACGTACACGGTCAAAAATGCCATGGCGGACATTGGGATAGCCTGCGCCAGGCAAAGAACCAGGCCCGTGAGGAAAAAGCCCAAGAAGAACTTGATTTTGTTGCCGGCGTAGTCGGCAAGTGCGCCCAGAATGGGCATGAGCATGGCGATGACCAGCGAGGCGATCGTCTGCGCATTGCCCCAGGCGACCACCAGGTCGGCCGAGGAAGCGCCGGTATTGATGGCGTTAAAGTAAATGGGCACCACCGAGGTATTGAGCAGCACGAGGGCCGAATTGCCCACATCATACATAACCCAGTTACGCTCGAGCTTGGTGTATTTCATGGACAGGGACCCTTCGTATTTGCCCGATATGCAGTTAGTTCATCGTACCCCAATTGTCCAGAAGCACCGGTAAGGATTCGGCAAAGGGACAGGAGCGGTCATACGGACACGCAGGGCGAAACGCCATCCCATCAACGCAGTTGCGGTGAAATAGTTCTCGCTTAGCCCTCCAGGGGCTTCATTCAGGAACTATTCCACCGCAACTTATTGGAGAGTATGGGCGAGGCGACTTGTTACTCCTCGCGGTCGAACTCTTCGTCGGCGCCGAGCACGCGACCGCTGTAATTGGCGTGGTTGGTCACGGCTTCCATATCGCCGGTCTCGATAAAGCGGGCGACGGTGAGCTCATAATCGAGCAGCGCGCGGTCAAAGACCTCGGGGAAGCTCTCGGTCGAGACTTCATCGGTAAAGGGGTTCTTCCATGCCAAGTGGCCCAGGTTGCCGGTACGCTCGGGCAGCTCGGTCGTCACGCGGTGCGCAAGGCCGTCGAGCAGCGAATAATCGTGCACCAAGCCCTCGAGCAGGGCAATCGCGCGCGTCTTGGCCGAACCGGCCGGCTCGATAGTGCGGTAGAGCAGCTGCATGTCCGAGACGGCGCCGGCGTACTCCCCCGCCGGGATGTCGATACCGTACACGCGTCCGGCGACGTAGCTCATCAGCACGCCGGCAACGCGATTGATGCGGTCGGTGGTGACGATCTCGCCCGCCGGCGGATAATCCTCGACCGTTGCCCCATCGCGCTTGAGCTGCAGCATCAGCACGTCCAAGTCGCTTTCGAGCACGGCATGAACTTGACTGCCCGAAGCCTCGAGCTCGGGATCGGACTCGACAATGCCAAACTGCTGCTCGTAGACAAAGGGGTGGGCATTGCGATCGAGCACATAGTGCGACAGCAGGCCCAGCGCAAAGGCACGACCCAGATTGGCATCGCGCGGCTGCAGGTGCGACACGCCGTCGCGCAGGCACGAGAACTGGCGCGACATGCGCGAGCGATGCATGACCTGAGCAAGTGACATACAGTCGGAAATGCGCGGCGTGAGCATGTGAAAGAAAAACGGGTCGGGACCTTGGTTTCCCAGGATAAAGGCGATGCGCTCCTCGTCGGACGCGATAACGCCCTGCGGAAGACGGTCGATGCTTTCCTCGCCAAACAGATGATGCGTAATGAGCGCGGGCATAATGATCCTTTCGATTTCATTCGATGCAATCCATTATGCCCACCGTGCAGCCATGCCAAACCTGCAACGGCAAACGATGGCGCACCGACCCTTACGCAAGCCCCAAGTGCGATTTGACCTCGGCAGCGCGACGGCGTGAAACGGGCACCGTCGAGCTCACACGGTCGAGCCTGAGCTCCATCAGGCCCGTGGAGCCGATCTCGACATTATGCACGTCTTCCAAATTAACCAGATAGCTGCGGTGGACGCGGATAAAGCCCTCGGAGGCCAGGCGACGCTCGAGCGAGGAAATCGACTCATTGATCAGGTACGTCCCCTCGGCGCAGACGGCGTTGCAAAAATCGGCGCGCGCCTCAAAGTAGCAGACATCCGCCACGGGAATGAACACCTTTTTGCCCCCGCGATCCACCGTCAGGCGCAAAGGCTGGCGCGGAGCATGGACGACACGGCGAGCGCCCAGGGCAGTCGCGATCTTGTCAAGCGCCTTTGACAGGCGGGCATCCTCAACCGGCTTGACGACATAATCGACAGCATCGAGGTTATAGGCATCGGCCGCATACTCGGCAAATGCCGTCACAAACACCACGACCGGCGGCCTCTTTAGGTTTTGCAGGGTCTCGGCAAGCTCAATTCCCGAGCGACCGGGCATGGTAATGTCTAAAAACAGCACGTCGGGCTTGTTCGACAGAATCAACTCCACGGCTTCGGTGACATTGCCCGCCTCGGCAATCTGACCCACACGCGTATCCTTTTCCAACAGATAGCGTAGCTCAGCCCTAATTGGGTGCTCGTCATCAACCACCAGGATGTTCCAGCCTTCGGACATATGCGCTTCCCCTCTTTTTTCTCTCAATCCAACCGCGTGCTACACCGTCAACGGCGCCGGCTCATGTGGCTCGCCGTTCAACTCAACGATGACCTGCGTTCCCACGCCCTCCTGGGACTTCACGCGCATGCCAGAATCTTCTCCGTAAAAGAAATGGATGCGCTGAAGCACGTTGAAGAGCGCCAGGCCGCAACCTCGCTTGACGGAGCCGTCGGCGGTAATGCTCTCGGGCTCCTCTCGGCGATGCTGCTCAAACAGATGCGCGCAGACTTCTTCGCTCATTCCGATGCCGTCGTCTTCGACGATGATCTCCAAGCCGTCATCGGTCTCGAAAGCCCTAACACGAATAGAAAGCGGCTCGATCTCGCGCTGCGCATGCTTGATGCAGTTTTCGAGCAGCGGCTGCAGGATAAACGGCGGCACCAGGCTGTCGCGCACCTCAAAGTCGATGTCGACCGAGACGCGCAGACGGCCGTCGCCATACCGGGCCTGCATAAGATTGATATAACGAGTGCCCTGTTCCACCTCGTGCTCGAGCGTGGTGAGCGTATCGGAGTCAGAAAGCGTCTGACGATAGTAGTTGGAAAAGTCGATCAGCAGCGATCGCGCCTTGTCGGGCTCGGTTCGAACGAGCGACACGATCGTGCTAATGGTATTGAATAGAAAATGCGGGTCGACCTGCGACTGCAGGGCGCGAAGCTCAACGCGGGCTGTGAGCTCGTCCTGGCGCTCGAGCTCAAAGCTGGCGAGCTGCGTGGAAATTAGGTCGGCAAAACCCGAGGCAAGGGCCGTCTGGCGCATATCGATGCTGCTCAGGCGGGGATAGTACAGCTCGAGTGTGCCCACGCAATGCCCGCGCACGGTAAGCGGCGCGACGATGCCGGCGCGCAGGCGGGGAAAATAGCCGCCCGTCTCATTGGAGGTGTCACGCGAAAACACGCTCTGCTCGCCCGTCTCAATCACACTGAGCGTGGTCTTGAGCACGACCGGGGTGCCGGCGGGGCACTTTGCCGAGTCCTCGCCCCAGCTTGCCAACACCTGCTTGCCGTCGGTAAAGCAGATGGCAGAGGCGATGGTCTCGGACAGGATAATTTTAGAGGCGCCCAGGGCCGCTTCGGGCGTAAGGCCGCGCGACGTGTAGGCGAATATTTTTGATGCGATGGCGAGCGTACGGTCGGTTGCGCTCGATGTGAGGTCGTCGGGGACCACAAAGACATACGAGAAAAAGAAGCACAGCATGACCATGCCGGCAATAACGACAACGCCCGGAACGGGATTGGGATTATCGGTTAAATCCCAGATAAGCAGCAGGATAAGCGCCGGAACGACAACACCGAGCAGGATAGCCTGGACCACATGCTGGGCCGTGCGAAAGACCTTGGTAGAGTTGTAGCTCTTGCCTAGAATCAGCCTGTTTAAATCCACCGTCATCCCCTTTTATCTATCGCACCCATAGCAATAAAGAGGGCCGCAAGCGACCCTCTCCATTGCATTATGCAATCAAATACTGTGTTTTACATCCAGTCGTCGATGAACGGTAGTTTAGGCGCTGTATTTGTTGGCCTCGCCAAAGGTGCCAGCCTCGACGATCCAGCCGTCCTTCATGATGACGTCCATGTTGTCGGTGTTGAGCACGTGGATGTCGGCGGCGACGTCACCGTTGACGACCAGCAGGTCGGCGCACTTTCCGGCCTCGATAGAACCGGTCTCGTCCTCGATGTGGCACATCTTGGCACCGTTGAGGGTGGCGCAGGTGATGGTCTCGACCGGGGTGAAACCGATCTTGTCGACGAACTCGTACATCTCCTCGATGGAGCAGGTGCCGTACGGGGTGACGAAGGAGAAGGAGTCGGAGCCGATCGTCATGACGACGCCGCGCTTCTTGGCCTCGCGCAGGCAGTCGTAGTTGCGCTGCAGCTCCTTCTCGACCAGGGTGCCCTCGTACTTGTCATGCAGCTCGGGAACGTAGACGGGCGGATAGGTGGCGTACCAGGTGGGCAGGAAGGCGATCGTCGGGGTGAAGAAGGTGCCCTGCTCGGCCATGAGGTCCATGGTGCGCTCATCGATATCGAAGCCGTGAATCAGCTGCTCGCAGCCGAAGCGGACGGAATCGTAGGCAGCGGCATGGTTGTTGTAGCAGTGGCTCCACACGGGGATGCCGACCATCTTTGCCTCTTCGACCACGGCCTGGATCTCCTCGGAGCAATAGTGCTGGTCGCGACCGGAGTCCCAACGCCAGATGCCGCCACCGGTAGCCCAGATCTTGATGGCATCGGGGTTCTCGCGCAGGCGACGACGGACGGCCTTGCGCAGATCCCAAGGACCATCGACCTGGTCGCCCCAGGGATGGGATTCCTTATTGAGCTCCTGGGTGCAGTGGTGGGAGTCGCCGTGGCCGGCAACGCGGCAGAAGCCGAGGCCGGTGGCCAGAACGCGCGGGCCCTTAAAGACGCCCTTGTCGATGCAGTCACGGATCTGGATACCAAAGCGGCCGATCTCGCAGACGGTGGTGAGGCCGTGGGTGAGGCAGTCGTAGGCCTGCTTGACGGCGACGGCTTGCTTCTCGAGGAGCGGCTGCATGACCCAATCGGTGTCATCGTCGGTCAGGTTGCCCGAGAAGTGCAGGTGGGTGTCGATCAGGCCGGGAAGGACGGTCTTGCCGGCGGCATCGATAACCTCAACGCCCTCGGGAAGGTCCTGCATAGTGCCGGCGTACTCGATCTTGCCGTTGTCGTCGACGAGAACGAGGGAGTTCTCGACCGGCTCGGCACCGGTACCGTCGATGAGCTTGCCGCCAACGATTGCATACTTAGTGGACATGGTTCCTCCTTATGGATCCATATATGTGGGCGAGGCCGTGTTGGGTCGCGGCCTCACAAAGCTACCCAAGTGATGCCGGGTTCGGTGCGCGGGAGAGAGGGCACCGCGCACCCGATCCGCCCCGGCCAGGCGTTACTTTTTGCGGGAATTGGTGAAAGCCATGAGGGCCAGGCCAATAGCCAACCAGCCAATCACGATGCTCCACTCCACCATGTTGAGGGAGGCGGGAGAGAACGGGATCACGAGCAGGCCGATGATGATGGCGCAGGCAGCGATAGCGAGGCCGATGCCGAACTTGCCGCCGGGCACCTCGTAGGGACGAGGCAGGTCGGGCTCGGTGAAGCGCATGCGCAGGCAGGCGAGGGCGACCATGCCGCAGGAGAAGATGAAGGCGAGAGCCGACACGTTGGTCAGAGGGATGAGCATGTTCTTGCCCAGGAACGGACCGATGACGGTGATGACGCCCAGAACGACGCAGGCGAGCTTGGGAGCGCCGGACTTGGGGTCGACCTCGGCGAATTTCTCGGGCAGCTGGCCCTTGCGGCCCATGGCGAGCATGATGCGGCTCGTGGCGCCGTAGAAGGAGTTCATCGGGCCCATGGGTCCAAGCGTGGCGATGACGAGCATGGCCAGGTACAGAAGCATATTGATGCCCTTGAGGCAGGCAAGCGCGGGAACCGGGCTCTTAACAAACTCATGCCAGTCGAGGATGGTACCGAACGAGTAGATGCAGACCATGTAGAAGCCGCCGGCGGCCAGCAGGGCCAGGGAGATGATCTTGCCGAACTTGTTCCAGTTGAGGCCCTCGGCTGCTTCCTCAGCCTGCTGAGGAATGGTGTCGAAACCGGCGTAGAAGAACGGGGTCAGAACCAGGACCGACACGATGCCGGCGAACAGGCTGGCGCCCTCGGTAGCGGCCTTGCCGCCGCCAGCGCCGGTGACCTGGGAGAACACGGGCATGGCGTTGTCCGGCGAGCCGGTGAACAGCGAGACGCCCATGGCGAGCAGCATGCCGCAGAGCAGAGCCTTGGTCAGGAAGGCCTGGAGCTTGGCGGCCGAGCTGGCGCCGCGGAAGTTGAGGAAGATGACGTAAGCTGCAAAGCCGAGCGCGATCAGCGTCGGGAACAGGTAAACGTCAGCGCCCAGGATGGTGTAGAGCTTGACGGCGCGCAGCCACTCAAGACCGGGCAGGCTACCGAACATCTCGGACACGAGGGTCGAAATAGCGATGGCCTCCCACGGGCACAGGATGCCGTTGCCCAGAGCCAAAAGCCATCCGGTGATGTAGCTCAGCGTACGGCCAAAGCTACGATCGACATACTCGACGATGCCGCCCGAGATGGGGATAGCAGCCGTGAGCTCACCGAAAACAGCTCCGACGGGCACGAGGAAGATTGCACCCAAGAGGAATGCGATCATAGCGGGAACGGGACCGCCGCCCACGACCATCCAGTCGCCGACCTGCAGAACCCAACCGGTGCCGATGATGGCACCGAAACCGATGGTGAAGAAGTTCCAGAGCGAAAGCGTTTTCTTCATGCCGCCGTTATCCTCGACTGCAACTTCTGCGTTCTTGTCCGCCATTGTTCCCCTCCTTTCCTTTTTGACGCCCCTTGACGTCACCCCTTGCGCGGTCTGTTTTGCCGCGCTCTTTTATTTCGTGGCTTTAAGATACGGCCTTGGCGCAGCAGCGCCGCTCGCAGCTCGACCGAAGGCAGAACTGCAAAACGAGCGGCACCGTTTTTGGGACGAACGGCGGGAGACGTCATTCGTCTTGGACGCTTTCATCTTGTCTGCTTTTGAATACCTGTTGCCGTGACGCTTGGCGCGCGGCGCGGCAACGTTCATACCATTTGTCAGGCTTTTGGCGCACATACCCATGTGTCGTGCATCTTTTTATGTAGGATAGACAAGTTACACATGAGGCAAGGTGATTCGAATGGCATACGGATACAATGACGGCGACCAACGGCCACAAAGCGTGCGCCTTGCCGGCCGCACCATGCCAACGCCCAGAAGCACCTCCGACAACGACAACCCGCAGCGCCCCCAAGAGCAGCCCGGGGCTTCTTCGCGGCAACAAAGCCGTACCGCGCAGCAGTCAGACCGCGTGAGTACGAGCACACGCCAACGCCAGACCGACACATCGCAGCCACGCCGCTACGATCGCCATAAGACCGACTACTACGTCAAGCGCTCCTTTTCGCGACCTCAACGCGATCGCGGCAATTCCGCCCCTCACCCCGCGTCGCATACCACAAGTCACACGCTTCCGGCCCGCCGCCTACGTCTTGCGCTTTGCTCCATCGCCGCCTGCCTCGTCTTTGTGTTTTTGGGATCCTGCATCTCCCACGGATCAGCCGGTCTTGAGCCCACTGCCGAGGACAGGCTGCTTAAAGCTCCCGTCGCGCCGGGTTACTCCTTTGCGTTCTCGACCCCACGCTCACAATGGCAGGCCGGCACCATGCCCCACATCTACCAAATTGACCCCGCATGGTCGGAGCTGCCCTATGCCGGTGGCACTATTCGCGAAAACGCTTGCGGTCCCACCTGCCTCACCATGGTCTATATCTTTAAGACCGGCCATACCGATAAGACGCCGGTCGATATGTGCGCGCTTTCCGAGGCGGGCAATTACGCCCCCACCGGCGCAACCGAATGGTCGTTTATGACGAGCGGCGCGTGGCAGTTGGGACTTAACGGAACGGAACTCCATATCGATCGCGACTCGATGACTCAGGCGCTGCGTTCGGGAGCACCCGTTATCGCCGCCGTTCGGCCGGGCACCTTTACCAACGTGGGCCACTATATTGTGCTTTACGGTATTGACGACGCCGACCAGATTGGAGTCTTCGATCCCAACTCGGCCAGCCGCAGCGCTCGTCGCTGGGGCATCGTAGAGGTCCTTAACGAAGTCGAAGCCATGTGGGCCTACTACTAGTCATTGGGGACAGACTTAAATGAGTGGCCGTTAGGGACAGCCTTTAAGGACTGTCCCTAACGGCCAGCAGGAAAGGAACGTCCCCAAGTGCCGGGTTCCCAATGACTAGGTAAATAGCAAAAGCCCCGCAGTCGGAGCGGACTGCGGGGCTCATGAAGAGAGGCTAGTTTGTGGGCGCCTTGCCTGGCGCCCACGAGAGAGGCAATGGAGTAGAGACTACTCGTGGATGCGGGTACCGGAGAGGCCGGCCATGGTCTCGGCGGCCTTGTCCAGAGCGCCGATGATGCAGGTGCGGCCCTTGCGGGAACGCGCGAACTTGATGGCAGCGCGGACCTTGGGCTCCATGGAACCCTTGCCGAACTGGCCCTCGTCGGCCAGGCGCTCGGCCTCGTCGGCGGTGAGGTCCTCGAGCTCCTCCTGGTTGGGCTTGCCAAAGTTGATGGCGACATGCTCAACGGCGGTCAGCAGGAACAGAACGTCGGCGTCGCAGTCCTCGGCCAGCAGCTCGCCGCCCAGGTCCTTGTCGATGACGGCGGGAACGCCCTTGTAGCAGCCCTTGTTCTCGTAGTCGCGGACGACGGGGATGCCGCCGCCACCGCAGGCGATGACGATGAACTCGTTGTCGAGCAGGTTGAGGATGGAGTCGGCCTCGACGATCTTCTTGGGATCGGGGGAAGCGACGACGCGACGCCAGCCGCGGCCGGAATCCTCGACGAAGACCTTGGAGGGATCCTCGGCCATGAACTCCTTGGCCTGCTCCTCGGTGTAGAAGGGGCCGATCGGCTTGGTCGGATTCTTGAACGCGGGATCATCCGGGTCGCACTCGATCTGGGTGACGACGGTGGCGGCGTGCCAACGCTTATAGCGCTTGTGCATCTCGCGGCCGATGCCCTGCTGCAGGTGATAACCAATGTAGCCCTGGGACATGGCGCCGCACTCGGGCAGCGGCATCTCGGGGGTACCGATGGCATCGTGGGCAGCGGCGAAGGCGTTCTGGATCATGCCGACCTGCGGGCCGTTGCCGTGGGTGATGATGATCTCGTTACCCTGCTCGATGAGACCAAGGAGAGCGTGGGCGGTGTTGCTCACGGCCTCGATCTGCTCGACGGGGTTGTTGCCGAGGGCGTTGCCGCCAAGGGCGACGACAATACGATCGGGCTTGCCAAGAGGCTTAGACATTGCTGGAATCCTTTCTGTAAAAGGCCTACAACCCATTAATAACCCGCGTCCGTGCGATACGCGAGTTTATTAAGGTTTATATTCTCTTTATCGCTCATTTTATTCATTTTGAAAATAGCGGAACGGTGAACGGTCGTTTTTATCCGCTCAGCGTACAGAACCCCAGCTCAAGCATATCTACGCCATTTACGTGCAACTTTATTTTAATAGAGCAGGGATTAGACCAGATTATGCAAGCTATATCTTTGCTAAACACAAAACAGGCAGCGCAATATCTTACTCGCACTATACGAGATTCTATGCACTTATAAGTCGAGTATGCACCCCTGCAAAAACAAGGGGCTTTTCATCCAGCAAAAGGAATAAAGAAGGGCTCCGAAAAGACGGCAGCAACCCTGTCCTCCCCCGCGTCCCAAAGTGGCGCGAGGTTTCGCGGCAAGCCGCGAAACAGCGAAGGGGACAAAAGGCCCCCTCAACCACGTCCTTCATTCAGCCCCACAATCCGAGGACGTAGTCGTAGCAGGATCTGAGGGCTGACCTTCGCGGACACTCCGCAGGACGAAAGAACCCCCGCCGCACGTAGTGCGCAGCGGGGGTTCTTTCATGTCCGAGGACGTCCGCGAAGGTCAGCCCTCAGATCCTGCGGTGAGAGACCTAGGCCTCGTTGTACACCGTCTTGAGCTTCAGCAGGTGCTGATAGCGGTCCATAGCGGCCTGCTCATTCTCCTTGAAGAGCTCCTCGGCGCGCTCGGGGAAGGAACGCGTCAGCGAAGCGTAACGGGCCTCGTTCATCAGGAACTCCTGATAGCCGCCCGCGGGCTCCTTGGAATCGAGCGAGAACTTCTTGCCGGCAGCAGCCTCGGGGTTGAAGCGGAAGAGGTTCCAGTAACCGCACTCGACGGCCTTCTTCATCTCGGCCTGGCAGTTCTGCATGCCGCCCTTCTTGATGGAGTGCATCTCGCAGGGGCTGTAGCCGATGATGAGGGACGGGCCGTCGTAGGCCTCGGCCTCGTGGATGGCCTTGAGGGTCTGAGCCGGGTTGGCGCCCATGGCGACCTGCGCCACGTAGACGTAGCCGTAGCTCATGGCAATCTCGGCCAGAGACTTCTTCTTGGTCACCTTACCGGCAGCGGCGAACTGAGCGACCTGGCCCAGGTTCGAGGCCTTGGAGGCCTGACCACCGGTGTTGGAGTAGACCTCGGTGTCGAAGACGAAGACGTTGACGTTGTGGCCGGAAGCCAGGACGTGGTCCAGGCCACCGAAGCCGATGTCGTAGGCCCAGCCGTCGCCGCCGAAGATCCAGAAGGACTTCTTGGTGAGGTAAGCCTTGTCGGCGAGGATCGCCTTGGAAGCGTCGCAGCCGCACTTCTCGAGCTCGGCAACGTAGGCAGCGGCAGCGGTCTTGGAGGCCTCGGCGTCGTTGACGGAGTCGATCCAAGCCTGGCCGGCGGCCTTGAGCTCATCGGACGGACCATCGGCAGCGATGATGTCCTGGGTAGCGGCGATCAGCTTGTGCTGAACGGCCTCGTAACCGACGGCCATGCCCAGACCGTGCTCGGCATTGTCCTCGAACAGGGAGTTGTTCCACGCCGGGCCGTGACCGTCCTTGTCCTTGCAGTAAGGAGCGGTGGCAGCGGGGTTGCCCCAAATGGAGGAGCAGCCGGTGGCGTTGGAAATGAACATGCGGTCGCCGGCGACCTGGGTCACCAGACGTGCATAGGCGGTCTCGGCACAGCCGGCGCAGGAGCCGGAGAACTCCAGGTAGGGCTGCTTAAACTGGCTGCCCTTGACGTTGGCCGCGATGAGCTCCTTCTTCTCGGAGACGTTCTCGACCATGTAGTCCCAAACGGGCTGCTGGTCCATCTCCTGCTCGGTGGGAACCATCTCGAGGGCGCCCTTGGGGCAGACCTTGACGCAGTTGGTGCAGCCCATGCAGTCGAGCGGGGACACGGCCATGGTGAACTTCATGCCCTTGGCCTTGGGGCCCATGGCGTCAAGCGTGCGGGTAGCCTCGGGCGCGGCGGCAGCCTCGTCCTCGGTCATCGCGAACGGACGGATGGTGGCATGCGGGCACACGTAGGCGCACTGGTTGCACTGGATGCACTTGGTCTCGTCCCAGTGGGGAACGACCACGGCGACGCCGCGCTTCTCGTATGCGGAGGCGCCCAGCTCAAACTGGCCGTCGGCGCAATCGACGAAGGCGGAAACAGGCAGGCTGTCGCCGTCCATGCGATCGATGGGCTCGAGCAGGTTCTTGACCTGCTGGGCGATAGCGGACTTGGTCTCCTCGGAGAGCTCGACGGGAGCGACATCCTCGGCGGTAGCCCAGTCGGCCGGAACCTCGAACTTACGGAAGGCGGTAGCGCCGGCATCGATGGCCTTGTGGTTGGCGTCGACGATAGCCTGGCCCTTCTTCATGTAGGACTTGGTGGCCGCGTCCTTCATGTACTGCAGGGCGTCCTCGGCGGGCAGGACCTTGGCCAGCGCGAAGAAGGCGGACTGGAGCACCGTGTTGGTGCGCTTGCCCATGCCGACCTTGGCCGCCAGGTCGATAGCGTCGATCAGGTAGACGTTGACGTTGTTGTTCGCGATGTAGCGCTTGGCCACGGCGGGCATGTGCTCGGCGAACTCCTCGTCGCTCCACTGGCAGTTGACCAGGAAGGTGCCGCCCGGCTTGACGTCGCGGACCATCTTGAAGCCCTTAACGATGTAGCTGGGGTTGTGGCAAGCGACAAAGTCGGCCTTGGTCACGTAGTACGGCGAACGGATCGGAGAATCACCAAAGCGCAGGTGCGAGACGGTGACGCCGCCGGTCTTCTTGGAGTCGTACTGGAAGTAGGCCTGGACGTACTTGTCGGTGTGGTCGCCGATGATCTTGATCGAGTTCTTGTTGGCGCCGACGGTACCGTCGCCACCCAGACCCCAGAACTTGCACTCGATGGTGCCGGGGGCTGCGGTGTTGGGCGCATCCTCGGCCTCGGGCAGGCTCAGGTTGGTCACGTCATCGACAATGCCGATGGTGAACTCGCGCTTGGGCTCGTCCTTCTTGAGCTCCTCGAAGACAGCGAACGCGGACGCGGGAGGCGTGTCCTTGCTGCCCAGGCCATAACGGCCGCCGACGACCTTGATGCCCGTCTTGCCGGCCTCGTAGAGAGCGGAGACGACGTCCTGGTAGAGCGGCTCGCCGATGGAACCCGGCTCCTTGGTACGGTCCATGACGGCGATCTTCTGGACGGTCTCGGGGAGAACGTCGACGAAGTGCTTGATGGAGAACGGACGGAACAGACGAACCTTGACCAGGCCGACCTTCTCGCCGTGAGCGTTGAGGTAGTCGATGACTTCCTCGAGCACGTCGCAGAAGGAGCCCATGCACACGACGACGCGGTCGGCATCGGGAGCGCCGTAGTAGTTGAACAGGCCGTAATCGGTGCCGAGCTTCTCGTTGATCTTCTTCATGTAGCCCTCGACGACGGCGGGAAGCTCGTCGTAGACCTTGTTGCAGGCCTCACGGTTCTGGAAGAAGATATCGCCGTTCTCGTGGCTACCGCGGGTGTGCGGGTGCTCAGGGTTGAGCGCGTGGTCGCGGAAAGCCTGGACGGCGTCCATGTCGCACATCTCGGCCAGATCCTTGTAGTCCCACATGGCGACCTTCTGGATCTCGTGGCTGGTGCGGAAGCCGTCGAAGAAGTTAAGGAACGGGGTCTTACCCTCGATGGCGGCAAGGTGAGCCACCGGCGAGAGGTCCATGACCTCCTGGACGTTGCCCTCGGCGAGCATGGCGAAACCGGTCTGGCGGCAGGCCATGACGTCGGAGTGATCGCCAAAGATGTTCAGGGCGTGGGAAGCGACGCAACGCGCGGAGACGTGGAAGACGCCCGGGAGCTGCTCGCCCGCGATCTTGTACATGTTCGGGATCATCAGGAGCAGACCCTGAGAAGCCGTGTAGGTGGTGGTCAGAGCACCGGCGCCCAGCGAACCGTGAACGGTACCGGCTGCACCTGCCTCGGACTCCATCTCGACGACCTTGACCGGGGTGCCGAAGATATTCTTGCGACCCTGGGCCGCCCACTGGTCGACATGGTCGGCCATCGGGCTGGACGGCGTAATGGGATAGATTCCCGCTACCTCGGTGTACGCATACGAAACATATGCGGCCGCCTCGTTGCCGTCCATAGACTTAAACTTACGCGCCATATACCCCTCTCCTCTCATATGGATATACAGGCCCCGGCGATCGCCGGGATGTTGGCGTGATGGGATTTACGCTGTTGCTTCCAATCATCTGGCAGGCAGGCTCAGCAGCAGGTACGTGGCGTGGAGAGAAGACATGCCGAGGCGAGGGCCAGCTGATGCGCCCCACAGACCCGACCGCCCGTCTTGCACATGACCGAGCGCCGCAAAGGCCGCATGCCGGATGCTCCCGGGCACGCCCCGGCGATGGGAAGCGCCCGCAACGGAAATCCGCATGCGGGTTTATTGTACCCCGCCGTCAAGTGTAATTTCGACAAATATAGGCGGGCGGTAAAGGTTTACCTCGAGTGACCATCAAGGGCAAAATTGATCCTTCCGTCACCGAGGGACCAAATGGCAGCTGCGGTGAAATAGGAACTGTTTTTGCCGGCCGTAGCCTTAAACAGCCCCTATTTCACCGCAACTTATTTAGGAGAT
The DNA here is from genome assembly GCA_900541875.1 of uncultured Collinsella sp. Taxonomy (GTDB): domain Bacteria; phylum Actinomycetota; class Coriobacteriia; order Coriobacteriales; family Coriobacteriaceae; genus Collinsella. The sequence goes on along the minus strand of UQLF01000001.1, from coordinate 204,627 downwards.
GAGTCAGAGGGCGCCGAGGAGGATGGCGTAGGTTGTGGATTCTCCGAGCTTGAGCTCGTCACCGGGGTTGAGCTGGACGGAGCGGCCGGGCTCGACCTGGGTGCAGACGTTCGTCGCGCCGTTTACCACCACGGTTCCGTTGGTGGACGACAGGTCCTCAACGTACCAGACATTTTGGTCATCGCACCACACGTGGGCATGGCGAGCCGAAACGTCATCGCCCACATCGGTGATGCCGCCCTCCCCCGTTGCCAGCGCGCCGATCTCGACGCCTTCCTCACTCGGCTGAATCCAGCGCGGGACGCTCACCGCGTAGCCGTTTTGCACGCGCAGCAGTCCCAGCGGATGCGCCGGCGCGACCTCGTGCTCGCCCGACTTGGAACCAAGGCGGGCGTGAGAGCAAACGGCATAGGGAACGAATCTTGCGGATGTACTCCTCGACGTCAGGCAGGTAAGCCCCACGAAGTCACCGGGGAGGCCCAAGCGGCCCGGCACCACTTCCAGATTCTGACCAGGGCGAGTCGTTCGCCGGTGGCTGAAGGCTCGCTCCCACCCAAAAGGGGAGATTCGCGTTGTTCCCCAATCGCTCTCGCATCTTTCATTTTGCTCGAGGTGGGCTATAAAAACTTTCCTGGTGAAAGGCGGCGATTGGTTTCCTTTCTTTCTAGAGGAGCGCGCCTGTAATCTGTTTTCATCCTAAATCAAGTTGAGATCGGACCTTCCAGAGGCAAGTCGACTCAAACTGCGAGGCTCCATGTTGGAATAAAGAGCGCTGTCGAAGTGCCAACAACACAAAGCTTGCCAGTCTCAAATAGAACCTTTTGGGAGTCCGATTGGGCCGCACACCGAATCCCCGCTGGTGGTTTTTTATAGCTGCGTAACAATAAACAAGGTTAGTGCCAGTCCAGCATGAAATTGAGGAACGTATGCATTTTTTCTCAGTAAGTGATCGTCGTTACTGCTTCGATGAGGTCACTCGCAATTGCTTTCAGGTTGACCAAGCATCAGAAGATGCGCTTCGCATATTTGAAGCATCGGGAAGAACGGTCAACTCGAAGTTGCTAACAAAGTCACTTGCTGCGAAAGGCTACGACCAAACGACCATAGCAGAACTTGAAGACGACATTGATGAGTATCAACGATTGTCTGAGCGGACTTTCTTAACAAAAGACACGCCTCGAAAACTTAGATCCATCGAACTCCACGTTTCACATGCATGCAACCTTGGTTGTAGTTACTGTTTTGCCGGTAAAGGAGATTATGGAACGTCTCCTCTGCTGATGACAGACGAGATAGCCTTCAAGGCGGTCGACTACCTCGTCGCAAGTTCATCGGAAAACGAAACGCTTGCAATCGTCTTTTTTGGTGGGGAACCCATGATTAACGAGCCGCTGATATGGAAAACGGTCGACTATTCAAAAAGAATATACCCCAATAGAAACTTTACCTATTCTATTACGACCAACGGAACGCTTTTGAATGACACTGCTGTGAATTCTTTCAAGGAGCACGGGTTTTCTGTTCTGATTAGTCTCGATGGTACAGGATGCAAGCACGATGCATCGCGCCCGTACAAGACGGGAGGCGGCTCTTTCTCCGATATCGACAAAAACGTTCGTCGTTTTTCCGAGTCGTTCCCCTTCGGCGCAAGAGCGACCTTAACAAATAATAACTGTAACCTTGTTGAAGACTATCTTCAGTTTAAAGAGATGGGCTTCAGAAGGATTTACTTCTCGCCCGTGAGCTCATTCGATGAGAATATCAAACTCGACGAACACTCATTAAACAAAATCAGGGCGGGCCTAATAGATTTGGCGGATCAATATCTCAAACAGATTGATCAAGGGGAAAAGCCCTTGTTTAGAACATTGAAAACTGCAGTTGATTTGATTATGAGCAACAGGATCGCCTTTGTCGGATGCGGGGCTGGCAGGCGTTTTATTTCCGTGACTCCCGAAGGGGACGTATACCCCTGTCACAGGTTTGTCGGGATGATGCGATTCAAAATGGGCAACATCGTCACCGGAATTGACGAAACTAGGTATATTGAAAACTGGAGTCAGGGTGTCGAAAAAAGAATTGACTGTACGGACTGTTGGGCTCGGTCTTTCTGTGGTGGGGGCTGTAGCTGGGAGGCTGCAGACGAGCACGGCTACTTGCCCAAGAGTTTACACCCTGCATCATGTGAATATAGAAAAATGTGCTACGAGATGGCTTTTGACCTTATTTCCCGCCACTCATCTTCGCAGGAGAAAAATCAACGAGAAGCTACTGTATCGGAATAAGCGGTTCAGCGCATTGCTGTCACCATTGTGGAGGTGTTCGTTCTTCTGATTACCGTCTGCGAAGCTTATTGCTACGTTCGCCGAAACCATTCTAGAAATATGGTGAACTAGACATCTTGGTTTGTTATACACAATATTGAGGTTTTTCTGCACTCAAAGGGAGGTAGTCGTGAAGCATATTCATCCGATTAATCCAGGAAGTGGCGACGAGGCAGGCGTGAAGCCGATGTCTTTTGACTGCCTCTTGGGCATTACTGACATCTGTACTGTTTATGATAAAGCAGATGGCTGTGGTGCATACGATTACTGCGACTATGACATGGATGGCGGCAGCATCTGCGTTGTAGATCACTGTGGCATTGATCAAACGTAGTCTCTAATTGGATTAAGGTGAGGAGCTGTTATGAAGCATATCCATCCTGTTGGTTCAAATGAACATCCTCCCGTTGAGTCTTGTTGTCTTGGAGTTGATATATGCAATTTTTACGACATCGCCGAGTGCCCTGTTGCGGATTGGTGCTATGTCGATAAAGAATCAAGCTGTGTTTTGCCAGCAGATTGGTGCGATCCAGTTGACGAGTAGTTTTTGTGTCTAGGAACTATTTGGTCCAATTCAAAATAAGATGGGGACAAATACCAAAATCTCGTGTCTGGGAGGAATTATGCCATTATTGCAAGGTCTCGTTGGATTAACCTTTGTACTTGCTTTATATCTGGCACCTTTTTTATTGTTATTCTTCATTATCCGATTCTTTCTTCGGAAAAAATAGGAGTATCACGCAAACATTAGCGTAGCTTTCTTCCAATATGAGCCGAGCATTGGCAAGTGGAATAAGAAGCCCGACCGTTCGTCACATGAAAGTGATCGGACGGGCCTCTCAATTTAACCCGGGCCGCCACCCATAGCGGCTTTCCGGGCGTATTTTCGGTGCAAAGCAATCGTCAGTTTTATCCTATGCGTCGATACCGCATTTCATTTGTTCGGCTCGTATTCTACGGCCTTGTAACCCTCGCACTCTCCGGCAAACGGATTGAACACGAAGGCAGAGATGATGTGTGCGTGGACATCGAGGCTGCTGTAGGCAACATACTGGGGCATGGACCCCCGCTGCGCGTGGCATGCGGCCCGGCATATTCATTGCCGTCCAACCCCGTGTAGTTGCAGCAAAGGGTGGAACCTCAATGCTCAGCTCATGTTGTCCGTGGGACACGAGAATTGTAAGTACACTTTGGTGTGATTCTCACGATGATACTGAGCCACCTGGAATAAGATACGTCGCGACAACACTTCGCTTCACCTCTGTCTCGACAAGACAACGTAGACTAAAGTTTCCTTTAGTAAGAGAATGAGAACTATATCTGAAAGCGTTGCGATGGCGTGAAGGCACCGAGTCCGAACCGACTGAATGCTACGTGCATCTGCATCGCTTTTTTGTTATCTCTGTCAGTTGGGTAGCACTACACTTGTCAGCATTTACCCCGGTACATGCTGCCTAAATCCACTACCCCTTCTACCGCGCCGACCATCTCGTCATCGTGAGAGACAATGATGATCAGCTGGCTTTGCTTGTTGCGCTTAACATAGGCCGCAAGCTCGGCGCGGCTTACAGCGTCTAACCCAGTCGTGGGCTCGTCGAGCACCAAAACTGACGACTTGCGTGAAAGCGCCGACCATAAGTACACGCGGCGCAACTCACCGCCCGAAAGCGCGGAGCAACGTTTCCCGAGCAACTCCTTCACGCTGTTTTCCAGCGAAGGTAGGTCATCTACACCCCGGTGATAGGGAGAAAAGGGCGTGTCGAAATACTCTAACAGCTCTTTCACCGTTTCGTCCGGCGCGAAGCACGACTGTGGGCAGCACGATATCTCTCTCGCACGTATGTAATCCAAGTCGCATTCTTCGATTGGCACACCGTTGTATTTTACTTTGCCTTTCGATGAATATAGCCCGAGCATCAAGTAAAGAAGCGATGTCTTGCCCCTTCCGTTCTCCCCAACTATGCAATATGTACCAGGACCGGAAAACTTGAAAGAAAACCCGCCGAGGACCCCTCGGACAGATCCGTCTGGAAGGGCAACCGAGAATTCCAAATCAGATACCGAAATGTCATTTATTCCATCAAGTTTCGCCAAATCGGTCCGATTCCACCCCGATCTCGCCTTTTCCCTCGTCGCGATAGCCGTCCTATCCCATGATGCTTTGGCGTCCTGATAGGATTTGAACAATGACATCATACTTTTCAAAGTCTTAAAGAGAACCGCGAAGTATGTACCGATGATAGTGTACTCGCCTATTGACATAGTTCCGTTAATGATTCGTACTCCGGAAACAACAAGTATCACCGCTTGAAACAACGCTGCGAAAAGACCATCGAGCGATGTCAGAGAATATGATAGCTTTCCGGAGCGCAAAACTTTGGGAAAATAGCTCTTAAACCCAGCGTCGAGCGCTTGTTCGCTCTTGCCGTACGAAGATGCCAGTTGAATGTTGAGAATCTGATTAAGCTGCGATGCAATTGCGGCGTAAAAGGCGCTGTCCGCCTCTTTCTTCTCATACGTGACCCTATACAAAAGTTTCCTCAACCCAGTAATTACACAGAAATACACGATGAGGAGAATGATGGAAAACACCGCGAGAGTTGAATCAATTGACCATATGATAAGCAATACGATGGGAATAGCTACAATGGACAGCGGCGCACTGATGAAATTCGCCAAAACGAAGGATGAGACCACGCTGGAGTCGGAAATAATCCGTTGCGTTGTATAGGCTGGATCGATGGTCCGACTCACCAAGTAATCGTCTCTTTCAAAACGCAAGACGGCCTCCCTGAGAAGATCAAAGGAAAGTCTCGTGCTTATGCGAATGGAAAGTGTTCCTGCAAAATAAGTAAAGAGGGTGGAGAAAACTCCTATTGACGCAACCAGGAGTGCGAAGAGTGCGGCGTCTCTTTCGCTGCGGTTACCGAGAAGAAAATCTAAAAATTTTCCGTTCACGTATGGCATGGCATAGGAGAGAGCGGTTCCAATCACCGTGATAGCAATGAAGACGAAAGCCCCTTTTGCTCTGATGAACCTCGAGAGAACGCATCGAATCAAGGAAGGCCCCAATCTACCCGCCACAAAACATCAATCACTGATACCTTACACCTCAACACAACAGGAGCGAAGATTTGCCAATAAGACTGCTTTAAGATTGCCTTGGGCCAATACGGTCTCAAGCTCTTCCTACAAGAGAGTCGGAATCGGACATCTCCTCCGACGAATCTGGCAATCGGGCGATTGAAATATCTTTTTCAACCGCCCGATTGCCACAATAGATTGGAGCGTCCGCCCGCAAACGACCTCGTTTTACACCCACCAAATCCTTTGCCTTTTGTCGCCTAGACTAGAAAAATCGCTCGAAATAACGCAACCGGCCTGCTCGCTTGAAGAAACCTAAGCCCGTAATGTAGATGTGCAAACTTCCGGACGCCTTGCGCGGCATAGCGCGTATAAACTTCGTCAACCGCCTCAGAAATACCTGAGTATCGCGCCAGGGCAAAAGCATACGACGTCGCCGCCATACCCCGCACCCATTCGGAACGCGGACTAATTGAATAGCTGCACAGTATCATCATACATGCATCTAGACCTGATTCCCCAAGTAGCCGACGCATTGATGCGAGCATCGTGGGTCGCCCCTACGCCATCGTCGTCACCCCTATTAGCAGTATTTAGTGTTTTCCTCTAAATGCGTATCGCCACCCTTAAGAATATGAAGTGTTATATCCAGACCCGATTGTCCCCCATCCCCAACGAAGGGATAAGGAATCTCATCCGGAATCGGCAGTAACGGAGGATTCACAACGACAAGCGAAAAACATGAGTCATCTCACAGAGGGGAGTAAAGGCTCCCCTCAAGCACCCTAGTTTCGTCATCCAAAGAGTTGATGGCAGTGTTCTTCTTACAAAGGTCGACAACAAAAGGGTTGATTTCTACAGATGTTACATCCATGCCACAGTTGGTAAGTATCAGGCCCTGTATTCTGGGACCAGAACACAAATCGAGAGCCTTCCGTGCGCTCTGCGGTGTAAGGCGCCAATCTTAGCAAATCTGTCCCACAATACTGCGCTGAAGAACAAGACGGAACCCCTGAGCCAAACTCCCCTATACCTTTTTAAGGCTAAGACAGGCAAGTTCACGCACCAGGCATATTCCAGAATAACATCCTATTGTTTTAGATGCTCTACAAGCATGAACAGCCGCGAATCGGAAAGATCTTCTAGTTTCGCCCCGACTGACCGCCAAGGGCCAAAATGGCCTCTCCATCCCCAGGCGACCGGCTCTGGCGCGCAGAGAAGTGTCCCCAGCCGGCAGAAAAGGAACGTCCCTATCTGCCGGCTAGAGAGCACTGAAGAGGATGGCGTAGGTAGTGGATTCGCCGAGCTTGAGCTCGTCGCCGGGATTGAGTTGGGCGGAACGGCCGGGCTCGACCTGAATGCAGACGCGCGTGGCCCCGTTTACCACCACGGTTCCGTTGGTGGACGACAAGTCCTCGACGTGCCAGATATTTTGAGCATCGCACCAGATATGGGCATGGCGGGCCGAGACATCGTCGCCGACGTCGGTAATATCGCCCTCACCAGTGGCCAGCGCGCCAATCTCAACACCCTGCTCACTCGGCTGAATCCAGCGCGGGGCGCTCACGACAAAACTGTTTTGCACGCGCAGCAAGCCCAAGGGGTGCGCCGGGGCGGATTCGCGTTCGCCCGCAGTCAGCGACATGCCAAGCGAACGCGGCGTGGATGTGCCTCCGCCACAGGTCGCGTGTGCGTAGTCGATGGCATAGTTCACCGAGGACCGCACATCCGCCGAACAACCGACGGCGACAAACAGCACCAGCACGGCCTCGGCGCGCTCGGCGGGCATGAGTTCCGCCGCCTGGGACAGGCGATCGAGCGCGTTGCGATAGAGATTCGTGTCCTGGTGGCACTCTTCGAGCGCGCGTACCATCGGTTCACCTGCAGGACCGCACACCATATTGATCACAGCCGTGGAGTCCATGGGATTGCGCTGGCGCAGGGCCAGTTGCGACATAATACGCGCAGCCGAGGTACCGTATTCGGCAAAGTAGCGCTGCTGAAGCGTGCCGACCGGCGCGCGAACGATAAAGCGGGAAACCCAAGAGCGATCGGCGGCTCGGCTCTGCGGGCTGCGGCCGTCGGCGAGCGGACGGGACGAAAGCACCAAGCCGCACAGCTCGATATGGCTCAGATGCGCCGCGCGCTTAAAGATGTCAAACATGGCCCCGCATGGGGTGAGCTCAACTTGAGATGCCATGACCTAGGCCTCCTTGGTCATAGAAATAGAATCGGACGATACTTCGACAGGTCCGCCAAAAGTACGGGCAGCTGCGGCTCCACCGGCAAGCGGAGTCGCCATCTGGGCTTTTGTGCGTCGCGGTGCCGAAACGGGAAGTTCAAAGGCAAAGCCCATCGCAAGCAAAAACCACGTAAGCGTATAGGTTGCAACCAGAGCGGCAACAAGGCCGCCCATCATGGCGCGTTGGGAAAATACGCTACATGCAGCCACAACCAGCACCGGAACCTCGCAGGCAGAAAGCGCAAGCACACCCTGCAGGAAGCCCGAGCGCCGATCGCGCGCAAGTGCCCCCGCGGCAACGCCGGCTATGCCTGGCAGCGCCAACGCCAGTGCGGCAATAATACCCGGTAGCGACCCAGACCACACGAGCGATCCCAAAGTCGCCGTCACGCGGGCGCCCGACGCCAGCAGCGCGGCCGAAACCACGACCACAGCCCAAACCACGCCACAGACGACCGTCGCGCCGACCATCAGCGCGCGACGAACCGCGCGGCCAGACGCATCCATGGGGCACGGCGTGAGCGGCTCGCCGCGGAGCGAACGACCGACATTTTGCGCATAGTGGTCACAAAACGCCGAGAGCGCCGCCTCGACCGCCGCCGGCTCGGGACGATCTTTTTGATGGCTGGACAGACAGGCCATCACCACGTCGAACAGCTGGGCATCGACAAACGCCAGCGCATCGCGTAGCTCTTCGGAATCCGGCTCAAGCCCTAGCTGCTGGGCCTGCTCGGCCGCGGCGAGCGCCACATCGGGCTCACGACGAAGCAGCTGAGTCAAATCACAACCGGGCGCATGGGCACCAATGGGATAGTCGGGCCGCGTGTCCATCTTGAGACGATAGGGGCTGGCGATGTCGCGCGTCTTTTTGCGCGAACCCAAGGTGCCCGAAGTGCCCGGCGCGGCTTCGTATGGCGCGACGCCGGCAATGAGCTCGTAAACCGTGCTTGCCGCGGCATAAACGTCAATCGCCGGCGACATACGCAAAGCGCGCAGGTCGGGAATATCGTCGGTGAGCATCTCGGGCGGGGCGTAGGCAACCGTCGCGCGACGCAGCGTGGCATAACGCTCCGTAAACGACGCCTTGCCGCCGGTACCGGCCACGGCCGACGCAGGCTCAAGCGCCAGCGACGAGCCAAAGTCGATCAGGCACAGGTCAAAGGTGCCCTCGGCAAGCTGCCGGTCAAGCGGTAGACGCGCCGTGCGCACCATAATATTAGCGGGCGAGATATCGCGATGGACAAAGCCCCCGCCCACCAGACTCATACGGCAGAGCAGATCGAACAGGTCGCGACCCAGACGCGCCGCCACAAGCGGCGACAGGCGTCCGGCATCGTCCACGGCGAGTCGCGAACGCAAGCGGGCGAGCGTCTCGCCCTCGACCCATTCCATGACAATTGCAGGCACACCGTCGACCTCGCCCCAGCCATAGAGGCGGGGAAAGCCCTTAAGGCCCGAAAGGGCGCGATGGCATTCGTATTCCTCGCGAAACGCCGCCTTGAACTTGGCGACCAGCGCCTCGTGAGCGGCATCGTCGTCAAACTCATCGCGCGTCGGCAAGATGAGCTGCTTGAGTGCCACGGCCTCGCCTTGGGCGTTGACGGCACGCGTCACGCGGCCGATACCGCCACGGCGCATGGTGGCATCGTCGGCAAACAGCATCGTAAAACGACGCAGATAGGCAGGCAGTTCGTCCTGACCGAGCGCAATGGCCGGCTCAAACCCGTCGACACGCGCCAGGCGCAGGCCGACCATGGGATCGCGACCGAGCGATTGTGGTGTGGTGGATGCAAGATCGGTCATCATAGGGCAAGCGCCGCCACGTTATTGTTGAAGTTACCGAGCGCGACGTCATCATCGCCGTAATGGCCGACCCATTGACATAGGTTGGTGTAACAGCCCCACAGATTGGCATACTGCTGATACCACTTTGACCGGGGCGAGAATGTCTGACGACCGAACTCGGCTCGAATGACAAACATCTCCCCGACCAGGCTGTCGCACGGTCTGGGATCTCCCGTAGAGTTATAGGTCGAGACCACGTCATTGGCACGAGAAACATAGCCGTCGAGCATGTTGTACTTGGTCACAAGCCAACTGTGAATGCTCTCTTCCTCGGCAGCGGAAAGGCCACCGGAGTTTGCATCGTTGTCAGTGTTGCCGCCCATCGAGCCGCCGTTTCCAGACCCTCCGGTAGAGGAACCCGACCCAGAGCCGCCGCCCGAACTCGATGAACCCGAGCCGGAGCCAGAAGTATCCGAGCTACCGGGCTTTCCGGACTGCTGGGCGTCCTGCTCCTTTTGCTGCTCGACCTTATTCACCGTTGCCGCCACGCTATTGTTGGACAACCGATCGATGATCTTGGTGTTGGTGAGCACGATGGTTTTGCCATTGGCAAGCGTAACTTCGTTGTCCGGGGCCTCGGCGCCGTCCGCATCGTCGGTACCAAACACAATATGCGCGACCACGCTTGCCCAAGCATATCCAGTCGTGGTGCCCAGATCACTTTTGACCTCATGCCCCACGCGCGGTTCGCGTGCGGCATGCGCCTGCATCATGGACGGCACCGTTATGCCATAGGCAGAAACGCCAGCCATGACCAGCACCAGCGAGCACGACAGCAGCACGTACGCCCGCGGCGCCAAGCCCAGTCGGCGTCGCATGCGCACCGCGGCGCCGCGCTTTGTCTGAGTGCCACCGGGCCGCATGCGTTCTCCTCCAAGAAAAACACGCCGCTCGGGAGCGGCGCATTCATTCAAATCCATATTTGAGTGTATCAGCGAACCCAAAAGGTTGCGCAACGAATGGGCAAATTAAGGATGCGAGCGGAAGCATCCATGCGATAAGCGGATACGAAGCATCTTTGTTGCACAACAAACTCACAGTCGCACGGGGAAATTATGACTACCCCGTGCGACTGTGAGGAAAACATACGGCAGGAGCAGGCTCGCCGCCTAAATCGCGCGACGGGCCTCGATGGCGCGGCCAAGCGTAAGCTCGTCGGCATACTCCAAGTCGCCGCCCACGGGAAGGCCGCTTGCCAGACGCGACACCTCGACGCCCAACGGCTTGATGGTACGGGCCAGATAGCTCGCCGTGGTCTCGCCCTCGATGTTGGGGTTGGTGGCGATGATGACCTCATGGATATCCTCGTGACCCAGACGCGCCAGCAGCTCGCGGATGTGCAACTGCTCGGGACCAATCTTGTCCATGGGGCTGATCACGCCGCCCAGCACATGGTACAGGCCGTGGTAGCTGCCCGTGCGCTCGATCGCCTGGACGTCGCGCGGCTCGCCCACCACGCAAATACGAGTGGTATCGCGCATCGGGTCCTGGCAGATGGAGCACTCGTCGGCCGTGGCGTAGTTAAAGCAGCGGCTGCAAAAGTGGACCTCCTGCTTGACCTCCAGGATGGCCTCGGCCAGGCGGCGGGCCTCCTCGGCGTCAGCCTCCAACAGGTAATAGGCGATGCGCTGGGCCGACTTGGGACCAATGCCCGGCAGACGGCCCAGCTCATCGAGCAGTTTTTGCAGACTGTGATTCGCACTCATATATATGCGTGTCTTAGAACGGCATGCCCGGGATGTTGAGGCCGCCGGTGATGGCGCCCATCTGCTTGTTGGCGAGCTCGTTGACGCCGCGGACGGCCTCGTTGACGGCAGCCATGATCATATCCTGCAGCATATCGACGTCCTCGGGATCGAGGGCATCGGGATCGATGGTGAGGTTGACGAGCTCCATCTCGCCGTTAACGGTCACCTTGACCATGCCGCCGCCGGCAGAGGCGTCGACGGTCTGGGACTTGAGGTTCTCCTGCGCGGCGGCAAGCTGCTCCTGCATCTTGCGAGCCTGCTTCATCATCTGCTGCATGTTCATACCGGCCATGATGGCTCCTTTACGTGCGGCCGCACGCCGAGCTGCAAGGGCAGCCGGAGCACGGCGGGACTTTCAAACTCAAAAATCGTACCACGGCGCGGGGCAAGCAAGCGGGGCGGACACACTACCTCAGTCGATATACATGTCCTGGAGCGTGATGCGCCCCCAAGATTATGCAAAGTTGAATAATTCGCATCTGCATAATATTGAAAGCTAAATCTCGTAGAGCCGGAATCCGACATTTAATGCGTACCACTAAATGGCTAAATGCCGAGCCACTACTCGAGGCGGCACGCATGACGGCGGGGTATAATTTGATTGCCATAGACAGCAATTTGGAGGTGCCCCATGAACGCCCCCGACGCGCTTCAAAACATCCGCTCAAAACACCCCGTTGCATATTTGGTTCTCTATCTCTTTGTCGGCTGGGCATTGCTGGTTGTCATCACCCATGCTATAGCCTTTGGAGCAGAACTGCTGATAGCCAGCTCGGATCAGCCCATCGTCAAATGGGAGACGACCGATAAGTGCACCGACGGAACCCGAACCGTTTACTACAACAGCCCGTCCCTCTACCAAGAGTTCAAGGTCGAGATTAATAACTCCAAGATTGTCGATGCCGAGCTAGGCGACTATTCGACAATCGGAGCAACCGTCGACGCCGAGCAAGTCGAGCACACAGACAGCCATGCGACGTATCGTATCGACCTCAACATCCTAGGCCGGCCGTCGCGCACCTGTTTGCTCGAATGCGACATACGTGGCACCACGCTATACATGTCCGAAATACAGATGCGCCCGGACAAGGGGCCCTCTTCTTGAACGGTATACCCGCCCACGCAGCTACTCCACCGGCTTGAAGATGGTGGCCTGACCGAAGACGCTGCGGATGAGGTCTTTGGCCTCGTCCTCGGTCTGCGGGATGCTCGGGGCTGCACCCTGATGGTCGAAGGGGCTGCCCGCACCGGGGTTGGACTCCCAAGGAGCTGCAGGAGCGTCCTCCTCTTTGGGGGCAGTTGCAGCGGACTTGGGCGCGGACGCCGCACCCGGCACGTCGAACGGAGGCAGATCGTCCCCGCTCGCATCGCCGGCAAAGCCGCCGACCATAGCGTCGTCGTAGGGCACCTGCTCGGATTCCCACGGCGCGGGCTGCGCGACAGGCTGAGCCTTGGGAGCGGACGCGCGCTCGGGCGCTCGGGGTGCGGGCTCGGTCGGGAGCTTACCCGTGACAGGAGCGCCGGCGGGGTTGTCGGAGCGTAGCCAGGGGGCTTTGCCCAGGTCAGACGACTTGGGCGCGGGTGAGACGGGCTTGGGCGCGGGTGTCGGAGCAGCCGGTTTGGGCGCTGCGGGCTTAGGCGCCGACGGGGTCGATGCCGCTACCGGCGCCGCTTGCTGCTGCGGCGCGCTGGCGCTCGAGGATACAGGGGCCGCCGAGGACACGGGTTGCGGGTCCGCAGATGCCGCAGCCCGTGCAGATGGAGAATGTTCCTCATGTTGAGGAGCCGGCGTGCCACCCCCATCCAGGACATAGTCGACGGTACGACGACCGAAGACCGCGCAGACCGTCGGCAGGACCACCGACTGCGTATCGGCGCGACCGAGCATCTTGATGGCAAAAGTCGAACCCGCGGGGAACGAGACCGTGAGCTTGGAGCCGTCGTCGGCCGTGGCGCGGGCGTTGAGCAAAAGCCCTGCGTAGGAAGCCTGACGCGCCTTGACACGCTCGACGACCTCGGCCCATTTGCGCTGCAGCTCTCCGGCATCCTCGACCGCGGGCGTCTCGGCAGCACCGGCGGCGGCAACCTGGGCGGCATTGTTGGACTGGGGCTTAGGTGCCGGAGCGGTGGCAGGCGCGGGGGCAGCAACGGGCTGAGGCGTCGAAGTCGGCGTAGGCTGAGGTGCAGGCGCTGCAGACTTGGAAGCTGACACGGACGCAGAACGGGGAGCAGGCTGGGCAGCCGGAACAGCAGCGCCGCGGTCCCAAGGCATGCCACCCTGATGCGCGGACGTAGCAGCGGGGGCAGCGGATGCCGCCGGAGCGGCAGCACGGGCGCCCGAAATGAGCGTCGGCTGTTGGGCAGCAGCGGGTACGGATGCTGCAGGCGCGGCGGCCTGAGCAGCGGCCACGCTCGCCGGCACGGCGCCGTTGGCAACCATGGCCTCCAGGCGTGCCACGCGCTCGGCCAATGCCTCAATCGTTAAATCAGCCTCGGGACGCGCCAGACGCGTGCAGGCAATCTCGAGCACCAGGCGCACGTCGCTCGCGCCCCTCATCTCCAGTGCGGCATCGTCAAGCACTGTCAGCACACGGGCCAGGCGGTCGGCAGGATGCTCGCCAAAGGCAGCGGCCTCGGCAGCAAGCGCCTCGGCCTGCTCGGAGCCACCCTCAAACAGCTCGGCACGGGCACCGGCAACGCAGGCAACGTACACGTCACGCACATGCGCCACCAGGTCGCGCGTCAGCTCCAGCAGGTCGTTTCCTTCCTCGACCTGCGCACGGATCAGTCCATAGAGCTCGGCAACATCGCGATCGGCAATGGCGCGGGCAAACTCGCCCAGGATCTGGTCCGAAACCTCGCCCAAAAGCGAGCGGGCATCGTCCGCATGCACGGCGCCGTTGCCAAAAACGCTCAGCTGCTCCAGCGTGGACAACGCGTCGCGCATGCCGCCCTTGGCATGGCGTGCCACGATAGCCAGCGCCTCGTCGTCGTAATCGAAGCCCTCCTGCTCGCACACGTATGCCAGGCGATGCTCAATATCCTCGTTGCCGATGCGATGGAAATCGAAGCGCTGGCAGCGCGAGAGGATGGTCTCCAGAATCTTTTGCGGGTCGGTGGTGCACAGCACAAAGATCACGTGTGCCGGCGGCTCCTCAAGCGTCTTGAGCAGCGCGTTGAACGCCGCCGTCGTGAGCATGTGGACCTCGTCGATGATATAAATCTTGTACTTGCCGCGCACCGGGGCAAAGTTGACGGAGTTGATGATCTCCTCGCGCACGTTGTCCACGCCGGTACGGCTTGCGGCATCGAGCTCGTAGACATCGGGGTGGTTACCCTCGGCAATGAGCTCGCACTCCTCGCAAGTACCGTCGGGCATGCAGCCGCTTGCACCCTCGGCGCGCGCCGCCTCGGCATTGCGACACAGCAGCGCCTTGGCCAGAATGCGCGCCATGGTGGTCTTGCCCGTGCCGCGCGGTCCGCAGAACAGGTAGGCGTGGGACAGGCGCCCCTCGGTGATGGCGTGCTCGAGCGTCGAGACGATATGCTGCTGGCCCACCACGGAGTCGAAGGTGAGCGGGCGATACTTTCGGTACAACGATTCCATGGGTGCTCCCCCGGGTATACTGAGTCTTGTTGCCGCGACGGCCATGCGGTCGCACGGCATACTGCATTCCATAATAACCCGTACGGCGAGCCCGCCGCGATAGGAGTCCAAAGAGCATGGCAGACGCAGAGAGCAACCTCGTTCCCTCCGAAGCAGCCGACCAGGTCGAGGTCGCGCTCGAGAAGCAGGCCGCAGCCGACGACGGTATCCTGTACCTCAACGAGTACCAGTACGAAAACGACCTGGTCACCGACTTCGCCCGCCTGGTCGCCTCGCCCAGGCGTCGCGGCTCGCTGTATGTCGCCGCGGCAATTGCCGCGCTCATCGGCATCGGCATGTTGGTGGCCGGCGGCAACTGGATCAAGTTTGGCGTCGTGCTGATCGTATTCGGTGCCTTTTTGGCCTGGTGGAGCAAAAACCTGCACCACACCCTCGCCCGCGACTTTATCGACGCCGTCGAGGCCGACGAGTCCATGGGTGGCCGCTATCGCCGCGTCGCCGCCAACGAGGACGGCCTGATGGTTTGGGGCAAGAGCGGCAAGTCGCAGTTCTTCCCGTTTGAAAAGCTCGACCACGTGCTCGACGGCGAGCGCATCTTTGTGGCCATGTTCGCCGACCAGGGCGTGACGATCCCTAAGGACACCTTTGTCCGCGGCGATGCCGAGCAGTTCGGTCCCTTCCTCAAGGCCCGCATCAACAAAAAACTCCGCATCGAGACCAAGAAGAAGAAAATGAAGGCCGAGAAGGCCGCCGCCGAGGCCAAGCAGGGCGACAAGCCCCAGGAGACCAAGGGCAAGCAACGCAAGCAGAAGAACAAGAAGAAGCGGTAGGCCAGCCGACACCGAAGACGCCTCGCCTCGCGTCATTCCGGGCCAGGGCGCCTGGGATCGAGTGCGAGTGCCACCGATGGACCCATTTTGCCTAGCTCTCGAGTTACTTCACTTCAAACCTTAAGAGCCTTCTCTCTGGCAGATCGGTCATCTTCATCGTATAAGTCCCAGGAAAAGCCTTCTCAAAACGGACGGTCTCGTAACCTTCGAAATAGTCGTTGGTGTTTTGCATCATGAATGGGACAAGCAACTCGTTCTCCGCCCCAACCTGTACAGCAAACGCAGCAGAACCGCCCAGAGCCGGCATTGCCTGCGTTATCAGATCGGTATTGACCACAAAGTCATAGTTTGGCGCAGACTCCGGCACCAAATGCCAAACATACGTTTTGATTCCGCCTTCGACATTGTCCTTATTCCTGACACGCATCTTTACGGCGATAACACACGTGATGTCGGCGTCCTTCAATTTCGTTTTCGTATCCACGATGCCATATTTTGAATAATCATCATGCGCACGCTTGAGATACTCGCGCGGCGTGAGCAGCTCTGCCCCGTCTATGCAAAACGAATACCCGTCAGTCGCCACATCCTTCGACCCCAGAAACGCCCCATCCATCGAGAGCCATTCGCCCTCCGCATAATATTTCTCAGGAATGACCGTCCGGTTCCCGTTAACGGCGCTCACCCTCATGCCCGCAAGGCCGGTAGCAGCACAGCCGAAAAGAGCAAGCGCCGACCTTCTCGTCCACATGGCCTTCTTCATCGCGCTCACGACCTTTCCCGAACTTTCACAACGGCACCGTCGCGCATGCAGTAAACCCGATCGGCCAGCTCCTCGAGCACCTCTCCGTCATGGCTGGACAGAATAACCTCGCGACCCGTTGATGCCGCCATCGCCACAACGCGCTTGAGCATTTCCACGCCCGCTTCGTCGAGGGCATTTGTTGGCTCATCGAGAACAAGTAGCTTCGGCTTTTCCATAATTGCCGCAGCTATCCCCAGACGTTGCTTCATCCCAAGCGAGTATGCTCGGAACTTCTTTTTTTCGTCTGCATCGAGCCCCACGAGCCGCAGGGCAGAGCGAATGTCCTCGGGGGTGGCAACGCCCTTGATCTGAGCGATGAGCTCCAGATTGTCGTAGCCAGACAGATATCCCAAAAAGGAAGGCGCCTCGATCAACATCCCCAGACTCGGCGGGAACGAGATGTCCACCCCAAGCCTTTGGCCATCGATAGAGATTTCGCCTTCGGTAGGCTTGATCAATCCGCAGACCGCTCGCATAAGCATGGTCTTACCCGAACCGTTTATCCCCTGAAGCCCAACCACAGTCCCAGGGTCAACCTCGATGGACACGTTGCGCAGAACATCGTTTTTGCCCATGCGCTTCGATACGTCCCTAACGATCACGCTCATATCTTGTCCCCCTTTTCTATAAGGTCGGCCCTTCGAAACCACAGTCCACCCAGCGATAGACATAACGACATAAGCCCAATTGATGACAAGACGCCCGAGCCCGCCGCGATTCCCTCTTTGACAATTCCGCCCCAGCGCAACAGCATCAAGGCGTTACCCAATAGCGCCCAATGTCGTGCATATGCCGAGCAGATCAGGTAGCTCATTAAAACCACAAACGAGACTGACGGTCCAAGCACAAACCCGACCGCTGCCTGCGCAAACGCAAGCGCCTCAAAAGCAAATAAGAGACCTATGAAAAACGGCAGCGCATCCGCCTCGGCAGCTTTGAGAAACCACGGCGCCAAATTAGCCAGCTGAAGCGACTCGCCATGAATGACCGCGCTGAACGAGGCGCTCACCATCAAGCTCCAAATCACAACAGAGCAAACCACCACGAGCAGCGAAAATGCCGTTACCGCCGCCACTGAGATAAAACGCGAGGCCCACCAAAGGGTTCTTGACCGGCATCGAACAAGCGCTTGCAAACCAAACCCGTGCAACGATTCGGTCGGATAATCGAGTGTTGTATAGAGAATAAGCAGAATGAGGAATAGCCACCCTAACGGAGGCACAAACATGAGCCCGGGCCTAGGCTCAAACGGAGCGGATCCGGCAAACACGAGCGCGAGATTATCAGCAAACCCCAAGGCATTCGTCCTGACCCCATACACAGAAGACAAGCCGTAGGCGTACACCAAGTTCGCAACGGTCACTGCCGCAATCGCAATAAAAGTAAGGATGTCCTTCTTCAAAACGGTCCTCAGGTCCGCGGCGACCAGCCTAAACAGCATCAGACCACCTCGCGTCTTTTTAAGAATCTCGCGGAAATCAAAGAAAAGACGAACAGCAAGATGATTTCCGCAAACCCCGCTCGAATGTCGGGCCAGTTATTTAGTGATTCCGACCTGATGCTGTTAAGAATGTTGCAGTTAAAGCCAACGCATGAAAGGACGCTAAAAATCCAGTCGTTAGCAAAGTGCCATGCAACCATAATCAGATATGGAACGACCATCGCCTTGATTCTGCTGCGAAACACAACCGACAGACCGGTCACGGCCATGGATAGAGCCCCCAGCGCCACCGCATCGAACAGTGTATAAACCAGCACGTATAACAGAGGCCGGGAATAAAACAGGCCAGAAAAATAGCTATGCAGATAGAGCCCGACGTAAGTCGATTCGTCGACCCGGGGGAGATACGCGGGAAACAGCATTGAGACAATCAGGAAGTTCACGAGTAGCGGAATAGCCGTGACCGCAAACGCAGAGAGAAAAGCAGACAGCATCTTCACGTTCACGTATGCATTTCTAGAAACACGTGTGCAGATCTGCGCCTCGTAACCGTTCAAACGCTCGGACAGGCATGACCACGACCCGGCCAACATGGCAAGCAACGGCAGCGCATAGAAAAACACCGACGCTAGCAACGGCGCGTTCGCGCTCACAACGATCCAGTTACCAAAGCTACTTTCACGCGTTTGGCCGAGGTATGTCTGAGACTGCAGACCAATGCCGTAGCCAAAAGATAACAGCTGCTTGCGCTCGGCCTCGAGTGTCCACCACGCCTCGATGGCAGCTGCCATCGAAATGGCAGTTGCAACCATAAGGGTCAACGCAAATATAGGATTGCCAAATATCTTGGACAGCTCGTGCCGTATTAGATTTCTATTCAAATGTCATCATCCTCCCATCGATGGGATGGAGCCGAGCGACAGCGCCTCATGGCTTTCTCCAATCAAAAGCGGTTAACAATGCGTCGACGCACGGCAACCTTTGCATGAATGGAGAAAGATGTCTGTAAACACTCGCTATTGAGTTGATAATCCAGGCGTTTACACGTTATCTACCTGCGATAACAATGAAATAAGCTCCGCTTTGTTCTTGATCTTCAACTGGCGGTAAGATGCGGATCGCAACGCTTGCACCGTAGATGCAGCATAACCTACGTCCTCCGCAATGGTCTTTGTCGTTGCGCCCTCTGCCGTCATCAGCAAAATTTGCGACTGAACATCAGAAAGGGAGCGCGACGCAAGCAGGGCAAGCTGGCGCACGCGAGCTGCTTCGGTAAGCCCGTTCGCGCGGTACTCCAAGACGGCCTTCTCGTTCTCAACCGAGCGGGTGAGCGCGATGTGCGTGACGAACATGGGCGCAGACCAGCAGACGATCACCGTTGCCACGACGACATTGACAGCCGAACTTTGCCCCAGCAACGAAGTAAGGAACAACGGCTCGAAAACCATCAGATCCTGCGCCATGTTGAGCAAGACAGCCCAAACAGGAGCCGTCGCCCCAAAGCAAAGCATCCATACCCCGAGCATTTTGCGCTGCGGACAGCTACGCAGCACTATATATGTGAGCAGCATCCCCGTCAGTACCGCAAGTCCATGGATTCGCCCCCTAGTGGCTGCATAGATTAAAGCGGATACACCTATTAACGCCAACGGCACGATAGCCCGAGTACGGCCACGCGCCTTAAATGAACACAGCCCAACAGCGAGCGAAGCCATAGACGTCATGCCGCAAAACAGGACCGGCACAGCCATCAACGGATCGCGTACGCACCTCCATGCCGCGATATAGACAAAAGACCACTCCACAGCAGACAGTATCGCCCATACGCACGGGCTTCCGAGCCCGATCGCCCCATCCGCTCCATCCAGATCGTCCCCGCGCTTCGGTTTTCTACCCGCGCTGCACAGCGACAGAAGCAGCCCGAGACCCAATGTATAGCTTGCAAGAGAAAAGGCGATTGCATGCGTAACACCGGATCCCCAATAACTATCCGCCATTACCAAGGGGCCCGCTGCAAGGAGGATGAAAAATAATGTGAGCAGGTATCGAAACAGCCGGCGCGTTCGAGCTGATGCCGACATATCGTCAGCATGCCGCTGCGGCAGCTCAGGCCCTACAGTATCACCCTCACCCGCAAACAACGCCACGAGCTCGCGTGAGCCCGCAACCGACGCCTTCCCGTATGCTCGGTGAAGCGTTGTTCGCACCGTCGATGGCTTCGTACCCGTCTCCCTGGCAATTTCCGCCGGCGTTTTCCCTTTGAGCAGCAGTCGGACAAACTGCTCTTCTCGAGGCGACAGGGCAGGGGAAAACACCCCCGCATCGAATGGGTCGGACGTGCGAGGGGTATCCGAATTGTTGTCCCGTTTCTCCCTTAGCAATGTGTATACGAAGGCGGCAACAGCAATAGCGGACCCCATCGACAGTGATGCAATGACCGTGGCACCGCTTGCAAAATATGCCACCTCGACAGCCGGAACAAGGCCAATGGGAACTGCTACGAGCACAGAACGGGCAAACACGTTGCCCTGCCCCCGACCAAAGGCGCGGGGACAGCAAAGCAGCGGGACCGCAGCCAATACGAGATAGACCAGAGGAATTAAAAGCACGATGCCAATTGATGCGGCCGTTACAGAGGGCATCCCCCATGGCTCGGGAACGACTCTCCATGAAACTCGACAGCAAAACAGCAGGCAAGACAGGACAACTACTGTTTCTGCAAAAAGCGCGCTCTGCGGTCGGCGGGTCCCCCTTTCGCCGTCCCGCGCCGCCCCCCGTATCAAAGGAGAGCCCGCCGTATCCCAAATTACATATGAGAGGAGCAACGACCCAGTGAAGCACGAGGCGCATGAAACGCCGCGCAACAACCAGATAGGCGCGAACACGAATGGAATAGAATCTCCGCGAGCATAGAAGGCCAAGTCGGCCCATTCGGGAACCGTAGCAATAACACCAAGGAAAACACCGATAGCACCGAGATGCTTCGGCCGTCTTATTTCTCTCCCCTTGCGGAGCGCAACACCGTGACCAAACGCCGCGAGGCATGCGCCAAGGATAACGAGCCAGGTCATTGCACCTGATGCCAGGCCGATTGAAGATGAAAACCGGTGATAAGGGGTGACCGCCATTACGATAAGCGCAACGGCACAGGCAGATGTAGCAGAACGGCGGGAAAAGAGCATATGGCCTCCATAGCGTGTCATTATATCGCTCGGGCTGCTCATTTATCTCCGCGCCTGCACCAGCCAGCATCAACGATTCAGGCGGACTCCAATCCGAGCCAGATCACGGTCCAGCTTTTGTCCGCAGTCCCCGCATCAAAGCGGGATGCGCTTTCCTTTTGAGTATCGATCCGGAAACTGCATCCCGTTCTAGGCCAATATTCTGGGATGCAGTTTCCGCAGCCTACCCCATTCGGAAAACGCATCCCGTAATTTGGACGAAAACTGGGACGCGCTTTCCGGATGGGTCGAGACGAGGGCCAAGCCAGATAGGCCACCTCGCCCCGCTACCTTCATCATGCGCCCGAGCGTGCTAAACTAGCAGCATCTATGCCACCGCGAACGGCTTGACCCCGGCCCGCCGCTCGCAAACGAACTTTAAACGCACGAGGGTTGGCCATGCCGCTTTTCTCGCAACATACCGCCCGGTTCTCGCCGGACGTTCCCTTGGAGGGCACCAGCTCTCGCGAGCTGCTCAAGCGGTTCCAGCCGCTCGAGACGCTCGCGACCGGCGGTTTTGGCTCCATCGAGATTTGCCGCGACACGCACCTGCGCCGTCGCGTGGCCATTAAGCGCATCCCTCTTATCAACGGTGCCGGCATGCCCGCCAGCGACATCATGGATGTCCTGCGCGAGGCGCACACTGCCGCCATGCTTCAACATCCCAATATCGTGCAGGTTATCGACTTTACGCACGATACCGCCTATGCCTACCTCGTCATGGAATATGTCGACGGCATGTCGCTCGCCGACTTTTTGCATCGCGTGGACGGCCATTCGCTCACCTTTGACGAGGCCGCGGCAATTGCCGACGCGCTGGGCCAGGCGCTCACCTTCGCCCATAGCAACGGCGTGCTCCACCTGGATATTAAGCCCGCCAATGTGCTCATCGACCACTCGGGCAACGTAAAGCTCACCGACTTTGGCATGGCGCGGCTGTCGTCCGCCGGCGGCTTTGGCGGCTCGCGCGGCGGCACCATCGGCTACATGCCACCCGAGCAGCTCGACATCGAGACTGGCACGGTTGACGAGCGCGCCGATGTCTTTGCCCTCGCCTGCGTGATCTACGAGGGCCTGTGCGGCAGCGCTCCCTTTATGGCCGCCACGCCCGGCGACTCGCTCGGCCGCATCATCGGCGGTGCCACCTACCCCAGCGAGCTCATCCCGCACTTTCCCCCAGGAGCCGAGGCTGCGCTCATGAGCGCCCTCTCCCCCATGCCGCAAGACCGCCCCAGCAGCATCGAGGCATTTTGCGACCAGCTGCTCGCCGGCTTGGGCAGCGTACGCGAGGGCCGTCGCAGCCTAGAACAGATGGTGGGCGAGCTGTCGGATGACGAGCGCGCGGCGGACGATATCGAATCGTTGCCCTATGAGGACGACACCATCGAGGTCGACCCCGCGCTTGGCTGGGCCGGCACGCGCTGGAGCCACGCGCGCGATTACACCATGCGCGCCATCTCGGCGCTAGCGTGTGGTGCCTTTAGCTTTTTGATCATGCAGACGGCTGGCGTCGCGGCGCTTCCCGGACTTATTGCCGCGGCCATCGCGATTGGGGTGGCCGCCGGCCTGGCCCCGCAGATTGGCTCGGCCATCTCGGCCGTGGGCTTTTTGGTACTTATGGCCAACGCCACCATGCAGGCGCAGGGCATCCTGTCGATGCTGCCCGTCGCGGTGCTCTTTGCCGCCACCATATCCGGTTGGTGGATCGCCTGGGGCCGCACCGAGGCCGCCGCGAGCGCCGCGCTCACCTGCGCGGTGGCACTTGGCTGCCTAACGGGCGACGTCCTCCTTGCCGCCGGGGTCGCCGCCGGCATCGCGGCCTTTTGGCTCGGCCCGGCAAGCGCCGCGGCCGCCACGGGAATGGGCGCACTTTTTGGCCACCTGGCTACGGTTGCGCTTTCCGCCAGAGGCGTGCTGGGGCTCGGCAATGTTGCCGCGGCACTGGGAGACGTGCTCTTCTGGGCTGCCGTCGTGCTCGTCGCGGCGACAGCTGCACTGACATCTCTGCTGCTCAACGCCCATGCCAAGCGTGCCGAGCAGGGCTCGAACCTGGCTGCAATCGCTGCCATCGCCGGCTGCGGAATAGGCACCGCGGCGTCGCTCTGTCTTGCACACCATATGGAAATTGCCAGCCTTGCGGCCGCGGTCGTCGTCAAGGCGGCGGTTGCGGGAACCCTATCCTCTATAATCGTTGGGATATGCCTATATTTGCTCGGATACCAAAGAACCTATACGGAGAGTGATCTTTCGTGAACTTCCTGAACATCTTCGAGGACCACGTGGCCGGCATCTTCGGTGCCACCCGTGCCCCGTTCTCCTTTAAGAAGCTTGCCAAGCAGGCCGCTCGCGACATGGAGGATCAGACTCTGGTGATCAACGGCGTCAACACGGCGCCGGCACTCTATACCATCCTTATCGCCGCCGACGACGATCCCATGCTCGCCCCGTTCTACCCCGAGCTTTCGCGCGAGGTCCGCGAGTTTGTGAAGGCGCAGGCCGAAAAGCGCCGCTATGTCTTTGTCGGCGAGCCCCTCGTGCGCTTTATGATCGATCCGCAGCTGCGCGCCGGCAAGTTCTCGGTCTTTGCCGAGAACGTCGATGCCCCCACGCTCGGCCGCCTGTACGAAGAAGAGCGCGCCTATCAAAACGGCCTGGGCCAGAACAACTCCGCGGCAAGCCGTGCCGCCAGCGCCCCGCGCGCCGGCCAGCAGCAGTTTGCTGCCCCGCAGCAGCAGCGCCCCGCCGCCATGCCCCAGCAGCAGCCGACGCCTCGCGCCGCCGCTCCCGACCCGCTTGCCGTGGCAGATCCCTTCGCGCCTAGCGTCCCCGACCCCGCCGCTCCTATCCCGGTGCCGCAGACCGTCTCGCGCGACGCGCTTGCCGGCATGGGCGGAGCCGCCGCGACCGGTGCCGCCGTGGGCCTAGGCGCCGCAGCCGGCATCGCCTCCAACATGGCGAGCACCCGCGCCCCGCAGCGCCCGCTCGCCCAGCTCGTCGACGTCGTGAGCGGCGAGAGCCATAGCATCACCTCCGCACAGGTGACCATCGGTCGCGAGCGCTCGGTTTCCGACATTGCCCTGCGCGACCCCAACGTGTCGCGTCGCCACGCCCAGCTCACCTTTACGGGCTCGGATTGGTCGATCGAGGACCTCAATTCCACCAACGGCACGCTCGTCAACAACCGCCGCATTACGCGCTGCCCGCTGCGCAACGGCGATCTGCTGACGTTTGGCCTGAGCACCTTTGAATTTAGGGGATAGTCGCTTATGAACATCGATATCGTCCTTTTTGCAGGCCGCATCGTCCTGGTCGCCCTGCTCTATATCTTCCTGTTCGCCGTCATGAAGACCGGCGTGGGACTTGTGCGCGGGCAGCGCCGCGACTCGGCTATCTGGACGATCGATGTGGACAAGGGTCCGCGCGGTATCCGCGGCATCCACGTAGACATGCTCGGCCCCGTCATCGTCGGTCGCTCGCCATCTTCGGACATCTGCATCAACGAACCGTTCGTCTCGGCCTCGCATGCGCGCTTTTCGCTACAGGGCCCGGCGCTCATCATCGAGGACCTCAACTCGCTTAACGGCACGCTCGTCAACGGCCGCCAGCTCGTGGAGCCCGCAACGCTGCGCGAGGGCGACGAAGTCCAGATTGGCGACGTGGTCATGAAGGTGAACCGTCGATGATCGACGAGGAGAACAAGTCCGCAACTATGACCGAGGCACCGGCTGCCGCCACAGCTGCGCCGGCCCACGCCGCTCCGGCGGGCTCCGCACCCGTGGAGCCCGAGGACACCGTGTTCTCCCTGCCTCTTTCGCATGTAACGCATGATATTTCGGATCTCGCCGATAACGAGGACGAAGAGGATGCCGCAGCGGCGCCCATCGGCGCACATGCTGCGGAACAGCCCACAGCGCCCGAAGCAACCCCGGCGCCGGCTCACTTTGCAGAGCCCGTCGCCGCGGCAATCAACGAGAGCGCTGCGGTGTTTGCGGCACCCGAGCCCGCCGCGCCGGCGTTTCCCATAGCCCCGGCATCCGAGGTTGCGCCCGCGTCTACGCCGGCGCCCGAGCCTATAGACGTCAGCCCGCAAGACGACGAGTCGACCGCCCGCGTTTCCGAGGAGCCCGACTCCCCGGACACCGGCGATTCCGAATCAAACGCCGTGACCGACACCGTCTCTCCCGGTGACACCGCCGAAATCGACGTTGCCGCCGTTGAGGCCAAGCTCAAAGACCCCGGCTCGACCATGAGCTTTGAACCCCTGACCGAGGAGCGCATCGAGACCGACTCGACCTATGATGCCGGCACCACCACGCAACTCATGTGGGGCGCCCGCTCCGACGTTGGCTGCGTGCGCCCGCACAATGAGGATTCCTACCTGGTGCAGTCGCCGCTCTTTTGCGTATGCGACGGCATGGGTGGTCACGCTGCCGGCGAGGTAGCCTCTTCTATCGCCGTCGAGACTATTGCCAAGACGGCCCCACAGTCCGCCGACGCAGCACGCCTGGCCGCAGCCGTCGAGGCAGCCAACGCCGCCGTAATCGAGGCGGCCCTGAACGGCCTGGGCAAGCCCGGCATGGGCTGCACAGCCACCTGCGCCTACATCGAAAACGACACGCTCGCCATCGCCCACGTGGGCGACTCTCGCGCCTATCTGCTCCACGAGGGCACGCTCATCCGCGTGACCCGCGACCACTCCTACGTGGAGGAGCTCGTGGACGCCGGCGAGATCACGGCAGACGAGGCTCGCGTCCACCCCAACCGTTCGGTCATCACCCGCGCGCTGGGCTCGGACCCCGCCATGTATGCCGACCACTTCACTCTGCATATCGAGGAAGGCGACCGCCTGATCCTGTGCTCCGACGGCCTCTCGAGCATGATTCCCGATAGCGATATCGAGAACATCGCCACGCAGTCCTCAACCGCGCAAATCTGCGTCGACAACCTAGTGGACGCGGCGCTTGCCGCCGGCGGCCACGACAACGTAACCGTAGTAGTCGTTGACCTGGTTGACGATGGCGTTATGCGCGAGGCGCAACGCGTGCGTCGCCGCAATGTTACTATCGCCGCCATCCTGGCCCTCGTCTTTGTGCTAGCAGCTGGCATCTGGGCCTACACGGGTGTCACCGGCTCGTACTACCTGGGTACCTACCAGGGCAATGTCGCCGTCTGGCGCGGCCTGCCCGGCAAGCCACTCGGACTCAAGCTCCACTGGCTCGAAAGCGAAACCAGCATCAAGCTGTCCGACCTGCCCGAAGACACGCAAAACCGCCTCAAGGCGGGCATTCCGCAAACAAGTGTCGACGATGCGCAGGACACGATATCCAAGTACCGCCACCAGATCGACGAGGAGCAGACCCGCCAGGTGATCGACGCGCAAACGATTCGCGACAACACCAATCAGGGATCGACCTCCGAATCAGATTCCGAGAAAACCGCCGAACAGTCCGCCGAGGCCGAAGCCTCCGATAAGAATTAGAAAGGGAGTGCCGCTTATGAGTCGCCGCAACACCGAGCTGCTCTTGCTCATCGCCTCGGCGTTCCCCGTCATCCTGCTGTATGCGATGTACGTCCTCACCGCGGGCGCTGCCATCTCCTTTGAGACGCTCGCCGTACCGATCGGCCTCTTTGCCGCCTTTGCCGCGGCCCACATTGCCGTGCGCATCTTGGCGCCCGGTGCCGACCCCGCCATCCTGCCCATCGTATTTATACTTTCGGGCATCGGCATCACGTTCGTGACGCGTCTCGCCCCCGCTCTCGCCATCTCACAGCTCATCATCCTGTTTGTCTCGGTGGCGCTCATGGTGGGAACGCTTGCACTAGTCAAAAACCTCGACGTGGTCATGCGCTACAAGTACACCTTTGGCATCATCGGCATCATTCTGCTGATGCTGCCTATCTTTATCGGCACCACGATCTCGGGCTCCAAGCTGTGGATTCGCATCGCGGGCTTTACCATCCAGCCCGGCGAGTTCGCCAAGGTCTTTATCGTCCTGTTCCTGGCCGGCTACCTGGCCGAGAACCGCGAGCTGCTCTCCATCTCCAACCGCAAGATTCTGGGCTTTAAGATCCCTCGCCTGCGACTGCTGCTGCCGCTGTTTGCCGTGTGGGGTGTGTGCCTGCTCGTCGTCGTCTTCGAACGCGACCTGGGTTCGGCCGTGCTGTTCTACACCATCTTCTTGCTGATGCTCTACGTTGCCACGGGGCGCTTTTCGTATGTCGTTATCGGCCTTGCGCTCTTAGCCGTTGGAGCCGTGGGCGCCTACAAGTTCCTGTCTCACGTTCAGGTGCGTTTCCAGGTTTGGCTCGATCCGTTTAAGGACGCCCAGGGCCAGGGCTACCAGATCGTCCAGTCGCTCTTCTCGCTTGCCGATGGCGGTCTGGTCGGTGTTGGCATCGGCAACGGCATGGCCAACAACATCCCTGTCGTCGAGTCCGACTTTATCTTCTCGGCTATCGGCGAGGAGATGGGCCTTTTGGGCGGCGGCGCCGTGCTCATCCTGTTTATGCTCTTTGCCGTGCGTGGCCTCACCACGGCTGCCCGCGCTAAATCCGACCTCGCCGCCTTTAGTGCCACAGGCCTTACGGCCGCCATCAGCTTCCAGGCCTTCTTGATCGTTGGCGGCGTAACCCGCCTGATCCCGCTGACCGGCGTCACCCTGCCCTTTATGAGCCAGGGCGGCTCCTCTCTGCTGGCGAGCTTTATCATCGTCGCGCTCCTGCTGCGCGCCGGTGACGAGGCGACCGGACGCGAGGCCGAGCTTACCGGCACCGGCACCATGGCCGCCATCACCGATGATCAGGTCGCATCTGCCGCCGCCCCGACGGGCACGCGCTTTGCCACCTCGTCTTCCTACGGCAGCGGCAGCCATTCCATCGGCTCGCGTATGCGCCGTCGCCTGCTCGACACGCCTGAATCCGGTGTGCTCGGCCGCGTTGCGCTCGCCAACCGTCTAACCCGCGCGGTGCTCGCCTTTACGGCGCTGTTCGCCATCCTTATCGGCAACCTCACCTATGTCCAGGTCATCAAGGCCAAGGACTATCAGGACATGCCGACCAACAACCACACCATCGCCCGCTCCAAGTACATCCAGCGCGGCTCCATCATCACGTCCGACGGCGTGACGCTGGCCGAGTCGCTGCAGCAGGAGGACGGCACCTACGTACGCTCCTACCCCAACGGTAACCTGGCAGCGCACGTGGTTGGCTACGTGAGCCAGCAGTATGGCACCACCGCCATCGAGAGCGTCATGAACGACACGCTCACCGGTTCTAAGGACTACTCCAGCTGGAACAATGCCATCGCGTCGCTCGCGGGCCAGACCCAGCCGGGCAACACCGCCAAGCTCACCATCGACTCGCGTATCCAGACGGCGGCCGAGCAGGCACTCAAGGGCTTTAAGGGCGCTGTAGTGGTCATCGACCCGCGTACCGGCGCGGTGCTCGCATGTGCCAGCTCGCCCACCTACGACAACACCAACATCGATGCCCTGCTGCAGACGGGCGGCGGCGAGGACGGCTCCATGTACAATCGCGCCATGGACGCGCTGTACACGCCGGGCTCAACGTTTAAGGTCGTTACGCTTTCCGCGGCACTCGAGACCGGTACCGCCAGCCTTACCAGCACCTACCAGGCGCCCGGCTCCATGGACATCGGCAACGCACCGGTCACCAACTCTGCCAACGAGAGCTACGGCACCATCAGCCTGCAGCAGGCCTTTGCCGTGTCCTCCAACGTCGTCTTTGGCCAGGTGGCAAACGAAGTTGGTGCAAACACGCTCGTGCAGTTTGCCAACGCCTTTGGCTACGGCCAAAAGCTCGGCCAGGACCTGACCTCCGCGGCCTCCATCATGGCCGACCCGTCGCTCATGACCGAGTGGGAGACCGCCTGGGCCGGCGCCGGCCAGCCTGTCGGCATGGACCACACGCCCGGCCCGCAGACCACCGTCATGCAAAACGCCGTGATTGCCGCCGCCATCGCTAACAGCGGCGTGGTCATGGACCCGTACTTTGTAGCCCAGGTACTTGCCCCGGACGGAACCGTGGTCAAGACCACGCAGTCCCGCTCGCTGGGTCAGGCCGTCAGCTCCGCCACGGCCGACCAGGTCAAGCAGGCCATGCTTGCCGTCGTCCAGTCCGGCACCGGCACCGATGCCCAAATCCCCGGCGTCAAGGTCGCCGGCAAGACCGGCTCGGCCGAGACTGGCGGCACCAACGTCAACTCGATGTTCGTTGGCTTTGCGCCTTACGATTCACCCACGGTCGCCATCTCGGTGGCCTTGGAGGATTACGACAAGCATGACGTCAAGGCCGCCAAGATCGCCGGTATCGTCCTGACTGCGGCGCTTGCCGCACAGGGAGCGTGATGCCCATGATCGAATCGGACACCCGAGGCGCGCCGCGGCCGAAGAGTTAGCGGCAACGCGCCACACGGCCCCAGCGGCCACATCGTAGGTACTACACACATCGTTGAGCGAATAGTTATGTTAGGAGCAGGAATGGAACAGAGGGTCCTCGGGGGAAGATACCTCCTCAAGGATAAGGTGGGAACAGGCGGCATGGCGACCGTCTACCGCGCACAGGACCAGGTCCTCGACCGCACGGTAGCCGTCAAGATTATGCTGCCGCAGTATGCTGGCGACGCAACCTTCGCCGCACGCTTTAAGCAAGAGGCCCAGGCAGCAGCCGGTCTCTCCTCCCCTTATATCGTGGGCGTCTACGATTGGGGCAAGGACGGCGACACCTATTACATCGTCATGGAGTACCTGCGCGGCACCGACCTTAAGAGCGGCATCAAGAGCCACGGCGCCCTCGACCCCAAGAAGGTCGCCCAGATCGGCTCGCAGATCAGCTCCGCGCTTTCGGTCGCCCACAAGCACGAGATCATCCACCGCGACATTAAGCCGCAGAACATCATGGTGCTGCCCGACGGCAACATCAAGGTGATGGACTTTGGCATCGCGCGCGCCAAGAACAGCCACCTCACGCAAGACAACAACGTGCTGGGAACCGCCCACTACGTCAGCCCCGAGCAGACCCGTGGTCAGGACCTCGGCCCCACCTCGGATATCTACTCGCTGGGCGTCGTGATGTACGAGTGCGCCACCGGCCGCGTTCCCTTTGACGGTGACGACGCTATCTCGGTCGCACTCAAGCAGGTCAACGAGCTGCCTATTCCGCCGAGCCAGATCAACTCCGGTGTCGACGCCGACCTTGAGCGCATCATCCTCAAGTGCATGGAGAAGGACCCAGCAAACCGCTTCCAGACCGCCGACGAGCTGCGTCAGGTGCTCAACAGCTACCTGTCGGGCCGTGCCGTCAACGTCTCGGAGCCCACGCGCATCATCGGTGCCCCCGGTGAGCTGGGCGCCACCAAGACTCGCGAGCTTTCCGATCAGACGCGCGCCATGGTGCGTCCCGTCTCGGGCATGAGCGGCCAAAATACCGCCCGTAGCTCGGTTTCGGGCTCCACCGGCTCCTACGAAGTCGAAAAGCCCAAATCCAACAAGAACAAGATCATCGCCGCCGTGGTGGCAGCGGTTGCCGTCATCGGCATCGTGGTGGCCTTTGCCACAGGACTCTTTGGCGGCGAGCAGGTCACCGTGCCCGACGTGCTGGGCAAGAACCAGCAGACCGCCGTCGAGCTGATCAAGGAAGCCGGCCTCGAGGTCGGCACCATCGACCAAAGCTACAACGACGATGTCGACGAGGGCAAGGTCGCCGAGCAGACGCCCAACGGCAACACCAAGAAGACCAAGGGCACCAAGGTGAACCTGGTAATCTCCAAGGGCCCCAAGCCCTCCGAAAAGGTTGAGGTTCCCAAACTTGTCGGCCTGACCAAGGACCAAGCAGAAGCCGCACTGGCAAGCGTTGGCCTGAAGGGCAACGCCTCCGAGGAGGCCAACGAGGCTGATGAGGGCCAGGTCTTTGAGCAGGGCACCGAAGCCGGTAAGGAAGTCGCGAAGGGCACGACCATCTCGTACAAGGTCTCGAGCGGCCCGGATACCACGTCCGTCCCCGACCTGACCGACATGACCGAGGCCCAGGCGCGCAACGCCCTCGATATGGCAGGCTTTGGCGTCGACGTGAGCTACCAGGAGAACGACTCGGTTACCGAGGGCACCGTGATCAGCTGGAACCCCAGCGGCAAGCAGAAGCCCGGCGCCACGATTACCGTCGTCATTGCCAAGAAGTCCGGCAAGGCCACCGTCCCGGGCAACCTGTACGGCAAGAGCATCTCCGCCGCCGTTACCGCGCTCAACAACGCCGGTTTCTATAACATTGGCTTCTGTGACCAGAACGGCAATCCCGTAAGCGGTAACGAGGATGCCACCGTTACGGGCGTCTCCCCCACCGGCAAGCAGTCCACCGACAGCACGATTACGCTGACGGTTTCTATCTCCGGCTCCGGCGACGACTCCGAGTCTAGCAACTAACGTCGATCGCTTGTTGCTCCGAGCGGTTTAGACCGCAAACACATTCGCTCAGAAGCGCCCGCTTGCTCCCCCAGCAAGCGGGCGCTCTGCGTGTCTCAGTAGACATCTGGTGATTTGATTTGGAAAATGTGGACGGACCCGCAGCCGGACGGGTAGAATGTGTCTAGAAAACGACGCATCCCGCGTAAGTGTTAAGGAGCGCGGGCGGCCTAGTTTTCTAACGTGTTAAACGGCCGGGCTGCAACCCCGGCCGTTTTTATTTGCGCTTGCGGCGCAAACGCCGAGAACCGTCCGCACCCCGCGTGCGCCTACGGACCTTAACCCGAACCTCATACGAATCAAGAAACGCAATGATGAACGTGCCGACCGTCGCAAGGGCGGCGAGCGCGTTAAGGAATTTCAGCAATTGGGGACCTCCGATCAAGTCTTCGGCCGCCCGCGCACGGGATGCGTCGCACACACGATTCTAACCGATGCAGCCCTGATGATGCGGGCGACGGGAAGGGTGGCGCGAGCGGAGCTAGACGAAATGCGACCCATATTGGTGACGCGGGCGTCGACGGCCCGAATCCGCCGGCGGCCCCCACAAATCAGAACCACCCTTAAAAAGGGTGGTTTGCTCTTAGGGTATAACCCACGGGCCCCGGGCTCGCGTCTAAAGGCGCGGGCCCGGACTTCGTCCAGGCCTAGTGCATCTTGACCCGTGGCGCGCCGGTCGAACCGGCAGCATCACCCCCTCTTGAAGGGGTCCTCGTACTCCTTCACGCTCAGCTTGTCCAGCGCGATGTCGTGGGACTCCTGCTCCCTGATGTACTTGGCGATCGTCGCCTCGTTCAGGCCGACGGTGGACACGTAGTAGCCCTCCGCCCAGAACTTCCTGTTGCCGAACTTGTACTTGAGGTTGGCGTGCCTGTCGAATATCATCAGCGAGCTCTTCCCCTTCAGGTAGCCCATGACGCTCGCGACGCTGTACTTCGGCGGGATCGCCAGCAGCACGTGCACGTGGTCGGGCATCAGGTGCCCCTCGATTATCTCGATCCCCTTGTACTCGCACAGCTTCCTGAGGATCTCCCCTATGTCGCTCCTGATTTGGTTGTAGATCACTTTGCGCCTATACTTCGGCGTGAACACGATGTGGTACTTGCACATCCACTTCGTGTGGGAAAGGCTGTAGGCCTTCTGGGCCATGGCGACCACCCCTTCGACTCGAATTCTTGACGGCCTGAACAATCGTCAATATCGGTCGGAGGGGTGGCTTTGTAAAGCCGTTTGTCTCCACCCGCGTAGCGGGTGGTTTAAAGCTGGCCGCTGCGCGGCCAGCAGACTAAAGTCTTGAAACAAGAAACGGCGCCGCTCTCGCGACGCCGTCATATTCCCTGGTGCCCCCGGGCGGATTCGAACCGTCGACACCCGCTTTAGGAGAGCGGTGCTCTATCCCCTGAGCTACGGAGGCATGTTGTACTAGTGTAGCAGATTTACTGCATCGCAATACGTCGTATGACCAGACTTCGAAGTTGCGGTGGAATAGTTCCTGCCTAAAGCATCTAAAGCCGCATTTAGGAACTATTCCACCGCAACTTATGAGGGGCTAGTTGCCTTTGTGAAAGAGGTTCTTGATGACACCGGGAATGCTCTTGGCGCCCTTGGCCGTCACATCGATAAAGTCGGGCGAACGCACGAGCTTATCCTCGTCGACGTACTTACGAACCGCACGAAGCGTCTCTTTGTCGTCGCGCGTCGAAAACGTAAAGTGACCGTTGTCCTTGGTGAAGATGGCAAAACGCGTGATCTTCTTGGTGCCGCGCAAAACCTCGGCGGCAATATAGTCGACCTCGTCCCACGGGATTTGAATATAATCCTCGGGATTGCGCTCGTTATAGTACTCAAACGCCTTATTGCCCACCATTACGTTACCGTGACTGGTAAGCCCCATCAGGCAGGTTGCCGGCGTTGCCAGATCGACCGTGCTGTTCTGAGATTGCGCCATACGCGCCTCGCCCTCCAATAAAAAACAATCGGACCGCATCCAGTGTACCCACCGGGTGCGGTCCGTTTCAATGGCTCAAAAGCCCTTGCCTAGCAACTCTCGGTCTTAAGCCGAAGCGTGCTTACATGAAGCCGCAGACGCGACCGATGATGCCGACGGCGAAGAGAGCCAGGATGATGACGATCGGGCTGACCTTCTTCTTGAGGAGCTTGCAGACCAGCAGGGTCAGGCACACGGCGGCAAGGCCGGGGATGAGCTGATCGAGGTTAGCCTGAAGCGTGGTGACCTTAACCGGATCAAGGGCGGTAGCACCAACGGAGTTGTACATCGTCAGCGCTTCCTTGACGCCCTCAGCACCGGAGGGCAGGTTAGCCCAGTCGATAAAGGCGCCAGCGGACTGCGTGACCTTGGAGACGACCGGGGTGAAGGAGATGGACACCCAGCGCTCGACCAGGGCACCGATGATGAACATACCCAGGATGGAAGCACCCTCGGTGACCTTGCCCATCAGACCGCCGGAGAGGTCCTTGGCGATGGAGGAGCCGACCTTGTAGCCAAACTCCTGCGTGTACCACAGGAAGGCGTAACGGATGATGTTCCACGCGAAGAAGAACAGCAACGGACCGGCGATGCTGCCGGACAGGGCCAGGGAAGCGCCCAGAGCGCCCAGGATCGGGCGAAGGGTGAACCAGAAGGCGGGGTCGCCGACGCCGGCGAGCGGGCCCATCATACCGACCTTGACGCCCTGAATGGCGACGTCGTCAATCGGAGCACCGTTGGCGCGCTCCTCCTCGAGAGCGAGGGTAACGCCAATGACGGGGGCGGAAACATAGGGATGGGTGTTATAGAACTCCAGGTGGCGCTTAAGAGCGGCAATCTGGTCATCCTTGCTGGTGTAGAGCTTCTTGATCGCAGGGATCATTGCGAAGCACCAGCCGCCGTTCTGCATACGCTCGTAGTTCCACGAGCCCTGAAGGAACTGATGACGGAAGCAAACCTTCTTGCGGTCAGCCTTGGTGAGCTGAATCTTGTTCTCTGCCATATGTATCACTCCCCTCCTACTCGTAATCGTTCAGAATGTCGCCGAGCGGGTCACCGGAGCCACCGCCCATGCCGCCACCCTGCTTGGCCAGATCCTTGAGGCCAAGGTAGATGAGGGCAAGGGAGATGCCGATGAGGCCAAGGGCGATCAGCGTGAGCTGAGGGATGGCAGCAAGGACAAAGCCGAGGATGAAGAACGGCCAGGTCTCCTTGGTGGCCATCATGTTGATGACCATGGCGTAACCGACGGAAGCGACCATGCCGCCGCCGACAGCCATGCCGCCGGACAGCCAGTCGGGCATAGCGTTAAGCGCGTTGGTAACAGCCTCAGCCGGGATGATGCACAGAAGTACTGCCGGGATGGCGATACGAAGGCCCTGCATGAGGATGGCAGCGTACTGCCAGCGCTCGATGCCGGAGAAGTCGCCCTTCTCGGCGCAACCGTCCATGGCGTGAGCGATAGCGGTGGCCAGGGTACGGCAGATCATGGTCAGGAACAGGCCAGCGACCGACAGCGGGACGGCGACGGCGATGGCGGCGGTAACGGCCTTGGCCGAATCGGTGGCGCCGCCGTTGAGGGCGAGCACCATGATGATCGAAGAAGCGACCGAAGCCAGAGCGGCATCAGGCGCGACGGCGGCGCCGACGTTAGCCCAGCCAAGGGCCATCATCTGGAGCGAACCGCCCAGGAGGATGCCCTCCTGAAGGTGACCGGTTACGAGACCGATAAGCGTGCATGCCACGAGCGGCTGATGGAACTGGAACTCATCCAGAATGCCTTCCATACCGGCAAGCAACGCGACAATCGCAACAAGCAGAATAGTGATTGCAGACATATATCGGACCCTCCTTTACTATGCTTGAGCGGCCAGTTCGGCCTTAGCTTTCTTCAACATGGCGTCGAGATCCTCGGAGGAATCCGAAGGAACCTTGCGGACCTCGAACTTGACGCCCTTGGCCTTGAGGGCCTCGAGAGTCTTGACGTCGTCATCGCCCATAGCGACGGCGTTGGTGACGACGACCTTGCCCTTGGAGTGAGCCATGGAACCGATGTTGACTTCCTTGATGTCGACGCCGGCCTCGATGGCCTTGAGCAGATCCTGCGGGTTCTCAAAGAGCAGCATGGCCTTGGTGTCACCAAAGCGCGTGTCCTTGACGACCTCGGCCATCTTCTTGATGGGCACGACGTTGGCATGGACTCCCGGAGGGGCAGCCTGCTCGATCATGGTCTTGCGGAGCTCGTCGTGAGCAACGCCGTCGGAAACCACGATGATGCGGTTGGGGTTGATCTGCTTGGTCCACGTGGTGGCCACCTGACCATGCAGCAGACGGGTGTCGATACGGACGTGGGCGATCTTGATGTGCCCGTCGCCGATGACCGTTCCCGGAGGGATGGCGCCTGCAGGAGCAGCGGCGGCCGCAGCCGGCTTCTTCTCCTCGGGCTCCAGAGACTCGGGCTTGACGCGCACGCCAGCCTTAGCCTCAGTCACGAGATGTTTTGCGATCGCATGTGCAGTGTTCTTTGCGTCAAAGCGCTGCGAATATGCCTCGATGAGCATAGGCAGGTTGACACCGGTGACGATAGCCCAGGAATCGTGGCCCTCGATGAGCCCGCTGATCTGGTTGAACGGCGTGCCGCCCCACAGATCAACGAGGAAGAGCACCTGCTCCTGGTCTTCGAAGGAAGCGATTGCTTCCTCGACCTTGGCACGGAAGTCGTCGGGGCCCATGCTCGGCTCGAGCGAGACCACGGCAACAGACGGCTGATCGCCAAAGACCATCGAGCCCGTCTGTTTGATTCCAGCTGCCAAGTCCCCGTGGCTAGCAAGAACAATACTTACCATCACATAACCTCCTTTTTGTCTACGTATTTCCTACACGACATGAAAGGAGTATACCTGTTTGGATTGTGGAATTATAGCTAAATTCGCAAAAGGTTGGATTATTTGTTTAAACGTCTAAGTTTGTTACAAATTGATTACGTTGCCGGTTTACAGCTTATTGCCTGCTAAAACGTGATTTGCTGATTGCTTTCAAAGACATATAAAGGTGCACTGTTCGTTAAGACCGCTTTTAGGTGGATCCCAATGCGTCTGCGTGCCACCATTTTGTTTAAACAGACATGACTTGACTAACCGAAGCAAATATGTTTAGAACTCTAGCCCATGTAGTCATTGGATGTTAGGCGATGTGGAGAGGGTTGGCGGCGTCGACGGCATCGGGGGCGTCGGAAGGACCGTCGGGGACAGCGTCTGCCGGATCCTCGTCGGGGGTCTCGATCTGTTTGATCATTACCTCTTGGCCCTGCAGCAAATAGGTCTCGCCGCTACCGCACTGGGGACAGGTCTTGCCGTGCTCGACCGTCGCGTAGTCGCAGCCGCACGCCTCGCAATGTGTCACGGCCTCGACGGGCTCCACGATAAGCTCCGCGCCCTGCGCGATAGGCTTTTTATCTGCTGCCCAGCGCCAAGCGTCGAGCAGCAAGTCGGGAACGACGCCCGAGACCTCGCCCAGCAGCAACGTCACGCTCGAAACGCGACGCACGCCATTGGCGCGCGCCACGTTCTCAACATCGCGAATAATGTGATAAACGATTCCCAATTCATGCAAGGTAGAAACCTTTCAACAACGGTCGATGCGATGCAAACTCAATGCAAGGGGACGGCGAAATCTAGTCTGCGCCGTCCCCTTACCCGCCATGGTTACCTATTTACGACCGAACTTGATTTTGATGGCGCGCTTTAGAGCGTACTTGCCGAGGCTCGGGAGCTTTTGCTCGTATTTGACCATCGTGGAGCACTCGGGGCGATCGCGATCCAGATGGATGGCGTCGAACGCGCACTTGGTGGTGCACAGGCCGCAGCCGATGCACTTGTTGGGGTCGACGATCGAGGCGCCGCAGCCCAGGCAGCGGGCGGTCTCGGCGCGCACCTGCTCCTCGGTAAAGGTCTCGACGTACTCGCTAAACGGCGCGGCCTTCTCGCGTTCGCGGTCCACATGCGCAACCTCGCGGCTCGCGTTGTCGTAGCTCTCGAGCACAACGTCGTCGCGGTCGAGCGCGGTGTAGCGGCGCTGGTTGCGGCCGATGGTGAGCGTGGAGCCCGGCTGCACAAAGCGATGGATGGACACCGCAGCCTCGTGACCGGCGGCGATAGCGTCGATGGCAAAGCTGGGGCCAGTGTAGACGTCACCACCCACAAAGATGTCGGGTTCGGCGGTCTGGTAAGTCTGGGGATCGGCAAGGGCGCCCTGGCCGCGGCCGAACTCCACCTTGGAGCCAGCCAGCAGGTCGCCCCACACAATGGACTGGCCAATCGACATGACGACACGGTCGGCATCGACACGGCGCAGATCGTTCTCGTCGTACTCAGGCGCAAAACGGCCCTCGTCGTCAAAGACACGCGTGCAGCGCTTGAAGGTGATACCGCACACACGACCGGCCTCGTCCAGGTGAATCTCCTTGGGGCCCCAGCCGCAGCTGATGTGAGCGCCGTCCTCAACGGCCTCGCGACGCTCCTCCTCGCTGGCGGGCATCTGGGCCTCGCTCTCCAGGCAGAACATCTCAACATGCTCGGAGCCCAGACGGCAGGCGTTGCGGGCAACGTCGATGGCCACGTTGCCGCCGCCCACCACAATGGTGCGGCCGGGCAGCGCGTCGATCATGCCACTGTTGACCTCGCGCAAAAAGTCGACGGCCACAGTCACGTCCTCGGCATCCTCACCCGGAATGCCGGCAAGGCGGCCGCCCTGGCAGCCAATGGCAACGTAGAAGGCCTTAAAGCCCTGCGCGCGCAGCTCGTCGAGCGTCACGTCGCGACCGACTTCCACGCCATAGCGGAACTCGGCACCCATCAGGCGAATGATCTCGACCTCGGCCTCGATAACATCCTTCTCCAACTTAAAGCTGGGAATGCCGTAGGTGAGCATGCCGCCCGGGCGCTCGTTCTTCTCGAACACGACGGGCTTGTAGCCCTTCTCGGCCAGGTAGAAAGCGCAGGACAGGCCGGCCGGACCGGCACCGATAATGGCGATCTTCTGGTCGAAGCCGCCGGCGCGCGTCGGCGTCACCACGGGCGGGACGTAGCGGGTCGCGGCGTCCAGATCGCGCTGGGCGATGAACTTCTTGACCTCGTCGATAGCCACGGCGGCGTCCACACGGCCGCGGGTGCAGGCATCCTCACAGCGGCGGTTGCACACACGGCCGCAGATAGCGGGCAGCGGGTTCTCGCGCTTAATGAGTGCCAGGGCCTCGTCATAGCGACCCTGAGCCGCGAGCTTCAAATAGCCCTGAACGGCAACGTGCGCGGGGCAGACCGTCTTGCAGGGAGCGGTGCCGGACTCATGCGTCTCGATGCGGTTGTCGTTGCGGTAGTTGGGCGACCACTTGGTGTGGTCCCACTTGGTGGCATCGGGCAGCTCCTGGCGCGGATACTCGGGCACCTGTCCGCCGGCCTTTTTGCTGCAGAGCTTCTGGCCGAGCTTGGCGGCGCCGGCCGGGCACACCTCAACGCAGCGACCGCAGGCCACGCACTTGTCCTTCTCGACCTTGGCGACATAGGCCGAGCGCGACAGGTTGGGCGTGTTGAACAGCTGCGAGGTGCGCAGGGCATAGCACACGTTGACGTTGCAGTTGCAGATGGCGAAGATCTTGTTCTCGCCGTCGATGTTGGTAATCTGGTGCACGAAGCCGTTGTCCTCGGCCTGGCGCAGGATGTCGTAGACCTCGTCGCGCGTTACATAATGGCCGCGGTCGGTCTCGACCACGTAGTCGGCCATATCGCCCACGGCGATGCACCAGTCGGCCGGGTCGTCGGCGCAGCCCTCACCCATCACGCGACGGCTCGCGCGGCAGCTGCAGGTGCTAGCGGCATATTTGCCATCGTATTTGTCGAGCCAGTGCTCGATATGCTCAATAGGCACCGAGGCGCTCGTGGCGTCGATAGCCTTCTCGACCGGGATGACGTGCATGCCGATGCCGGCGCCACCGGGCGGCACCATCGGCGTAGCCTTGGACAGCGGCCCCTTGGACGCCTGCTCAAAGAACTTGGCATAGACCGGGTGCTCGTCGAGCTGGCTCACGCGCATGTTGAGGAACTCGGCGGAACCCGGCACCAGCATGGGCAGCACCCACTGCTTGGCGCGCTCGGGATTCTCCCAGTTGTACTCGAGCAGGCCCGTGTAGCTCATATCGTCGAGC
Source organism: uncultured Collinsella sp. (assembly GCA_900541875.1). Taxonomy (GTDB): domain Bacteria; phylum Actinomycetota; class Coriobacteriia; order Coriobacteriales; family Coriobacteriaceae; genus Collinsella. The sequence continues at coordinate 164,819 of UQLF01000001.1, read as the reverse complement.
ATCTTCTCGATATCGGCTTCGGGCATGCCGGTGAGCTTGACCATCTCGGGCAGCGTATAGGGACGGCGCATCTTCATCTTGCAGAGCACTTCGGCCTGCTCGTCAGTCGCGGCCTCGGCAAACGACCAGTACTCGTAGCCCAGCAGCTCATCGCGATGCAGCAGATGGTTGGTGCAGTGCTCGCACAGCTTGACGATGGCCTCGCGCGGATGCTCCGGCAGCGGCGGCACGAACTCCGAACCGATGTCGGGCTCGGTGTAGCTAATCCCCGGTCCGTTGAGAATCATGGTTGTCCCTTCTCTTGCCACAGCCCGGCGAGACCGCGGCACCCCTCTTTTTTGCAGGCCGGGCATGCCCCCATGCCGTTCACCCGCCATTAGTTGACATTGTGTCAAAAATAGTATTGACGAACCGTCAACAATATTCAAGACTGTTAGGCGAACGGTCAGGCAAAAGAGGATGAAAGGCGGCAAAACATGAGCAACAACACAGCAGATACCTCTGTGGTCGATGCCGTTCCCGCATCCGATAGCGCGGCAAAGCGCCTGACGGGCGACGAACGCCGTCGCGAGATCCTCGATGCCGTGCGCACCGTAAGCTCCGAGCTGGGCGTGTCCCACCTATCGGTATCGGCCGTGACCAAGCGAGCCGGCTGCACGCGTTCATTGTTCTACCACTACTTTGCCGACATGGACGCCGCCGTCACCGCTGTTATGGACGAGGCAATTGACGGTTTTATCTCCGAGCTCGAGCAGTGGAACGCCGACCGCACCGTCGGCGATATCGAGGGCGCACTCGACACCGTCGCCCCGCTCTTTAAGCGCCTGGTCGCCAGCGGCCACGAGCTGCCGAGTACGCTCACCTCAAGCAGCGGCGCGCTCTACGGCGGCTTTTTGCACAACGTGGTCCAGCGCGTGGCGCAGTATATCTGCGACACCACCGTGGTGGACTTTGTCGCCCATCATGAGCTACGCATCGACCATGTCTACGAGACGTTCTACACCCTCATCATGGGGTTGTTGATGTATATCCGCACGCACCCCGATGTGCCCGACGAGACGGTCAAGGAAATCATCGCCTCGACACTCCACATCGAGGGCTATACCGCCAAGTATCCGGAGCGCAAGCCCCAGAACTGACGACATTTGGCCAAACTGCCCGCGATCAGAAGAGGGGCCGCGGGCGTGTGAAAGGAGAGCAGCATGCTGTTCGATGTTTGGGGTAGCGATACCCTTATCCACTGGGCCGGCTGGGCCATGGTCTTTATTGGCTTGATCGTGCTCAACGAGGTCGGCCGCCGCACCAAACTGGGCGCGGCAATCATCTTTGGCGTGGCTCCGCTGGCCATGACCATCTACTGCGTCGCTATCGCCGTTGGCGTCTCGCAGGGTGCCGAGTGGGCGCTCACCAACCCCACCCATGTGTACCAGAACAGCTGGTTCCACTACGCCAAGGTGTACGCGGCGCTGGCCGGTTGCTGGGGCTTCATTGCCATTAAGTACCAGTGGGGCAAGATCGGCAAGGCGCATTGGTTCCGCGCGTGGCCGTTTGTGATCGTCGCCATCAACATCATGATCGCCGTCGTGTCCGACTTCGAGAGCGCCTATCACTTCTTTGTCCTGGGCGAGTCCACCTGGGTCACCTCCGAAGGTGCTACGCAGCTGGCCGGCTGGAACAACGTGTTCAACGGCATCGCCGGCATCATCAACATCTTCTGCATGACCGGTTGGTGGAGCGTCTACGCCTCCGAGGATCAGACCGACATGCTGTGGCCCGACATGACCTGGGTCTACATCATCGCCTACGATATCTGGAACCTCTGCTACACCTACAACTGCCTGCCCACCCACTCCTGGTTCTGCGGCTTTGCGCTGCTGCTGGCGCCCACCGTCGCCGCCTTTATCTGGAACAAGGGCGGCTGGATCCAGAACCGCGCCTTTACGCTGGCCATTTGGTGCATGTTTGCCCAGGTGTTCCCGTACTTCCAGGAGGAGTCCATCTTTGTGACCCACTCCACGCTCGACCCCGGCGCCGCTACCGCGGTCTCGATCGCCGCACTGGTCGCCAACGTCGCCGCGATCATCTACGTCGCCTACCGCGCCAAGAAGCTCGGCCGCAATCCCTACAAGCAGGATGTCTTTGAGGGCACCAGCGATTGGGAGAAGGCTACCGCTCGCCGCGCCAAGGTGGATTACGCACACGCCGAGTAACGCGCTGATCGCTGTTGGCACTTGGGCATAGGCCCGCCCGCCAGGCTTTTCAATCCAATGTCTCGCAGAGCCCCCGGGAAGCGTTTCGCTCGCTTTTCGGGGGCTTTTGTCGTTGCGTCTCTATTCATCTATTCAAAAACATGCGCATATATAAAATCGGATTTCAAATCATGCGGCGGCTCTATGGGGTCCCGTTTTTGGGTACAGTGTTGTCCCGATATTGAGCTTGGGGGATATATGAAAGATGAGACGATGGGCCAAGAGGATGCGGCCCAAGATGCAGAAGCGCGTGCCGAGGCCCTGGAGAGCCTAGACCAGATCGCGCTGGCCGAGATTGCGTTTGACGATTCGAGCGTTGATGTGCGGGATGAGCCGGAAATCGAGGCGCAGCCCGATGATCAGGATGCAAAAGACGCTGGCGCCGCGCCCACCGAAGACGAGGCGGGGCACGAGGAATCCGAATGCGAGGACGACGACCAGCCCGAATCCGACACGAGCGAGGAAACCATCTTGCTCAACAGCCTGCCGGCCGAAGATTCGCTGACCCGCGAGCTTCCCGGCCTGGGCTCCGCGCCTGCCGTGGACGAGACCATCGCCATGGGCGATATTCCCCTACCGTCCGTTCCCTCGGCACGCGAAGCCGAGGTTCGCCATCGTAAGATGTCGCCCAAGCGCCGCAACCTGATGGTTGCCAGCGTTGTGGCCGTCGCGCTCGTCGCCGGCGGCGCAGGCTATGCTGTCTGGAACGGATATCAGCAAGAGCAGGCTGCCGCTGCCGCCGCCAATGCCCACACGATGATGTCGGTGCAGATTGGCGTACATGCCGCGGGGCTCGACTGTTCCGCCGGCTCCAAGATTCCCGTACAAGTAAGTGGCCAGGATTCTGACGGATCCTCCGTGAGCGAAACACTCTATGTTGACGAGCACGGCCGCGGCATCAAACTGCTGCCCGGCGATTACACGCTCTCCATCGCTGCCTCCCCCATCGCGGCCGACGGCACTATCTATACCGTCCCGACCACCAAGACGCAGGTCACCGTTAAGAGCGATGGACAGGATTTAAGTGCCCAGGCCGCCTTTAAGCTCAAGGTGCCTTCGGCCGACACGGTGACTGACGACCAGATCGATGCCGCCGCCAAGTATGCCGAGGAAGGCGGTGCGAGCTCCGCCGCGGCCGCCAAGATACTTCAGCAGGCGGCAACCGCGCGGCGCGACGCCGCCGTCAATGCCGTGAGCGCGCAAAAGGCACAGGCGTCCCGTGATGCTGACGCTCGCCACAAGGCAACCGACCTCTACCAGCTCGATATTCCCGTCGAGTGGTACGGCAAGGTCGCAACTTGGCAAAACGGAAGCACGCTATGCATCTATCTGGGCGACGACGCCAATACGCCGCTCGTGACGCTCGTCGCGGTGCGCGAGGGCGAGAGCTTTACGCCCGATGAAGGCGATACGGTTTTGGGTGCGGCCAATCTAGGCAACGGTTATACCGTCTACGCCAGCGGCCCCGTCTATCCGTACGTGGTGCCCCAGACCATCAACGGACGGACGCAGAACCCCGTGTCAACCTACCCCATGGACACGGCCATTGAGCTTGTCGAGCTTACGACCGGCAACCGCTACACCTATAGCCAGATCAAGAACGTACTGGTCGGCAAAGACGGCAAAGCCGACGCCGCGACCAAACTCGAGACCGACTACCTCGCCCAGATTCTCCTGCCGAGCATCAAAGCCCAGGACTAGCCTGGCGCAGCAAGGTGCTCCCCAACTGTGATGAAGGAGCCAGGAGGTCCTGACCCCACAGGTCCATAGATGATTAGGCAAGGAGCCACTTCCATGCGGGCATAACGTGTACCACACCGTGCTCGCATGGAATATCGGTCTGTTCATCCATGGTAACGATTGTCGACTCGCTAAGATCGAAATGGGCCATCGAGGCATCAAGCGCGGCAATTTCGCGCTCGCGCGTTTTCTCGCTTGCCATATCCGCACTCACCTGAATCAGGCTATAAGCCCGCATGAGAAGTGCGTCCCCGGCCACAAAGTCCACCTCATGGCTTTTGCTCTTCTCTTTGATCAGCAGGCGGCAGACCGAACCGGTCCTCACCGCGGGAGTCCTTCTTCTTAGCGCATCGAACACTGCGGTCTCGAGCCTCTGGCCTTGGTCCAATGCCGATGCGGGAGAGAATGCTCCAAACATCGCAGGATCGACAGCGTAGACCTTAGACGCAGACCGCATGTTATTTGCCAGTGAACGCGTGAACTCCGGCACAGAAAACAACAGGTAGGCGTCCTCATAATACTCAAGTAAGTCGCTGAGCGAATTACGACTGACGGGTATCTGCCTGCTCTTGAACTCGTTGTACACTTTGTTCACCGACAGCTCTCGTCCCGAAGATGCCATACACCGCGTCAGGAACAGCGATGCCAGGCGAGGGTTCTTGACGTCGTAACGTTCAACGACGTCCATGGCGACCGTTCGCGAAGCATATTCCTGTAGCAGCTGAATCGCGTCTGCAGGCGTCTGCTCAAGTGTCGCGATGAATCCCCCTCGTTCAAGATACCCGATCAGATGATGTCGAAGCAGCGCTGCATCGCTCGGGGAAAAGGTCGCATCTGGCTCGGGAACGCTCCCCGTCTTATATCGAACGTATTCCAAAAAGCTCAATGGAAAAAGCTCTCGCACAAGAGAACGACCCCTGAACTCGCTCTTAAGTTCTGAGGACAGCATCTTAGAAGAAGATCCCGTCACATAGACGGTCGCTTTCTCCGTATCGACTACACGCCGCAGAAACGCACCCCATTCGGGAATTTCCTGGATCTCGTCAAAGAAAATGTAAGCGCCCTCGGTTCGAGCAGCAGGATACAGCGCATAGAACGTGTCGAGCACGTCCGCCAGCAGCGATGGCTCATACGGGCGCAAGCGCTCATCCTCAAAATTGAAGTAAAGCATCCGGTCAAGCTCAACGCCCCGGCTCTGAAGCCGCCGCATCTCCTGATACAGGCGATACGTCTTTCCACAACGGCGGGCCCCCACAATCACATTTACGATGTTGTCGCGCTTTGGCTCCTGTGGGTTTCCTAGATCAAGGTCTCGCTCAAAGACCTGCGGAACCCCCTGCTGTTCAAAGTCCTTTATTTTCTGGGCGATCAAGTCGTTGAATGCCATGATTCTCCAATCTTGCTCTCTAGCTAATCAAAATTATACCGATTCTTGATTAATTAGAGAGCAAGATTTTGTCTGACTTGATTAACACTTACGCAAGTTTTTTCACTATTACTGCTCGAAGGATGTCGAGTGGCTGAGAGGACAACCAAGCTCGAATGCGACTCCCTGGACAGTCGATTTGGGACGGGACTTTTTTGACTACCCTCCCCCTGTAGAAAAATCCCTAACGCAGTTGCGGTGAAATAGGGACTGTTTTTGCTGGTCAAACCGCAAAACAGTCCCTATATCACCGCAACTTATTGATGGCCTTTTGGGTGGCACTCAGCGCCACGGATCGGCTTCGAACATCGGCTCGCGCTCGGGGCGGCGATCGCTGTAGGGATCGTAGCCGTCATCGTCCTCGTTCTCGGCACGGATGTAGGGGTCGCGCGGCTTGGGCGCCGGTTTGGGAGAAGCCTTCGGTGCGACCGGCGCGGCGGGCGCTGCCTCAGCAGCCGGTGCGTGCGTCTTGTTCTCGTCTTTCATCTGCATATCTCCTTGCCATGTACTCATGCTCAACATCATCGATTGTCGCACGAAAAAGGGCGGCGGACCCGATTGGATCCGCCGCCCTTGGCGTTTTGCGATGAGGTGCGGTTAAAGCCGGCCCCATAATTTACTCGGCGTCGGGGACCTCGTAGGTGGCCGCCGGCGTGTTGTCGCACACGACGGTAAAGCCACCGTCCTTGTCGACATCGACCGTCACCTGATCGCCCTCGCGCACCGTGCCGTCGATGATAGCGGCAGCAATGGCATCCACGACCTCGCGCTGAACCAGACGCTTGAGCGGACGGGCGCCAAAGACCGGGTCCAGGCCACCCACGGCGAGCATCTGCTTGGCCGCCGGGGTGATGGCAAGCGTCATGCGCTCCTTGGCCAGACGCGCGCGGACGTCGGCGAGCTGAATATCGACGATCTTCTCTATCTGCGCCATGCCGAGCGGATGGAACACCACGATATCGTCGATACGGTTGAGGAACTCGGGGCGGAAGGTCTGAGCCATGGCCGCGTCGACCTGATGGCGCATCTCCTCCTCGTCCTTGCCCGAAAGCTCGGCGATGGCCTTGGAGCCCACGTTAGACGTCATGATGATAATCGTGTTCTTGAAGGACACCTGGCGACCCTGGCCATCGGTCAGACGACCGTCGTCAAGCACCTGCAACAGCACGTTGAAGACATCAGGATGAGCCTTCTCCATCTCGTCGAGCAAGATTACGGAGTACGGGCGACGGCGCACGGCCTCGGTGAGCTGGCCGCCCTCGTCGTAGCCCACGTATCCCGGGGGCGCACCGATCAGACGCTGGACGCTGAACTTCTCCATGTATTCGGACATGTCGATACGCACGAGCGCGCGCTCGTCATCGAACAGGCACTCGGCCAGCGCCTTGGCGAGCTCGGTCTTGCCCACGCCGGTGGGACCCAGGAAGAAGAAGCTTCCGATGGGCTTGTCCGGATCGGAGAGGCCCGCACGGCTGCGGCGCACAGCTGCGGCGACGGCGGAGACGGCCTCGTCCTGGCCGATGACGCGCTTATGCAGCTCGCCCTCCAAGCCCTTCAGTTTGTCGAGCTCGCCCTGCATCATCTTGGACACGGGCACGCCGGTCCAGGCGCTCACGACCTCGGCGATCTCGTCGGAGGTCACCTGCTCGTTGAGGCCCTCGCCGTCCTGCTGCTTTTGCGCCTCGAGCGCAGCCTCGGAATCCTGAATCTGCTGCTGCAGACCCGGAATCACGGAGTAGCGCAGCTCGGACGCACGGCCCAAATCGCCGTTGCGCGTCGCACGCTCCTCTTCGCTCTTGGCCTCGTCGAGCTGTCCCTTGAGCTCCTGCACGTGGTCGATGGCGTTCTTTTGGTTGAGCCAACCGGCCTTTTGCACGTTGAGTTTTTCCTGGACCTCGGCAATCTCCTGGCGCAGGGCCTCCAGACGCTCCTTGGAGGCGTCATCGGTCTCTTTCATGAGCGCCTGTTCCTCGATCTGCAGCTGAGTGAGCTGACGCGTGGTGGCGTCGATCTCGACCGGCATGCTGTCGAGTTCCATGCGCAGGCGGCTTGCCGCCTCATCGACCAAATCGATGGCCTTGTCGGGCAGGAAGCGGTCGGCGATGTAGCGATCGGAGAGGTCGGCAGCTGCCACGAGCGCGCTATCGGTGATATGCACACCGTGGAAGATCTCGTACTTCTCCTTCAGACCACGCAGGATCGAAATGGTGTCCTCGACGGTAGGCTCGCCCACCATAACGGTCTGGAAACGACGGGCGAGCGCCGCGTCCTTCTCGATGTACTTGCGGTATTCGTCGAGCGTGGTCGCGCCGATCGCGTGCAGATCGCCACGGGCAAGCGCCGGCTTCAGGATGTTGCCGGCGTCCATGGAGCCCTCGGTGGCACCCGCGCCCACGATGGTGTGGAGCTCATCGATGAACAGGATGACCTTGCCCTCGGACTTTTGCACTTCCTTGAGCACGGCCTTCAAGCGGTCCTCGAACTCGCCGCGATACTTGGCACCGGCGACCAGCGCGCTCATGTCGAGCTCGATAAGGTCGCGGTCGCGCAGGGTGCTCGGCACGTCGCCGGCCACGATACGCTGGGCGATGCCCTCGACGATGGCCGTCTTGCCGACGCCCGGCTCACCGATGAGCACGGGGTTGTTCTTGGTGCGACGGGACAGGACCTGGATGGTGCGGCGAATCTCATCGGTACGGCCGATGACCGGGTCGAGCTTGCCGGCGCGGGCCAGATCGCAGATGTTGCGACCGTACTGCTCCAGTGCCTCAAACTGAGTCTTGTCCTCGGCAGACGTCACGCGGTCATCGCCACGCAGCTCCTCGTAGACTTGCTCGATGCGCTCCTTGGTGACGCCGGCGTCGCGCAGCACGCGGCCCGCCTCGCCCTTGTCCTCGGCGAGCGCCATCAGCAGATGCTCAGTCACCACAAAGCTGTCGCCCATCTTGGTGGCCTTCTTCTCGGCCTTTTCGATGACGCGGACGAGCTCGTTGGACAGGCCCATCTGTTGGCCCTCGCCCGAAACCTTGGGCGCGTGGTCGATGGCATCTTGTGTGGAGCGTGCAAGCTGGGCCGGGTCGGCGCCGATGCGCTCGATGATCACGGAGATATTGCGCTCGCCGGCACCGAGCAGGGCAGACAGCAGGTGAATCGGCTCCACCGCGCCGGCTTGCGCATCGGCAGCCGTGCTCATGGCGGTCTGCAACGCCTCGCGCGACGTCATTGCTAGTTTATCGATTCTCATGGAATCACCTCTCTTGGGGTGGCCGCCCTACGGGGCGGCTTCACGTTGTTCGAGAAGTATTGTTGCCAGCTTGGTACGATCTTATACACAAATCTAAGTCTCTATATATAAGATTTTCTGAGTGATTGATGGATAGGGTACTGAGATGTCAGCTCGCCGCTGCCCAGGCGTACTACCGTCTCGATCTGTAACATCTAGCAGCCATTTTTGATCCTAGATGTTACAGATCGAGACGAATTGTTCAGCGGCGCCCGTTTGTCTCAATCTGTAACATCTACTCGGCAAATTAGGGTCCAACTGTTACAGATCGAGACAAACGGAACCACCACAAAGGTGCCCGTCCCCTTTGTGGTGGTCCAGAGAAGAATCAGCCCCGATTAAAAGAGGCGACATCAAGCCCAGTCTACGTTTGGCGATCCCAAGATCCAACGAGAACACAGCGACAAAATCGAGAGCCACCGATAGCCCGTTCGCGCAGATATAGATGGAGATTCAAGACAAGGGTGCCGGCTTAAACGGCTTGGTTATCGTACGCCACAATACTCTCGTCATCGTCCCTGTCGTTTTTATTGTGCTTATAGTGAAAATAGCAGGTTTAGTGAGAATAGTATTGCACAAAACTCGTGAACTCAATTTTGACCCCTCGCCCAGAATGAGGGGAGGCAAATATTCCTATTAGAGATCAAATCGAAGCCCAATAGGGCCTTTTAGCCCCCTCATTCCGGGCGGTCGCTTTCTTTTGAATATTGTCGTAACCTTGTATCATTTATCTTAATGATTGCATATTGCATGAGAGGTGCCCCACCGTGAAACGCTCCACCTATATCGGCCTGCTCGTCTTAGCGTTTGCAATTACCGCAGTCGGCGTGGGCATTATCTATCTCGCATTTCTCCCTGCCTCGGCAACGCAGGCGGCGGTTGAAACCGTAAGCTACCCCATCGAAATCCTCACCGATATCGTCAAACCCGATTCAATCACCGTCGATTTCGACGGTACGCCCGCAGCGCTTGGGGTCAGTAACTATCCCCGAATCGAACTTGGAGCCACGCGCTATACCCAAGATGAGCAGCTTATCGGCAAGGCAACCAGTTTACTCAAAGGCAAGACGTTTAAGCGATGGTACGGCGCCGCAATATATCGAGCCAAGAAAGGCCAAATGAATGGCGGGTATTATTCGACCCTTGAACTCGATGCGGCAAACGGGAGCAGACTGTGCAACGTTTCATACGACCCCGGCTACGTGGACAACGAAGGGCCGGGAGTCTATATCTCGGATGGCAACGTGATCTACGTCATGGAAGGCGACCAGACGGCAGTCGTCGATTTTATGGATCGGTGTACCGAGGATGCCTACGAACAAACTTGCGAGCCCGATCCACAGACAGCGCGCGACAGTGGCTCAGCACGCACTTGGCTATTTGACGATGAAATAACCTGGACCCCATCGAAATAAGGACCCTCCGGGCAGGCACCTTTGTGGTGGTTTTCGACAAAAAGAAGCCGCCCCGATAACAGAGGCGGCATCAAGCAAGCCTATTTATTAGCGTCCCTCAAGACCCAACGAGAACGCAGAAATGTAGCCCGGGGCTTACCCTTTCCCGAACGCGACCCTCGCGAAGCGCGTGAGCGGGCGGGAAAGGGTAAGCCCCGGGCGGACAATTAAGTGCGTTACTCGGCAGCGGCCTTGAACTTGTTGTAGTTGATCAGGCAGCCGGCCTTGACGATGGCACGCTCCTCTGCCGTCATATCGGCAATATAGAGCTCAATCTGCTCGACCGTGCCGTCGGCGCGCACCACGTAGGCGGCGATGTTCTTCAGGTCGCCATCGAGCGCGGCACGGATACCCGGCACAAAGACGTAGTCGCCCACCTCAAAGTTGGGCTCGGCCTCCATCTGGAAGGGCACCATGCCCCAGTTCATCACGTTGGAGCGATAACGCTTGGTGGCGTACTCGTGGACGATGTTGGCCAGGCCGCCGATCACGCGCTGGCAGCTCGCAGCCTGCTCGCGGGCGGAACCGTCACCGGGCTTCTTGGCATAGAGCATAGAGCCGTACTCGGTCGTTTTGGCATCGGCAGCGACACCCGCGCCGGCCAGTGCCTCAAACACACCAGCAAGCTCGGCATCGAGCGCCGCCAGGTCGCCCGCAGCCTCGCCGGACACACGACGCTTCTCCACGGCGTCGACCTCCTTGGAGCGGCCCACGTAGGCAGGGTCGCGGCGGCTGAGCGTAAACTCGGCCAGGCCCAGCGGGTTGGAGCGGAAGGAGCTCGTCTCGCCCGAAGGAATGAGCTCGTCGGTCGTGGTGACCGGGTCCATGATCTTGGAGCACACCTTGAGCAGGATATCATCGCCGAGAGGCTCCATCGCGGGCCACGGTTTGATGTTGGGACCCTCGACCAGCTCGTCGGCAGGCTCCGCCTTGCCAAAGCCCCAGTACACGCGCTTCTTGTACGGCGCATCGTCAAAGGTGTACTCGCAGGCCTCGTCCCAATTCTCCTCGGGCAGGTCGGTCGCCGGCGTCAGGACGCCGCCGTTGGCAGCCGTCGCCGCAATGGAGCGGGCGTCCATCAGGGCCACGGCGCTCAGCTGGCCATTACCCGGCTTGGAACCCTCGCGGTTGGGGAAGTTGCGCGTGGTGTGGCGGATGGACAGGCCGTTGTTGGCAGGCGTGTCGCCGGCACCGAAACACGGGCCGCAGAACGCCGTGCGCACGATCGCGCCAGCCTCCATAAGGTCGTAGATATAGCCGCGGCGTGTAAGCTCGAGTGCCACGGGCTGGCTCGTGGGATAGACCGACAGCGAGAACTCGCCGCAGCCGGTGTTGGCCCCCTTGAGCACGCGGGCAGCCTGGACCACGGAGTCGTAGTTGCCGCCCGAGCAGCCGGCGATAACGCCCTGTTGCACGTGCAGCTTGCCGTCGACGATCTTGTCGAGCAGGCTAAAGTGCGTCTTGCCCTCGCCAATCTTGGCGGCCTCGAGCTCCACCTCGTGAAGGATGTCCTCGAGGTTCTCGTTGAGCTCGTCGATCTCAAAGCCGTTGGAAGGATGGAATGGCAGCGCAATCATGGGCTTGATGCTCGACAGATCGATCTCGACGCAGCCGTCGTAGTAGGCAACATCGGCGGGCTTGAGCTCGCGGTAGTCGTCCCCGCGGCCGTGCATGGTCAAAAACGCGTGCGTGTCCTCGTCGGTGGCCCAGATGCTCGACAGGCAGGTGGTCTCGGTGGTCATGACATCGACGCCGTTGCGGTAGTCGGTCGTCATGCTCGCGATGCCGGGGCCCACAAACTCCATGACCTTGTTCTTGACGTAGCCCTTGGCAAAGACAGCGCGAATGATGGCGAGCGCCACGTCGTGCGGGCCGACGCCGGGGCGCGGGGCGCCCGTGAGGTAGATAGCAACGACGCCGGGATAGGCGACATCGTAGGTGTCGCGCAGCAGCTGCTTTGCCAGCTCGCCGCCGCCCTCGCCCACGGCCATGGTGCCCAGGGCGCCGTAGCGGGTGTGTGAGTCGGAACCCAGGATCATCTTGCCGCAGCCGGCGAAGTTCTCGCGCATAAAGGAGTGGATGACCGCGATGTGCGGCGGGACGAAGATGCCGCCGTACTTCTTGGCAGCCGAAAGGCCGAAGACATGGTCGTCCTCGTTGATGGTGCCGCCCACGGCGCACAGCGAGTTGTGGCAGTTGGTGAGCACGTAGGGCAGCGGGAATTGCTCCATGCCCGAGGCGCGCGCCGTCTGGATAATGCCGACGAAGGTGATATCGTGGCTCGTCATGGCGTCGAAGCGGATCTTAAGTGCCTCGGGGTCGCCCGACGTGTTATGTGCCTGAAGAATCGAATAAGCGATGGTGCCGCGCTTGGCATCCTCGGGTGTCTGCGTAATACCGTGCTCGGCAGCCTCGGCCGCAGGCACAATCTCTCTGCCGCCGCGCAGGTAGATGCCGTCCTCGTACAGCTTGACCATACTGTCTCCCACTCTGCCCGAAAGGCTCGGGCGCATAGCATACATTCGTTCAATATCGTGCCATAGAACGGTTGCGAGTGGGTTACGAATCTGCACGTTCACTTTATCTCGGTAAAGCATAGAACGAGCCTAGTGTGAGCCAGCAGATTTAGTGCAAGAGCGTCCCTTCCGACTAGTCATTTAAGAACGTCCAATGACTACCGCATCCGGAGCAAGGCGACGCCGCAGGCAGAGGACGGACAGCGAGCGGGCCGTATTTCCAAAGTGAGGAACGTTCCCAAGTGCCGCATCCGGGCCATGGCAACGCCGATATTTTGGCACGGACAGCGAAAGCCCGCCAGAGCGAGCAAGGTGCCTTGAAACAAGGCGGCATTGATCTTTTGATCATGCCGTCGAAGTTGAAAGGCAGATTGCCGCTCTGGCGGGCTTGCAGCGTCGACTGGTTACGCGGGTTGGTAAACCCGCGTAACTACAAATCCCCGCCGGCACCCAAAAGCTTGCGCATGACTTGCTCGGGGTTGACCGAGCCATCACGCGGGGCCAGGGCGGTGATCTTCTTCTGCATCTTGTACTCGTGCAGCTCGTCCTCGAGCTGGCGCACGCGGGCGCGGAGCTTTTCGTTCTCGCGCTCACGCTCCTCGGCACGCTCCTTCATATCGAGGATGCGCACCACGCCGGCAAGGTTGATGCCCTCGTCGGTGAGTTGGTTGATGAGTTCCAGACGCTCGATATCGGCACGCGAATACAGGCGCGTGTTGCCGCCCGAGCGCTGGGGGTTCACCAGGCCCTTGGACTCGTAGACGCGCAGAGTCTGCGGATGCATGCCGGTCAGCTCGGCCGCCACGCTGATCATGTACAGCGGTTTGTTCCTATTGTCCTCGGCCATGCTACCTGACCCCTTTCCGTCTCGCACATCTCCATCATAAGCCTGCGGCCAGCCCGTGGGCCACGCAACCAAACTAGAACGTCACCTTGTAACGGTTGACCTTCTCGCGATAGTCGCGTGTGTCGGTCTCGCGCAGCTTGGTCATGGCATCGCGCTCGTCATCGGACAGGTTCGTGGGGACCTGCACCTTGATCTCGACGAGCAGTGCACCGGTGCGGCCACGGTGCTTAACATCGGGCGCCCCCATTTCCTTAAAGCGGAACTTCTTGCCCGTCTGGGTGCCAGCGGGCACCTTCAGACGGACCGTCGCGCCGCCGGGCGTGGGCACGTCCACCGTGCAGCCGAGCGCCGCCTCGTAGACCGAGACCGGTACCTCCATGGTCACGTCGGCACCTTTACGCTTAAACAGCGGATGCTCCTCCACGTGCGTGGTCACGACCAGGTCGCCGCGCTCGCCGCCCGCAACGCCATACTCGCCGCGACGCTTGTAGCGCAGCTTGCCGCCGTCGACCGCACCCGCAGGCACCGAGACCGTGATGGTCTGCTGCTCGCCTGTCGAGGGAATGCGGTAGGTGACCTTGTGCGTCACGCCGCGGAACGCATCCTCGGCCGTTACGTCGACAGTCAACGACAGGTCGCCGCCCTTGCGAGCGCGGCTGCGACCCGCGCCGGCACCGGCAGCGCCCGCAGCCCCGGCAAAGCCCGAGCCCCAATCGCTACCCCAGGCACCGTTGCCGCTAAAGATGCTGTCGAAGATGTCGCCCCAGCCGCTGGCACCCGCGCCGGCACCGTAGCCGCCGCCATACGCGCCGCCTGCGCCCGGCATACCGCCAAACATGAGCATCTGGTCGTACTCTTTGCGCTTCTTCTCGTCCGAAAGCGTCTCGTAGGCCTCGCTGATCTCCTTGAACTTGGCCTCGTCGCCGCCGGCATCGGGGTGATATTTTTGCGCGAGCTTGCGAAACGCGCTCTTGATCTCTTTGTCGGAGGCGCTCTTGGATACGCCCAGGATGTCATAGAAGGTTTTGCCTGCAGCCATCGTAGCTCCTCTCCTGTTTCATCCGTCGCCCAGCGGGCGGCGGCTCATACTTTCATATGGCACTAGGCCAGAAAGGGCCCCGGGTGTTGCCCCGGGGCCCTTCTCAATTACTCCTCGGTGCTCTCGGCCGTATCGGCCGCAGCATCCTCGGGCGCCGCTTCGGGCTCCGGTGCGGGGCGCTTCTCGCCACCGTAGGTCACCGTCACCATCGCGGAACGCAGGATGCGGTCCGCCATGCGGTAGCCCTTCTGGTACACATCGTTGACAGTCTCGTCGTACTGCGATGCGTCCTCGACACGCCCCACGGCCTGATGCTCGAGCGGATCGAACGCCTCGCCCTTGGGGTCGATGGGCTCAACGCCCTCGTGCGCAAACACATCGAGCAGCTTGGCATGCACCGCGTCAACGCCATCGACGAACTGCTTAAAATCGTCGGAAAGCTCCTGGCTACGGGCATGGTCGATTGCACGCTCGATATCGTCAACCACCGGCAGCAGCGCAGTGACGAGCTTCTCGGTCGCGCGCTCGCGCTCGGCGATGCGCTCGTTGGCGGTGCGGCGACGGAAGTTCTCCCAGTCGGCCTGTAGACGGGCGGTGCGCTCGGTAGCGTCCTTTGCCTTGTCCTCGGCGGCCTTCTGGGCCTCTGCTGCAGCATCGAGCTCGTTACGCACGTCAGCAAGCTCCTTTTGGGCCTGCTCGAACTTGAGCTTAAAGTCGTTGTCGGCGGCTTCCTCACCGGCGCGGATAGCGGCTTCCACCATCTCGTCCTCGGTCATCGTCGCCTCCTTGTTGGAATCCTCTACCTGGTTCTCGGCAGCCTCGGCGGCCGGGGCCTCGTTGGCCTCGGTATCGTCGACGGCCTCTACGGGAATCTTCACGTCCTTCTCCTCAGAGTCAACGGGGGCGGCGTCAGCGGCGGCCGCCTCCGTGCGAGCTTTACGGGCGGACATGATTATTTGTCCTCGTCGTCCACAACCTCGTAGTCGGCGTCGACAACGTCATCGTCGGCAGGCTGGGCGCCGGCGGCACCGTCGGTCTGCTGCTGAGCGTCGGCGTAGACAACCTGGGCCAGCTCGTAGGCCACGGACTGCAGGGACTCGCCGGCGGCCTTGATGGCCTCGACGTCAGAGCCCTCGAGCGCCTTCTTGGCGTCGGCGATAGCGGCCTCGGCCTTGGACTTCACGTCGGCGGAAACCTTGTCGCCCAGCTCGTTGAGGGTCTGCTCGGTGGAGTAGCACAGGCTGTCGGTCTGGTTGCGGACCTCGACCTCTTCCTTCTGCTTCTTGTCCTCCTCGGCATGAGCCTCGGCGTCTTTGACCATACGATCGACTTCGTCGTCGGACAGAGCAGTGGAGCCAGAAATGGTGATCTGCTGCTCCTTGCCGGTGCCCTTGTCCTTAGCGGAGACCTTGACGATGCCGTTGGCGTCGATGTCGAAGGTAACCTCGATCTGCGGCACGCCGCGACGGGCAGCCGGGATACCGGACAGCTGGAACTTACCGAGCGACTTGTTGTCGCGGGCAAGCTCGCGCTCGCCCTGGAGCACGTTGATCTCGACGCTGGTCTGGTTGTCGGCAGCGGTGGAGTAGACCTCGGTCTTGGAGGTCGGGATCGTGGTGTTGCGGTCGATCATCTTGGTCATGATGCCGCCCATGGTCTCGACGCCCAGCGACAGCGGGGTAACGTCGAGCAGCAGGATGCCCTCGACGTCGCCGGTGAGCACGCCGCCCTGGACGGCAGCGCCGTCAGCAACGACCTCGTCGGGGTTCACGGACATGTTGGGCTGCTTGCCGGTCATGGTCTTGACGAGCTCCTGAACGGCGGGCATACGGGTGGAGCCGCCGACGAGGATGACCTCGGTCAGATCGGAGAGCTTAAGCTTGGCGTCGCGCAGGGCATTGGTGACAGGCTGCTTGCAGCGCTCGAGCAGGTCGCGGGTGATCTTCTCGAACTCGGCGCGGGTCAGCGTGTAGTTGAGGTGCAGCGGGCCGGACTGGTTCATGGTGATAAACGGCAGGTTGATGGTGGTCTGCTGGGCGGCGGAGAGCTCCTTCTTGGCGTTCTCGGCGGCCTCCTTCAGACGCTGCAGGGCCATGGGGTCCTGACGCAGATCGACGCCGTTCTCCTGCTGGAACTTATCGGCCATCCAGTCGATGACGCGCTGATCCCAGTCGTCGCCGCCCAGGTGGTTGTCGCCCGAGGTGGACAGAACCTCAAACACGCCGTCTGCGAGGTCGAGGATGGAGACGTCGAAGGTGCCGCCGCCCAGGTCGAAGACCAAGATGCGCTGGTCGGTGCCCTGCTTGTCCAGACCATAGGCCAAAGCAGCAGCGGTCGGCTCGTTGACGATACGCTTGACGTTGAGGCCGGCGATCTTACCGGCATCCTTGGTGGCCTGACGCTGGGCGTCGTTGAAGTAGGCCGGGACGGTGATGACGGCGTCGGTGACGGTCTCGCCCAGATACTTCTCGGCATCGGCCTTCATCTTGGCGAGCACCATGGCGCTCACCTGCTCGGCGGTGTAGTCCTTGCCCTCGATGTCGACGACGGCACGGCCACCCTGGCCCTCCTTGACCTCGTACGGCACGGTCTTGATCTCGGAGGTGCACTCGGAGTACTTGCGGCCCATGAAGCGCTTGATGGAGAACACGGTGTTCTTAGGGTTGGTGACAGCCTGGTTCTTAGCGGCCTTACCCACGACGCGGTCGCCGTCGGCACGGAAGCCCACGACGGACGGGGTGGTGCGGTCGCCCTCGGCGTTCACGATAATGGTCGGAGAACCGCCCTCGAGAACGGCCATTGCGGAGTTAGTAGTACCAAGGTCGATACCAAGAATCTTGCCCATTAGAAATTCCCTCTCTCTTGTGCGTTTGCACCGACTCGGCGGTCTGCCGAGCGGTGTTTCGGCTTGTCTTTCAGGATGTAGTGTATCCCCTTATGGGCCGGAATATACAAAATCTAAGTCAATTCATATAAGATTTCTTATCTCTGAGAGTTTAGGTTCTCAAATGCGCAGGTAGACGCACTGTTTGAGTTCTCGGCAAATCTATCGAGATCTATGTAGAGATGGCTGAGGCTTGGGTCCGAGGGTGCCTGGGGCCGCCTTGCGGAAAGCTTGTCCCGGTTTGAGCGTGGATTCCGGGTCGCAGTTTCCGCTAGCGGGTCCAACCGGAAACTGCGGCCCGTTTTTCGGCCAAATAACGGGATGCCCTTTCCGCAGGCGCGCCCAATAGCTCAATATTTCAAGTCACCTTTAGCTAACATTTGCGCAGCTCAACGGCCCCACCTGCGCGTTTTTTAGTAAACCTTGGCATACTCGGCGAACGGTATGAAGATGCCGGTCAGAGGGTATTGCAAACGGTCGCTCCCGTGGTATGTTTTTGCCCGAATCAAACCGGCGCGCATCGCCTGTAGCGTCGGTCAACAGAGAGGAAACTACCATGGCTCATCCCGTAATTGATGCCGACGAGTGCATCGCTTGTGGCGTTTGCGTCGACTCCTGCCCCGCTGGCGTTCTGGAGCTCCAGGACGTCGCTACCGTCGCTGACGAGGACTCCTGCGTCGCCTGTGGCGCTTGCCAGGACGCTTGCCCCGCTGGCGCGATCACCGAGATCGTCGAGGAGTAACAACTCCCCCACTTGCACACTCAAAAGTACACCGTGCACAAAAAAGGAGGCCTCCGCATCGCCGCGGAGGCCTCCTTTTGCATATGTGGGCAGTTGCGGTGGAATAGTTCCTGGCTCATTGCTTAGGTGCCGATTGTAGGAACTATTTCACCGCAACTTATAAAGACGGTGTCGGGCTAGGACAAATCATCCTCATAGGGCATTAAATCGGCAAGGTAGCCTTTCTCCTTGAGCATGGCCTCGATCTCGTCGAGGGTCTGTTCGTCCTCCGCCGCAATGCGATGGAAGTGATAGCCGCTCGTCACCGTTAGCAGCGGAAAGCTCTTGCCGCTCTCGATATCGCGCAGATAGCGCTCGACATCGCGGCGGTTGCGGATGTCCAGGTCGGCCGTAATCTTACCGTACACGCGGTGATTGACGATCACGTTGAGCACGGCGCCGCCGGCGTCGACAATACTCGTGAGCTCATCGCCTGCCTGTTCCACGCTGTGGCGAACCTTGACCAAGCGCGTAGGCACGGCGGGGCTGCTGGGGGCCTCCTGCAGCACGTAGCCGCGGTTGGTCGCCACGATATCGTGCCCATCGGCGCGCAGCAAGGCGATGTCTTGCACGACAATCTGGCGGCTCACACCCACCTCACGAGCAAGTGCGCTGCCGGAGACGGGGCTCTTGGCTCGCTCGAGCACGCCCATGATGGCACGGCGACGCTCGCGGGCGTTCATTATTTACCGTCCAGCAGACGCAGGTGCTTAAGCGAGAGGTCGAGGATCGGCGCGGAGTGCGTCAGGGCGCCCGAGCTAATAAAGTCAACGCCCAGATCAGCCAGGGCGCGGATATTGCTGGCATCCACATTGCCCGAGCACTCGGTCTTGGCGCGACCGGCGATAAGCTCTATGGCGGCGGCCATGTCGTCATGGGTCATGTTGTCGAGCATGATAATGTCGGCACCGGCCTCCACGGCCTCGCGCACCATGCCCAGGTTCTCGCACTCGATCTCGACCGTCGTGGTAAACGACGCATGGGCGCGCGCCATCTCGATCGCGCGTGCCACGCCACCGGCGGCGTCGATGTGGTTGTCCTTGAGCATGACGGCCGTCGACAGGTTGTAGCGGTGGTTGCTGCCGCCGCCGATCTCAACCGCCGCCTTTTCAAACACACGCATGCCCGGTGTGGTCTTGCGCGTGTCGACGAGCACGGTCTTGGTGCCCTCGAGCGCAGCCGCCATCCGATGCGTGTAAGTAGCGATGCCGCTCATGCGCTGCAGGTAGTTGAGTGCCACGCGCTCGCCCGAAAGCAGCACGCGCGCGTCGCCGCGCACCTGGCCCACGTGGTCGCCGGCATGCACCTCGTCGCCATCGGCAACGTCGAGCAGCACCGAGCTCTGCGGATCCAGCAGCTCAAAGGTGCGGGCGAACACGTCCAGGCCCGCGATGATGCCGTCGGCCTTGGCGATGAGCTCCACCGTGGCGGGACGCGCCGTGGGGCACACGCTCGCCGTGCTCACGTCCTCAAAGGTAATGTCCTCGCGCAGAGCCTGCAGAATCAGATCATCGACGACGAGCTTCATGGTAATGGGATTCATGGTCTACTCCTCCACGGCCTGCGTGCCGGCGGCACGGGCCAAATCATCGATTGCAAGGGTGTCGGCGCTCAAGGCGCGATGACGGCCATCGAGCGCGGGCTCGCCCGCCTGCTCCACGGCCAGCGACTCGCCGGTACGCATGTACCACGCGGCGCGACGACCCCAGACCAGCGCCTCGAGCAGGCTGTTTGATGCAAGGCGGTTTTTGCCGTGAACGCCGTTGCAGGCCGTCTCGCCCGCGGCGTAGAGCTCGGGCATCGAGGTGCGGCCGTCCTTGTCGACCCACACGCCGCCCATGAAGTAATGCTGCGTGGGCGTAACGGGGATGGGCTCGTCCAAGATGTCGCGGCCGTCCTCCAGGCAGCGCGCGCGGATATTGGCAAAGTGCCCGGTCACCACGTCGCGCTCGACGGGGGCAAAGCTCAGCCACTCGTGCTCGGTACCGTCCTGCTTCATCTGCTCGCGGATGGCGGCGGCGACAACGTCGCGCGGCTGCAACTCGTCGGTAAAGCGCTCGCCGGCGGCGTTGAGCAAAATCGCGCCCTCGCCGCGGCAGCTCTCGCTGATCAGGAACGTGCGGCCCGGCTGCGGCGAGAACAGTCCCGTGGGGTGGATCTGCACGTAGTCCAGGTGCTCCATCTTAATGCCATGCTCCTGAGCGATGTAGCAGGCGTCGCCCGTGAGCTGCGGGTAGTTGGTCGAGTGGTCGTACACGCCGCCGATACCGCCCGTCGCCCAAAGCGTGTGGCGGGCATGGATCTTAAACGGCTCGCCGGCATGCACGCCCTCGGCGGCATTTGCCAGCTCGTCGGCGGGGCGAACCGAGTTGTCCTCGTCCACGGCTACGGCGACGACGCCGGTGCACACCGTGGCGCCATCGCGCTCGGCGGTCAGGATGTCGGTCATGGCCACGTGCTCCAAGATCTGCACGTTGTCCAGCTTGCGAACGGCCTGGAGCAGCTTGGTCGTAATCTCCTTGCCGGTGATATCGGCATGGAAGGCAATGCGCGGACGGCTGTGCGCGCCCTCGCGGGTAAAGTCGAGGCTGCCGTCGGCCTTGCGCTCAAAATCCACGCCCATCGCTAGCAGGTCGTTGATGACCGAGCGGCTCGAGCGAATCATGATGTCGACGCTCTCGCGGCGGTTCTCGTAGTGGCCGGCGTGCATGGTGTCCTCAAAGAAGGCATCGTAGTCCGAGCCTTCGGGCAGCACGCAGATGCCGCCCTGCGCGAGCATCGAATCGCACTCGTCGACAGCGCCCTTGGAGAGCATGATCACGCGCGTGCTCGTCGGCAGGTTGAGCGCCGCGTACAGGCCCGCCACGCCGCAGCCGGCAATGACGACGTCGCACTCCATGTCGGGGTATTGTTTGGTTTTCACAGGAATCCTCTCCCTTGTAATGTGGCATAAGGGACTGCCCCTCATGTCACATTGTTCTAGCGCGCTGCGTACTCGAGCATACGGTCGAGCGTGAGCTTGGCCTGGTCTGCCGCCTCGTCCGAGACGCCGATCTGCACCTCGCCCTCGCCCGTCTCCAGGCAGCGCACGAGCTTTTCGAGCGTGATGAGATCCATGTTGACGCAGGTGGGCTGCACCGCGGGGAAATAGAACTTCTTGCCGGTGCCCTGGCAGCGGCGCTCGAGCTCGTAGAGCACGCCGCGGACCGTCACGATGATGAACTCGCTCGCGTCCGACTCCTCGGCATACTTGATGATGCCGGCGGTGGAGCCGATGTAGTCGGCCTCGGCCAGAACGTCGGCCTTGCACTCGGGGTGCGCCAGCACGAGCGCGTCGGGGTGGGCCTCCGTCGCGTCGACGATCTGCTCGACGGTGATGATGTGATGGCGCGGGCAGTAGCCGTTGTTGAGGATGACGTGCTTTTGCGGCACCTGCTCGGCTACGAAGCGTCCCAAGTTTTGGTCGGGAATGAACAGAATATGCTGCTGCGGCAGCTCGGACACGATCTTAACGGCGTTGGAGCTGGTGACGCACACGTCGCTCCAGCTCTTGATCTCAACCGTGGAGTTGACGTAGCAGACCACGGCCAGGTCGTCGCCGTACTCGGCGCGCGCCGCGTCGACCGTCTCGCGCTTGACCATGTGCGCCATGGGACAGTCCGCGCCCGGCTCGGGCAGCAGCACGGTCTTAGTGGGATTGAGTAGCTTGGCGCTCTCGCCCATAAACTCTACGCCGCACAACACGATGGTCTGCTGCGGCAGGCTTTTGGCGAGCTTTGCCAGGTAAAAGCTGTCGCCGACGTAATCGGCAACGGCTTGGACCTCGGGCGCCACGTAATAGTGCGCCAGGATCACCGCGTCACGTTGGGTTTTTAGTTGCTGAATGGCCTCGACGAGCTCTGCGGGCACCAGTGCCGCGCGCTCCGTTGCCGTCGTTGCCGATGCTAGGCCGGCCGCGATATCGCGTGCAAGCTCCGACGCATCCATGTTCGCGCTCTGTGCCATCAAGGCCCCTCTCTTTTGGCGAATCTTGGGGCTTTAGTATGACACCTAGGTTTACAGCTGACAAGACAGCTGTAAACCTAGGTGTAAAGTTGAAATAAAGATTCAATCATGTGGCAGGCACATTTTCGAACTGGCAAGCTGAGGATAGCTGAGCTCTCGATGGCGCAGGAGGCATCTTTCGCCACCGCAATACCGCTTGGCGCGAGCTGCACGCCGTGGGGCGCAAACGGTCCGCACCCCCGCAAGCGGCGCGTGCCCGATGTGGCAAAATCGAACTACTTAAGGGGGCCGAATGCTCAAGATTATTGCCTGCGACGATGATGTCGCTTTTCTAGATAGACTGCACCGGATGATCGACCGTTGGTCGACCGAGACGGGCACGACGGTCGATGTTGCGCTCGTCACGCGCGGCGAGGACCTGCTGGCCCGCCATGCCGCATCGCGCGCCGACATCATCTTGCTCGATATGATCATGCCGCTCGTCAACGGCATGGACACCGCGCGCGAATTACGCCAGGCCGATACCGCCGTGCGCCTGGTGTTCCTCACCTCGTCGCCCGAGTTCGCGCTGGAATCCTACGAGGTCCGCGCCTTCGACTATCTGCTCAAGCCCGTGACTTACGAACGCCTGGCGCGATTACTCGACGAGCTTTCGAGCATGCGCCCGGCGGCAACCGACGAGCTCGTGATCAAAACTTCCTTTGGCTACCACGCCCTGCGCCTGTCCGACATCGAATATGCCGAGGCGCGCAACAAGCACGTGGTCTTCCACCTGCGCGACGGACGCGACATCGAGGCACTCGAGTCGTTCCGCAGCGTCGAGGACCGCTTGGAGCAAAACGCGGTCTTCTTTAAATGCCACCGCAGCTACCAGGTCAACCTGCGCAATATCGATCATTTTGACCGCGCGGACATCGTCATGCGCTCGGGCGCGTGCATCCCGCTTTCGCGCAGCTGCAAGCAGGGATTCCAAGACGCCTACTTTGCGGCGCGCTTTGAGGGTGGGAGACACTGATGGTCTCCTCGGTCGAAATGGTCCTTTGGGCAATCCACCACGCCACGACGCTGCTCTTTGGCGTCTTTGCCTCGGCGGCGCTGTGCGGTGTCGAGATCAACCGGCGTCATGCGCTTGAACTGGTGTTGGTCGGTGCCGTAACCGGATGCGCATTTGGCCTCGCCAATGCCGTCGGCGGCGAGCTTTTTGCCCGCCAGGTATATCCGCTCGTCGTGCATCTGCCGCTTACCGTCTACCTATGCGCGCGCTACCACTTGAGTCCGCTGCTCGCGGTGTTGGGCGTCACCAGCGCCTATCTGAGCTGCCAGTTCAGCAATTGGATGGGCATCGCCGCATTCGCCGCAACCGATTCTCAGATCGCATACTATCTGGCGCGCATCGCGACCACACTCGCCGTCTTTGCCGTCCTGTTGCATTGGGCCGGCGACATCGGTCCGCGCTTGGCGATTAAAAGCACCACCGAGCTGGGCATCCTTTTAATCCTGCCGCTCGTCTATTACGTCTTTGACTATGCCACCAACGTCTACACCACGCTGTTCCACTCGGGCTCGGTGGTAACGGTTGAGTTTTTGGCATTTGCGCTCTGTGCCTTCTATCTTATGTTTCTTGCCGTTTACCTGCGCGAATACGAAGAAAAGGAAACCGCCGAGCGAGAGCGCTGGATGCTCGAAACCCGCAACAGCGCCGCCATCAAAGAGCTCGAGGCTTGGCGTCAATCTGGCCGCGAGCTGTCGATTCTTCGCCACGACATGCGCCACTTCCTACGCGGCCTGGCCGCTTTAATTGAGGAGGGCCACGCCGACGAGGCGCTCAAACGCATCGACGAACTCTGCGAAGCCGGCGACCGCACCGCCGTACGCCGCTTCTGCGCCAACGAGACCGTAAACATCGCGCTTTCGTCATTTAACTCGGATATCAATAGAAACGGCATTACCGCCAACCTGCGCGCCGCCGTACCCGAAACCATCCACGTAGGTGACGCCGACCTGTTTAGCGTGCTCTCAAATGCCTTGGAAAACGCCATCACCGCCGCAAGCACCGCACCCCAAGGAAAGCGATTCGTTGACTTTGACCTGCGATTAGAGGACGGCCAGCTGCTGCTGTTAGTTTCCAATACGTTTGACCGCGCGCCGCGCATGGTCGACGGCATACCCGTGACCCAGCATTCGGGCCACGGCTTTGGCACCAAGAGCATCAAGTTCACCGTGGAGCGCATGAACGGCAACTGCCAGTTCCGCATTAACGACGATCGGTTTGAGCCGCGCGCTGTGATGTAGAAGTGCGGCGCCGATCTCGAGGCGTGCCTTGCCCGCCAGACAATCGCTCGCCGGCGCCAATCCGCTACAGCGGAGCGGCCGCCGGGGTCAGCTGCTTGATGTATGCCCACATGCGCTGCTTGGCGGCTTTGTCAGTGAGCGCCGCCTCAAAACCGTCGAGCGCGAGCACGCGGCGGCCCTGCACATGAGCGACCAGGCCGGGCTTGAGCATGGCGGTGTCGAAGTCATCGATCGCCACGAGCATATCGGCGTAGGTCTCGCGCATGGCGTCAGCCGCGTTGTTGTCGAGCAGTAGCACCGCCTCGGGGTCCAAGGCCTCAAGCGCCTCACGGAACAGCTCGCACGGCAGAGTCTCGCCCACCGCGACCGCTCCGTCACCCACGCCGGCGACGCTTGCCAGCACGCAAAAATCCTCGGGCGCGTAGCCGATGGCCCCAAGCGCCTTGCGCAACGCCGCACCATCCGGGCCGGCGGCAAGCTCGCCACCCGAACGCTCGGCCTCGTCCAAATCGCCTTTGACCAGCACGA
This sequence comes from uncultured Collinsella sp., assembly GCA_900541875.1. GTDB lineage: Bacteria > Actinomycetota > Coriobacteriia > Coriobacteriales > Coriobacteriaceae > Collinsella. The sequence goes on along the minus strand of UQLF01000001.1, from coordinate 139,775 downwards.
TCGGCGAGCACGCGTTGCCCGCGATACGCACGCCACGGACTGCAAGCGATGCGAGCTCCTGCTCGGCCGCCTGGGCGATGGCTTCTTTTTTCTGGCTTTGTGACGTGGACATGCGCTCTCCAATCGTTTGCGTGCCCACCATTATATAAAAGAGCTGCCCGCGAGTGGTTGCTTTGCGGGCGGCTGGGTATAAGCACGGTCGTACTGAGTTTTACGCGGCCGAGCCGCGTCGCATTATGGAGGTCACCATGGCTGACATTAATCAGATTACCCCCGAGAGCTTCGATTCCATCGTTAACGACAGCCTGCCCGTGCTGGTCGATTTTTGGGCACCGTGGTGCGGGCCCTGTCGATCCCTCTCGCCCATCGTTGACGAGGTTGCCGATGAGCTGGCGGGCAAACTCGCCGTTGCCAAGTGCAACGTCGACGACAACCAGGACCTGGCCATGAAGTATGGCGTCATGAGCATCCCCACGCTGATTGTGTTTAAGAACGGCGAGGAGATTGACCGCTCGGTTGGCGCTCTGCCCAAGGCAAGGCTGCAGGCGCTGCTGGAGAAGCATCTGTAATACGCTTGTTACATGTTGCCGTCTGCCTGCCGTCCATGAGCGCTTTTACGCCGCTCGCCGGACTTCTGGATGCACCGAGTGCAACCACGGATAGTATGGTAGTCACAAACAGCCCCCAGTGAACGGGTGCGGGTCGCACAGACTCGTACCCGTTTTCTTATGCAGCTGCGCGCAGAGCGGGCGTAGTAAAATCTGAACCACTGAACTGCCCCATACAAAAGGAGATTTCCCATGCATGATGTTGGAATGAACATGAGCCAGCTTGCCATGAGCGTCAAGCAGGTCGACGACACCATCGAGCTCGCTCACGAGTGGAGCCATCAGTTGCTGCATGCGACCGAGAATTTTGACATGGAGCGCATCGGCGCCAAGCTCGAGGCCGCCATGGCCGCGCTGCACGAGGCGCATGACGCGCTCGAGGGCTACGAGGAAGCCATCGAGGCCGACCACAACTCCGTCGGCTCCGTGAAGCTGGTGTAAGGTGGCCGAACACGAGCACAGCTGCGGGTACGAGCACGAGCATCCGCACGGGGCGGACGGTGACGCGGGCTGCCACTGTAGTGGTTCCGGCTCCGAGCTGGTCCGTTTTTCGGTTACCGCACCCGACGACCTGCTGCGCCGTTTTGACGAGCAGATCGCACGCCGCGGCGACGTGGCCAACCGATCCGAGGCCGTGCGCGACCTGATTCGCGCCTCGATCGCCAAGGAGCAGATGCGCACGCCCGATGAGCACGTTATCGGGTCGCTCACCATGATCTACGACCATCACACCGGCGATCTGACGCGCCGTCTGGACGAGGTGCAGCACGACTACACCGACGAGATCGTATCGACGATGCACGTGCATCTGGATCACCACAACTGCTTGGAGATTCTGGCGCTCAAGGGTCGCGGCGAGCGCGTCTACGAACTAGCCGACCGCCTGCTGGGCCTGCGCGGCGTTAAGCACGGCGAGCTCACGTGCGCCGCCACCAAGCAGAGCCTGGGGCTGTAACGGGATTTCCCGCAGCGCACCTGCCAAATAGGGACAGGTTTGTTTTGGCAGGTTTAGAAGTTTTACCTACCAAAATAAACCTGTCCCTTTTTGGTCGGATTTGATGAGGGGTGTCGCATGCGGCATGTGCATATTCATGTGACGGGCATTGTGCAGGGCGTTGGCATGCGACCGTTTGTGTATCGCGAGGCCATGGCGCATGGCATTTGCGGATGGGTGCTCAATGCGGGCGACGGCGTGCATATCGAGGCGCACGCTCCGGCCGATGCGCTCGATGCTTTTGTTGCCGCGCTTTCTGAGCATGCGCCTGCGGCAGCCCGCGTAGAGCATGTCGAGGTTGTGGACTTGGGGCCTGGCGGTTGGAGCGCTGCCGATGAGCAGGGCTTTCGCATTGTGGCATCGCAGGACCAGACCGCGCACACGACGCTCGTCTCGCCCGACATCGCTACCTGTGACGATTGCTTGCGCGAATTGTTCGATCCCGCCGACCGACGCTATCACTACCCCTTTATCAACTGCACTAACTGCGGCCCACGCTTTACCATCATCCGATCGCTGCCGTATGACCGAGCGGCTACCTCGATGGACCGTTTCCCCATGTGTCCCAAGTGCGCCGCGGAGTATGCCGACCCACTCGACCGGCGTTTTCACGCGCAGCCCGATGCCTGCTTTGATTGCGGGCCGCATATTACGTGGCGCGAGGCTGTGAACGGCGATGCGTGCGGGAATTCGTCCGCGACACCGGCCGTCGGCACCACACGCGAGGCCAGCGACGCCATTATCGACCGCTGTGTTGAGCTGCTGGCCAACGGCGGTATCGTCGCCATCAAGGGACTGGGCGGATTTCACTTGGCATGCGACGCCTCCAACGAGCAGGCGGTGGCCGAGCTGCGCCGCCGCAAACGCCGCAGCAACAAGCCGCTTGCCGTCATGGTGCGCAGTCTTGCCGATGCCGGGCGCCTGTGCCATATCGACGACGCTGAGCGCGGCTTGCTGGCCGGCAGTATCCGTCCCATTGTGCTGCTGCGCCGACGTGCTGTTTGCGAGAGCGGCGGCTCCCCCGACGCCCTCATACTCGCACCGTCCGTCGCGCACGACCTGCCCGAACTTGGCGTTATGCTCCCCTACACCCCACTTCAGCATCTGTTGCTTGCCGCGGCAGAAGCCTGCGGTATGCACGCGCTCGTCATGACCAGCGGAAACCTGAGCGAAGAACCCATCGAGACCGACGACGACCTTGCCTGGGAACACCTCGTTGCCGCCGGCATCGCCGACGCGTTGCTCGGTAACGACCGCGCAATCCTGTCGCGCTATGACGATTCCGTGGTGCGCGTGGTTGACGGCGCCGTTATGCCCGTGCGCCGCGCTCGCGGATATGCACCCCAGCCGCTGCCGTTGCCGGCGCTCGACGGCGCTCCGTCCTGCGTGCTCGCCTGCGGGCCACAACAAAAGGCCACGATTGCGCTCACGCGTGAAGGGACGAACGGCGAGGCAACCTGTTTTGTGTCGCAGCATATCGGCGATGTTGAAAACGGCGGGACCTTCGATGCCTGGAACGCCGCGCGCACGCGCTTGGAAGATCTCTTTGACTTGGCGCCCGCCGCCTTGGCCTGCGATGTACACCCCAGCTATCTATCGGGCCAGTGGGCGCGCGAGCAGGCGCGAAAATGCAATCTGCCGCTCGTCGAGGTGCAGCACCATCATGCGCATATCGCGAGCGTAATGGCCGAGGCCATCGCCGCGGGCCAGCTTACAACCGACGCGCGCGTCCTTGGCATCGCCTTTGACGGCACCGGAGCCGGCACCGATGGGACCATTTGGGGCGGCGAGTTTCTTGTTGCCAGCCTTGGCGGCTTTGAGCGCGCCGTGCATTTGCGCACCTGGGCGCTCCCCGGTGGGACGGCCTCCGTGCGCGACGCCCGCCGCAACGCCTTTGCCCTGCTCAGTGAGCTCAGCCTGCTCGAGCACCCAGGTGCCGCTCGGCTTTTAGACAGCCTCGACGCGCAAACGCGCAGCGTGACAGCCACCATGATCGAGCGCGGCATCAACAGCCCGCGTACCAGCAGCATGGGGCGTCTCTTTGATGCCGCGGCAGCGATTCTGGGCATCTGCGACAAGGCAACCTACGAGGGCGAACCCGCCATCGAGCTTGAGGCCGCCGCCTGGCGCGCGCTTAGCAGTGAAAGCGCCTGCCCCACCGACAATATAGCCGGCTTTTCCGTAACCGAATCATCCCGTCCGGACGCCTGCCATGTTCTAAACTCCAGATCGCTTATTGAGGCGCTTTTGGAGGGAATCAGGGCCGGCGCTGCGGCCTACAGGCTCGCGCTCGACTTCCATATCGCCATCGCGCGCTCTTCGGCACGAATCGCTCGCGAAATCTGCGCACACGAAGGCATCGATACCGTCGCGCTCTCGGGCGGCGTGTTCATGAACCGACTTTTGCTTCAGCTCCTCACCCGCAAGCTCAAAGACGCAGGCCTTACTGTCCCTGTCCCCCACACCGTACCCGTCAATGACGGCTGCATCGCCTACGGTCAGGCAGCGGTTGCGCGCGCTCGTCTTGCGCAGATTGCATCGCAGTAGCTCGCTCTCGCACGCCGCTGTGCCCAGCCGTCACACAGGCGTAACGCGTTTGCCCGCGAACCCCGCGAGCGCTACCATCAACTGATGGATTATTGAGCGCCTATCCAGCGCAAAGCGTATAAAAGGGGAACATTATGTGCCTTGCCGTTCCCGGTAAAGTAGTCAAACGCGACGATGGCCTCAAGGCCACCGTCGACATGATGGGCATCGAGCGCCCTGTTTCGCTGCGACTCGTGCCGACGGCGCAGGTTGGCGACTATATTCTCGTACACGCTGGATTTGGCATCCAAATTGTCGACGAGCAGGAAGCGCAAGAAACGCTCGAGCTTGTTAATGCCATGTCCGAACTGGTCGAAGAAGACCAGCTTGCCACCAACCCGGCGGAGGCTTACTAGTGGCGGCCGGACAGCCGGCTCGCTCCGGTATCGACTTCTCGGCATTCCGCAATCCCAAGCTGGCTCGCGAGCTCATCGAGCGCATTCATGAGCTTGTCGGCGACCGCGCCATCAACCTTATGGAAGTCTGCGGCACGCACACCGTGAGCATCGGGCGCTATGGCTTTCGCTCCATTATGCCGGCCGGGCTCAAGCTACTGAGCGGCCCGGGCTGCCCCGTCTGCGTCACCGCCAACCGCGACATCGACCACGCAATCGCGCTCGCCAACATAGACGACGCCATCATCACCACCTTTGGCGACATGATGCGCGTGCCCGGGTCGTCTACCTCGCTCGCCGCGCAAAAGGCGTCGGGGCGCGACATCCGCATCGTCTACTCCCCACTCGACGCGCTCGACATTGCCGAGCAAAACCCCGATCGTCCGGTCATTTTTATGGGCGTGGGCTTTGAGACCACAACGCCCACCATCGCCGCCGCCATCTTGGAGGCCGAAGCGCGCGGGCTTTTGAACTTCTCGGTCTATTGCGCCCACAAGACCACGCCGCCGGCGTTGCGCGCCATCGCCAACGATCCCGAGACCGCCATCGACGGCTTTATCCTGCCGGGCCACGTCGCCACCATCACGGGCTTGGCGCCCTTTAGCTTTTTGGTCGATGAGTTCGATACCCCGGGCGTGGTCACGGGATTTGAACCGGTCGACATCCTGCAGGGCATCTGCATGCTGGTCCAGATGGTTGTCGAGGGCAGGCCCGCGATTGGCAACGCCTACCGCCGTGGCGTCAACGCAGACGGCAACCCCGTGGCGCGCCAGCTGGTCGAGCAGGTATTTGAGCCGTGCGATACCACATGGCGTGGATTGGGGCTGATTGCCAACTCGGGCCTTTCCATCCGCCCCGAGTTCTCGCGCTTTGATGCCCGTACCCGCTTTGACGTGCCCGTCGAGGAGACAGTCGAGCCGCGTGGGTGCCGCTGCGGCGACGTGCTGCGCGGGGCCATTACGCCGAGCGACTGCCCCCTGTTCGGCCACGCTTGTACGCCCGAACATCCCGTCGGCCCCTGCATGGTGAGCTCCGAGGGCAGCTGCGCAGCATATTTCCGCTACCGAGGCTAATAGGTTCCGCCGTTCTAACGAACGGCGGACCAGTCGACGCTGCGCCTCACCCATATAATTCCACCCACGATTGGAGTTTTCGATATGTCCCATAGCGTTACCGATAGCACCGTCCTGCTGGGTCACGGCTCCGGCGGCCAGATGATGAAACGCATCATCGATGAGGTCTTTTTAGATGCCTTTGGGTCGCCCGAGCTGCTCGAGGGCAACGACGCCGGCGTCGCTACGCTGCCCGCGAGCGGGCGCATCGCCATGTCGACCGACAGCTTTGTAGTCTCGCCGCAGTTCTTCCCCGGTGGCAACATCGGCCGCCTCGCTGTATGCGGAACCGTCAACGACGTCGCGACCTCGGGCGCCAACGTGCGCTACCTATCGTGCGGCTTTATCCTCGAAGAGGGCTATCCCATGGATAAGCTCCGCCAGATTGTGCAGACGATGGCCGAGACGGCGCGCGAGGCGGGCGTGTCCATAATCACGGGCGACACTAAGGTGGTCGAGCGCGGCGGGGCCGACGGCGTCTATATCAATACCGCCGGCGTGGGCGAGGTACCCGCGGGCGTGGCGCTCAGCGGCGCCAACTGCCGCCCCGGCGACGTCACTCTGGTGTCGGGAACACTGGGCGACCACGGTATCGCCATCATGAGCCAACGCGAGGGTCTGGCGTTTTCGAGCACCATCGAAAGCGATGCCGCACCGCTCAACCACCTGATTGCCGACGTTCTGGCCGCAGCGCCCGGCACGCGTTGCTTTCGCGACCCCACGCGCGGTGGCCTGGCGTCCACACTCAACGAGTTTGCCCAGGCTAGCGGTGTTGCCATGGAGGTCGACGAGGATGCCGTGCCCGTGCGCCCCGACGTGCAGGCAGCCTGCGAGATGCTCGGCTACGATGTGCTGCAGGTGGCAAACGAGGGCAAGATGGTTGCCGTCGTGCCGGCCGAGCAAGCCGATGCCGCGCTGAGCGCCATGCGCGCCGCCCGCTACGGCGAGAATGCCGCCATCATCGGCCGCGTGCTGCCACTTGCCGAGGGCGCCCATCCCGCCGTGCGCGTGCGCACCGGCTGGGGCTCGACCCGCATCCTCGACATGCTCGTAGGAGAGCAGCTGCCGAGGATTTGCTAACGACAAAGGCTCAGGGCTATTAAAGATATTCAGATTCCAAACATGCCCGGCACGCATGCCCAGTATTATGAGGTGCGTTTTGAAACCCAATGACGGGAGCTTTCATGGCAGCAGCTTTTTCCCATGTGATTTTTGATCTGGACGGCACCATCCTCAACACGCTCGAGGACCTGGCGGCCGCCGGCAACCATACCTGCGAGGCGCACGGCTGGCCCACGTTTGCCGTTGACGAGTACCGCTACAAGGTGGGAAACGGCATGCTCAAGCTGGTTGAGCGCTTTATGCCCGCCGAGTACGCAGGCGACGGCCGCATGTTTGAGCAGACGCTTGCCGAGTTTAGGGCTTACTACGGCGAGCACAAGGAAGACCACACCGCTCCCTATGCCGGCACGATCGAGATGCTCGACCGCTTGCGCGCCGCGGGCGTTCAGCTTGCCGTGCTCACTAACAAGGACCACGTCTCGGCGGCTCCGCTTATCGAAAAGTATTTTGGTTCCGAGCGCTTTGCGCTGGTGCAGGGCCGTGTCGATGCGTTTCCGCCCAAGCCCGAAGCACCCGTCACGCTGCATGTGATGGAAGAGCTAGGCGCCGACCCGGCGACCACGCTCTACGTAGGCGATTCCAATGTCGATATCCTGACCGGCCACAACGCCGGCCTTAAGAGTGCGGGCGTCAGCTGGGGTTTCCGCGGCCGCGCAGAGCTGGAAGCCGCCGGCGCCGACTACGTGGTGGACACCCAGGGCGAGCTCGCAGCGCTAATCCTGGGCGAGTAACGAGCGACACTGCTTAACGCAGCTGCGACAATGCTGTTGCGCGGAAAGTAGTCGTTGGGGACGTTCTTAAACGACTAGTCAGACAAGAACGCCCCAACGACTACCCCAACAATGGCAACGCCGCAGGTAGAGGACGGACAGCGAGCGGACACCAGAGCGAACAAATTGGCATGAAAAGAGGACGGCATAGACCTTCTGGTCATACCGTCCTCTTTGAATGACAAGTTGTCGCTCTGGTGCCCGCGCAACGTCGAGCAGTTGCGGCGTTTGGTAAAACGCCGCAACGAACTAGCTCAGCATTGCATCCATCATCTCGGAGTTGACGGAGTCGTCGGCAGACCACTCGCCGTCGTCGTTGCAGGTGTACTTGAAGATAACCGTGGTCTTCCTGGGCTCGGTGGCCTTGGTCACATCGACCATAACCTGACCGGCCATCTTGTACAGCTCGTCATCGGAAGGAACCGTATCAAGCGCGGCGACCTTCTCCTGATACTGGGTGGAGAAGTCCTCGACGATCTTGTTCATAGACTTGCAGGTGATAGAGACCTCGGCGGTCGCGACACCCTTGTCCTCGTCGACCGTCACGTCGCCGATCTTGTAGTCAAAGCCCTCGAGATAGGTCTTGGCATACTCCTTGGGATCGATACCCAGCTGCTCGAACTCGTCGCCCGAAGCTTCCTCCAGACCAGAAAGGAAGTCGTCGCCACCGTTCTTGACCTCGTCAAACTGCGTCGTAAGATCCTCGGTGATGAGCTCCTCAACCGAAGGACCTCCACAGCCGGAAAGCACGACCACACATGCAACCAAGACGGCCATGAGGGGCGCAAGCAGCAGCTTCTTTTTCATGTTGTTCCTCCCAATGAGCGGCACTGCGCTTCCCAGACGCGGCGCACGTTGTAATAAGTAAGCCCATACTATCCACTTATGAACACCCTCGGCAACGCGAAGGCGCGGTCGGTTCGTTTTAGCGTCCGAACGGTTTGCAAGCCCACCCAACGTGCAATAAAACGCTTTCCCGCGGTGCAATAAAAAAGGTGGCCGGAAAACCCGACCACCCTCGCACAGCCTTTGGATGCCGCAGTTTACCTGCGGACGACCTTGACGATGGCGTCACCGGCGGCGACGGCGGACTCTGCCTCAACGGTGAGCTCGACATCGGCAAACTCGGCGGTGTTGGACACGGCCACGACGACGCAGTCCTTGTAACCGGCAGCGGCGATCTTGGCGCGGTCGATCTTGAGTATGGGCTGGCCAGCCTTCACAACGTCGTCGGCCTTGACGAAGCCCTCGAAGCCATCGCCGTTCATGTTGACGGTATCGACGCCAACGTGCACCAGAACCTCGATGCCGCTATCGGACTGCAGGCCCACGGCGTGACCCATGGTGACGGTCACCTTACCGTCGCAGGGAGCGTAGACCAGATCGTCCTCGGGCCACACGGCACAGCCCTTGCCCAGAACCTCGCCACCAAAGACGGGATCGGGCACGTCGGCCATCTTGATGACCTTGCCCTTGACGGGCGAGCACAGCACGTCGGCGCCGGCAGAAGCAGAGATGGAGGCCGGAGCAGCGGCAGCCGCGGGCTCAGCCTTCTTCTTGAACATATCAAACAGACCCATACGTTTTCTCCTCTTGATTAAGCGCAACGTTATGCGCATGCCTATGGTGATTATAGTGCTAAATGACCAAAATACTAAGGCGAGGGCTCGAATCGCAAGCCCTTCCCGGTAGTGCTCGTGGGATGAGCATCTCCTTTGCATCGCGGGCCGATAAGCCGAGTATCGCCTGCGCACGGGACGAGCAGAAGCGGGCGCACCAAGCCCGACACTTCTTTTCGCTCTCGAGTCCTGCCGCCGCCCCATTACAGTTTGAGTCGTCCGAAAGGGCGGCTCTTTTCCGTTGCACGGTTATACGATTGAGCCGTACCGGTGGTCGCTGGCCGACCGCCCCGGACGGCCGTCAGCCCCTGCCCCGTAGAGGGCCCGGGACGTGTTGCCGCCGGGGCGGGAGGGGCCGCGGGGAACGACTGATAGAGATGTGCCGGGCCCGGACCGGGCCACGGCCGGGTAATGTGGGTGTCGCTTCCGCGGCTAACGGCCGGCTCAAGGGAGAGGATACACCATGCCTGCAGCAGAGACGCCCGTGGCCTACCTGGGGATCGACGTCGGGAAGAGCTCGCACAGCGCGTGCGCGCTCGATGCGGGAGGGGGCGTCGCCTTCAGGGCCGAGCTGGCAAACAGGCCCGACGACATCGACCGGCTGCTCGAGCGGGCCGGCTCCGGCGCGCTGGTCGTCGTCGACCAGAAGCGAAACATCGGCGCACTGGTCCTCGCACGCGCCCATGCGCACGGGAACCCCTGCGCCTACCTGCCCGGATATGCCGAGAAGCAGGCCCGCGGGATGTTCCCCGGCATCGCGAAGACCGACGCCATCGACGCCGAGGTGATCGCGCGCACCGCGCTCGGCGTGCCCCGCGCCCTCAGGCCGGCGCCCGAGGAGCCCGAGGGGTCCACCTCGCTGCGGATCCTGTCGTCGCAGCGCGAGTTCGCGTCGTCCGCCAGGACCCGCGCGAAGAACAGGCTGCGCGCGACCCTGCTCGAGGCCGACCCCGCGCTCGAGGGCGCGGTCGACCCGTCGAGCCGCTGGCAGGTGTCGATGCTGGCCGAGTTCGGCGGGGCCGCCGGGTGCTCGGCCGCCGGCTGGCGCAGGTTCTCGAACGCCGCCAGGCGCGCGGGCGCCCCCGCGGCGGGGGCCAGGGGGCTCTGGGAGGCGCTGCTGGCCTCGTCGCGCTCGGGAAGGCGGCTCCCGGCCGGCGAGGACGTCGCGGTCCGGATACTCGCCCGGGAGATAGCCTCCCTCGACGCCGACATCGAGGAACTCGACTCGCTCGTGGCCGACTCGCTGGCGGGCGACGAGGTCTACGAGTGCCTCCTCACGGTGCCCGGGATCGGCCCCAAGACCGCCGCGGCGCTGGTGACGTCGATCGACATATCCGCGTTCAGGGGGCACGACGAGCTCGCGAGCTATTGCGGCGTGGCGCCGTCAGACAGGCGCTCCGGGAGCAGCATCAGGTCGACGTCGCCTCAGCACGGCGGGAACAGGCAGCTCAAGAACCTGCTCATATTCAGCTGCAACTCCCTCATCGGCACGGACAACAGGTTCGGGAGGTACTACGGGGAGTGCAGGGCGAGGGGGATGAGGCACAGCAAGGCGCTGAAGGCGGTCGCGAGGAAGAGGCTCAAGGTCATATACGCGATCATGCGCGACGCCGTCCCGTACGCGGCCTAGCGAGCGGCGGGATCAACCGAAGAGGAAACCAAGCGGGGGCGCCAGGCGCCCGGATGCGTCATGCCGAAATGGCGCGAAGCACGCGGTTGACAAAACTATAGAGACACGTCCCTGACACTTCCTGATACCGACCGAAACGTGCCAAAATAAACCCATCCCTTTTTGGTAGGTTTGGCGAATGCGGGAGTTCGCATGGATATCAAACGCAAGATCACCGAGGCGCAGGGCCTCACCCCCACCGAGCAACAACTCGGCATTGCAGCCCTTGCCATCGGTGAGGACATCCGCGGGTTTTCGATTAAGGAATTTGCCGCGCGCGCCAACGTTTCGGTCGCGAGCATCCACCGTTTTTGCAAAAAACTCGGCCTCGAGGGATTCAAAGATCTCAAGGTCGAGCTCATCCGCCTGGCGACCGAGGCAGGAAACTGCCGCGACGTGGACATCAACTTTCCCTTCGACGCTACGTCCACCCCTGCGCAGGTCATGGAGCGCATGGAGGGGCTCTACCAGACCACGCTGGCCGAAACGCAGGAGCTGCTCGACCCCACGCAGCTTGACCACGCCGCCAAGCTCATCGCGAACGCCCGACAGGTCGACATCTACACGGGCTCGCACAACCTCTATCCAGCGGGAATGTTCCGCGATTGCCTGCTCTCCGCCGGTAAAAGTGCGACGTGCCACGACGGTGTCGAGGCCCAGGTGCGAACGGCGCTTGCCTCGGGTCCCGACCATGCGGCAATCGTCATCTCCTACAGCGGCCTTGCCCCCAATCTCAAGGACATCTTGCCGATCCTCAGCAGTCGGCATGTCCCGGTCATCGTCATCGGCACGCCTTATTGCGCGCGCATTCACCCTGGCTTTGCCGCCTACCTTACGGTGAGTGACCACGAGAGCATGACGCAGCGCATCACGCAGTTCGCAAGCCACATCGCCGTGCAATACGTGCTCGATTCGCTCTACAGCAGCTACTTTGCCAAAGATTACGCCCGTTGCGTCGAATTCCTAGAGCGCTCATTCCCCTACACCCGCCTGCCCGGGCTCAAGTAGTCATTTAAGAACGTCCCCAATGACTAACGGCCGACCTAATAACGACTTCTCGTCATTAGGTCGGCCATTTCAGCTCTAATAACTATTTATTCCGTAAACTCGTTATTAGAATCTGACGCAATTAGAATCTGACGCAGGAGGCCAGGCTCACATGTGGCACCATGGCGGAAAGCAGCTTGCCCCTGAGCCAAACGAATGAGCGTGGATTTTCGGACGCCTATCTAACGAGCGTGGGTAATCTCCCACTTTGAGTCCACACGGGGACCAAAAACGGGAGATTATCCACGCTCATTTCTGACTAGCCATTGGGGACGTTCTTAAACGACTAGTCAAACAAGAACGCTCCCAACGACTAGTCGTTTAAGAACGTCCCCAATGACTACCCCGAGGAGTGTCCCAAACTGCCGGCAGAAAAGGAACGTCCCTAACTGCCGCATCCGGAGCAAGGCAACGCCGCAGGTAGAGGACGGACAGCGAGCGACGTCCAGGGCGAACAAGTTGGCATGAAAAAGGCGAGGCATAGACCTTCTGGTCATGCCTCGCCTTTTGAATGACAAATTGTCGCCCTGGGCGGCGCGCAGCGTCGGCCGGTTACGGCGTTTGGTAAAACGCCGTAACTACTCCCGTGCTCCGTACTGCTCGTAGTAGGCATCGATGGCGGCCTTGAGCTCGTCATCGATGACGACCTTGCCGTCGATCTCGTGGTTGTAGAGGGTCTCAACGACCTCGGCCATGGAGACGATGCTCGCGACGGGGAAACCGTACTTGGCCTCGATCTCCTTCTGAGCGGTGGTCACACCGCCCTTGCCGACCTCCATGCGGTTGAGGGACACGATCAGACCCTTGATCTCGACATCGGCAGCAGCCTTGACCTTGGGATAGGTCTCGTCGATGGACTTGCCGCTGGTGGTAACGTCCTCGACCATGACCACGCGGTCGCCGTCCTTGGGCTCATAACCCAGCAGGTTGCCCTTATCGGCACCGTGGTCCTTGGCCTCCTTGCGGTCACAGCAGTACTTGACCTCCTTGCCGTACAGCTCGTGGTAGGCAATTGCGGTCACGACGGCCAGCGGAATACCCTTGTAGGCCGGTCCAAACAGCACATCAAAGTCGTCGCCAAAGTTATCGTGGATGGCCTGGGCGTAATACTCGCCCAGCTTCTTGAGCTGATAGCCCGTCACGTAAGCGCCGGCGTTCATAAAGAACGGGGACTGACGGCCGCTCTTGAGCGTAAAGCTGCCGAACTTAAGGACGTCGGACTCGACCATAAACTTGATGAACTCTTGCTTGTAAGCCTCCATGCGGGCTCCTCTCGTAATCGCGTACGTGCCTTCCAGTTTAGCGCAGGCGAAGCGTCGATGCGGGCGCGCTTTGGGGCCACGGCATTCTGTAAAGGCTTTGTCAGGGGGAATGGTTTTCCGAACAATGGGGTTGACATGTCAAACCCCCTCATCAAGAATACGGGCGGATTAAAAAGGGGTACGAGATACCCAAAGCGCGCTGCGCTCAGCCTTTAGGAGGTGTGCCATGGAAGGCAGTCCTAGTCGAAAAACCTGCATGTCGCCCTCGGCACGCCGCGAGGACTCCGCACACGCATAAACGCCACCGGCAGATCGCCAAAACCACCGCAAAGGCGCGCTGCACCCTTTGTGGGCTCAAGAGCTTGACGTGAGCGACATCTAGGTTTTTTGAAGCAAATACGACACGTACGCTAACTCCCCTCAACAAGGAGGACCCTATGCTGATGCTCAAAACCGTCACGGTACTCGAAGCCATCTCCAAGCGCCGCCGCACGGCGCGCCCTGCCGCTCATACCGGCCTGTCCAAGAACACCATATTCGCCGCCACCCATAGTGCCGAGGACGCCCTCGTACTGCTTGACGCCACGGCAAACGGCCTCACCGTCGAGCAGGCAACTGAGCGCCTGAACGCCGTCGGCCCCAACACCATCGAGGCAACGACCAAAACGCTCGCCCGCCGCATCGCCGACGCGTTCATCGATCCCTTCGCCGGCATCCTCGCCGCGCTCGCACTGGTCTCGCTCTACATCGACGTGCTCGCCGTGCCCGAACCGCAGCGCGACCCCTCCACGGTCATCGTCATCGGCACCATGCTGCTGGTATCGGGCGGCATGAAGTTTATCCAGGAAGCCCGCAGCGGCAATGCGGCCGAGGCCCTCAAGGACCTGGTCTCCAACACTTGCACCGCCCTGCGCGGCAGCGAGCGCATCGAGATCCCCTTCGACGAGCTCGTCCCCGGCGATGTAATCCGTCTCTCTGCCGGCGATATGGTGCCGGCAGATGCCCGCATCATCACCGCGCGCGACCTGTTTGTGATCGAGTCCGCACTCACCGGCGAGAGCGAGGCCGTCGAGAAGACCACCGCCGTCACCGTCGTCGAGGGCGCCGACGGCTCCGCACTGCCACTCTCTGCCTGCAAGAACATCGTCTTTACCGGCACCTCCGTGCAAAACGGCGCCGCCATGGCGCTTGTCGTTGCCACCGGCTCGGACACCTACCTGGGCGGCATCGCCAAGATGCTCAACGGGCGCGGCGAAAAGAGCGCGTTTGACCGCGGCGTCTCGAGCGTCTCCATGCTGCTGGTGCGCCTGATGCTCGTTATGGCGCCGGCCGTCTTTGCCATCAACGCCGCCACCAAGGGCAACGTCATCGACGCGCTGCTGTTCGCCACGAGCGTGGCCGTGGGCATCACGCCGCAGATGCTTCCCGTCATCGTGACCACGAGCCTGTCGCAGGGCGCCAAGGACCTCGCCCGTCGCCAGGTTATCATCAAGGAGCTGCCGGCGATTCAAAACCTCGGAGCGATGGACGTCCTGTGCTGCGACAAGACCGGCACCCTCACCGAAGACCGCATCGTGCTCGAGCGCTACCTCAACACCGATGGCAACGAGGACGCGCGCGTGCTGCGCCATGCGTTTTTGAACAGCTTCTTCCAGACCGGCCTCAAAAATCTTATCGACCTGGCCGTAATCGACCGTGCCGATGTGACGCCCTCGACCGTCGCACCCGATTCCATGCTGGGCCAGAGCCTGCGCGACCGCTACACCAAGGTCGACGAGGTTCCCTTCGATTTCTCGCGCCGTCGCCTGAGCGTAGTTGTCGCCGACGCCCAAGGCAAAACCCAGATGGTTACCAAGGGCGCTGCCGAGGAAATGCTCGAGATCTGCTCCTTTGTCGAGATCGATGGCATCGCTCAGCCGCTCACCGACGAGAAGCTCGCCCAGATTCGCAAGCAGATCGCCGGACTTAACGCCGAGGGCCTACGCGTAATTGCCGTGGCGCAGAAGACCAATCCGCGCTGCGTGGGCGAGTTTGGCATCGCCGACGAGTGCGACATGGTGCTGATGGGCTTTTTGGCCTTCCTCGATCCGCCCAAAGCAAGTGCCGCGGGCGCCGTCGCCACCCTCGAGGCCAAGGGCGTGGCGGTCAAGGTCCTAACCGGCGACAACGACCGCGTCGCCGCCACCGTCTGCGAGCAGATTGGTATCGATGCGAGCAACGTCTTGCTCGGCTCCGAGATCGATGCGCTCGATGACGCCGAACTTGCCAAGCGCGCCGAGAAAACCCACCTCTTCGCCAAGCTCTCGCCGCTGCAGAAGGCGCGCCTGGTACGTGTCATGCGCGAGATGCTCGGCCACACCGTGGGCTTTATGGGCGACGGCATCAACGACGCCGCCGCCATGCGTGCGAGCGATTGCGGCATCTCGGTCGATTCGGCCGTCGATATTGCCAAGGAATCCGCCGATATCATCTTGCTTCAGAAGGACCTGGGCGTGCTCGAGCGCGGCATCATCGAAGGCCGCCGCACTTACGGCAACCTGCTCAAGTACCTCAAGACCACGGTGAGCTCCAACTTTGGCAATGTGCTGTCCGTGACCGTCGCGAGCCTGTTCTTGCCGTTTTTGCCCATGAGCGCCCTGCAGCTGGTACTGCTGTCGCTGGTCTACGAGATCGTGTGCATCGCACTGCCGTGGGACACCGTCGATGACGCCTGGACTGCCCGCCCGCGTGCCTGGGACGCCGCGTCCATCAAGGGCTTTATGCTCGAGCTGGGCCCCGTGAGCTCGCTGTTTGACATCGTGACCTTCGCCGCGCTCTTCTTTGTCGTGTGCCCCGCCGCCGTGGACGCAAGCTGGTCCGAGCTTGCCGCCGCGGGCGACGTCGCGGGTATGGCGACCTTTGCTGCGCTCTTCCAGAGCGGCTGGTTTGTCGAGTCCATGTGGTCGCAGACACTCGTGGTCCACATGTTGCGCTCCCCGAATCTGCCGAGCCCGCGCGACCACGCCGCGCCCGCATTGTGCGTTCTTACCGTGCTGGGCCTGGCGCTCGTCACCTGGCTGCCGGCAAGCCCCATCGCCGATGCGCTCGGCCTCATGCCGCTGCCCACGAGCTTTTTTGGGCTGCTCATTGGCATCGTTACCGCCTATATCGCGCTCACCCAGCTGGCAAAGCGCCGCTACATTGCCCGCCACGGCGAGCTGCTGTAGCAAGTAGACGGAAAACACCCTGCCAGCTGCCGTTGCCACTACCACAGCTGCCAACGCCGCTGCCGTTGCCTCTGCCGCCGCCGCAGTCTATCCCCCCAGCAGTTGCGGTGAAATAGTTCCTGTTTAAAGCCCCGTGACTTTAATTTAGGGACTATTCCACCGCAACTTATTGGGAGGTTAGCTAGTCCTTGGGTGTCCAGGACCAGAAGAAGTTGATAAGGGCCACACGCGAGGCGGTACCGGCCTTTTTGTTGATCGAGGAAATGTGGCGATAGAGCGTGGAGCGCGAAAGAAAGAGCGTTGTGGCGATGTCCTGAACGCTCTGGTCCGAAACGACCAAGACCTCAAGAATATCGCGCTCGCGCTCTGTAAGCCCAAAGGTGGCGACGAAGGCATCAAGGCGTTCATCGGACGTGAGCTCCGCTGCCTCCACGGGCTCGGGGTCGGAGCATGTGGGCGCAAGATCCCCACCAAGATCGTCGGTGGCAAGCGGCAGTCCGTCCCGCATCGCGGCATCATCGGCCCGTTGCCCCAACTGCCCCAGCAGCGTAATCGCAATGCCCACAAACATCACGAGCGCCGCACCGACCGCAGCCAGCACATTTTGACTCGAGATAATCGCCACTGCCGGCGCCGTCACGAACATCGAGCACACGTTGTTGACGACGCGACCCATGCACGGCCAAAAATATGACCAGCGCGCATAGAGCGAGACGGCGGCATATTTTGTGGTAAAGAACACCACAAAGAAGCCCGAGCCCAGATAAAAGATGATCGTGGCAGCAAGCTCGTTGCCGCCATTGCCATCGACGATGAGCACAAAGAACGAAAGCGTGGACAGTATGGCGGCACATGTCATGCCGATATTCATATACGAGCGGCCGTGCAGGTCAAATAGTGCGCCAGCGACCAACGAGCTCACGACAAGCAGCAGGCGCGGCCAATCGCCCAAATCGACGGCTCCGACAGCATGCAGGGTCGTGAAGCCCGCGTTGAGAGCGGCGAATACGCTGGAAAGATACGCCGTCGCCACGGTCAGGCGAACTACGGCGCGGCGGAATGCCGCCTTTGCCTCGGGATCGTCATGTCACTTGGCGCCATATTCCAGAGCATCTACCGAAAGCCCGGCAGCACTGGGTTCAAAGTTGGGATCGGACTCGTCGCGCAGCTTGGCGCGTCGGGCACCGTGGAGCAACGCCACCTGCGCGATCGCACAGACGACCAGAACAGCCTGCTGAGGAATGCCGACAGGCACCACCATGTGGTTGAGAACCTGCACCAGAACGCCCATGGCGTAAGAAAGTGCGGCGGCGCGCGCCAAGCAGGGCGTTCGCGCAAAGCGCCTCGCAAAATTTGCATGAGCAGTCGATCCGCAGTAGCCCAGCGCGCAGCACGCCACCAAACCGCCGGTAATTACCACCTCAACCTGAACCGCCATAATCAACAGCAGCAATGCCGCCACCAGCAAAACGCCCGTGACGTCACTCGTCGCGTCAATGGCATGGGGACGGCGATAGTACAGAATGGGACGCACAAAAAAGCCAATCACGCTCGCGCCGATGACAAGGCTCTCATAAATAACGACCTCGTTCGGAGACACGAACTCGGCCATGCGCACATCAAAAAGATACTCGCACGCCAAAAACGTGAAGAAGAACAGCACCAGGCATATAATCTCCCGAATGCCTCGACGCAAATATGCGGTTGTGTCTCCCATGTCCCTCATGGTTAACCCCCAGCCGCTCAATTGTCTGGAAATCTATTTTAATAAAGAACCAGTCTCAATATCGAAGCCGAGCTCGAAATGCTGCAAATTTGACCCCAGCCGTTCACGTCACACCGCGGTTTTGAGCCTCATGGACCAGAAGGGACACGCGCGGCCTCAAGCTCGGCAAGGAGTGTCTCCAACTACCACTCATTTAAGTACGTCCCCAATGAGTGGCGCCCAGCGACTAGTCGTTTAAGAACGTCCCCGGCGACTAGTCAAAAATGGGCCATGTGTCCCAGCTGTGGAGACTCCTTGAGCCGTCTGGGTATCGCGAAGGATCGCGCACTCCCCCATCATCAAAAGTGACACACGCTACCAGTTGATGGGAGGCAGCCATGGGCTTCTTTGACAAGATGTTCGAGAAGAAAGAGTGCGCGATTTGCGGTACCGAGCTGGGACTTCTAGGTAAGACAAAAATCAATGAAGGCTACCTGTGCAAAGAGTGCGCCGGCAAGCTCTCCCCCTACTTTCACGGCTATCGCTCCAGCACCGCGGACGACATCCGTGAGCAACTCGCCTACCGCGAGGCCAACGCCGAGCGCCTGTCTTCGTTCAACCCCACGCGCACGCTTTCTGCCGGGCGCACCAATATCATGCTCGATGAGGACGCGGGCCTGCTGATCATCACTTCGCAGAGCCGCTGGCGCGACGCCAATCCCGACATCATCGAGTTCTCGCAGGTACTCGGCTGCGATATGGATATCGACGAGCATCGCACCGAGATCTATCGCGAGACCAAGGACGGCGAGCGCGAGAGCTACAACCCGCCGCGCTACGACCTGGATTACGACTTTAACCTGACCATTCACGTCAACACGCCGTACTTTACCGAGATCAACCTGCGCGTGAACGACTCCACCATCGATCAGCGCGGCTCCATCGAATACCGCGAGGCCAAGCGCCAGGCAACCGAGGTCCGCGACGCGCTGGTGCAGCTGCGCCAGGAGACGCGCGACAGCGTCGTGGCCGCCAAGGCCCCCAAGACCGCGGTGACCTGCCCCTTCTGCGGAGCCACCACCATTCCCGATGCCAGTGGGCGCTGCGAATACTGCGGCGGCGCCATCGGCGCATAGCCTCCGGCAGCGAAAGGACCGATCATGGCCTTCGAGAGCGTTAACTATCAGTGCCCTGCCTGCGGTGGCCCCTTGCATTTTGCAAGCGCCGAGCAAAAGCTCGTCTGCGACTACTGTGACTCGCGCTTTGAAGTCGAAGAAGTCGAGGCCCTCTATCGCGAGCGCCAGGACAAGGCCGACGCCAAAGCCGATGCGGCAGCCGCAACGCCAAAGCCCGTCGCCGACGACGCGGTGCAGGAGCTCGCCCAAAACGCCGGCTACATCTGCTCGTCGTGCGGCGCCGAGCTCGTGTCCGACGGCACCGTCGCCGTCACCACCTGCCCGTACTGCGGCAACTCCGCCGTGGCGCCCGGCCAGCTCTCTGGCGACTTCTCGCCCGACCTGGTGATTCCGTTTAAGCTCGGGCGCGACGACGTCACGGCCGCACTCAAGGAACACTACAAGGGCAAGATCTTGCTGCCCAAGAGCTTTGTCACCGGCAACCACATCGACGAGGTCCAAGGTGTCTACGTGCCGTTTTGGCTCTACGGCGCCCGCGTTGACGGCGAAGTGCACTTTGACGCGACCAACGAGACCGTGACCGAGGAATCCGACCGCACCGTCACGACCACCGACCACTACGATGCCTATCGCAAGGGCAATATCTCGTTTAAGCGCGTGCCCGTCGACGGATCATCCAAGATGCCCGACGGCCACATGGATGCCATCGAGCCGTTTGACTACGACGCGCTGCGTCCGTTCTCGGTCGCCTATATGCCCGGCTACATCGCCAACCGTTACGACGAGGACTGCGAGACCTGCAAGGCGCGCGCCGAGCGCCGTATGGAAGAAAGCACGATCTCGGCCCTGCGCGAGACCGTCGTCGACGAATACGACGATGCCACGGTCGAAAGCAAGCAGCTCGACTACACCTGGGAAGACAGCGACTACGCCCTGTTCCCCGTCTGGATGCTCTCCACCTCGTGGAACGGCAAGAGCTACCTGTTTGCCATGAACGGCCAGACCGGCCGCTTGGTCGGCGAGCTCCCCTGCTCCAAGCCCAAGCTCGCCATCGCCTCGGTGCTGTTCTTTGTGATCGGATTTATCCTCTCCCAGATTCTCTTTATGGGGGAATACGCCTTCGATCCGGATTACCTCACCTTTGATATCGAGGGCATCCTCATCAACATCATTGCGCCGCTGATCATCGTGATTATCGGAGACGTGCTACTGGTAGGCCAGCTCAAGACGGCCAACGAAGCAACCCATGCCGATGAGTATTGTGGCGAGCTCGACCTGACCGAGAAGCACGACATCTTCAGCCACACCGAGACCACCGTTGTCATGAAAGACGACAAGGACGACTAAGCAATCCAACCAATACCACCCGGCCTTTGACGAGAAAGGAAGATCACCATGGGACTCTTGAAAGCTGGATTGGGAGCTGCCGGCGGCGTCATGGCCGACCAGTGGAAGGAATTTATCTACTGCGAATCGATGCCTGCTGACGTCTTGGCCTGCAAGGGCAGCAAACGCACCGGTGGCCGCAGCTCCAACACGCGCGGCGAGGACAACGTCATCTCCAACGGCTCGGTCATCGCCGTCAACGACGGCCAGGGCATGCTCGTGGTGCAAAACGGCAAGATCATCGAAGTCGCGCTGGAGCCCGGTGAGTTCGTCTTCGATACCGGCAGCGAGCCGAGCGTCTTTAGCGGCAACCTGGGCGATTCCATCAAGGAGACCTTCGCCAATATCGGCAGCCGCTTTACCTTTGGCGGCGACGCGGGCAAGGACCAGCGCGTCTACTTCATCAACACCAAGGAGATCATCGGCAACAAGTACGGCACCGCCTCGCCCGTGCCCTTCCGCGTGGTCGATAACAACATTGGCCTGGACGTCGACATCTCCGTGCGCTGCAACGGCGAGTATTCGTATCGCATCACCAACCCGCTGCTGTTCTACACCAACGTGTGCGGCAACGTGACCGATAGCTATACGCGCGACAAGATCGACAGCCAGCTTAAGTCCGAGCTGCTCACCGCCCTGCAGCCCGCCTTTGCCAAGATTTCGGAGATGGGCATCCGCTACAGCGCCATCCCCGGCCACACCACCGAGCTCGCCCGTGCGCTCAACGAGGTCCTCTCTGCCGACTGGCGTGACCTGCGTGGCGTCGAGATCGTGAGCTTTGGCGTCAACTCCATCGCCGCCTCGCAAGAGGACGAGCAGATGATCAAGGACCTGCAGAAAGCCGCGGTCATGCGCGATCCCACCATGGCGGCAGCCAACATCGCCAGCGCCCAGAGCGATGCGATGCGCGCGGCAGCCGCTAACCCCAACGGCGCAGTGGCCGGCTTTATGGGCATGGGCATGGCAGGTGGCATGGGCGGCATGAATGCCAGCCAGCTGTTCGCCGCCGGCCAGGCACAGCAGCAGGCCGCCCCGCAGCCGGCTCCGGCGCCCGCCCCCGCACCGGCCCCCGCCGCCGCACCCGCGGCCGGCACGTGGACCTGCAGCTGCGGTGCCACCAACACCGGCAAGTTCTGCTCCGAGTGCGGCAGTCCCGCGCCCGCCCCCGCACCGGCCAAGTGGTTCTGCCCCAACTGCGGTAGCGAAAACGGCGGCAAGTTCTGCAGCAACTGCGGAACGCCCAGGCCCTAGCCCCTCCATCTGGTAATTGGCGGGGGTTCCGCCACCCCCGCATTTGCTTCTATGGGTTTCGTTCGATAAAGGAGGACACCATGAAGACAACGTTCAAAAAGTCCGTACTCGCATTTCTGACATGCGTCCTGGCGCTCGCCTTTGCCCTGACGGGCTGCAGCGGCGGCGGCAAAGACCCCAAGGCCAACTTCGTCGGCAGCTGGCAGTACTCGGGTGGAACCTTGGACGGCGAAGAGCTCACCGATGAGTACATGGATATGCTCAAGGAGTGGGGCCTCAACTGTATCCTGATCCTCGACGAAGACGGCACGGGCGTCCTCGACATGTTCCTTGAGATCGCCGACCTGAAATGGGAGGCCAAGGACGCCACCACCGTAACGATTACCGCCGAAGATGAGTCGCACGACCTGAAGCTCAAGGACGACAAGCTCGTCCTCGAGGTGGAAGGCGACAAGCTTATCTTTACGAAGTCCGACAAGGATCTGTCCGGTACGGTGAAGAAGGATCGCGAGAACGCCGAGAAGGAAGAAGAGATCGATGAGGCCGTCGAAGACGACGACGTCCAGAGCATCGAAATCTCCCCCGCCGTCACCGTCGCCGATGACGACCTGTGCACCATCACCATCACCGAGAAGTTCAAGGACGACTGGGGCGACATCGGCTTTGTCGTCAACATCACCAACAAGAGCGACAAGGACCTGACCTTCTACGCTCCTTCCGGCAAGACCAACGTCAACGGCACCATGAAGGAACCCTGGTTCTCGGCTCACCTGATGCCCGGCACCAACGCCACCGAGGAATTCACGTTCTCGAGCGGCGAGCTTGACAGCCTTGACGACCTCGTCAATACGACCATCGGCATCGACGCCTACCTGACCGATTCCTATGAGGACGTCGCCTCCTACACCGCGACCATCGCGTAGCGGCACGTAACATCAGCCGCGGATTGGCGGACACATCCGCGCACTTGCCAGGCGGGGCCGCAGGAGTTGATCCTGCGGCCCCGCCGCTTTATGCCGATGCGTAACGAGCGCTAGCGCTCCATGTTGGGAACGATGCTGCCCTCCGTTACTGCGCGCACGGCCAAGCGCATGATGTTGTCGTAGCCGGTCTTATTGAGAATCTCCGAGATGCGGCGTTTGATGGTGCCCTCGCTCATAAACAGCTCGGCCGCGATCTCGCGGCGGCTTTTACCCTCGCAGGCAAGGCGCAAGATCGACAGCTCGACATCGTCGAGGGCCGCCGTGCCCGAGAAGATGCTCTCGGGCGGCTTGGGAAACGTGCAGTAACCCGCCAGCGTGGAGCGCATCACGGCGAATAGCTCGTCGATACCGACGTTCTTGTACACAAAGCTGTCGACGCCCGCCTCGCGCGCCTGGTCCACAAAGGTGATTTCGGGCATACCCGTCATGATGATGACGCGGCACTCGGGCAGTTGTTCTTTGATGCGCGCCGCCGCCACGATGCCGTTGGAATCATGCTCGGTACATACGTCCATCAGTATCATGTCCGGGCGCTCCTTGAGCGCGACACCCAAGGCCTCGGAAGCATCAGCAATGGCGGAAACAACGGTCATATCGGGCTGGTCGCCAACGGAGCGCGCCAGGCTCTCGCGCAGGATGGCCTGGTCTTCGACTATAAGGACGCGGATCATGAACTTCTCCTTTGGACCGTGGCGTTGGAGGCGAGCGGGATGGACACCGTAAGCGTGAAGGGCGGGGCGGTGTGGACTTCCAGGCTGCCGCCCAGATTCTGTGCGACATGCCTCATACCTGGGATACCCGTTCCCTCGCGATACGATACGGGTGCAGGCGCGCCGTCGTTAGAAACGGTCATCCGCGCAACAGCACCGTCTTCCGACGTCTCCTGCCACAGACGCACGTGGACCCGATGCGCCTGTGCATGCTTGGTGGCATTGGTCGAGGCCTCGCGGATAATCTGCAAAAATGCGGCGGCGACACGCGCGTCCTCAGGCAGCGCACCCTCAACATCGATCTGCACACTCACCAGGCCAAAGGCATGGACGATATCTCCCAGTTGCTCTGCCGGTTCGGTGTCGCCCCCGCTGCGCAGATCGGCAGCGATTGAGCGCAGCAGCGGGTCGATCTGCTCGAGTGACTCGTCATCCAGGCGCCCCTCCTCCAGATAACGATGAAGGATGGACAGGCGCTGCCCGATCACGTCGTGCACGCGAGCGCGCATACGCAGATAGGCCGCATTGTCAGCAACTTTTTTGACTTCTTCGATCTGGGCTTGGAGCTCTTGGCCCGCAAGCTCAAGCAGGTGGCTGGCTTGCGCCAGGCGATCATGAGCATGCGCATACTCTGTTACATCCAGGCCGATAATGCGCTCGAAGAGGCGGCCCGAAACCATAACGTCATCGTGCACAAACAAGCGAATCTCGGCGGGAGAAACCTCGACCACCGCCCGCGCCTCACCAAAGCGGTCCAGATTAATCCGCACGCGGTTCTGGCTGCTTTCGGGCATTTGCATGCTGAGTTTGCGCAGGTCGTTCCATGTACCGCTCATATCACCTAGGTCGGTGGGCATATGAAGCTCCACCAGGTTTTTTCGCATGCAGCGGTTCATGAGCAGCGGACGGCCCCTCGGGTCCAGATACAGGATGCCCACGGGAATCACGTTGATGGTTTCGATCGTCGAGAACGCGGTGATATCCTCCTGGCGGTTGCGGACATCCATCAAGAGCGCTGCAATGGAGCGGAACAGGAAAAACGCTCCCTCTGCGATAAGGACCGTGGTCCACGCCGAGCCCATGGCAAGCACCACCGGCGGTGTCACGGCGGCAACGAGCAACAGTTCGGCCAGCATGACGGGGCGACGATAGTGCACCATAAGCACCATGCCGTAGGCAAAGATCACGGCATTGAGCCACAACGCTCCGTCCATTGCCCTGGCGCAAACGTCAAGCGGCGCCACCAGATATGAGCCAGACGACGCGAACAAGATGAGCGCCGAAATAACTAGGTGAAGCACAAGGCTCGCCTCGTAGGCACAAATCACCTTACGGTTATAGGACGAGCGGCGCGATGCGATGAGCGGAACGTGGATCGTCTGCAGACACGCAGCCAGGGCAAAGACAACATCGAGCGCAACGATTTGGGGAAGAATGAGCGAAATCTGCATCGTCACTCACCCGCCCTCGGCATCAAGACGATCATGCGCAGCTGGCCGGGCTCGCCCTCAAGGCGGTATGCCACGTTGCGCCCTTGCAGAGCGCTTTCGAGCTCTTGCGCAGCGGGCGTCTGCGAAAGATCTGCATCATCGTTGGAAAAAAGCGCGGCACGCAGCTCGACACTGCATCGGTCATGATCGCCCAAGTGATACATAAGCGCCGGATGGTCGGTGGTGTAGGCAAAAAACGCAAAGTCATACACGCAGTCGTACAGGGCGCTTACCGTACTGGCGTGCATCGGGCGCCGTATGGCGATAATCGAGGCGCAATCGATATCGATGGTGCGCAGGTCGCTTGTGAGCTCGTTGGCAATGAGCTGAATGCGGTCGCGATCAAAACCGCTCTCCCCGTGCTGTGCCAACGTGAGCGACCCTTTGCGCTTGCAATAGGCGACGAGCATCTTGGCGCGCTGCAGCATGCGGTAACGCTCGTGCGAAGACGATTCATCGGTCAACGGCGGTAGCGAGCTCAGCAGGTCGTACATCCCTTCGAGCGCGCGGGCAAGCGCCTGGTCCACGTCTTGGACCAGCAAGGTCTCGGCCTCTTGGTCTGCCAGGTGCGTCTTAAGGTCGTAGTCGGCGGCGAGCAGCTCGTTTTGACGCTGCAGCTCCATGCGACGATGTGCCAGTTCACGGTTAAGCTCGTTGAGATCCGACACGTCTTGGGCAAGCAGGGCCGATCCGCCCAGCAGTGGAAAGGCACGGTACATCACATCGGGATCGGACGCCACGGCAAAGGCATGGGCGCGGCCGTGCGCCTGGGTCCGCAACTCCTCGCGCACGCCTACCGGCATTGGCTTTGACGCCGGCGTGGCATAGACTTCCTGCAGGTCGCGCGTTAGAACTTTGAGGTCAAGCGGCAAGGTGTCGAAAATGCCGGCGATGTCGTGATATGACGGAATGACACCGCAATCGAGACAGATTTCCATCGCCACCACGCACAGAACGCAATAGATGAGCGAGAAGTTGAGTCTCCATGCCCAGGGCACGCGCAACGCATATGAGATGGCAAAGAACGCGCCGCCCAGCAGCACGAGCGCCGCCGTGCCCGAGAAACGTTGGATGCGAAAGGACGAGGACCGGCCCACCAGGATAAAAAAGGCCACAAAGTTAAAGGCCGTCCACACGAGGACGGCAAAATAACCCCAGCCGTACGTGTAATCGTTGCTCCAGGTGTCGCTTGTACGGTCAAAGTGGAAGACCTGCTGGTGAAAATCGTTGGTGAGCACAAATCCGATAAGCAGGATGGCCACAATCCACAGCGCAGCGCAGTAGCGGCGACCCAGGCGGTGTTGCTCCAGACCCGCAAGGCGCAAACCACACAACTGGTAGAGCAGCGGAATGAGCGTCATGGGCACGTAGTACAGGTACCACAGCACGGTGGCATAGAACGGCGTGAACGACTTGTACTTGAGAATGACTTCGATCATCCACAGGGCGCAGATGGTGGCGATGGCAACAAGGCGGCGGCGCAACACATAGTCCAAACAGCGCAGATAGACCGATACGCCCCAAATTGAAAATACAATTGCGGCGACAAGCAGCGGGAGAGAGCTCGAATGGACGAGCGCATCCACGACCTCTTCGGACACCTCGCTATAGGCGGGCACGGCGTTAGAAAGTTTGGGGTCGAAGGCGAACAGCGCCGGCAAGACTGCCAAAAGCACGAGGAACAGCGCGGTGATGGCACCGGCGATAGCAAAGACGCGGTGACGGTACACCTGATGCGTTATGCCAACAAGGAATCGCGGCATGGCGAAGAGCCTGCCGCCCCTGGGATCCGCAACCGGCGCGGTCCGGGCGGCCGCGTGGCCGATATGTCGCTCGCGGGTACCCATAGTGCTTTTAGTGTACCGACAGATGGGTCGAAAAAGCGGGCCGCATGTCCCAAAATCCGCAGACGGCAAGGCGCCCGGCAGCCTCCCCCGTCTGGCACTTCCCGATATCCGCCCGCCCCAAACCACCGCAAAGGAGACAGGCACCTTTGTGGTGGTTTGGGGCGATGCGCTAGTCCACGGTGATGTCGATATTTTTGCCGATGAGACCTACGTAGCCGCTCTCGGCAGCCTTGGGGCTGTCGGCGTGGCAGAGAACCCACTTGTCGGCCTTCCAGTAGCAGTAGCTGTCACCGGCGGTAGGCATGTTGGCCGCAGCCTCGGGGCGCGGACCATTGGTGCCAGCGGGCAGCGCCACCATCACCTGGAAGCCGCCTTCGTCGACCATGCACGGCGTGTAGTGAAGCGTGGTGTTGAAAACCTCGACAACCTTGCCGGCCGGCACGCGGAACGCCTTGACACACGCGGTGTCGAGTTTGCCGTCCTCGATCTCCCAGCGATGCGCCACGAGCAGGATAAAGTCGCGCGCGCCCAAGTTGAACTCGCTGGCACGGTGATACTCCAGGCAGTTGAGACGCGTGTTGTGGCCGTTGCACCAGCCGAGCTGGAAGGGACGGCCACCAAACATGAGAAAGCCAAGCTTGTCGGCATCCTTGACGTCCTCGAGCTCCGGCGCGCTTGCTACGTACTTGCTGCCCTCGGGAATGGGCGTGGCAGAGAGCGCCTCGAGCACGGGCGACGTGAGCTCGGACGAAACGTTATCCCAAACGTTGCCATAGGATTTGAACTCGGGATCGTTGACAGAGTAGATATGCATGTTCACTCCTGTTCGTAAATGTGACTATACGAACATTCTAGAACAAACATGAGCGATTTTGAACGCTCGCCCCGACCAATCAACAAAAAGGCGCCCCCGCATAAGCGAAGGCGCCCAATGCGCGCGTTTTGGACGATAAAGCCCTTATGCCTGCTGATAGTGCAGGTGCTTCTCGTCGATATCGGCCAGGTCGCGGTCGAGGTAGCGGCGCGCAAGCCAGTTGGCCATGGGAAGGTTCTGGTCCAGGTAGTTGCCGCACTCCTCGGGAGCGGCACCGGGGACATCGCCCTCAAAGTCGGCGACAAACTCGAACAGCTCACGCACGAGCGGCAGGATCTCCTCGCTCGTCACCTCGCCAAATACGACGAGGTAAAAGCCCGTGCGGCAGCCCATGGGGCCAAAGTAGACAATGCGGCCCGACCACTCGGCATGATTGCGAAGGAACGTCGCGCCCAGGTGCTCGATGGTGTGGCACTCGGCCGTGTTCATGACCGGCTCCTTGTTGGGCGTGGTCAGGCGCAGGTCAAAGGTGGTGACGGCGGCCCCGGTCGCCGGATCGCGGTCGATGCGGCTCACATACACGCCGGGCTCAAGCAACAGATGGTCAACGGAAAAGCTCGCAATGCGCTCCATGGCAGATCCTCTCGGTAGTCAATTTGGGACGGGCTCTTTTAGCTGGTTCGAATGGTCGCACCAATCATACCAGTCAAAAAAGCCCCGTCCCAAAAAGACAACTTAGCCCAGGACGCGGGCCATACGCGTCTTGAACTCGGACAGGAAGCGCGGAGCATCCACGGTCAGTGCCACAAGCGTGCTCTTGTCCGGATCGGACAGGCGGCGCTCATCGCAGATGGTGCGACCGCGGTACTCGCCCAGCAGATCAACACGCAGGTTGCAGCCGAGCGCACCTACGAGCGTGGGGTCGATCGCCACGGCAACGGCCAGCGGATCGTGCAGCGCACAACCACCCAGGTAGGGTGCGTTCATCTCGTACGAGCCAATGTAGTGCTCGACCATGCTCGCAAATGCGCAGCCCGCCATGGTGCCCGAGCCCGTCCAGCCGGCAATGTCGCGGCGTGTGAGCACCACGCGATGCGTCACGTCCAGACCCACCATGGTGAGCTTACGGCCCGAGCGCAGCACCGCGTCGGCTGCCTCGGGGTCGCTCGCCATATTGGCCTCGGCGCCCGCGCTCACGTTGCCGGGCACGGTAAGGGCGCCGCCCATCACGACCACGCGGCCGATGGACATCATCGCCGCCGCATCGCGCTCCAGGGCGAGCGCCAGGTTGGAGAGCGGGCCAGTCGCCACGTAGACCAGATCGGGACCATAGGTGCGCGCGGCATCGATCAGATAATCGACCGCAGCGTTGCCGTCAGCCGAGGTCGCCCCCACCGGCTCGTAGGGCGACGCGGGCACGCTCGCGCCGCCGATGCCGTTCTTGCCGTGAATGAGCGCGGTGGACGCCGGCGGCGTATAGGGCTCAGTCGCCTGCAGAGGACGGTCGGCACCCAGGTACACCGGAACCTCGGGGCGACCCAGCAGATCGAGCACCGCCAGGCAGTTGTGCGCCGATTGCTCGACGCGTACGTTGCCAAAGCACGTGGTGATGCCCACGAGCTCCACCTCGGGGCTCGCGATGGCATAGGCCAGCGCCATCGCATCGTCCACACCCATATCCAGATCAAGGATCAGCTTCTTGATTGCCATTGTTCTACTCCGCTTCTCCGTCTTTATCGTTTAACCAAACCAATGTTCAACTTCGGCGCGCGTGGGAATCGATTGCTGAGCGCCCAGGCGCGACACCGTCACTGCCGAGGCGCGAGCACCCGCGGCCATGCACTCAAAGAGCGGCAGGCCCTCTAGGCGAGCCGCCGCCAACGCGCCGATAAACGTATCGCCGGCGGCCGTGGTATCGACTACCGTGCTCGAAAGCGCCGGCATGCGCAGCAGCTCGCCGTCATCACCGAGCGTAACCGAGCCGGCACCACCCAGCGTGATGACCGCAGCTCCGGCGCCCTTGTCGAGCAGCGCATTGAGCGCGGCGACGCAACTCGCATCATCCGTGGGCAGAATGCCCGTCAGCACCTGGCACTCGGTCTCGTTGGGGCAGACCAAGTCGACCGCAGGCCAGACCTCCGCAGGCAACTCACAAGCAGGCGCCGGATTAAAGACCGCATAGAACCCCAGCTCGTGAGCGCAAACAAGCGCATCGGCCGTCGCTGCAAGGTCACATTCACCCTGGGCGATAAAGACGCTTCCGGCAGCCGGGGCAATCTCGCTGGCGTCGCCGTCGAGCTCATGGGCCACCAGACGCCTCAACGCGCAGGCAAC
Source organism: uncultured Collinsella sp. (assembly GCA_900541875.1). Lineage (GTDB taxonomy): Bacteria > Actinomycetota > Coriobacteriia > Coriobacteriales > Coriobacteriaceae > Collinsella. The sequence continues at coordinate 109,729 of UQLF01000001.1, read as the reverse complement.
GTCCGCACCCGCAAGCGCATGGTTGGCGCCCGGTGACAGTATGATGCGGTTGTCGCCCTCGCAGCGAATGATGGTCGCCGTTCCCGTCTCCACGTCATCGCGATGCACTACAAAGTCACAGTCCACGCCGGCGTCTTGGAGCCCCACCACGAGCGACGCGCCGAACGCGTCGCGACCGACCGCGCCGATCATGTGCGTGCACGCGCCCATACGCGCGGCAGCTACGGCCTGATTGGCGCCCTTGCCGCCGGCGTTGGTGATAAACCCGCTGCCGCCGACGGTCTCGCCCGCACGCGGTATGCGCTCGCACGCCACCGAAAGGTCCATGTTCATGCTGCCGAACACCGCAACGATGCCGCGATCTGCCATGGAAACCTCCTCATCTGCGGGCCTTATGCCCACCGTCGGCCATCGATTGTGCACTCTCGCACCCCCTATAACTTTAGTTCACTTTGATGTGGACGCGCGCTTGAGCTTGCGCCAGCAGCAAGCATTCACAGGAGCAGGCAGCTACAATGAAGGCGTGCTGATTATTCTCGTCATTGGATGATGTTTTATGGAACAATTCTCGCAATCGGGCTCGCGCGGTCGACGCCGCACGGGCAACGAGCCGGCACCGCACGAACGCGTGAAGGGCGAACGCCGTGCCAACGAGCCGCGACGCACCGCGAGCCCCCATCGCGCTTCTGCCAACAACGCGGGCCGCGCCAACACTCCCGCCGCGGAGCAGACGCCTGCTCGCCCCAAGTCCCGCTACATCCCTGCACTCGACGGTCTGCGTACGCTCGCCGTCGTCGCGGTGGTGCTCTATCACCTTAACCTCACGTGGGCTCAGGGCGGCCTGCTTGGCGTCACGATCTTCTTTGTGCTTTCGGGCTATCTGATCACGCGCTTGCTGCTCAACGAAGTCGCTAAGACCGGACGCATCGACCTCAAGAGCTTCTGGATTCGCCGCATCCGTCGCCTGGTCCCCGCCGTGGTAACGGTAGTGTTTGTAACCTGCGCGCTGTGCACTATCTTTAACCACGTGATGCTCACCAAGATGCGCCCCGACATCCTGCCGTCGCTGCTGTTCTTCAACAACTGGTGGCAGATTGCCCAAAACGTCTCGTACTTCAATGCTCTGGGCGACCCCTCGCCGCTCACGCACTTTTGGTCGCTTGCCATCGAGGAACAGTTCTACCTGATTTGGCCGCCACTGTTGTTTGCCATGGTATCCATGCATGTGAGCAAGCCCAACACGCGCCGCGTGGTTCTGGGCCTCGCCGCGGTATCCGCCCTTGCCATGATGGTGCTTTACAACCCCGCCGCCGACCCCAGCCGCGTGTACTACGGCACCGACACCCGCGTGTTCTCGCTGCTGCTGGGCGCCTGGATGGCCTTTATCCCCGATCGCGACCTGGCGCCGGTGCGTCTCGCTCGTCGTTTGGGGCTCAATCGCCTAGCTGGCGCCGCCAAGCACGGCAAGAACGCCGAGGGCAAGCCCGACGAGAAGGCCGACGAAGCAGCCGAGACCGCCCCGGCACAGCCGAGCGCCCTCGTGCGTTTTTGGTCCTCGCCCGCATCCATCGATGTGTTGGGCGTCGTGGGTCTGGTTGGCCTTGCCGCCATGGTCGCGCTCACCAACGGCTACACCGCCTTCCAGTATCGCGGAGGCACGCTGCTGTGCTCGATCCTCACGCTCATGGTCATCGCGGCCTGCGTGCAGCCCCAGGGAATGGTCGCACGAGCCTTGGCCGCCGAGCCGCTCGTATGGATTGGCAAACGCTCCTACAGCATCTACCTGTGGCACTATCCGCTGCTGCTCCTCATGAACCCGGTCGCCAACATCAACGACACGCCCTGGTGGCAGTATATCTTGCAGGTACTTGTGGTGGTAGCCGTGGCAGAGTGCTGCTATCGCTTTATCGAGACGCCGTTTAGAAAGGGCGCCTTTGGGCGCACCGTATCCGAGTTCCGCGACGGCACCGCCACGCCCGCCGACTGGGCACGCGCGCACGTCCCCGTCTGCGCAGCCTGCGCTGTCGTGTTGGTCGTTGCACTGGGCGGCCTGATCTTTGTGCCCGAGACGTCTGCACTGAGCGGCGAGGGCGCCGAAGTTCTGAACAAGGAAGCCAAGAACACCGCGCCCACCGACCAGCAGGCGGCCGACGACACCGACAAGGACAACGACGGCTTCCCCGATGGCTCCTACGATCTGCTTATGATCGGCGACTCCGTGTCGCTGCGTGCCGTAGACACCTTTGACGGCGTGTTCCCGCACAGCCACATCGATGCCGAAAAGGGCCGCCAGTTTGATGCGGGGCGCGCGACATTTGAGGGCTATATCCAGCAGAACCTTGCCGGCAAGATCGTGGTCTTTGCCCTGGGCACCAACGGCTTGGTAACCGACGACCAGATCGACGCCATCATGGCCGATGCAGGAGATAAGCGTATTGTGGTGTTTGTGAACACGCGCAGCCCGCAGCCGTGGGTTGGCTCTACCAACCAGGCCATCGCCAACGCCGCTACGCGCTACAAGAACGTGCGCGTTATCGACTGGTACGGATACAGTGCCAACCGCAACGACCTGTTCGATGGCGATGGCACGCATCTATCGACCACTGGCGTGACTGAGTACCTCAACTTGATCCACGATGCAGTCAAGAAGGACCTGCCCGTGCATCCCGAGGATCACGTCAACGATCCGCAGCCGGCAGCCGTCAAGTCTGCCACCGACGCACTCGTCAATGCGCTTGCCTTCAAGCCGCACAAGCTGGGCACCGACAAGTAGCCCGCAGCGCAAACTTCCCACATCCGGAGGGGGTGTCTGCCACGGCAGACACCCCCTCCGGCAGTTAGGGACACTCCTGGCGCAGCCAATGAAGACCTCTACGGATGAATTCCAGGCCGCTCCGTCGCTCCAGACATCGTTTCCGCGCCTCGTGCCTGCCCCAAACAATCAAAACAAGCCCTTTTCGCCGCACCCTCAAAGGTCTGTGGGCAAAAAAAGGCAAATATGAGTACTGTTACCATTTTAGTAGCAGGCAAAACCACCCAAAATGACGTCCGAGCGAACCCTACAACCCCCTAAGACAGCCAACCTGACTGGTTTAAGGCGTATTGGAGCCAATTTTAATGAACATACTATAGGTTATGTTTATTATCTTCTTGAATGTAAATGCTATTCACTTAGCAACAGTACTCATATTTGGCATTTTTTGCCCACTGCCATATAACTAACACCCTATAGCAGACAAAAACAGGCCGCAGCCCATCGCTGCGGCCTGTTTGGAGTCCAAAAGAGGCGCTAAGCGCTGTAACCCATCGCCTGCAGAACAAACATGACGACCGTGAGCACCGTAATCACACCGATAGTCGCCCAAGTGAGCACATTCCACACGCGGCCGTTACGGTTAGTGCCCATAATGTGACGGTCAGCGGCAATAACCACCTGGAACACCAGAACCACGGGCAGTAGCACGCCATTGATGACCTGCGAGGTCATCATAATCTGGAACAGATCGACGCCGGGCATAAGCACCAGCACGGCAGAGATACCGATGATGGCCGTAATGATGCCGCGATAGACCGGGGCCTCGTCCCAGCTGCGGTCGGCACCGCGCTCCCAGCCAAATGCCTCGCAGATAGCGCTCGACGTAACGCCCGGCAGCACGCAGGCAGCCAAGAAGCTCGCCGCGACCAGGCCCGAGGCAAACAGTACCGTGGACCACTGACCCGCAATAGGCTCCAACGCGCGGGCGGCATCGGCAGCATCGCTAATCTGAATACCCGCCGGGAACAACACCGTACCGGTCGTGATGATAATAAAGCCGGCAATGACATCGGCGGCAAGCGAGCCGCTCACGGTATCGATGCGCTGCAGCACGATATCGTCCTCGCCCGCGTTCTTATCGACCACGTTGTTCTGCGCCAAGAAAATCATCCACGGCGCGATGGTGGTACCGATCGTTGCGACCACGAGCGACACGTAGCTGGGGTCATTTTGAATGTTAGGCACGACCAGGTCGACCGCGACCTCACCCCAGTTGGGGCCAGCCATAAACGCGGCGACAATATAGGTCACGAACACGCAGCTCACCAGCAGCAGAATCTTCTCGATGCGCTGGAAGCTGCCCGACATGGTAAGCATCCACACCAGCAGCGCCACCAGCGGCACCGAAATGCTCGCCGGCACGCCAAAGAGGGCAAGGCCGCTGGCGATGCCCGCAAACTCCGAAATGGTAACAGCCGTGTTGGCGATCAACAGCGCCGCCATAGCAAGTACACTCTTGCGCACGCCAAAGCGCTCGCGAATGAGCGATGCCAAGCCCTTGCCCGTGACGCAGCCGCAGCGCGCCGCGGTCTCCTGCGTCACGATGAGCAGCACAGTCATGACGGGAAGCATCCAGAGCATCTTGTAGCCATAGCTGGCGCCCGCGCTGGAATACGTTGCAATGCCGCCGGCGTCATTGCCCGAAAGCGCCGCCAGCAGACCGGGACCCATAGCGCCAAAGATGGCCGCGATGGTCAACTTTTGCTTGGTGCCCGACTTTTGCTTGGTATTTTGCACGCGACCACCTAACCCATGACCGACATGGTGAGCAGCACCGCAGCGGCGCAGTACGCTACGCACGAGATCATGACGGCAATAACGTTCATGGCAGTGCCCGACGTGTTGAGGTCATGCTCGTCACGCCAGAACAGCACCATCAGGTAAATCACGGCGCTCATGTTGCCAACCAGGCAAATGATAGCAGCGATATTAAAACACCCGGTAAAGAGTTGCTCCTCAAACATGGACGCATCGGGGAATGCAGCGGTGCGCACCAGCTGCGCGCACAGGTAGGTCACGAGCGAAAGGATCAGGCCCATACCCGTGCTCTGGAAGAAGAATCCCAGGTACGGTTTGGGCTCGTCGTCGTGGCCGTCGTACTCGAGGAAGTAGTTCTTGACGAACGACACCATGCGCGAGGCCGCCAGCAGCACGAGCGGCATGGCGCACATGGGGAACACCACCAGATGAGCGGAGCCGAGCGCCGTCCCCAGCACGGTCGCCATGATGCACGACGCGATGCCCCATACAACAACCCAGTACTGGCGATGCACGAACCAGCTGAGCACGTTCGTCGAGTCGTCCGACGCGCTATCGCCCGAGCCGACACCGGCGATCTGCAGGTCCTCCTGATGCTCCTCAGCGATAACGTCCATGGCGTCGTCGAAGGTTACGATACCCAGGATATGACGGTTCTCGTCGCAGACAGGGATGGCAACCAGGTCGTACTTGGTCATCTCGTCCGTCACGTCTTCCTGGTCCTCGTCGGGCGACACATAGACCAGGTCGCGATAAGCCAGCTGACCCAGCGTGGCGTCGCGGTCGGCTACGATCAGCGTGCGCAGCGAAAGCACGCCGGTCAGCATGCCGCTCGGATCCTCGGTATAGACGTAGTAGACGCTCTCGAAGTCCTCGTCGAGCTCGCGAATCGCCTCGATGGCGTCACCGACCGTTGCCGTGGCGGGCAGGGAGACAAACTCCGAGGTCATGATGCGGCCGGCGGTGTTGTCCTCATACCCCAGCAGGTTACGAATCGCTTTCTCTTCCTTGACGCCCATCAGGCGCAGGAGCTTCTCGGCCTTCTCGTAATCGAGCTCGTCGATCAGGTCGGCGGCGTCGTCCGGGTCCATCATGGCCAGCATCGACGATGCGTCCGTGTCGGACAGGCCCTCGAGCATCTCGGTCATAAGCTCGTCGTCATCGAACTCCGAGATGGCCTCGGCGGCCTGGGCAGTATCGAGCTGCGCAAACACCTGCGCGCGTAGGCGCGGGTCGAGCTGCTCGATAATGTCGGCGATGTCGGCAGGGTGCAGCTCGCCGAGCGTCTTGTGCGACACCGAGAGTTGAATGTTCTTGGTCGAGCGGTCGAGCAGGTCCATGTAGGACCAAGCGATGATGTCCTCACTGAGCGGCTTGCCTAGGTGCTTCATAAAGCCTTCGACGATATGCTCGAGCGCGGGGCTGATGGCGCGTAGCAGACCGCGAGCACCGACCTCGGCACCCAGCAGGCGCAGCTGGTTTTCGCCCGACATGGAAAACTTGATGTCGTTTACGCGCACAACCTTCATGCCCTGCGTGTCGACAATCTGCTTGTTGAGCACGTCGCGGGCAAGCAAGAGTTCGGTCGGCTGCAGGTACGAAAAACGGATTTCGGTGGCCGACGTCTTAAGGTGTACACCCGTCTCGTCGATACGGTCGACCCATTTGCGCCAGCTGATCATAAACGGCGTCTTGCCGGGTCCGCGGAACGCGAGCGACGTCACGTGCGGAAAAACTTCGCCGGTGGCAATGCCAAAATCGTTCACTACGCCGAGCTTTTCGCCATCGACGTCCAAGACCGGCAACTTGAGCATCTCACTCAGATAATTCAATGGTGCTCCCCATCATTATTCCTTCGGGCTGCGGCCGTGATGGCGCACGCTCCGTGGGCTTCTGGATATGTATACGCATGCGCGGGCGGCACGCCGCTCGACGCTTACACCCCGTGCATGCGCAAAAAGCACCTGCATGGGGTCATCGACTGTATGGTCGAGGTTTGGATTTCACCTGTAGCCTTTCTCTTGACCTTCATTAACCGCAGTAACTATAGCATCAGCATCGCCCTGCGGCATCGAATTTATGCGCTGCACATTGCAGGCATACCAAACACTGACGCATCCGTGACATAGTCATTGGGGACGTTCTTAAATGACTACCCAATGACTACTCCGTGGTGTCGTCGTCCTCAGCAAGCTGGGGGAACACGGCGTCCTTGGGCATGGTGACCTTCGTCAGCGAGGTGAGCTTTTTGCTCAGCGACGTGTCCGTCTTGACCAGGTCGCTGAGCGTCACGATCTTGTAGCCGTCGGCAATGAGGCCGTCGATAATCTGCGGCAGCGCCTCGAGCGTCTGCTCGGCGCATTCGTCTCTATCGGTGAGCAGCACGATATTGCCCGGCGTCACCGAATCGAGCACCGTCGAGACCTGCTCGTCGGCACCGTTGAGCAGCCAGTCGCCCGAGTCAATATTCCACGAGACCACGGCGGAGACCAGGTCCATCGCATCAATCCAGTTTTGCTCGTCAAAGGCAGCGTAGGGAGCACGCAGCAGCATCGTCTTCACGCCGGTCGCCGACTTAATCGCATCGGTGCCTTTCGTGATCTGTTCGCGTACCGCCTCACGGTCCTGACCCTTGAGCGAATCGTCGCTGTAGCTGTTGGATCCGATCTCGCACCCGGCGTCGACAATCGCCTTGGCCGTGGCAGGCGAGGCCTCGGCCGCATCGCCCGAAAGGAAGAACGTCGCGGTGACGCCCTTTTCCTTGAGCACCTGCAAGATCTGTTTGGTGGCGCCGCTCGGACCCTCGTCAAACGTCAGTGCCACGTACTTTTTGTTGCCCTTGGGCGCCACGCTGGCGCACGCAACAACGCAATCGGTGGCGGGCACAACCTCGCCGCGGTCTTGCGTCTTGCCTGACTGCTCACCAACCCACACCTCGGATCGGCCCTGGACACCCCATGTCTGCACATACTCGATAGCGCCCGTGCCCTCGACCTTGAGCTTGGGCTCGATAACCGTAGCCTGAACCTCGTGCTTCTCGTAAGTGTTACGGCCATCCTTGACCGTCACCTTCTCGCCGCCCTCGAGTTCGCGGCTATCCCATTTGCCCTGCTTCACGCGCTTGCCGTCGACCTTCACCGACAGCTTTTCGCCCCCATGGCGCTTGAGCACGCTGTCATCGACGGCCAGCAGGTCGCCTGCGTCGTAGGTGTCAGTCAACTCCTGGTCGTCGATGAGGTTTTGTAGCGTAGAGCCCACGCGCACCGCGGTCTTCTGGCCGTTGAGCTCCACGTCCACGCTGCGGTTGACGTAGCCCACGACGGCAGCGATAAACAGCACGAGCGCGCAACCCACGGCGATGAGCGCGTAGGGCAGGCGAGACGAACGACGGGGCGTACGGCTGTTGCCGATGCGCGCACTGCGATCGCTAAACCCACGGCTATGGTTGAGGTACATCGCGCCGGGCTTACGGTGACGCTTGCGCTGACCGCTGGGCAGCTGCCCCAGATCGCGGCGCGCCGTCGGACGCGCACCCGAACGCCCGTTTAAGTTGGATCCGTTTTGGCGCATGTGCCCTCCCCCATAAACACAGCAAGCCGGAGCAACAGGTCTCCGGCTTGCCTCCCATCATTTGGTACGTCGCTATTTTGTAGCTTTTGACGAGCCTCCGCTCGCCTTTTGGTATTCGTCCTTAAAGGCCTTGAACATGCCGCGCGTCTTGCCGAGCTGCTTGCCCAGTGCGCGACTGCCCTTGTCCACGGCAACCGATCCCTTGTCGTCGAGCACCTTGGCGCCCTTTTTGACCTTGTCGCCCACCACGACGCTGGCCTCGGCGGCCTTGGCAGCCGCACCGCCCGAATACCCGAGCGACTTGACCTCGTCCGAGACGACCATCGCGCCGTTCTCGTAGCCGCGCAGCATCGTCGGCGGCACCTGCGTGTCACCAACCAAAATACTCGAAGCAGCACCGGCGGTCACATAGAATGCCTGCACGATGCCCGAGCGTGGCTTGAACTCAACGTCCGAGCAATAGCCCACGACGTCGCCCGATTCCGTGCGCACGTCCATACCGACCCAGATGATGCAATCGTCCAGGTTGATGTCGAGGCGCTTGGCAGCGGCGGCATCGTACGTGTCCTTGACGTCATCGACCGCAATGGCGCCCTCGTAGACACCAATGGCGTCGAGCGCTACGAATCGGTCGGGACGCTCGATCATGCCCGCGATATCGGACTGGCGGACCATAAAGCCGACCACGCGCGTACCGCCCGGGGTAAAGACCGGAAAGTGAATCTTTCCGAGCTTTTTAGGGCTGCGCGGCGTGCCGTCCTTTTTGGTGCGCTTGTCCTCGGTAGGCTTGCGATAGATCTTGGCGCCGACAAAATCCCCGGCGCGCATTATGCCTCGGTCGAGGGCTCCGCAGCCTCGGTATCAGCCTCGACGGCGTTTTCGACCACGACGTCGGCGGCAGGCGTCACGTTGCCGCCCGAAATGGCGTCGTTGAGCTGCTCGCGCAGCTGGTCCATGCGCTCGCGGGCCAGGTCGACCTTGGCGCGCAGGTCGTCGGTCTTGGCGTCGACCATCGGGCCAAAGTCATTCACCGCAGCACGGGCCTCCTCGGCGCTGCGCTCGTAGGTGTCGCGCATATTGTCCCAGGCGTCGTTGGCGATATCGGCAGCCATGGCGCGGGTCTCGGCGCCCGAGCGCGGGGCCAGAGCAACGCCGACAATAGCGCCGGCAGCGGCACCAAAAAGTGCGCCGGAGACAAAGCTGAAAGTCTTACCCATGATCATTCCTCTCCTGCGGGCACGTCGGTGCCCACCGTTTGAATGCTGTCCATTATACCCGCAGCGCATCACTTGCCGCTCCGCTCATCTGCGTACGGCAAAGGCGCAGGTATGTGATGGTGATAAACGCCTAGGCCTACTCCTGGGGCATAGCCGGCATGGCCACCGTGGCACCCGGGTCCTCGCCGGCGCCGTCCACGAGCGGCAGACCGCCCTCATGCGCAGGTCCTGCCGGAACCGTCGCCGCACCGCCAAAGACGGCAGCGGAGGCCTCGTGGTTCTCGGCAACCGCACCCTCGGTATCAATCGCCACCTGGGGCTCGTCGTCAAAGTTGGGGACGCCCTGGGGCTCGGTGGGAACAGGCTCGGCGGTCGCATCGGCAACGGGCTCGGCGTCGACCGGCACATCGCCCTCGTCAGCGCCCTCGTCCTCGGCAGCATCTTCGCCGTTCGCAGCGGCGACGGCCTCGTGAGGATCCTTGCCCTCGGCCTCGGCGCGCATGCCCAGCACCAGGTTGCGCAGGCCCGCGACCGTGCCTTCCACGTCAGGGGCAGGCTGGTCGGCGTGCAGATAGGCCCAGTCCATCATAAAGGTGGCCGAAGACAGCGCGCCGATGGCCAGCGCGTCGTCGGGGCACGAAAGCTCAACCTCAAAGACGCGCTCGTCGTGCTCGCTTACGCGCGTGCGGCCGCACGAGATGCTACCGGCAAGACCGGTCTCGTTCATGAGCTCAACCGTCACGTGCTCCAGCAAGTGGCAGAGCTCGGTCTGGCCCATGCAGTCCTGGAACTCGCGACCGGAATCGCCCAGGCACAGGTGCTTGGCAATCGCGGGCACCAGGTAGTACACGCGCGCCGTGGCCTCGATGTCCTCCGAGGTCATGAGCGGCATGCCGGGGTTCACCAGCACATGCGCGCAGATCTTGTCCTCACTGACGGTGACCTTAAGGATGTTGAACAGGCCTGCCATAACTCTCCCCTACTCTTCCTTGTCCTACTCGTCGCCGTCGTGCGGATTCGCGGAACCCGCACCCGACGTCGTCGGCTCGTCTACCGAAGACTCGGAATCCTTCTTATCGGTTTCGGCCGGAGCGATCACGCGAATGAGCGAGATGCGCTGGCCACGCATCGACTGAACTTTAAACTTGTACCCCGCGACCTCAAACACCTCTCCGATGTCGGGCACCGAGTCGCAAAGCTCCAAAATCCAGCCGGCGATGGTCTCATAATCATCGCTTTCCTCGAGCGGCCAACCAAGCTCAATCGCGTCATCGCACGAAAAACGCCCATCAACGAGCCACTCGCGGCGCGAAAGGCGCGTGAGATACTTGTTGTCGGGGTCGAACTCGTCCTCGATCTCGCCGACGATCTCCTCGACGATATCCTCGATGGTGATAATGCCGGCCGTGCCGCCGTACTCGTCCACGACCACCACGATCTGGTCGTGCGAGGTCTGCATCTCGGACAGTAGCGGCAGGATGTCCTTGGTGTCGGGCACAAAGGTGGCGTCGCGCAAAAAGCCGGCGATGGGCTGGTCACCCTTGCCGTCGAGCGCGGGTTGGATCAGGTCCTTGATGTGCGCGATGCCCGCGACGTTGTCGGGATCCTCGTGGTAGACGGGGATGCGGCTGAAGCCGGTCTGGCGCATGGTGGACAGCACGTCGGCGACCGTCTCGTCGTCCTCGCACATGGTGGTGTCCACGCGCGGCACCATGACCTCGCGGGCAACGGTGTCGCCCAGGTCGAAGATCTCGTGGATCATGCGCTTTTCCTCGTCGAGCAGGTCGTCCTGCTCCGAGACCATGTACTTGATCTCTTCCTCCGAGACGTTCTGGCGGTCGTCGGCGCTCTTGATGCGCAGGATGCGGGCCAGGCCATCGGAGCAGGCGCCGGTCAGCCACACGAGCGGACGGGCGATCTTTTGGAAAAACGACAACGGTCCCACGACCTGCTTGGATACGCCCTCGGCATTGGCCAGACCGATGCGCTTGGGCACAAGCTCGCCAATCACGATGGACACGAAGGCGACCGCGACGGTGATGATGACCGGCGCCAGGCCGCGTGCGATGGCGGAGAGCGGCGCGATGCCAAAGCTCATGAGCCACGTGGCGAGCGGGTCGGACAGACTCGTCGAGGCGACGGCGGACGAGGCGAAGCCCACGAGCGTGATGGCGACCTGGATGGTGGCGAGCAGCTGGTCGGAGTCGGCAGCCAGCTTAATGGCATGCTCGGCGCGCTTGTCGCCTTCCTCGGCCTCGTGCTCCAGCACGGCGCGCTTGGCCGTGGTAAGCGCCATCTCGGACATAGAGAAGTAGCCGTTGATGAAGGTCAAAACGAGGGTGGTGATAAGGGAGATGGTTATGTCCATCGGGAGTTTCTCGAACCTCCAAGATTCGGGACGTCAGGTCAAAACGTTGATGGCGGATAGGGCAGTTGCACCCGGCGGGCGCCCGGACGGGCCCGCCGGGTGCAGGCGCGATCGCTAGATTACGAAGAGGATCACCGCCATGAACTGGAAGATACTGCCGGCGAGCACCCACAAGTGAAACACACTGTGAAGGTAGCGCACGTTTTTGGCGATATAGAACGGCACGCCCGCGGTGTAGCACACGCCGCCGACGGCGAGCAGGGCAAGTGCCACGGGGTTGAGCAGCGCCACAAGTTCGGGCAGCTTAAAGACAACGAGCCAGCCCATCAGCAGGTAAACCAGGCCGCTTACCCAGTGCGGTTGACGCTCGCGCATAAAGCACTCGAGGGCGATGCCGATAATGGCGATGGCCCATACGGCAAAGAACAGCACAGCGCCGCCGTCGTTTGCGAGCGTGATGAGGCAAAACGGCGTATAGCTGCCGGCTATGAGCAGGTAGATGCAGCTGTGGTCGATGATGCGGAACACGTGCTTGGCGCCCGCGGGCTGAATCGCGTGGTAGAGCGTGGAGGCTAGGTATTCGAGGATAATGCTGACACCATAGACAATCGCCGCGGCCATGTGGGCCGGGCCTCCGCCGCGCAGGGCGGCGAATACGATTAAGAGCACCAGGCCCGCGATACCCAGCAGGCAGCCGACACCATGGGTGACGGAGTTCATGATCTCCTCGCCCACCGTGTAGTGTGGAACGGCCGCGGTCTTGGGTCGCGGCTTAGAACTGTCGCTCGAATCGGACATGCCGGTTACATCCTCCAACGTAAAGAGTTCTCAACACTATATCAAAGCGTCTAGGTACGTGCGAAATTTGCACCATACGTGACCCTTTGTTTACCCATTCTTTGCCTGTTGACGCATCAACGGCGAACGTCCATAATGCGCTTGCATTAAATGTTGATGTATTAACATCTTATAGGAAAGCTTCTTATGTCTCAAAACGCACGTTCCCATCGAAAGCTCAAGATAGCCGGCGTCGTTGCGCTGGTGCTCGTTGTCGCGCTGCTGGGGTTTGCCGGCAACTTCTTGTTCGACTTTGCCCTGAATCCCCAAGCGCCCTACACCATGAAGATGATGCAGGACGGCAAGGACGCCGAAAAGGGCGAGCAGATGGATGCCGAGGAAACCAAGGCGCGGGCGTGGTTTAAAGAGAATCGCGAGAGCAGCAGCCTCACCGCAGATGACGGGACCGAGCTTGCCGCCTGGTATTTTGCTGCGTCGGAGAGCACGCACGACTACGCCGTCTGCCTGCATGGATATACCAACGAGCCCATCGGTATGGCCCGATACGTCAAGCGATTCCACGACCGCGGCATGAACGTACTCGCACCCGCCGCCCGCGCCCACGAGCGCTCCGGCGGTGACTATATCGGCATGGGCTGGCCCGAGCGCCTCGACATCGTCGCATGGATCGAGCGAATCGTTCAGGCTGACCCCGAGGCGCGCATCCTGGTCTTTGGCGAGTCGATGGGTGCGGCAACCGCCATGAACGTCGCGGGGGAACCTCTGCCCGCAAACGTGAAATGCATTATCGAGGACTGCGGTTATACGAGTGTTTGGGACGAGTTTTCTCTGCAGCTCAAGGACGTGTTCGGCCTGCCCAGCTTTCCCTTGCTCGATGTAGCAAACTTAGTGTGCAACGTGCGCGCAGGCTACGACTTTCATAAGGCAAGCAGTGTGGAGCAACTCAAACACGCGACAGTTCCCATGCTGTTTATCCACGGCGACCAGGACACTTTTGTGCCGTACAGCATGCTCGACCAAAACTACGACGCGTGCGCCAGCAAGGTCAAGCAAAAGCTCACTATCCATGGCGCCACCCACGCCAAGAGTGCGCAAGTTGACCCCAAACTCTACTGGAATACGGTCGACGACTTCCTCGACGAGTATTTTTAGGCAAATAGTACGGTTTACTGGTCTATCTGACCCCTTAGCACTTCCAAAAAGCCGCCCGCGGGCACTGTGCTCACGGGCGGCTTTTGCTAACGCTGCGCTACAAAAACGCTTGATTTGTCCAATAGCTAGACGCTACTTGACCTCGATGAGCTCGTACTTGCTCGTGCCCAGGCCGATCTTCTCGGCATGCGCGATGCACACGCGCCAGTCGGTGTCGGGATGCGTGATGCAGAAGGGATCCTTGGCCTGCTCGCCCTCCAGATGCTCGTGGTTGTGCTCCATCTTGGCCGCGCTATCGGTGAGCTCGGTGTTGGGCAGCGGCTCGGATGCTATGACGGCATCGGCGCAGGCCTGGTCGATGGCGACCGGGTCGAAGCTCGCGAACATGCCGATGTCGTTGACGATAGGCGTATCGTTTTCGGGATGGCAGTCGCAGTTGGGACTGATGTCCATGGCAAGCGAGATATGGAAGCTTGGGCGGCCGTCGACGACGGCCTTGGTGTACTCGGCAATCTTACAGTTGAGCACGTCAGCCGCGGCTTCATAGCCGGGCTTGATGGCGTCCTGGTTGCACACGCCGATGCAGCGGCCGCAGCCCACGCAGCGATCGTGGTCGATAGCGGCCACGTGCACCGTGCGGGTGTTGCCGTTGGCAAGCTCGCGCTCGCGGGTATCGTCAAACGAGATGGCGTTGTGCGCGCAGATCTTTTCGCAGGCACGGCAGCCAACGCAGTGCTCGGTCGCGACGTTCGGCTTGCCGGCGGCATGCTGCTCCATCTTGCCGGCACGGCTGCCACCCCCCATGCCCAGGTTCTTCATGGCGCCGCCAAAACCGGCCTGCTCATGACCCTTAAAGTGGGTGAGGCTGATCACGATATCGGCATCCATGAGCGCCTGACCGATCTTGGCCTCGTGCACGTACTCGCCGCCCTCGACCGGGACGAGCGCCTCGTCGGTGCCCTTGAGGCCGTCGGCGATGATGATCTGGCAACCCGTGGCATACGGGGTAAAGCCGTTCTGGTAGGCGGTGTCGATGTGCTCGAGCGCGTTTTTGCGGCTACCGACATAGAGCGTATTGCAGTCAGTGAGGAAGGGCTTGCCACCCATCTCCTTCACCACGTCCGCGACGGCGCGGGCGTAGTTGGGGCGCAAAAAGCTCAGGTTGCCCAGCTCACCAAAGTGAATCTTGATGGCGACGAACTTGTTCTCAAAGTCGATCTGCTCAATTCCGGCGCGGCGAATAAGGCGTTTGAGCTTGTCGAGCTGGCTCTCGCGAGCATGCGTGCGCAAGTTGGTGAAGTACACCTTAGCGGGTGCTGCGGGTGCAGTTGCAGTCATAGATATATCCCCTCGGTCTATATGGCGTTACAGACATAGAGGATGGTACCAGTTAAAGCAGAGTTAAAGTCAAGTATGACACCTAGTCATTGGGGACAGACTTAAATGACTGAAGCCACTCATTGGGGACGGACTTAAATGAGTGCCTCGCCACCTGGCAGCTAGGGACGTTCCTTTCCTGCTGGGTGGCGAAAGAGCGTCCCCAGCGACTAGTCATTTAAGAACGTCCCCGATGACTACTCTTGGACTTTGAGGGCTTCGGCCAGACTGACGCGCTTGATGGAGCGCGTGTGCAGCAGCGCCACGACCAGGTAGGTCACAAAGCCAATGCCCACGCACGCCGCCATGGACCAAGCGGGCACGTAGAT
This sequence comes from uncultured Collinsella sp., assembly GCA_900541875.1. Lineage (GTDB taxonomy): Bacteria > Actinomycetota > Coriobacteriia > Coriobacteriales > Coriobacteriaceae > Collinsella. The sequence goes on along the minus strand of UQLF01000001.1, from coordinate 94,345 downwards.
CTCGATATTGCCGTTGTAGGCGAGCAGCATCGAGCGGAAGATGGCCGTGAGCGAGCCAATAATGACCGGCAGGCTCAGCACGAGTGACGCCACCACGCACAACGTGATCGAGCGGATGTACAGATGCGAAATCTCGCTATCGCGATAGCCAAAGACTTTCATGTAGCTGATCGAGCGGGCGCTGTGGTCGATCACGGCCTTGGTCAGCAGATACATAAACAGCAAGAAGATAAACACCGCAAGCCCAACCATCATGCCGATCATTTTGCTCATCATGCCGATGAACTGGTCGCCCACGGCACGCATGTCGTCGGGCGTGGTGTCGCCGGCAAAGTAGCGCGCGTCGAGGTCGAGCTTCTCGTCGCTCACATAGCCGTTAAAATAGGCGGCGTCGTTGCCGAACAGCTCGTTAAAGTCGTCGATACTCATATAGATATTCATGTCCGACTTGGAGCCCCAGGCACAGTCCTTGCCCGCGTACTCAAGGGAATAATGCTCCCCCTCGTACTTGTCGATGAGCGTGACCTTCTGGCCCTCGCTCCAGCCAAACTTGTCGAGCAGGCCGCCGCCAAAGACGACGCGCCCATCGCCAACGTTGAGGTCTTTCCAATAGCGCGAATCGGATGAAATGCCGTAAACGGAAATCGTCTCCTCGCCATTTCCGTCGCCGCGATCGTATTGCAGCTGGTAGACGGCATATTTCTCGGTCTGCGCAATCTTGTCTGCACCGTTATCGGTCGTGTTAACCGGGTGAATGTCGTCGTTGTCAGTGTCGATCTTAGAGGCCTTGTCGATCAGGTCGATAGCCTCGTCGCGGTCGCAGCCGAGGGCATCGGCAAGGTCATCGAGGCGCGCATAAAGCGCATCCTTCTTGTCCTGGACGTTTGCAAGCGCATCCTGCGCCGCAGTCAGGCTCTCGGCAGACGGAGATGCGGTCGCGGCATCGGCTGCCGCCTGCGCCGCATCGGCCGCGTCGTCAAGCTCGTCATCGGCATCCTGAGCGGCGGAAAGCAGCGCGCCGTCAACCGACTGCAAGCGCTCGAGTGCCGACCACTGCTCGCGCTCCTCGGCAGTACCCTCGAGCTCCAGCGGCGCCTTGAGCGTGTACTGGTGCTCGGCGACCAGACCTGTCTCGAGGTTGTCCGCATAGTGCGTCATCGTGGGCAGAATCGCCAGGCCAAAGAGCAGCAGCAGCGACGCAAACGCGATGCCCACGAAGAGCGTGGCGAAGTTGCCCAGGTTGCGCAGGAAGATACGCAGGCGGAAGCGGGAAACAAAACCCATGCGCTCCGGCAGCTGCAAGCCGCGCTTGGTGCCCGATTTGCCGCTCGCCTCATGACGAAGGAACTGCAACGGCGTCTTGCCCATCTTGCGAAGCAGACCCACCAGCGTGATGAGGATGAGCGCGGCGGCGGGAACCACGGCGCACTTCACAAAGATCTCCCAGCTCCAGTACACCTGGAAGGGCGGCAGGCTGTACGAACCGTAATAGAGGCTGCGCATGGGCTCGGTAAAGAACACAACGCCGAGCGCAGTGCCCAAAAGCGCCGCGACCACGCCCACGATGGCGGGAAGCGCCAGGTAGTGCAGGACGATCTCGCGACGGCGATAACCGCTGGCGAGCAGCGTGCCGATGATGGCGCTCTCCTCCTCGATGGTGGCGTCGGTAAGGACCACAAAGACGAACGCCATGATCACGATGATGATGTCGAGCAGCGTCATCCACATCATGGAGTCGCCGTCTACGTCGTCGCGCGCATAGCCAATGCCCTGATTGGAATCGGCGTCGATCAGATCGTCCACGCGTGCATCGGCATCGGTCAGCGCCTCGACCATATCTTGCTCGGCGTCGATGCGGTCTGCGGTGGAAAGGTCGCGATCGGTAAAGGTGAAGGAGTAGGTGTAGGCGGGTGCGCCGCCGGCGTCCTCGAGCGCGGCAAAGCCGCCATCGGTAACCTCGGCCACGCCGTACGTGATGGTGTTCACCGTAAAGTCCGAATTGTTGAGGAACAGCGCCTGGCTATCGGGCTGGGTCATGATGCCGCAGATGATGTAGGTGCGGCCCTCAAGCTCAACCTTATCGCCCACGGCGAGGTCGTTGTTGGTGGCGAAGACACGGTCGATGGCTACCTCATCGTCCGCCTTGGGTTCCTTGCCCTCACAGTAGGACGCGATATCGATCTTGGTGCGGTGCGCATAGGTGCGCAGCGTGCGCTTGGTGCCGTCGTCGCCGGCGGTCTTTTTGATGATGGCGTCGATGGAGAAATTCTTGTAGAGCGTAACGCCGCCGACGTCGCCGGCTGCATCCTCGGCAGCCTTGAGTTGATCGTCGGTGGCCTCGAAGGAAGTGGTCACGCGGCCGTCCTCTATCGTGTACGCATCACGCATGTCGTCGATAAGGCAACCGATGGAATGCGCTGCGAGCAAAAAGCCCGAGGTAAGGGCGATGCTTCCGCACATGAGTAAAAATATGCCCAGGTACTTGCCGATATTGCGGCGCAGCTCGCGCGGGAGACGTTTTGCGAGAGGTGTCATGGCGACGCCTACCAATCGAGTTCGGCGGCCGCGACGGGCGACTCGTTGAGCTCATCCTCGACGATACGCCCGTCGCGCAGGCGCAGCACGCGATTGGCCATGCGCGCGATGGCGGCATTGTGGGTGACAATGATGATGGTGCAGCCGTAGGTGCGGTTGACATCCTCCATGAGCTGCAAGATTTCCTTAGACGTCTTATAGTCGAGCGCGCCCGTGGGCTCGTCGCACAGCAGCAGACCCGGGTTTTTGACAAGCGCGCGGCCGATGGCACAGCGCTGCTGCTGGCCACCCGAAACCTGGCGTGGGAACTTGTTGCGGTGCTCGTAGAGGCCCAGCGAACGCAGCAGGTCATCAATGTTGAGCGGGTTTTTGGACAGGTGCGCCGTGACCTCGATGTTCTCCTTGATGGTGAGATCGGGCACCAGGTTGTAGAACTGGAAGACAAAGCCCAGCTCGCGACGGCGATACTCGCCCAGGTCGGCGGGCTTGAGCACCGTGAGGTCGCAGCCGTCCACCATAATGGAGCCGCCGTCGGCATCTTCCAGGCCGCCGATCAGGTTAAGGAAGGTCGATTTGCCCGAACCCGAGGGGCCCAGCATGACGCAGATCTCGCCGCGATTGATGGACGTGTCGATGCCGTCGAGCACCGTCAGACGCGCATCTCCATCGCCGTAGTGTTTTTTGAGCCCTTTGACCTGGACATAGGCTTCCTGCGTCGCCATGGTATCCCCCATTGTTAGCCTCATACTACTTTATGAACGTAATAGTAAACCTTGGCGAACTATTTTTGGGCGAGAGTGAGGATTTGTTTCAAGACTAGTCGTTGGGGGCGTTCTTGAATGACCAGGTGGTTAGGCGCGAGATTTGGCGCGTGCGAGGGCCAGGCCTACGGCGGCAATGGCGGCGGCGAAGAGCACGGTGACGCCCAGGTCGCAGACGATGTCGCCCAACACGGCAGACGTCAGGTCCGAGGCAAGCGCCTTGCCGATCGCATCGTTCACCCAATATGTCGGCACAAAGTGCGCCGCGGTCTGCACGGCCGGGCCCATCAGCGACAGCGGCATCCAGGCGCCGCCCAAAAACGTCATGAGCATGCCAAGCAGGTTGCCCACACCGTTGAGCAGCTCCTCGCGCGCACCCAGGCTCGACAGCGCAAAGCCAACGGCCAGCGGCGTGCACGCCAGGGCAAACGTCGCTGCCAGCGCCAGGCACACACGGCCCACGCCGACCTCGGCGACCGCACCGGCAAAGCCCACGACACCCATCATGCTCGACACAAACCAGATGCAGACGGTGATCACAGTGGCGGCCGCAAACACGGCGAGCGAACGCCGGCGCTCGGAGATTGGGCCGGCATCCATACGACGCACGCGCTCGGGCTCGTTCATGCCCGAGAACACCAGCCCCACCGATACGATGACCGACGAGATAATCGCGTACGCGCCAAAGTTGAAATACGACTTGAGCATGGCGGCGGCAGTCGAGCCAACCTTGACCTGCTCAATCTGGACCTCGGCGCGCTTGGCGGCGGCATGCTCGGCGGCCTTGGCAACGTCGCCGTTAGAAGCAGCGGGCTCAAGCGCCGCCGCAGCGCCCGCGAGCGAAATCCAGCGCGAGGCCTCAGCAGACGAAAGCGCCGCCGCCATGGTGCCGGCACCGTAGGTCACATCGAGCTTGGGCAGGGACTCCCCCGCTCGGGCGGCTGCAACGAGGTCGTCCTCAAACCCCTCCGGGATAAAGAACACGCAGTCGGCGCTACCCTTGGCGCTGTTGCTCTTGGAGAGCGCGTCCGCAAGGTCGTACGTATCGTCGCCGACGCCCGTGACCAGCTCAAAACGCGAACCCAGATGCTTGGTAAGCGCACGCGAAAGGTCGCTGTCGTCGCGGTCGACCACGATCACGTTGGCGTCGTAGGGCTCGTAATCGGTAAGCTGCGACGAGCTCCAGCTTACCGATGCCGCGATGAATACGCCCATGAGCGAAATAAACACCGTGTAGATAAGCAGATAGAGCGGGTGTGCGAGCGCCATGCGAAGCGCGGTCTTAAAGGTGCTCATAGCGGCTCCTTCCAAAGATCAGCGTGGCGGCGGCAACAAACAGCAGCGCCATAAGGACCAGCGCGCCGGCGCGAACGGCAAAAGGCCCCAGGTCCTCAAAGAAATACAGGCGGTTGAACATGTCGCAGATAAGCTTGACGGGGTTGAACCAGCACTCGGCCGGGCAGGCGCGGGCGACGTCGTCGGCAAGCGCCATCGCCGGCTCGCCGTAGAGGCCGGCGAACAGGGCGCACGTGGTGGCAAAGCCCGTGAGGATGCCGGACTTGGACGCCTTGCCGCCCTTAACGGGAAGCGTGCCCACAAAGAGCCCCAGGCCCGTGGCGGCAAGCGCGGAGGCGGCGCCGCCCACCAGACACAGCCCCTTGCGTCCGCCAAAGTCGACGCCCACGACCAGGCGCACGTAGCCGATCGCAATTGCCATCGAAGCAAAGGAGACCAGCCACGAGCCCACCAAGATACCGGCCAGCGACGCCGTCTTGGAAAGACCGCCCACGCAGCGACGCGCGCCAAGGCCCGACAGATTGGGCTGCAGGTCGACGACGCTCAAGGCGGCAAACTCGGCAGACATCATCGCGACCAGGCCAAAGAGCGCGTAGTAGTAGATGACCGTGCCATCGGGCGTTGTGCGTGTCAGGCTTACGCGACGGGTGCCGCCCTCGAGCGACAGGGCGCGCGCAACCGCCTCCGGGTCGGCGAGCGCCGCCGGGTTGTCTTGGGCAATCTGGGACATGAGCTCGGCATTTTGTGTATACGAGCTTGCCACCGTCTCCAAAATGCTGCGGTCTGTGAGCACCGACGAGGCACGCGAGCTGTCATAGCTCGAAAGCAGCGTGAGTTTGGGCGTGCCCGCGGCATCGACCGTGTAGATGCCCGCGACCTCGCCGGCCTTAAGCGCACGGTTCGCATCGGCTGCATCGTCGCACTCGTGGATCTCGAGCAGCTGGTCGTCGCCTTCCTTGGCAAGCGACGTCGCCACGTCCTTAAAGGTCGAGGCGTCCCAGGCCTCATCCGCTACGACGGCCACCGGCACCGGGTCGACCGTGCCGTCGGAGCTCAGATTCGCAAACATAAACATGAACATCGTGGAAAGCGCGATGGGAAAGAGAGCGCCCCAAACCCACGTGCTCGGCCGGCGCAGCAGCGTCTTGACCGTAATGATAATGGTGTTGAACATAGCTGCCCCCTAGTCGCGCAGCTCGCGGCCGGTGATCTCGAGGAACACGTCGTTGAGGGTCGGCGGCTCGCTCCACACGCGGCCGAGCGCCACGTCGGCGGCGCGCAGCGTGTCGAGGATGTCGACCAAATTGTGCGGGCTCGCTTCGCAGGTGCAGACGAGCTCGCCGCCGGACAGCTCGACGCTGAGCACGTGCTCGAGGGCGCGCAGGCGCTCGACTGTGGCGGCCTCGACGGCGCCGACCTCGACAGTCACGCGCTCGCCCATCTGAATCATGCGCTTGAGCTCGTCGTTGGTGCCCTGCGCCAGCACGCGGCCGCCGTCCATGATCATGATGCGGCTGCAGATTTGCTCGACTTCCTCCATGTAATGGCTGGTATACACCACCGTGGCGCCCTCGTCGCGCAGGCGGCAGATGCCCTCCAGGATGGCGTTGCGGCTCTGCGGGTCGACCGCCACCGTGGGCTCGTCAAAAAAGATGAGCTCGGGCTTGTGCGCGATACCGCAGGCGATGTTGAGCCGGCGCGCCAGGCCACCCGAGAGCTTGCCGGGGCGAAACTTGGTAAAGTCGCCCAGCCCGACAAAGTCGATCGCCTCGTCCACCAGCGCGCGGCGGCGCTTGCGGTCATTGACGTAAAGGCTGCAGAAATAGTCGATGTTCTCGCGCACCGTGAGCTCGTCGAATACCGCCACCTGCTGCGGCACCACGCCGATGCGGCGCTTGAGGTCGTAGCGGGCGGGTGTCATGGACTTGCCGAACAGCTCGATGGTGCCTTTGTCGTAGGCAAGCAGCTGCAGAATACAGTTGATGGACGTGGTCTTGCCCGAGCCGTTGGGGCCCAGCAGGCCAAAGATCTCGCCGGGGGCGATACTCAGGTTAAAGTGGTCGAGCGCAATAAGATCGTCGTAGCGCTTGACGAGGTTTTCGACGTGGACGATGTCTGTCATGAGGCGGCCCTTCTGTTGATTGCGGCCCGGTACGATTGCATCATCGCAGGAGCCGCCGGCGCGCACCAGTGAGCTTTGTCACGAGTGCGGGGCTTGGTCGTGCGACCTGCCGACGCCCCCGATTTGCCGCGCGGGAGGAATGTCACAGTTGCGCAGGCGGCCCCTCCACCACGCGCGGCTTCGCGTACAATACCCGTATGAACAGGCTTTTCGACAAATCGATCGTGCTGGCGTGCTGCATTGCGGCCGCAATGGGCCTTGCCGTGGACGCTCGCTTGGTCACGGCGTTTTGCCTTGGCGTTATCGCCACCTCGCTGGCCGAGGTCGCACAGGGGGAACGCACGCGCCGTGTAAGCGAGGCCGCGAGTTACGCTTACATCATCGCGGCCGTCTTCGTGCCGCCGTTTGTGCCGTTTGCGCCCCTCGCCCTCTATGACATCGCACAACGTGTGCGCCGTGAGCGCGCCTGGGTCGCGCTGGGCATTGGCTCCGTCTTTGCTTTTGCGCTCGTCGCAGACCTTCGCGCCGATGCGCTCACCGCCCGAACGCTTCTGCTGACCGCCATCCTTTCGGTTGCCGCCACCTTGCTATCGCTACGTACCGCCCAGTTGGAGCGCGAACAGCAGCGCATGCGCCGCATCCGCGACGAGCTGCAGGAACGAGCCCTCGCGCTCGAGGCGCGCAACCGCGATCTTGCCGACCGCCAGGACTACGAAGTCGAGCTCGCGACGCTCGCCGAACGTGCCCGCATCGCGCGCGAGATCCACGATAACGTCGGGCACCAGCTCACGCGCGCCTCACTGCAGGCCGAAGCCCTGCGCGTGGTCCACGCCGACGAGCCCGGCGTCGCCGCCGATTTTGCCGACGTCAAACGCACCGTTGACGAGGCGCTCCAGCTTGTACGCACCAGCGTCCACGCGCTCAACGACAACGCCGTCGACCTTTCCGTGCAGCTCGAACGCATTGTCGAAGGCACACGCTCGGACGGCGGCCCGCAGATTGAGCTTGAAGTTATGGCCGAACATGCGCCCGCAAACGTCGCCAACTGCTTTGCAGCGGTCCTGCGCGAAGCGCTCTCCAATACCATGCGCCACGCTTGCGCCCAGACCGTCACCGTACGGTGCATGGAGCATCCGTCGTTTTACCAGCTCATTGTTACCGACGATGGCGTGGGTGAGGTCCAAGCAAGCGGCCGCGGCACCGCGGAGGGCATGGGGCTCGCCTCCATGCGCGAGCGCATCGAGGCGCTTGGCGGCACCTTCACCGCCGGCCCGCGTGCCGGCGCCGGCGGCTGGCGTGTGTTTGCCACCGTTCCCAAACAGCAAGGAGATGAGGGCCGATGAGGCTCATCGTTGTCGACGACGACCGCTTGGTGGTCGATTCGCTCAAGATTATCTTGGGCGCCCAGCCGCAGATCGAAGTGGTGGGCACCGGTGCCAACGGCAACGATGCGGTGGCGCTCTACGCCGAGCACGCACCCGATATTGCGCTGCTCGACATCCAGATGCCGGGACGCGACGGCCTTTCGGCCGCGCGCGAGATCCTTGAGCACGACCCTGCGGCGCGCGTGGTGTTTCTGACGACGTTCTCGGATGACGAGTACATTGTGTCGGCGCTCAAGCTGGGCGCCCGCGGCTACCTGATCAAGACCGATGTCGCTGCCATTCCGCCGGCGTTGGCGCAGGTCATGGACGGCAAACGCGTGCTCGAGGGCAAGGCGATCGAAGATATCAACTTTGATGGGGCGGACGTCGAGGCCGGCGCGACCCGCCGGCCCGCCGCCTTTGCCGGTCTGACCGACCGCGAGTTCGAAGTCGCCGAGCTCATCGCCCGCGGCCTCGACAACAAGGAGATCGCTGCCACCGCCTATATGGGCGAAGGCACCGTGCGCAACCACATCAGCTCAATCCTAGCCAAAATGGGGCTACGCAACCGCACCCAAATCGCCATCGCCTATCTGCGAGGCTAGCCGCTGGCTGCCGCCAATTTGATGCCATTTCAAAACTATGCCGGTTTACTACGATGAACCGCATATCTCCGACCACGGCAAATTGCGCACTTACAAAACCGCAGGTAGAACACTTGCGATATTTGCAAAAATGCGGGTGTGGTCAGGAATCTCGGATTCATCGTAGTAAACCGGCATAGTTTTGTTCGGGTGGCCCTGCACGAGTGTCTCCGCCAGCCTCGCGGGACCAAAATGATCCGTTTTCTTCCGCCGCGGAGATCGGTTGACGGTGCCTGCCACGAAAGCGCCGCCACGGAGGAGGGAGATGCCTCCGTGGCGGCTGGGGGGGGTAGGAGTAGGTCGGGATTTAGCCCTGCCGGCCGCCCGGGGCTTTTTGGCCCCGGGCGCTGTCGACGTGCCTAGCGCTTGCGGATACCCCAAACCAGGGCTCCGACGCCGGCCATGGCGATGACGAATGCCATGAGCAGTGCGGCGGCCTGCTGGTCACCCGTGGTGGGCAGGAAACCCTTGACCGTCTTGACGATGTTCGTCACGGTCTTGGGCGTGCCGGGATCGGGCGTCGGCACGGGCGTCTCGGGCTTCTTGTACGTGTTGTTGAACACGATACCCTCGACGCTCTTGTCGCCCTTGGTAAAGGCGATGTTCGCCCTGAGGTTGCCCTCGCCGTCGTCGACCACGTTGACGGTCGCGGTAAAGACGGACTTGTCGTAGGTCATACCGGCCTCGTCGCCCTTGACCTCGCTGATGGTGTAGACGTACGTACCAGGCTCGTCGTACTCGAACTTGTCGAAGTTGATCTTGCCGTCGGCATCGTTGGTAACCGTAGACTCGATGTCCTCGCCAACGAGCTTAAAGCTAAACTCGTCCTTCTTGAGCTCGCGTCCCTCGAGCACCTTGATGGCGCCGATGGAAACCTGCGTGGGCATGGCGTGGTACTTGTTGGTAAAGCCAGCCGACTCGGTGGTTCCCTCGAGCTTGTGCGTCGCGGTCAGCGTGCCGTCACCATTGTCGGAGACGGTGGTCACGACGGTGTAGGTCGCGCTGTCATAGGTGACGCCCTTGTACAGGCCGAGCGCGTTGGGGCAAGCCTCGCGCAGCGTGTACGTGTGCGTGCCGGGTGCCTCGTAGCGGATCGGGCTCAGCGTAACGGTGCCGTTGGCGTCGTTGGTGCCGCTAGCGACAACCACGCCGTCCTCGAGCAGATCAAACGTGAACTCGCCAGCCGCAAGGTCGCGTCCGGTCAGACGCTTGACGGTCTTGACCTGATCGGTCACGACAGAATCGGTAGGTGCCACGCCGTACGTGTTGGTGAACGTGAAGGCCGCACCGTCGTCGCCGTTGCGCACGACACCCAGATGTCCGGCACCGTCGTCAGTCACGGTGTAGGAAACCTTGCGCGTGGCGTTGGCGTCGTTGGTCACGCCAGGGGCGCTACCGGACTCGGTCACCGTGTAGGTAAAGATGTGCGAGCGCGGGGCGGTGGGGGCTGCGGGCTCGGACTCGTCGCTGGGCTCGTCGACGTTGGCATCAGCGTCGGCGTCGGCCTCTTCAGCCTCGGCCTCGTCAGCTTCGTCCGCCTCGGCCTTATCGGTCGCATCGTCCGCCACGCCCAGGGCGCGGTTGAGGTCCTCGAGCGTAAAGTGGGTCTTGCCAAAGTCCACGTTGCCGGCCGCGTCGTTGGTTGCGGTCGTGCGCTCGGGCATCGGGGCACCAGCCTCGTCGGCGGTCACGGTAAAGGTGAACTTACCCGTGATGTCGGCCGGGGCCAGGCCCTCGGCAACCTGGAGCTTCTTAGTACCGGTGAGCGCGGCATCGACGGCCTCGGCGCCGTAGACGTTCTCGAACAAGGGCTCGACGCCGCCGTAGTCGACCGTTGCCGTCAGGGTACCGTCGCCGTTGTCGACGACGATAACCTTAAAGCCAAAGCTCCACGTTGTAGCGGAAACGCCATTTGGCAGCCCGAATAAATCTTCGTAGGCCGTGTAGTTAATGGTCCAGGCAAGCTTGCCGTCCTTATCGGTACGATGGGCAAGCCCAGCAGACTCAAGATCGGCAAGCATCTTGGTGTCGTAGTGCAGAGCATCAAAGCTCACGTGCCCGCCGATATTGGGCTTGAGATTTTCATAACCCACAAGCTCACCCTGATAGGCGATACCGAACCAGAACTCACCGTCGACCATCGGGCGACCGGTCAGGGTCTTGGCGGCAACGACCTGAGCAGCGGTGCCACCAGGCGTGTTGGTCGTAGCGCTATAGCTGTTGACGAACGGAACCACGGCGCTCTCGACCGCAGCCGCGCCGGTCTTGTACTCGGTCACCAGCGTGCCCTCGGAACCGCCGGAGACGGTCGTCGTGGCGGTGAGCGTACCGGCGGTGTCGTCGGCGATGGCGATCGTCACGGTGCGGACAGCGTCGTCGTAGGTGTAACCCGGCTGGCCGTCGTTCTTCTCGGCCACGGTGTACGTAAAGGTCTTGCCGGCATCAGCCTGCGTAAATTTGGCCTCATGGCCCGCCAGGATGTCAATCTGACCGACCGTTCCCTCTATCGTTGCAGAGGACTCGAAGTTGTTGGCCCCGGGAAGCAGGCCAAGTGCGCGAGCCGAATCATCGTCGGCGGGCGTCACGGTAAAGGTGAACTGCCCCTCGGTCATGGGACGTCCGTAGAGGGTCTTGCTGAGCTTGAGGCCGCCGGCCGCGGCGTAATCGAGCTCAGTGCGGTACGTGTTGGTAAAGCGTCCGTTTTCCTTCTTGGTGACGTTTGCGGTCAGGTTGCCATCGCTGTCCTCGGTCACGGTCACTTCGGCAGTTGCGACATGCGCGTCATACGTCATACCGACCGTGCTGCCCGCGCTCTCGCGAATCTCGTACTTATAGGTTTCGGCGGCAGCGTAGTGAATCTTGCCGAACTTGATGGCGGCGATGCCGTCCTTCGCGTCCTTCTTGCTCACGGTTACGGTTGCGGGATCGGGCAGCGGGGCGCCTTCGGGGGCGGTGATGGTAAAGCTAAACTCGTCCCCATCCGTCCAGTCGCGGCCGCTGATGACCTTGCTCAGATCAAAGTCGAGCTCTGCATCGAGCGGGGTCACGCTGTAGGTGTTCTTGAACTCGGCGGGCTCGTCGCCCTTCAGGACGTGCTCGGCCCCGAGTGTGCCGTCGCCGTTGTCCGTGATGGTGGTCTCGATAGTGTATTTGGCGTCACTGTAGGTGATGCCCTTGCTGGTGGTTCCGCCCTTGACCTCGCGCAACGTGTAAGTGTGCTTGCCGGCCTTGGTGTACTTCACGGCGCCCATCGTGATCTTGCCTTCGGCATTGTTGGTGCCGGTGGCGACGACCTTGGCGTCCTCGCCCTCACCCTCGACGAGCTCGAAGGAGAACTCGCCGTCCTTGAGGTCGCGCCCGGTCAGGGACTTGGTCGCCTTGACCTGGTCGGTGACGCTGGAGTCCTTGGGCGTCACGGTGTAGGAATTCTTAAACTCGGCGGTCCCGGCGCCCTGCAGTTCGTGCTTAACCGAAAGCTTGCCGTTTCCGTTATCGGTAACGGTCGTCACGATGGTATAGGCCGCGGTACTGTAGGTAATACCGTTGTCGGCATCGACCTTAACCTCACGCAGCGTGTAGGTGTGCGTACCGGCCTCGGTGTAGGTGATAGCCTTCATCGTGATTGTGCCGTCAGCCGCATTGGTGCCCCGGGCGACAACCTTGTCGCCCTCGACGAGCTCGAAGGAGAACTCGCCGGCGGCAAGCGCGCGCCCGGTCAGGAACTTGGTCGCCTTGACCTGGTCGGTGACGCTGGACTCAGTGGGGGTCAGATTGTAGGAATTCTTGAACTCGGCAGCCTTGGCATCCTTCAGGACATGCTCGGCCTTGAGCGTGCCGTCGCCCTTATCGGTGATGGTGGTCACGATGGTGTAAGTCTTGCCGTCGTAGGCGATGCCCTTGCTGGTGGTTCCGCCGTTGACTTCGCGCAGTGTGTAGGTATGCGTTCCGGCCTTGTCATACTTGACGGTGCCCATCGTGATGTTACCGCTGGCGTCGTTGGTGCCGGTGGCGACGACCTTGTCGCCCTCGACAAGCTCGAAGGAGAACTCGCCGACGGCAAGTTTGCGCCCGGTCAGGGACTTGGTCGCGGTGATCTGGTCGGTGACGCTGGAGCTCTTGGGCGTCACGGTGTAGGAGTTCTTGAACTCAATCTTCTTGACGTCCTCGGCGCCCTTCAGCTTATGCGTGGCCACAAGCTGGCCCTTGCCATTGTCGGCGATGGTCGTCACGACGGTATAGACGGTTTTGTCGTAGGCGATGCCGCCGGCATTGCCCTTGACCTCGCGCAACGTATAGATGTGCTGACCGATCTCGGTGTACTTGATGGCGCTGAACGCAACGTTGCCGTTGGCATCATTCTTAACGGTTTCGACAACCGGCGCGTCCTCGCCCTCACCCTCAACGAGCTCAAAGGAGAACTCATTGTCCTGGAGCTTATGGCCGGTCAGGACCTTGGTAACTGTAATCTGATCGGTGACGCTCGACTCAGCGGGATTGGCGGTATAGGTGTTCTTGAACTCGACCTCGCCCGAGGTCTTCTTCACAGAAGCCTCGAGCTTTCCCTTTGCGTTGGGTGTCACCGTTACGGTGAACTCTGCAACGTTCTTGCTGTAGGCGATGCCGTCGACCGTGGTCCCGGCATGCTTCTCGCTAACCTTGTAGACATACGTGCCCGGCTTGTCATAGGCAATCTCGCCAAAGCTAATGTCCGCATGGCCCTTGGTTGCAAACGCAGTCGTGGACCTGGGCATCGGGGCGTTGTCCTTGGACGTCAGACCAAACTCAAACTTGTCCTCATTCGTCCACTCGCGACCCTCGAGCACCTTGGTCAGGCCAAAGTCGGCAGTTGTCAACGTTGTCGGCGTGGTATTGAGCGTAAAGCTAATCTTGCCGTTATTGCCCAGGTAGACATTGACCTTCGTCGCGCCGGAAACAATCTTCGTGTTGTTCCACTGGGGATTGATTACGTCGTGTGCGGTGTCCGTCGGGTTTCCGCCCACACGCTCCTTGGTGGTGTGGAGCTGATTAATATAGGCGAGGCGCGCAGTACCAGCCTTAATCGACCAGTGATCGCCATCCTTTACCAAAGCACCTTCAAAGCTTTCGAGCTCGCTTCCCTTAACCGGGATCGAAACGGAATCATCGTACGGCGCGCCCGACGAGTTCTGCGCCACAAACTCATCTTTGTACCAATAGGTCTTAGAGCCCGAAGGCTTTTCCGTTGCAAGCTTGGTGCAAGCCGCATCCGTATAGACGGGCGTTAGCTTTTGGAAGTAGTAGTAGCTGTTCGTGGCAGCAGGCTCAAAGCTCGCGACCGTATCGCCCACGTCGTCGCCGGTCCACTTGTTGGCGTAGAAGCTAACGGTATTGGAATCGGCGTCCTTGTGCTCATTGATGTAATCCTGCAGACCCGGTACGTTATTGGGAGTAAACAGGTTTTTGCGTGCAATAGCCTTTACGCTCGATGCATACGCAACGCGGATAGGCGAGATGGCATCCGTGGAGTCAACCACAAACGTGCCCGCCGACTCGTCAACGGTAAAACGGCGCAGCGGAATGAGCGATGCAGGGACCTTGACCGTCACGATGTCACCGCGCTGGGGGTTTTTCTCGTCCGCACGGTCGACCGTGATCACCAGGTGAGCGAGCTCGCCATCAAACGTATAGGTATCGATATTGCCATCGGTCGACTTGGTGGCGGCGCCATAGGTCTTGCCGTTGTACTCGGCACCGGTAAAACCGTCGACCTGCATGAAGGCACCCAGTTCGTCCTCGAATGTGATGTAACCGGAGCCGTTGGGATTGTTGCCCTCGACCTTGGTCGGGAAACCCTTGCCCGACGTAATGGCACTCGAGATGTCTGCGAAGACTTGATCTAGCTCTGCAGCGTTGGCTGCAGACTTGTAATAAGTAGCACCGGCAACGCGATCGCCCAGCTTTCCGCTCGTATACGAAGTCGCCTTGGGATAGTTGCTCGACATGGCGTGCATGAATTTATTTTCATCGCTCGTCTTGTAGCTCGTAGGATCGGCACTGGGATCCGCACCGTCAAAGATGCCGATGGTGTAGACGGTAGCGCCTTTATCCTTCATGCCCTTGGCGGCAGCTATGGCATCGTCGGCAACAGTAGAGCTGAAGTCACGGAAGTCTGTGGGCGTGCCGTCCGTAAAGAACACAACGATCTTCTGGGCATCTTCGCGTTTGGAAGTAATTCCCTCGGCCAGTGCCATGCCGTTATCGGCACGAGTAGCACCAGCAGGGTCAATGGAATTGATTGTTTTCTTGAGGCTCTTTGCGCCATCACCCGAGCACGCCGTCAACTCTTGCATTGTCTGAGAGTAGTTATAGTCATGGCCACCGGAGGTGTATAAATTGTTGCCAACGATACTGGTCGACTTGCCCGCAAACTTTACGATGGCAACCTGGTGCTGCTTGCTCGCGTCCTTAACGTTCTTGTTTTGCTCGGCAATGGTATCGATAAAGTGGTTGGCAGCATTCTTGAGCGCGTCGATACGCTTGGTCGAACCTCCACCACCCATCTCACCATCCATCGAGCCAGAGGCATCCAGCACCATCACGATGTCGAGCGGCTTGGAAACCAGCGACGTTGTATCGGATGTCGAAGACATCGCCGAAAGCGTGGTCAAAAAGTCCGATTTCCCGTCATCGATTGCCTGGACCGTCTTATCCGTCCAAATTCGGCCGACGTTTTGCGTCGTGACTTTGCTGCCGTCATAGCCGCCCGCCCAGAACTTCCAATGGTTGCTGGTTTCGTGATCGACTATCTTTGTCGCCTCCGGTCCATCCATACCGGTACTGGACCTGGCGTTGGCCTCGGGCAGCATGGCAAATGCTGCAGCCGGCAACACCAGCACTACGGCCAGCATCACCGCCAAGAGACCCCTCGTATACCTACTCATCGCGTCTCCCTTCTCGCAGGCTCAGACCTTGCAACAGCCTAAAGTTACGAAATGAGACACAATTTGGGCAGGTGACACATGTTCCAGATTCTGTTTTGGGCGTGAGACAAATGTCTCACCAAAGTTGAGACACGGCGTTTTCGCAGGAAAACAGGTGCGACTCGGTGCCATCAGGCAAAAATGATCCGCTTTCCTCCTTCCCGGGGGATCAATTGGTGGTGCTCGCCACGAAACTGGCCCATCTACTACGTTTGACCCGATACCCCCGACCACAACCGCGTTTCATGAAAAACCGCAGGCGTTCTACCTGCGGTTTTGTTTTTGCGTTTTTCTGCATGGTGGGAGGTTCGCTATCCAGCCCCGTAATCCGGCATAGTTTTGTTCGCGGCGGCTCGCCCGCGCGTTTAAGCGCGGGGCCGGTGGGGCATTTTTGCCCCACCGGCCCCTATTCCAGCGCTATTCCGGCTTGGTTTCTACTGTGGGAGTCTTGTCCGCTGCGACTGGGGTGCGGGCGGCGTCCATAGTCAGGCAGTGCTTGGGGCAGCTTTCGATGCACTCGCCGCACACCACGCAGGCATACGGATCGATCGACCACGTTCCACCCTTGCGATCGACCGCGAGCGCGCCCGCCGGACAGCGACGCGCACACATGCCGCAGCAGATACACACATCCATGTCATTGACGATATGCCCGCGCAAGCGCTCGGGTGCCGCGAGCTTCTCCTGCGGATAGCACACCGTTACCGGCTGCTTGACCATAGAACCCAAGGCCGTCTTGGCAAATGTCAGCAAACTCATGCCGCGCCTACCTTTCCGTGCAGCTAATGCAGGGGTCGATGGTCAGGATAATCATGGGCACGTTGGCAAGGAGTACGCCCTGCAGCGCATGCGTCAGACCCGCCAAGTTCTGCGACGTCGGCGTGCGCACGCGGAAACGGTCCAGGTTCTTGGTGCCGTTGCCGCGCACATAGTAATACGCCTCGCCGCGCGGCTGCTCAATCACAACCTCGCCGCGCGCGCCGTCGGCCGGTGTGAGCTTGGTACGCCCGCCGATGCCGTCGTGCGGAATCTTGCCGACAAGCTCCTTGATAATGTCCATGGCCTGCGTGACCTCGGCGCAACGCACCTGGCAGCGGGCATAGCAGTCGCCATCGGTAGCAACGATGGGCTCAAATGCAGCCAGGTCCGCATAGGCGCCGTCACCAAACATGCGCACGTCGTAGTCCACGCCCGAGGCGCGCCCAAACGGACCGACCATCGAAAGCTCCAGCGCATCCTTTTTGCTGATCACGCCCACGCCATGCAGGCGCTCGCCGCAGCTGGCATCGTCCAAAAACGTATGCACCAGAGCCTCGTAGTCGGGGCGCATGGCGTCGAGTGTCTGGACAATGCCCGCCAGCTCGGAATCCTCAATGTCGTGTTTAAGGCCGCCGATCTCGTTAATCGACAGAATCACGCGCCCGCCGCAAGTACTCTCAAAGATCTTGAGAATCTGCTCGCGCAGGGTCCATGACCGATAGAACAGCGCCTCGAAGCCAAAGGCGTCGGCGAGCAGGCCCAACCACAGCAGATGCGAGTGGATGCGCGAAAGCTCGTGCAAAATGGTGCGGATATACTGCACGCGGCCGGGCACCTCGATGTCGAGCATACGCTCACAGGCGCTGGCATAGCCGCAGCTGTGGCCCACGGCGCAGATGCCACAGATGCGCTCGGCGATGTAGCCAAACTGATGCATGTCGCGCTTTTCGGTGAGCTTCTCGAGTCCGCGGTGCACAAAGCCGATCTGCGGAATTGCCTCGATGACGCGGTCGTCCTCGATCACCAGGTCCAGATGAAGCGGCTCGGGCAGCACCGGGTGCTGCGGGCCAAACGGAATAACGGAGCGATGTGCCATGGACCTTACGCCTCCTTTTTCTGCTTGTCGCGGGCGACCTTGGCGGCAAGCGCCGCGCGGACCTTGGCCGCTTTCTCGGGATCCATGGCGGCGAGCTTTGCCTCCATCTCGGCAGCCTTGAGCGCGGCCTTTGCAGCAGCCTCATCGTGCTGAG
This sequence comes from uncultured Collinsella sp., assembly GCA_900541875.1. Taxonomy (GTDB): domain Bacteria; phylum Actinomycetota; class Coriobacteriia; order Coriobacteriales; family Coriobacteriaceae; genus Collinsella. The sequence continues at coordinate 76,655 of UQLF01000001.1, read as the reverse complement.
CATCGGAGCCGGCAGCCGCAGCGGACTGGGCGCTCGCCGCAGCCGAAGCATCGCCGGCGCTCGCAGCGCCCTCCCCTGCAGCAGCCGCAGCAGCGGCGGCCTTTTCGGCAGCGGCCTTGCGCGCCTTGGCTTCGGCGGCGGCACGGACCTTCATGGCCTTCTCGCGCGCGGCCTTCACCTCGGGCGTGATAACGCTCATGGGCTCGGCAGTCGAAACCTGGTAGAAAAAGCCCTTAAAGTCGATCTGCATGTCGGTGATGGCAAGGCCAAACAGGTCGTGGGCCTCATTTTCAAACGGGAACACCGCGGGGTAATACGAGCTGATGGACGGAATCTCCTGGTACTGGTCGATGCCCTCAACCACCAGGTTCTCAATCGCATAGCTGCCGTCCTGCGCAATATGCTCCTGAGCAGCACGAACATTGATAAACGTATAGACCAAGCGATACGAGCCGTCGTCGACGTTGCGTTCAGCGTGCATTTGCACAAAGCGCGCGCCGACGCCCTTAAGCGCCTGGACATGCGACAGGAGCTCCTCGATCCCGACGGTGGTATAGATAGCCTTTTGCATTACTCGGCCTCCTTTGCAGCGGCGGTCGCGTCGCCGGCCTCCGCAGCAGCCACAAACCCGTCCTCGCCCAGCTCAACGCCACCGTCCCAAGTAGCGGCACCGCCCACGGTGAGCGGGTCGCCGCCGGCGCGCATCACGGCCTCCTTCTGGTCCAGGATGCCGCACGCCTCCACGATGGCATCGATCACCGTCTCGGGGCGAATGGCGCACCCGGGCGCGTACACGTCCACGGGAATCGCGCGGTCCACGCCGCCGATCACGTTATAGGCATCGCGGAACACGCCGCCCGAACACGCGCAGATGCCGCACGCCACCACGCACTTGGGCTCGAGCATCTGGTTGTAGATCTGTCGCACGACGGGCAGGTTCTGGGCATTGACCGACCCCGTCACCAAAAAGATATCCGCATGCTTGGGGTTGCCGGTGTTGACCACGCCAAAGCGCTCCGCATCGAACAGCGGCGTGAGCGAGGCCAGCACCTCGATATCGCATCCGTTGCCGCTCGAACCGTCGTAATGAATAACCCACGGCGAGCGCGACATTTTATGATCCATGTATGCCGCCTCCTAAATAAACACGTCGACGAGGATGGGCATAAGGTTGAGCAGGCCAAACACCAGCGCCACACCCCATCCGAGCCTAAAGCAGCTGCGCCAGGTGCTACGTGCGAAGGTGTTGTCGATCAGGATCTCGACAAAATACGTCGCGACCATCACGACCAGGGCTACGACCCAGCTCACCGGGTTGTCCCAGACAAAGAACATGCCCACCCACATCAAAAACAGCACGGTCTCGCACCAGTGCATAAGGGTCATCTTGGCCAGCGTGCCGCCGCTCATCTCGGTGGCGACGCCCTGGACGATCTCCTGATGCGCGTGATGCGAGTACGAAAGGTCAAACGGCGACTTGCGCAGCTTGATGGTAAGCACCGCGAGCAGCGCCAGGAAAATGGGCGCGCTGTACACGATGATGGGGGCCGACTGCCCCGTCACGGCGATGGAATCGAAGCTGTCGGTGGCAAGGTACAGGCCCACGCTCATCAGCAAAACGGCGGGCTCGTAACTCATAACCTGCAGTAACTCACGATCGGCGCCAACCTGGGCAAACGGGCTTTGCGTCGAGGCGGACGCCAACACCACAAAGATCGCGGCGAGCGTCACCATAAAAGCGCACAGTAGCGTGTTAGAGCCCGACACAAAGATGCCGCCGCCCACGACGGTAAAGATGAGCGCGCACGCCATATAGGTATCGTCCATGGTGTTTACGCTGGCAGGGGCTTTGCGCAGCAGCTTGGCAACGTCGTAGAAAGGCTGGAGCAGGCGCGGGCCCACGCGGCCCTGCATACGGGCCGAAAGTTTGCGGTCAACGCCGTCGATCAGGCCACCAACCAAAGGCGCCAGCAGGGCAAACACCACGGTACCAATAAATATGCCCACGACGCCCGAACCTTCGAAATACTTGCCGCGCAGCACCGAGGGCGCGCTCATGGCAAGTCTCTCGGGCCCAATCCACGCGCAACACAGCAGCGCAAACAAGATAATGCTGCAGCACACGACGCTACCCGCGGGGCCAATACGCTTCTCGCCAAGGGCGTCCTCCGAGTACCAATTGCGCTTTTCGGCCTTCACCTCGTGTCCCATCGAGCCGCGGAAATGGCGATATTTGTCGGTTCCCACACCCGAAAGGTACACGTTGACGTGCGGCTTGTTGCTCACGCGGAACGACGTCAGCAGCACCACGGCGATAAACGCCACGATAACCACCATCAGATACATGGCGTCCTTGCCAATAACGTACGGCACGCGTCCAAACACCATGGCCAAGTAAGGCGACACCAGACCGCTCGAGATGAGCGGGAACGCCACGCAGCACAGAATCAGCAGCGCGGCGATGGTGTTGAGCGCCATCCATTCGGTCTTATGGACATTGACCTCAACGTTTTGAGCCGTGGGGTCGACGCCCGAAAGCTTGGCAAGCCACTTGCCCCAGAAGAAAAACGTCGCGGCCGAGCCAAAGGCCAGCACCATGATCATGAGCACGTTGCCAGTCTGCGCAAACGCCACCAGGGCACCCCACTTGGACACGAGCATGCCAAACGGCGCCACAAACATGCCCATGATGCCCAACATCATCAGGCGCGTCAGGTGCGGCATGCGGCTGAACATACCGTCCATGTCCTCGATATCGCGGCTGCCGATATGATGCTCGGCCGTGCCCACGCACAGGAACAGCAGCGACTTGGCCACCGTGTGGAACAGGATCAGGAAGATGGCCGCCCATACGGCCTCGGGCGCGCCGACACCCAAGCAGGCACTGATGAGGCCCAAGTTGGAAATGGTGGAGTACGCGAGCACGCGTTTGGCGTTGCTCTGCGAGATGGCCATGAGGGCAGCGAGCAAAAACGTGATGGCACCCACACTCGTGACCATAAAGCCGGTCACGGGATAGATGGCATAGAGCGGGCTGAGCTTGACCATCAGGAACACGCCGGCTTTGACCATGGTTGACGAGTGCAGCAGGGCGCTCGTGGGCGTGGGGGCAACCATGGCACCGAGCAGCCACGTGTGGAACGGCATCTGTGCGGCCTTGGTGAGCGCGGCGAGCGACAACAGGATGACCGGCATCACCAGCAGCGCGGATTGCGCGGTTCCGGCGCCGGAAAGCTCGATCATGCCCGAGATGGACAGCGGCATGCCGTTAACGTGCAGGTACATGAGTCCGGCCAAAAACGCGATGCCGCCCAGCATGTTGAGGATGATCTGGGTGAAGGCATTCTTGATGGCCTCGGGCGTGCGCGTGTAGCCAATCATGAGGAACGAGCACACGGTGGTGATTTCCCAGCCACAGAACAGCCACTCAAGGTTGTCGCTCGTCACGATGACGAACATGGCCGAGAGGAACAGGAACATAAGCGCCAGGAACTGCGGGCGACGGTCGGGCGCGGTCTGCCCGCGCAGCTCGGCCTCGTGCTCGTCATGGGCCTGGAAGTCCTTCATGTAACCCAGGGCATACACGCAGATAAGGCTGCCGACAATGCCGACGGCGAGGACCATGATCACGCTCATGTAGTCTAGGTAGAGCGGCGTCGCCGTGACGGCTTCGGCCGCGGGCAGCGTCATGGCTGCAAAGGCGAGCGAGCCCACCAGCTGGACTATGCCGAGTACCGTTGTGAGCGCGTTCCCATATTTGAACGCGTTGTACAGGATAACGGCGCACAGAATCACGTCGATGGCGGAGCTGATGATCGAGAGCACATGCGAGGTGCCGGGGGCAACCTCAAAGCTCTGCGGACCCGTGCCAAAAAACATGACGGCGACTACAACTGTCACCGCCATAATAATGCCGGAACCTATGAGCCCCACCGCATCGCGGGCGCGGTCACCGCGCGCGAGCAGCATGCCCAGCGCCGGTACCAGCGGAAACAGGGTAAGGAAATACAGTAGCGTCATACCATCACTCCCCCATGCAAAAACGCTGCAATTGTTTAACGTTATAGCTCAATTGAGGAGTAGCGGCGGCGGGTTTTCGGTCAACTGGGGAGTTTTAGGCGTACGGGGCAAGGAGTCTGTCCGCATTGGAGTAGAGGGGTGACGTCCCCTTACCGCAGCGACGGACGCGCGGGCCGCTGCGCGCGGTTTATTGGGCACTTTGGAGGATGTCCCGATAGGCTCGCGGCAGTCCAAAAAGTTGACGCGGCAAGAAAAATGCGCCCCCGTGGGCGCACCATCCCGTTTGCTATTCCGCCTTTTTAGCGCGCGGCTTGCGACCGCGCGGCTTATCGACCAGTGCGGACTCACCGCTCTCGCGGTACTGACGGCACCAAGCCTTGACCGAAGACTCGCTGGGAATCTTGTGCTTGATCATGGCCTCGCGAACCGTCAAGCCGTTTTCCAGACGGTCCTTAACCACAGCGAGCTTTACGTCGTACGAATAGGTGTGATGATGCGAACCGGCATTGAGAACGGCGTCAGCACCGCCCACGGCATACGCGCGGGCCCACTGACGAGCCGTGGCCTGGGGAATGCCAAGCTCCGCGGCGAGGGCGCGATGACCGACCCCCTCTTGGAGGATCTCGACGGCGCGCTGCCTAACCTCAGGCGCATGCGTGCGAGTCCTAGTTGCTTCCGACATACCTGCCACTTCTTAGCCTTAACCGTTAATCTGCTTTCTTACGTGCAAGTTAGATAGTAGCATTTTACTGTTTGCTCAAAGCAGTTAATTAAAATAGACGCGGCGTTATCTGGGCATTTGGCACCAAATTACGACATTTCTTTATCGATTATTTACGCTGGTAGCTGACTCGCAGCTAATCGTCATTCGCTTGTCAACAAAATTGGCATCTCATTATGTCCTTTGGTATAGAGGATATAGTTATTAACCCCTCCCCCAATAATTTTGAGTAATCTGCAAGGCAGCAGACGTCCTCACTCCTCATGATTACCGCGCATTGCCATCCACCGGAGCAAAACAAAAAGGGCGGGACCTGCTGCGCTTGCAGGCCCCGCACCGGTTGACACCCGACGGGGCACAGCCGGGCGAGACGGATCCGTGCTACCGTCCCGCCTGGCCGCGATGTTCAACTACAGCTCGTTGGCCGCGTGATACGCCGTGCGGATGGCGCTCGCAATGTCGGCGGTGCGCTCGCCCGAGCAATCGCCCACGCAGGTCACGGGCACCGTCACGCCATCCAGGTCAAACGCATTGGCCTTGGAGCCCACGGCCATCACCACGTAATCGCAGGCGATCTTCACCGGCTCCTCGGCACCGTCCTCGGTGGTGCGAATGGCCTCCACGCCCTCGTCGGTAATGGCGGTCAGGCGGGTCTTCACGTGCTGCTCCACGTTGTGCTCGGCAAAGTCGCTCATAATCAGCGGCAGAATGGTCTCGGACTCGCCCGCGGCAATCTTGTCGAGCATCTCCACGATCGCCACCTCGCAGCCGTGCTGCAGCAGATACTCGGCAGTCTCGGTGCCCACCAGGCCACCGCCAATGACGGCGACGCGGCCGCTGAGCTCCACCTTGCCGGCCAGCACGTCCCAGCTCGAGACGACCTTGTCCGAGTCGGCGCCCGGAACGGGGATGACCACGTCGTGCGCGCCCACGGCCACAATCGCGGCGTCGGCGACGTTGAGGTCCTCAGCGGTAGCGGCATGGCTGAGCTCAACCTTCACGCCCAGGCCAGGCAGAATCTTCTCGTAGTACTCGACCGAGCGCATGATCTCGTCCTTGCGCGGAGGCGCGGCCGCCAGCACAATCTGGCCGCCCAGATGATCGCTCGCCTCGTAGACGGTCACGTCGTAGCCGCGCTTGGCCGCCACGCGCGCGGCCTCCAGGCCGGCGATGCCGCCGCCCACCACGGCGATCTTCTTGTCGCCCTCGCCCGGCTTGATGGCGATGGTCGCCTCGTCGCCGTTCTCGGCATTGAGCACGCACGAAATGTACTTGCGGTTTTGAATCGCATCGACACAGCCCTTGTTGCAGTTGAGGCACTCGCGGATGGGCTCGCCCGTAGCGGCCTTCAGCGCAATGTCGGGGTCGCACATGAGCGAGCGGCCATAGGCGATGATGTCGGCGGCGCCGTCTTCCAGAATCTTCTCGCCGGCCTCGACCGAGACAACGCGGCCGACGGTTGCCACCGGCACGGAGACCAGGGCCTTGACGCGCTCGGCCACGGGCAGCGTCCAGTTGTAGGGCATGGCGCCCATGGGCGGAATGGTGTCGCCCATGTTGCCGGTGTGGTTGGCCTGCGCGACCTGGATCATATCGATGCCCGCGCCCTCAAGCAGCTTGGCGAACTCGCAGGCCTCGTCGGGCTGCAGGCCGCCCTTGCCGCGCGGCGTGCCGTCGGGGTTCTCCATGATCACGGGGAGCTTGTACTCCACCATCAGCTGCGGCGCGGCTTCCTTAATGGCGGCGACGACCTCCAGCGCGTAGCGAACGCGGTTCTCGAACGAGCCGCCGTACTCGTCGGTGCGCTGGTTGAGGATGGCCGAGCACAGCGAACCCACCAAGCGGTCGCCGTGGACCTCGATGGCGTCGATGCCGGCCTGCTGCGCGCGGGCGGCCGAGGCAGCGATGGCCTCCTTGATCTGGGTGAGCTGCTCTACGCTCGCCTCGTTCACAAAGTGCTGCATGTCGTGATGCAACTTGGCGTAGGCCTGGTTGCGGATCTCGTTGGACTCGGCCATCTTGGCGGCAAAGGTCTCCTCGTCGCCGGCGGCCTTGGCCTCCTGCGCGGCCTTGGCGGCGGCCATGGATCCCATGACCATGCGGCCGACACCGGGCACGTCGTACTCGGGGTGGAACAGCTGCAGCGCGACCTTGGCGCCGTGCTTGTGGACGACGTCGGCCAGGGCCTTAAACGTGGGGATCTGGGCGTCGGTTGCCAGCTTGGGCGTGGGGCTCGCGGTCATAACGGGAGCGACATCGCCGATGACGATGTAGCTCACGCCGCCACGGGCCAGGCGCTCGTAAAAAGCCAGGCTGCGCTCGCCAATGGAGCCGTCGCGCTCCTCGTAGCCGGTGGTCAGCGGCGGGAACATAATGCGGTTCTTGAGCTCAAGGGGGCCAACCGTAATGGGCTGGAGCAGCTTGGATGCAGGTGTGGTCATGGACATTCCTCTCTTGTAGGCGCGGCGGCGATGTTGCCGCGTAGTTGTCTAGAGGATATGGCATAGGGGTACAGCGGCACAACGAAAATCGGCGGATAGCAGGTAGCGGCAGGTGGATGGGGCGAGACGACCCACCAACAACAGCACCGTCCCGTTCGAAGAAACGACCGCCACACTCACCGTTTTAAACAACCTAATGCTGTGCGGCCTGCGATAATAATTTGGTCACGCGTCGACTACGGCAAAGACGCGGCAGAAGGGACAACCATGCAACCGAGCACCACCGATAGGTCCACCGCAAAGCAAGCGCTGCTCGAGGCGCTCTTGAGCGACGCGGGGCTCAAGAGCCTCACGCAAACAGCCTCTACCGTTATGGACAACCCGGTGCTCGTCGTCGATCCCGTCTATCGCTATGCCGCTCGCGGCGGCTTTGAGCTCGACGATGCCGACGACTCCCCCTTCGCAGCCATCACCCGCGCCGAGCTCTCCGAAGGCGACATGCTGCAAGACGAAGCCGTGCGCTACATCATCGAATGCGGCTTAGACGAGAAGATTGCCCGCTCGACAGGCCCGCTCACACGTTATAACGACATGTTCCGCCTCAACACCATGACCGACGCGATCAAGGTGCACGGCACGTGCCTGGGCCGGGCGATGATGATCGAGCGCAATCACGCCTTTGGCGATAGCGATCGCGAGGTCTTTGGGTTCTTTGTCCGCCTGCTCGCGCAAGAACTGCAGAAAGGCGGTTTTCTTTCGTTGGGCGGCCCGCAACAGGGGCCATATTTTCTCTCGCGCCTCCTGGACGACGAAATCCCCAGCCCCATCACCTGCACACGCAAAATGCAGCTCGTCGGCTTTGCCCCGCTTCCCGCCCTCTACGTTGTATGCCTGCTCAAAAAGGATTCCCAGCTCGAGGCGCGCGAGGCGGAGAGCATCCGAGGGCAATTGCAGCCGCTGCTGCACCATAGCCTTATCACCATGTACGAGGGCGAGCTCGTGGCGCTGGTAAGCCGTCCGCCCTCCACGCAGCTGCCCGCCAACGACGAGGCGGTCCTTGCCCGCGTTGCTGCCACGAACAATTTGTTCATTGGCATCAGCAACGCGTTTTCCCAGGCAACGGATGTGCGTTCGCACCTCAATCAGGCACGCGCCGCCATTCGCTACGGCTCGACCTTTACCAAAATCCTCGAAGACACCCATGTGTATCGCTATTGCGAATACACCTACATGGAAATGCTCGACATCTGCAACGACCACATCAACCTTATGAACTACTGCCATCCGGCAATCTGGGCACTTTGGAAGCATGACCAGTCGCACGATTCCGAGCTGGTCGAGACGCTCTTTGCCTTTATGCAGCACAGCTGTAACACGGCGCGCACCGCCGCGATCTTGTCGCTTCACAAAAACACGCTGCTCTATCGCATTAACCGCATCAAGGAAATCACCGGTAACGACCTGGCGTCGGGAGAGGACCTCTTTTTGTTCCACCTCTCGATTCGCACCCTGATCTACCTTGGCTTTCTTGAGCCGAGGATTAAGCCCCGCACCAGCGCCGACCTGCACTGCCGCAAGTCGGCCGGACGGGGCTTGGGCAAAACTAGTCGCGCTTAATCTCCAGCGTGGGGAACGTCATCTTGGCGTACTTCTCCATAAGCGGCTTAACCTCGTCCATGTGGGCAAAGAACTCGTCGCGGGTCTTGTTGATCTCGTTGAGGTGCTCGGCGCGCGCATGGTCGTCATTGCGGTCGCGGATCAGGCCGTTCTCGGCAATCTTGAGCTTGGGGCGACCGGTGCGCTCGTCGGTTACGATGTCGCCACCGGCACCGCAGACTGCGCACTCCCACGGGAACTCGACGCCGTCCCAATGTTTGTCGCCAGGGTACACCAAGGAGCTGTGGCAGTTGGGGCACACGCCGTCATCCGGGTCGCCCAGCCAGCAGCGCTCGTCAACAGGCGTTCGGATGGCCTTGACGATGTTCTCGCCCATCTTGCGAGCGCGGGTAATCTGTCCGCCCCACTCCACGTCGTCTCCCCACACAAAGGTATTGCCCGGGCGACCGTCGCGCTGCGCCATATAGCGATCGACGACAGTCATCGACATGGTAAACATAGTCGCTTGCAGGCTCTCCAGCGCCAGGGACTGCCAATCGTGCATGGAACCGCCGACAGAAATAAGGCCGGCGACGGTATGCGGATTCTCCTTTACGGCGCCGATGGCAAGCAAGAACGAAAGCTCGTATGCCAAGAAGCGCTGCGCAAAGCGGGTGTAGACCGAGCTCGGGGTAAGGTCGTAGATCGGGACCGAGAAGATCACGCCCTGGCAGGTTTGCAGCTCGCGAATGATGGCGTCGACGTCATCTTTGTTCTTGAGGACGCAGCCGTGATATTCCTTTTGCAGGCCGGCGCCCATCTTTCCCATCTGCATGGTGCAGCCCTCGCAACCGGTGCAGGGCAAGATGTTATAGTCGAACAAATTGATCAGCTCGACCTCGCCGCCAGCCTCGCGCACCGCGCAAAGGGCCTCTTTGGCCAAAGCCTCGCCGTTGCCACCGTGCCTGCCGGCACAAATCGCCATCACTTTAAACGACATGGTCGCTCCTCTCCAGAGCATTTTGGACACGGATTCTGCCCGTGTGCACTTCGCAAAAAGCGTACGGTAGACGCAATACGCATGCACCGTCCAGGCAACCAAGGCCCGCTCGGTATTTGCGGAATACCTCGTGCAGATAAACAAAGGCCCCTCCCGCATGCCTACAAAGGGCAAAACGGAAGGGGCCGGCGCTCTTATTTGCGCTTAAAGGGAATGGGTTTGGGCGGACACTTGGGCTTCACGGCACCGGCGGTAACGATCGCGCCGTTGTCGCAGATATCCAGGCAGGCACCGCACTGGGTGCAGGCCTTTTGATCAATCACATGGATGAACCGCAGCCTTCCCAGAATCGCGTCCTCATCGCAAACGTCCGAATCGACACACTTGTTGCATGCCTGGCATTTGGAGGCGAGGATATGGAAGGTCAAGAATGCCTGGCATTCCCCGGCGGCACAGACCTTCTTGGTGATGTGCTGCATAATCTCGCCCTCGAACAGGTCGAGGAACGACTGCACCATGCGTGCCAGTACACGACCCTGCTCGCACAGACACTGCGTCTGCATCACGGGGCAAAGGTCGCGAAGGAGCGCCAAGTCGGTCGGCTTACCCTTCTTGCGGCAGATATCGGCAAGAATCGTCGCAATCTGATGCGAGCCCTCGTAGCCAAAGACGCAGCGTCCGCAGCTCTCGTGACGATACAGCGTGCAAATGTCCAAAAGCGCCTTTGCCATGCAGTTTTTGGCGGTGTAGACGCGCACGTAGTCGCTGCATAGCTCAATCTTTGAGGTGTCGTCGGGCCTGAGCAGCAGGCCGCTGGGATAGCCAATCCCCACCGCTTTGGCGTCGTCGGCGCCCGCCGCAGCAACTAGGGATTCCGCACTCACGACACGGTCGAGCTCAACGGGCTCATCGGCCCCGTCAAACCACACCCAACGCTTGCCTTCGGCGGCAAGCAACTCCGATCCGCTCAGGCAGCGGTCGGCGCCATCGCCTTCGCAGCAAGACGGGAGCGGCTTTTCACCGTCGAGCATCTTGGCCGCGGCCGAACCGTTGGCATAGACAAAGCCCAGGCTCGGATCACACTCGATCACGCGGCAGGACTCGCCCAACGCATCCGCGAGCGTGGCAGAGACCTCATCGCCCGCCGGCACCAAAACCGCCCGGGCGCCGACCTCTGCGATTTTTTCCGCAGCTGCTGCCACGTCCTTCTTAAGGAGCCAGAGCGCCACGGGTGTCTGTCGATGCGCAGGCATAAAGTTGATGATCGTCATGGGTTATCGCTCCTTTCCTAGTACTCGTTCCACAGGCGCGGCGTGCTGATCGTTAGGCGCAAATCGCACTGCAGGCAGCGGCTCGCCTCGCACGTGGCCTCATGGTCGGTATAGGGGCACTCGAACGTATCGAAGTTATCCTTACGCGTCTGGGCATCGACAAACTCGGGCTGCACGGCATCGCCGTAGAAGCCCTCGGGGGCATGCCCGATCCACTGCTCGGGAGCATCGTGCTCGGTCAGCTCCTCGTCGATGTTGCCATCGCCACCCAAAGCGCGGTCGATGGCCGAGGCACACGTGCGACCTGCAGCGATTGCCGCGATCACCGATTTGGTACCCGTCACGCAGTCGCCCGCCGACCAAACGCCCTCAACGCTCGTCCTACCCTCTTCGTCGACCACGATGTACGGACCGTGCGTAAGCTCAAGGCCCATCTGGGCCGTGCCCTCGGGCTTTTGGCCCACAGCAAAGATCACGCAGTCGGCATCGATGATCTTCTCGCCGCCGTCGAGCAGTTCGGTGACGGCGCGGTGGTTCTCGTCAAAGTAGAACCGCTCGATCTTGTGGATCGTCATGGAACCAACCTTGCCCGAACCGTCCTCGGTCTCGTTGATGCTGGTAAAAGCATAGGCATCGTGCAGCACCACGCCTTCCTCGGCGGCTTCGGCACGCTCCTCAGGCGTCGAGGTCATCGCGTCCTGGGCCTCAAGGCAGGCAACATCGACCGAGGCGGCACCCAGGCGCACGGCAGTACGGGCGCAGTCGTACGCCACGTTACCGCCACCAAGCACCACAACGCACTTGCCCGAAAGATCGGGGGCGTTGCCCACGCGGGCGGCCTTCAAAAAATCGGTGTTGCGCAGCACGCCTTCGAGGTCGTGGCCGGGCATGGGAAGCACCGTTCCGTCATGCGTGCCCACCGCAACCAGCACGGCATCGAAGCCCTGCTCCAAAAGCGCCTGGGGCTCGGCGATTCGCTCGCCACAGCGCAGCTCAATGCGCGGCTCGGCGTCATCACCCTGGGCAATCTCCAAAATTGTCGCAACCTCGGCATCGACCGTGGCATCGGGCAGGCGATACGCCGGAATGCCATAGCGCATCTGGCCGCCGACCTTCTCGTTGGCCTCGAACACCACGACCTTGTGGCCCTTCTCGGCGCAATAGAGCGCGGCGGTCAGGCCGGCGGGGCCGGCACCCACAACGGCGACGCGCTTGCCGCTCAGCGGCTCATGGCGCACATTTGCCTTCCAGTCGCCCGTATCGCGCACGGCCGCGGCGCGCTTAAGACGGCAAACCGAAACCGGCGCGCCGTTGAGCTCGTTGCGCTTGCAGGCATCCTGGCAGCTATGAACGCAAATGTCGCCCAGGCTCTCGGGGAACGGGACCTTCTCGCGCACCACCGCGGCGGCGCGAGTGTACTCGCCGTTGCGGATGTGCCGCAGGTAGCGCGGGATATCCACGTGGGCGGGACAGCCCGAACGACAGGGGACCACGTTATCGGCATAGGACTTGTTCTCGTCAAACATATTGAGCGTGTCGACGATCGAGCCCGTGGGGCACACCTCGATGCAGGCCCCGCAAAAACGGCAACCAGCCTCCTGCAGGCTCACACTGCCGTCGGTGCCAATGCGAATGCCGTCCTCGGTACGCTGATAGTCCAAGACGCCGGCGCCGCGCAGCTCGCGGCACGCGCGCACGCAGCGGCCGCAGCGAATGCAGCGGGTGAACATATGGGTGATCAGCGGGTTCGATTCGTCCGTTGCGACCGGACGGCTCTTAGTGCGCCAGCGCGCCGGCGAAACCCCCAGGTACTGATACATAGACTGCAGCTCGCACTTGCCGTACTTGGGGCAGCCGGTGCAATCGGCGGGATGCGTGGCCAGGATTAGCTCCATTGCCAGCTTACGCACGCGCTCGGCCTGCTCGCCCGTCGTGTTGACGACCATCCCCTCGGCAACCTGCGTCTTGCAGGCACACACTGGCTCGTCTTGGCCTTCGATCTCGACCATGCATAGGCGACACCCGCCAACGGCCTCAAGATCGGGATGTTTGCACAGATGCGGAATGTAGATGCCGGCATCGAGCGCGGCCTCCAGAACATTCTGCCCCTCGCGCGCCTCGACCTCGACTCCATTAATCGTTAGCTTCATTCGTTCCCCTCAAAATGTCGCTCTTGTCCAGAAAGGCGCCCGGGACCAAAGCGATCCCGAGCGCCTCGCTTGTAGGGCAAATCCCCGCCTGCACCCAACGCGTAGGTGTCTGCAGGCGCGAATAGCTACGGTGTTACGACCACTCCTCGTCGCCCGCGTCCTCAAAGAGGGCTGCGGCGGCGTTTTCACCGGCGATGCGACCCGAGTTAAGGCAGAAGCCCATGGTGTTACCCGGAATGCAGTAGTTATAGGAGTCGCCATAGATGGTGCAGGCATCGGTACCAACGCAGTACAGGCCAGGGATGACCTCGTAGTCGTCGGTCATGACCTCCATCTTGTGGTTGATGAGCACGCCGCCCAGGGTGCCGTAGGCGCCGCAGTACTGCTTGCAGCAATAGAAGGGGCCCTTCTCGAGCGGCTTCATAAACTCGCGCTCTTTCTCAAAGATGTCGTCCCAGCCGTTGTCGCACATCTCGTTGTACTCATCGACGTTGGCGAGCAGGCCCTCCACGTCGATACCCGCCTTCTCGGCAAGCTCCTCCAGCGTATCGGCCTGGCAGATTGCCGGGTAGCCAGCCTCCAGGTCGCGGTTCCACTGCTCCTCAAAGCCGTCGTACAGGTCGTGCGGATGGACATGGCTGACGATATCCGGGCCATCCTTCTTCCAATGCTTGAGCATGCGGGAATCAAAGATGGCATAGGCGACCTTGCCGGGGAGATGGTTGATGGCGTTGCCGACAAAGGTGGTGTTGAAGATCTCGTCCTCCGGCATAAAGCGCTCACCCAGACGGTTGCACCAATAGCACGGCTGACGGAATGCACCCTCGACATAGAAGTGGTTCATGTTGTCGGGAATCTGATACATGAGCTCCATGGTCACCGGGGTGTGGCCGCCGCCAACCTCGTGGCACATGTTGATGCCGTCGCCGTCCATGCCCGGAATGGCAAACGAGAACAGGTCGGTACCCCACTCAAAATCGAGCTTCTCCTTGATGAGCTTGGCGTTGTGGCCAAAGCCACCCGTGGCGACGATCGCGGACTTGCACGAGATCTGGTACTCCTCGCCGTCCTTGTCCTTGGCGGTCACGCCGCAGATGGCGCCGTCCTCGCCCTTGATAAGGCCGGTGCCCGGGCACTCAAACATAAACTCGACGCCCAGGTCCTGAGCACGCTCGGTCATGCGCTTGGTCATCGTGGTCGCCGCGCGAGGGCCAGGCTCCGAGCCGTCCTCAGGCTGCACGACATGCCAGGTATACTCGCCGTCGGAATAGGCGCGCGTGCGCTCGCGGGCGCGGAATGCCGGGCGCACAGAGTTAAACTCCACGCCCATGTCCTGCAGCCATGCGATGGTGTCGCCCGACTTAAAGTAATAGTCGCGCACCAGGCGGGCATCGACCTGGTAATGGGTGTAGAACATATGGCGACGAAAGAGCTCGCCAGGCGTGACCTCGATCATCGAGGCCTTCTGGAGCGGAGAGCCAGCGGCGGCAGGTCCCATGCCCATGTTGGCGGCGCCACCGGTAATGGGGGCCTTCTCCAGGGCAATGACGCGAGCGCCCGCCTCGGCTGCAGCGACCGCTGCGGCAAGGCCACTCAGACCCGCGGCGACGACAACGACGTCGGTCTCTAACTGTTTCATGCGAATCCTCCTTTATAGGGCTCTTGGACGAGCTCGGACTTCATGCGAATTGCATGCGTATCGACAGCCATACTTTCGCTCGAAAACAGGCCCAAAACCATGTGCAGGCGCACCGATATTTGCCCATAGCGACCATGGGCTTTGTGCGGATGAACCATGCGTTTGGGCAATTATTTGGAGCGCCCGGCCCTTGCCGCCACATGCAAAAGGAGCGATGTGCCTTATGGCACCCGCCTCTGATAATCGAGTTATCTTATTTATGGTTCTGCTGCGCCTCGAGAACATCGAGCGGCGTAAGTGTCTGAAAACCGTCCCGGCGGAAAATCTCAATCTGTAACAGTTACTCGGCAAAATCCGTCCCTCGTGTTACAGATTTAGACAAACGAAGACCGTCCTGCCGAAACATCTCGATCTGTAACACCTAGCCGCCCAAATCGGGTCTAGATGTTACAGATCGAGATTTTGTTTGAGAGGCCGAGAATTGGACCAACACGGTCCCGAAATAACAAAAAAGCTCGCCGGCTAGGCCGACGAGCTGCAAGTTCTTGGTCGCGGGGGCAGGATTTGAACCTACGACCTCCGGGTTATGAGCCCGGCGAGCTACCAGACTGCTCCACCCCGCAATGTCTGGGCGCCTCATGTGCGCAAGAAAGAATATTACGCGGGAGTTCGGTAAGCGGCAAGGAAAATCTCGTAGAGCATAATTCCTTCATATTTAAAGCCCTCAGCCCCTATCACCGTAAACGAATCGCAGCCGAGCGCCGTCGACGGCACGTATACAATGGTGCGCGTCCTTTTACGCCGACACCGGGAGTAGACATGCTGCTCGCTATCGATATGGGAAACACGCAGACGGCCATGGGCCTGTTTGACGGAGACGAGCTGGTGCAGTCGTGGCGCATGCCCACCGACCGCTCTTATACCGCCGACGAGATCCATGTGCGCCTGATGGGTTTCTTTAAGATGTACGGCCTTTCGCTCGACGCGGTCGACGCGATCGCCTTTGCGGGCGTGGTGCCGCAGCTCTCGCGCGAATGGCACGCCGTGGCCGACCGCATTGTCGCAGACGCCATCGTCATTGGGCCGCAGACGGCCGCGGTGACCAAGCTGCGCGCGGCGCGTCCCCAAGCCGTAGGCGCCGATCGCGTCGCCAACGCCGTTGCAGCCGAAACTTTCTACGGCGCGCCGGCAATCGTGGTGGACTTTGGCACCGCGACCAATATCGACGTCATCGATGAGGACGGTTATTACATTGGCGGAGCGATCGCGCCGGGCATCCGCATCTCCATGGACGCGCTTGCCGCCCGTGCCGCCAAGCTCGCCAGTGTGCCGCTCGAGGCGCCCGAGCATGCCATCGGCCGCGATACCGAGGAGTGCATCAAGGTGGGCGCCGTAACGGGCGCCGCCGCCATGGCTGAGGGCCTGGTCGCGCGCATGAAGCGCGAGCTGGGCCGCGAGGATGCCACCGTTATCGCCACGGGCGGCCTCGCCAGCATCGTCGCCGATTCGACCGACGCCTTCGACGTGGTCGACGGACAGCTCACCATCAAGGGTATCTGCGAAATCTACCGCCGCATGCAGGAGTTAGCGTAGGCTCTGGCGAAGCCGAGACGCTACAGTCCGCGAATTCGTACAGCCTCGGGCGGAAACTCCTGCTCGCCGGCATCGGTCTTGATGGTCGCGCGACCCCAGATGTCCAGGCCCGCAAACACACCGACCGCAAGCGGCAAGCCGTTGGGCGACACCGCCGCAACTTGGCGACCGAGCAGCGGCACCATATCGAAGTACTCGCCCAACACGGGGGCCAACGGCCCTGCGGCGCCTTGCGGCGTGTTGGCAACAACCGCCCAGGCGTCCACGCGGGCCAGCACGGCGGCGGCCAGCGCCTCGACCAGCGCTTCGTCAGCCACGTCCACACCAAGCTCGCTCAACGCCGAACGCTCAATATCCACCGTCACGGCACCGAACATGCCCGCGGCACCGGCACCGCCGTTCACGGCAACACGCGCGAGCGACGTCTCAAACGCAGGCGCACCGCACACGATATCGCTCGGCCACTGGATACCCACCTTACCGGCAAGGCCCAACCCCGGCGTCGAAGCCGTGCCCACGAGCGCGTCCATCATGCCCATCGCGGCCACAAACGGCAGGCCGTGGAAGGCATGCATGTTCACATCCGGGCGCACGACCAGCGAAAACGTCAACGACGCCTCGCCCGCGCTCCATGCGCACCAGCCCGCGGACACGCCCTCGCGGCCCGCGTCACGTGCCGCGTCGAGCTCGGTGCCGGCGGCAACAGCATTCATCTCGATCATCTACATACGCCCCAATTCGCCCACGATATGACCCACGCGGTCCTCGGGCTCCTTGACCTCGACACCGCTGTAGCGGAAGAACCGCGCCGGGTCGTGCATCAGGTCCTCGAGCGGCACCAGCACAAAGTCGCGCTCGCCAATGAGAGGATGCGGCAGGCGCAGCTTTTTGCCGCCGTGGGTCTCGCCATCCATCCACAGCAGGTCCAGGTCGATGGTGCGCGGGCCGTTGGCCTTGGCCTTTTTGGAGCGGTCGCGCCCAAGCTCGGCCTCGATCTTCATGAGCTCATCGAGCAGCACCAGCGGCGCCAGCTCGGTCTTGATCTCGATGACGGCGTTGGCAAACGCGTCCTGGCGCGTCTCGTAGGCCGGCTCGCTCTCGTAAATCTTGGAGGAGTTGGACACGCAGGTGAGTGGAATCTCGGCGATCATCTCGCGTGCGGCGCGGATGTTGTCGCAGCGATGCCCCAGGTTGGAGCCCACAGCCACAAACGCGCGGCGCGGCTGCGGCTTGGCAACCGCCCAGTAACCGTTCAGGAACTGCGCAAAACCCGCGGCGTCGTGCACGCGCACGATGTTGGCACCGGCCTGGATGGCGCCCAGGCACACGCCAAACGTAGCGGCATCGCGCTCGGCGGCCTCGGTCACGCCCGAGACGGCGCCCACAAAGCGCTTGCGCGACACGGCACACATGAGCGGATAGCCCAGTGACGCCATCTTGGCAGTCTCGCGCTGGATGACGATGCCCTCGTTAGCCGACTTACCAAAGCCCGGGCCGGGATCGATGCAGATGCGGTCGCGCGACACGCCGGCATGGATGAGCGTGCGAGCCTGGTCGGACAGAAAGCCCATGACGCGGCGCATGATGGGCGCCGAATCGGGCAGGGTGAAGCGGCGGAGCTGCGAGGTGGGCACGTAGGCTTCCTCGCGGCGGGCGCTGCGGCGCATCATGGCGGCCAGGCGGTCATTGGACTCCGATGCGGCCTCGGTGGCTGCGGGCGTGGCCTCGGGCGCGGGCGCGACGGTCTCGGCGGCAGTAGCCTGCTCGGCGGCCGGCGTCTCCTGCTCGTTTGAAGGCTCGGACGTGGGCTCCGGTTCGCCAAACGGCAACGAGGGCTGCACCACGCCGCCCGGAAGCTTGGCCTCCAGCTTAGGCTCGCCCAGCAACTTACCGCGACGGCGGCGAGCCGGCTTCTCGGCCTCACGCGCGGCCTCGGCAGCCGCCTCGCGCGCCTTCTCGGCAACAAACGCCGCTGCCGAGGTATCGAGCTGCACCGTTGCGTGCGTGCGTGCGGGCGCGGCGACCTCGCCGGCATGCATCACGATGACGCCGCAGGTGCTCGTCTTAACGAACTCGACCATCTTGGGATCAGTGAAGCCCGTCACGTCGTTGACGATCGAGGCGCCGCAGCGCACAGCCGCCTTGGCAACCGCCACATGACGCGTGTCGATCGAGACGATGGCGCCCTCCTTGGCCAGTGCGCGCACCACGGGCAGCACGCGGCGAGCCTCCTCGTCGGGGTTGACCGGGGTAAAACCAGGGCGTGTGGACTCGCCGCCCACGTCGATGATGTCGGCGCCGGCGTCGAGCATCGCCAGGCCGTACTCGATGGCAGCATCGGGGTCGAAGTGCTCCCCGCCATCGCTAAACGAATCGGGCGTCACGTTGAGGACGCCCATGATGCGCGGACGGTCAAAGCTGAGCTCGTACTTTCCGCACCGCCATGTCTTGCTGTCGTTCGCCATGAACATCCTCCTAAAATGCCCACGCCGCCGAGCTTGGGGAGCTGGCGGCGGGGTCGCTTTGCACTCAGTCTTTCTATTGTATCCGCGCGCGCGGGCTAGAACGCAAACGCGGCCGCGATGTCGCAAGAAATCAGCAGGTCGGCATTTGCATCCTGATCGGTGGGAGCAAGGTTGCATATGGCCAGTGTATCGCCGGTAAAGTAACGCGTAAGGCCTGCCGCCGGATACACCACGAGCGAGGTCCCGCCCACAATGAGGGCATCGGCCGCGGCGATGGCGGCAACGGCACCGGTCAACACATGCTCGTCGAGCGGCTCCTCGTAGAGCACCACATCGGGCTTGATGCGACCACCGCACGCGGGGCACACGGGCACGCCCGCGGCGTCCTCGTGCTCGCGCGAGCAAATCCACTCGGCGCTATAGACCGCGCCGCACGACTGGCAAATGTTGCGATGGACCGATCCGTGCAACTCAAACACGCGCTGTGAGCCGGCCATCTGATGCAGGCCGTCGATGTTTTGCGTCACCACGGCGTCGAGCTTGCCGGCGCGCTCCAGCTCGGCCAGCTTGGTGTGGCAGCGGTTGAGCTTAGCGTTAAGCGCGATCATCTTGGTGCGGTAAAAGTCGAAGAACTCCGCAGGATGCGCCTCGTAAAAGCTATGCGACAGCATGGTCTCGGGCGGATAGGCAAACTGCTGGTGATACAGGCCGTCCACGCTGCGGAAATCGGGGATGCCACTTGCCGTGGAAACACCAGCGCCGCCAAAGAAGACCACGCGCTTGTGGGTGTCAAACAGATCCGCTAGGGCGGCGGAGGCCTGCCTGGGGTCCGATATTGCCTGAGTCATATGAGTCCTCCGTCCTTGTTAGCCGGGCAGCGTTGAGCGACGTTCCAGCATGCAGCCTTTAAGTCAGCATGCACGGAGCCCACCCCGCCCTTGTTGCGTTAATCTTAAGCCTGCCAACCCCGTCGAAAGGACACCATGCCTCAGACTTACACCTTTGCCTCGTGGAACGTTAACGGCCTGCGCGCCGTGCTCAAAAAGGACCCGAGCTTTATCCAGATCGCGCAAGAACTCGACGTCGATATCCTGGCGCTGCAAGAGACCAAGCTGCAGGAGGGCCAGGTCGATATCGACCTGCCCGGCTACCACCAAACCTGGAGCTATGCCGAACGCAAGGGTTACTCGGGCACCGCGGTCTTTAGCCGCCAGGAACCGCTGCGCGTACTGCACGCCGATGCGCTGCTGCCCTACGCCGGCGAGGGCGAGGCGGCCGAGCTCGTCGCCCAAGCTGCAACCGAGGGCCGCGTCTGCGCGCTCGAGTTCGACAAGTTCTGGTTTGTCGACGTCTATACGCCCAACGCCCAAAACGAGCTCGCGCGCATCGATGTACGCATGGCCTGGGACGATGCCTATCGCGGCTTTTTGAGCGCGCTTGAGCGCGAAACCGGCAAGCCCGTCGTAACCTGCGGCGACTTTAACGTTGCACACGAGGAGATCGACCTTAAGAACCCCAAGTCCAACCGCGGCAACGCAGGCTTTTCGGACGAGGAGCGCGGCAAGTTTACCGAGCTGCTCAACTCCGGGTTTACCGATACCTGGCGCGCGGCAAACCCCGACGTCGAGGGCGTCTACAGCTGGTGGAGCTACCGCTTCAATGCCCGCAAGAACAACGCAGGCTGGCGCATCGACTACTTCCTGGTAAGCGACGCAATCGCCGGCAACGTACGCGACACCGGTATCCGTGGCGATATCTTCGGCAGCGACCACTGCCCTGTCACCCTCACGCTAGAACTCTAGCCCCAATTGATCCCCTGGGGACGGAGGAAAAGGGATCATTTTCACCTCGCGAGGGAACCCACGCGGCCCTCCCGCCACGGAACTGACCCATCTACTACGTTTAAGCCACTACCCTCAACCACAGCGAACAACGCAAAAAGAAAACCGCAGGTAGAAAGCCTGCGGTTTTTCGTAAAACGCGGTCATGGTCGGGGGTATCAAGCTAAACGTAGTAGATGGGCCAGTTTCGTGGCAAGCGCCGCCAACTGATTCCCCGGGGACGTCTGGGGACGGAGGAAAACGGATCGATTTGGCTCTCTGAGGGCCACGATGCCCGTCATATCAGCCGGCCATTCCAAAACTATGCCGGTTTACGGGGCTGAATCGCGAACCCCCAACCATACGCAATTCCGAAATAATAAAACCTCAGGTAAACGGCTTGCTCTATTTCGAAAAAGCCGGCATGGTCGGCCTGCGCCAATCTAGCCCCGTAAACCGGCATAGTTTTGGAATGGCACTTCGACAGTATTGATTCCCGCCCCGGCGCAACCAGCCCTACAGCCCGTATTTCACGACGACTCGGTTGATGCGGCGACACCAGGGCTTGTACAGGGCGGCCAAAAACACGCAGGTCGCGAGTCCGTGCGTGATATCAAACGGCACCGCCGTGGCAAGACGCGCCACGGCACCCGCCCACGTAAGCGGCTGAACAAAACCGATAATGTCGTACGCGTTGATCACCACGCCGTACAGCAGACCCGAAGCAAAGCCGTATGCCATCAGCGCCAGCATGCGCACGGTTCCATCCGCACGGTCAAACGCACTGGCATGCGCCAGCGCACCGCCGACGTAGCCCACCAGACCCCAGGCATACATCTGCCATGGCGTCCACATGCCCTGTCCAAAAAAGAAATTGCTGGTCAGCGCCGTCAGCGCGCCGACCATAAAGCCGTTACGCCGACCCAACGTCGCTCCCGCGATAATAGCGATGGCGCTCACGGGTTTAAAGTCGGGAATGGGGCCGAACAAGATGCGGCCCGCCGCGGCCAGTGCCGCCAGAACCAGCGTGGGCATAATCTGGCGCAGGCCCGGACGCGACGCCTCGTAGCCCGCAAAGAACAGTGCAAGCACGAGCGCCACCATAGCGAGCATCAACAAAGCAGCCTGGGCAATGCCCAGATACAGCATGATGCCCATGCCTGGCGGCACGAACAAAAGCACTGGCCCCTCTATGTAGCGCCATATACGAGCAAGCACGCGAGCTCCTCTTGCGATCTTTCTCTATCGTTCGCGCCCCATTGTGGCACACGCGCAGCACAGGTTTATCGACGATACATTCCACTCGTTAAACAAAACAACGCGCATGCGACTGAAGCCAATCGCATGCGCGCAAAAGGAGAGGCAAACTATCGCGAATGATTCGTTAGACGAGCCTGTCCTTCAGGCTATTCCACCTCGAGCATTTCCTCGGTCTGCGGGGCCTTTTCGCCCACGAGAACATGGGCGGCCTTTGCTGCAACCGGATCGAACAGCAAGCCGCCAACCACGACAAAGGCCCAACCGCCGGTTGCAAGCTTTACCCAACGAGAGAAATAGGTCGTTTCGCCCACGAGACCAAAGCCGGTCTGGAACGCTATCTCAGCCAAACCGATAATCAAAAAGAGCAGCGTGGCGGCGAACACCGTGCCCGCGATCTTTGACGCAGGGCCACCCGGTTTGAATCCGAAGAAATCAACCCAGTCCCCAACGACCCTTCCAAACTGCGGTAGTGAGCTCACCGCCTCTGCGATGACGACAGCGAGCGCAAGCTGCCCCCAAAAACCGGTAGGACTCGACATATCGAGTGCCGCTTTGCCTTCGATAATAGGCAAAAAGGAGCACATCAGGAGCGGGTTCACCAGGGCATTGATTATGCCAGCGACCCTCGTTTCTCGAGTATTCATATTCATATATTCCTTTAGTTTTCGTAGTGATACGGTACGTGGAGAAACCGCGCCTCTACTGGAAAGCCAGTTTTAATTACTTTCCCGCAGGAGCGGCAGCACCACGCGAGCGCTCGTAAAACATGCCCATGAGTTCGCTACGACGCGAGACAGACAGTTTTCGATAGATGCTATGGACGTGAGCCTTGACCGTTCCCAACGAGATAACTAAATCGTTTGCTATCTGCTGATTCCCCTGTCCCGTCAGAACTCGAGACAATACTTCTTGCTCGCGCGGCGTGAGCTCGTAGAGCGCACAGAAATCGGCAATATTGCTGGCGCCCTGCTCCGCCGCGCGCTGCTCCGTCTCCAAGCGATACAAATCCAGACGATCGCGCACAAGCTGCTCGGTTCGCCGCACGTGGAACTCATCTTGATAGTGGCGTGCGTAGATAATGCAGGAAACCGCAAGACCGGCCCACAGAGCGTCTTCCATAATAACAATCTTGCCGACGTAAAACGGAACCGAGCCAGAACGCATATACATGGCTGCGTAGATAAGGTCCTCGCCAATCGAGGCGGCGTAGGCGCAAAGGCACAAAAGAAGCAGCGAACGCAAAAGATGCAGCGCGCGAGAATCAGCATCCTCCACGGGGGCAGAATGCGCCAAGCCCATCAGGCTCCAGGCACAAAGCGAAATCATGACCAAGGGATCGATAAGGAGAAATACAATGTCGGATACGATGCCCAGATAAACTGTCCCCGCCAAGCAACGAACCAGAGCGAGCACCGGGAAGAGAAGGAACAAAGCCGATCGTGCGGTACGCTTGGTCACATCACATGCCAGCAAATAGAAGAGGATCTCCTCGCCCATCTGAGAGAGCGTCTTCGCTATTCCAAAAAGGGTCAAAGCACCATGGGGGCCAAAGCTGCCTCCCGAAGAGAACGTCCCCGACACAAGGGACGATCCCATATCGGCCACTCCTTCGAGGGCCAGCAGGGCCATGAGCATAGAGAGGTACGCAAAGCGCTTGCTCTCCGTCATGCCTTTTGTCACACCGCAGAAAAAAGCGGCGCAGGCAAAGAGGCAAAGGAAGAACACGTTGTAAAGATAGATATAAAACCCCACGAGCTTGTCCTCCCCTTTTGCCGCAACGAGACGCATGACTCATGATAGCGCAACGGTACCCCGCGGATATTCGAACCGGTCGCAACCCGCAAGAGACGGGCGGCAAGGCTCGAGTAACCCTACCGCCCGCAATTTATTGCAGAATCCGATTGTTTGATTTACATCTCTTCGGCAGCCGCAGCGCGAGCAGCCTCGAGAACCTCTTCGGGAAGCTCGACGCCCTCATCGGTGTTGTAGCCGTACTTCTGGGCACCCTTTTTGAGGAAGAAGAGCGAAACCACAGCGGTAAAGGCCTCGGCAACGGTCAGAGCCAGCCACACGCCGTCGCCGCCCATGACCATGGGAAGCACCAGCAGCAAAGCGATGGGAAGAACGAGCGAACGCAGGGTAGAGATGATGAGAGGCATCATCGTGTCGTTGAAGGCCGTGAGCATGTTCTGAATGCAGATATTGATGCCGACGAGGCCAGCGCAAGAGGCGAAGAGAATCCACTTCTGGGAGGCGAGGGTATATACGGGGTCGCCGGGGACCTGACCATAGACCAACAGGATCGGCTTCATCATAACGATACCCAGGACAGCAATAACGACGATGAGGATAGCGCTCAGACGACGGTACTTCTGGTACGTGCCGTGAATCTTCTTGGGATTGTTTTCGCCGATCTGATAGCTAATGATCGGCGTAGCGCCCTTACCAAAGCCAATGAACGGGCCAACAAAGAGGAACTGCACGTACAGGAAGATTGCGGCAACGGCGACGCCGTCGGCCCCAAAGTACTTCATGGCCTGGATGTTGTAGATAGCGGTCATGAAGCCGGTGGCGGCACTGTAGATAAAGTCGGCAAGGCCGATCTTGCAGCTCTCGGCGACATTCTTCGCGGGACAGGCCGGCGAGTCATAATGCAGGGCACTGCTCTTGGAGAAGATGACGACTGCAGAAGCGATGGCGGCAAAGGCAGAGCCGGTACCAAAGCCAAGAGCTGCACCCGTGGTGCCCAGACCAAGCGTACCCTGGTAGACAACGTCCATGCCCAGCGTGACCAGACCACCAAGGATGGTGATCACCATGCAATGCGTGGGCTTACCAGCAGTGAGCAGCCACATCTGGAAACCAAGCTGGATGGTGTAGAGCGGCATGAAGAAGCGGTGCACGTTCCAATAGGTGGTGCAGACGGGAGCGAGGCCTGCGTCAGCGCCCATGAAGTACCACACCTGGTCGCCAGCAAAGCTGATGGCAAAGCCCCAAACGGTAGCGATAATGGTCGAGATGAGAAGCACGCAAGTGAAGGTCTTGTTTGCCTCGGTCGTCTTCTTCTCGCCCAGAAGCTTGCCCAGAAGGGCGGCGGAACCGCCGGAGAACAGGAAGGCGATGGCCTCTACCACTGCCTGAGCAGGATAGACGATGTTAATGGCCGAAAGCGTCGCCGTGCTGTTGAAGTTGGTGGCGATAGCGGTGTCGAAAATCTGATAGATACCGGTCCAGAGCTGCAGCAGGATCGAGGGAGCTGCAAAGAGGAACAGACCGATAAGCGTGTAGTTACGCGCGAGCTTGTTAGGGCTGGTTTCTGCCATATTACTCGCCTTCCTTCTCGTACATGGTCTTGCCGTCGATGACGGTCATGAGGCACTTGGCCTCGTGGATGGTGTGGGGATCGATGGACGTGATGTCGCGGTCCATGAGCACGAAGTCGGCTTCCTTGCCCACTTCGATGGAACCGATGCGCTTCTCGAGGAAGTTCTGATACGCACCATTGATGGTGCCGGCGCAGATCATGTCCTCGACGGATACACGCTGGTTCGGGTCGAGCACGGTCTCTTCCGAAGCGTCGCCGGGCGCGCAGCGAGTCACGCCGACCTCCAAGCCCTCCATGGGATCGGGGTTTGACACGGGGAAGTCGGTCGCCGAAGTGACGACCATGCCGCGGTCCCAGAACTTCTTGAGCGGATACTCGGACTCGGCACGCTCACCAAGCTGAGCGTGCTCCAGGGACTCATAGCACACGGGGTCCTTGAAGTGCCATGTGGGATTGGCGCAAGCGATACCCTTGAGCGCGGCAAAACGATCGATGTCCTCGTCGCGCATGACCTGCAGGTGTGTAATGGTCGGGCGCCAGTCATCTTTCGGATCGGTTGCCTGGGCATACTCAAAACCGTCGAGCGCCATGGAGATGGCCGCGTCGCCGATAGCGTGCACATGCACCTGGAAGCCCTTTTCCTTGGCATAGCGAACCATGGCGTTGTAATCGTCGGGCTCGCAGTTGGGAACGCCGCGGAAACCAGGCTTGTCGGTGTAGTCATCCAGCAGGTAAGCCGTACCAGATTCGATGACACCATCGAGCACGAACTTGATGTTGTTGCACTGATAGTGCTCGCCGCGATAGGAATCGCGAACCTTGGCGCAGCGATCGATCTTGTCGAGGCCCTCGTGCTCGGGCTTGCAATAGAAGCCGGAGGTTACCTTGAGCTTGAGCTTACCCTCGATGTCGAGCTCCTCGAGAGCAATTTGAGCATTGACCTCATCGCGAAGAATCGGCTCGTAAATATTGGTAATACCGACCGCAAGCAAGTCCTCCTGCAACGTAAGAATGGCGCTCTTGAACTCTTCGACCGTATAGGAACGAATCGCCTTGAAGACATCGTTCATGGCCCAATCGCGCACAAGACCCGTAGGCTCCTGCGTCTCGGGATCCAAAACGATGGTTCCAGCCTCCTGGCTCACAAAGCCGCGACCGATGCCGGCCTTCTCGAGGCACTTGCTGTTGACCCAATAGGAGTGGCCGTCGTAGGAACCGATAAGCATCGGCGCGTCCGGGCACACTGCGTCCAGCAGCTCCTTGGCCTGAATCTTGCCCTCGTTCTCGAACACGGCGTTGTCCCAACCCATGCCCTTATAGAACTCGCGTCCGGGATGCTCTTCCACATATTTGCGGATGGTATCCACGTACTCGTCCACGGTCTCGAGACCCAAAATGTCAATCTCGTAGGCAAACTGGCCAGCACCAGACGAGAAGTGCATATGAGCATCGCAGAAGCCCGGCATGAACATGCCGTCGCCCGCCTCGATCACCTTGGTGTCGGGACCGACGTACTCGCTCACCCCCGCCTCGTCACCCACATAGACGAAGACGCCATCCTTAATCGCTACTGCCTGAGCCGTAAACTCTGCGCGATTGGACGTGAACACCTTCCCCTTAAGTACGGTATCCGCTTGCATCGCAAACTCCTTTCCTGCGATCCGCTTCTCAGACCAAAACGGATTTCGCTGGAAAGACTACGGTCGGAAAGGAGGTTTATTCTATGAGCCAAACGATCAATTTCACTCAACCTTAGTTGTACAAACAGATTATTTTGGCAGGTAAAACGGTCTATTTCATTCTTCGGCGCCATAACACCACGTCCCGTTCGCGCAAGGAGAACGACCACTCATGGCTCGCATAGGACGCGTTTTGACGCGCTTATACCCCTAGGGTTTACCTCCGTCTATCCGTTGTCGATAGCCGTATTGGGCCCATGGCGCCCCTCGGCGGCGCCCGGTGCCCAAACGGCAAGCCCGTGCCTGCCGTCACGAGGCCGTCTACGCCCTATAGAACACGTTGTCGGCAAAGAAGTCGGCCGGGGGCTCCATGCAGGCAATCTCGCCGTCAAACATCATGGCGACGTCGTCGGCTACCTGCTCGGCAAAGTCCAAATCGTGCGTAGCCATGATGACGGTGCCGCCAGCCTTCACATGGTCACGCAGGGCGCGGGCGATGATGCGACGGCTCTCCAGGTCCAAGCCCTTCGTGGGCTCGTCAAGCAGCAGCAGCTCGGGGCCGATCAGCAGCAGCTTTGCCAGTGCAAGCAGCTGGCGCTGTCCGCCCGAGAGGTCGTAAGGGTGGCGCGTCTCCAGGCCGTCCAATCCCAGTTGCGCCGCACGCTCCCGCGCCAAGTTCTCGTCATATCCGCAGGTCGAGGCCCATTCCATCAGCTCGTCGCGCACCGTCTCGGCAACCAGCAGGGCCTTGGGGTTCTGCGGCAGCAGCGCAGCCGAGGCCGCCCCGCGCACCATACGACCACGCTGCAACTTGACCGTCTTGGCCAGCACCGAAAGCATTGTCGACTTGCCGCAGCCGTTACCGCCCACAACCGCATGCACCGCACCGGCCGAAAACGCCACGTCGAGCCCGCGCAGCACCCAACCGCCCGCGCGATCGTAGCGAAACCAGCCTTCCGACAGGGTGGTAGCCGACCCGCCGTGCATTTTTTGGAGTATTCTGCTTCCATCCGTGCGCGGGAAGGCTTCCGAGCCGTTCTCGAGCGACGATTGCGCCACAAATTCGGACGATTTGTCCAATTCCGAACTTTTTTTCGCGCTCGATACGTCCCCGGGCGGCTCCAGAGAGCCCAAATTGTCCTCACGCCTGCTGAATACTCCGTTTTTTGCACATCGGATGGCACCCCACCCCAACATGTCGTCGGAAAACAGCGATTCTCGGCGTCCCAAAGAAGCCATATCCGCCACCTCACGCACGCGACCGTCCTCAATCCGGTACGCACACGTCGCGTATTCGAGCATTGGGCGCGGCTGATGCGTCGCCACAACAACCGTGCAGCCCAGCTCGCGATTCACACGAAACAGCGCGTGCAGGAAATTCTTCTCCGCAACCGGATCAAGCTGAGACGTGGGCTCGTCGAGTAGCAGCACACGCGGACGCAGTGCCAGGACGGCGGCAAGCGACAGCAGCTGCTTGCGGCCACCCGAAAGCGTATCGGTATCACGATGAAGCCAGTCCTCCAGACCAAAGAAATAGCTGGTCTCGGCAACACGGCGGCGCATCTCGTCGCGCGACACGCCCAGATTCTCTAGGCCAAACGCCATCTCGTGCCACACAGTCTCGCACACGATCTGGTTCTCGGGGTCCTGAAACACGTAGCCCACGCGCTCCGCAGACGCGCGCACGTCCATGCCGGCAACGGACTCGCCCAGCACGCGCAGCTCGCCGGAGCGCGCACCCGCCGGGGCGATCTCGGGCTTGAGCAGCGAGAGCAGCGTCGACTTACCCGAACCGGTACCACCAACAAGCAGCGCAAACGCGCCCTGGGGAACACACCAATCGAGCCCGTCGAGCACCGGCGCCTCGGCCCCGGGGTAGGCAAAACGCAGGCCCCGCACTTCAATCGCCGGCACATCCGAGTCGCACTCCGCGCCCGTCATCATGCTCACGTCCAACCGAGCCATCAGCCAAACCTCTTCTCGTCAATCGCGCGCAGCACGCAAGGCAGCACCATCCAGACAGCGTATGCAACATAGCCCGGCCACGGCGCAGGCACCGAGAGCTGCGGGTAAAACGAATACTGCGTCGTCGCGGTCCACGCCACTGTCACCGTGACCACGCCAAACAGTGCAAGCCCAACCAGCGCAGCAACATCGCCGCGCCCCAGTCGATACCGCGCATACGTCGTACGACGCGTCGCGGCACCCCACCCGCGCGAGCGCATCGCGTCCGCGCGCTCCAGCGAATCTTCCATGCCCCAGCCCATCAACACACTCGATGCCCGCAGGCGCGAGCGCACGGGGTCGGCCGGCGCGCGCCCCGGCACATCGATCGCGTCCTGCACCGCCAGCACCGTGCGGCCGCGGCGCAAAAACTGCGGGATAAGCCGCATGCACATCGAGATCATGAGCGCGAGTACCGGCGAGGCGTTACCCAAAAGCGCAAGCACCTTATCGTATTCGAGCATCGACGCCGCAGCTTCAAACCACAGCACGCTCGCCACAAACAGCCCGCCCATACACAGGCCGTATACCATGCTCTCCAAATACACTGCGCGCATGCCGATGCGGAACACCTCCGTCGATCCCGAGGCGCTAAACAGCGGATTCACCAGCGCGATAATCAAAATCACCGGCAGCTGCCAGCGAAGCGCGCTCAGCGTGCGAGCAGCCCCGCGGGTCGCAAGCCCGTACGCCAGCCCACCCGCAAGCGACAGCGCGATCAGCACCGGTTGCATCGAGAACATGGTGAGCCCCAGCGTCAGCACCATGTAGAGGGCCGGCACAGCCGGATGCGACATCGAGAACGCCGCGACGGGCTCGCCGCCAAACTCCTCTCGCATGTTGTCCACGGGCACCCCCGTCCCCTCGCTCAAACGACAGCTCCGCAGCACCGCCAACGCTGCACGCAAGCAGCGCAAACGCCACGCCGGCGGCGCAAGCCTCAACCGCCGCAAACCAATCGCTACGCGCTCATCATATGCCTGCGGTATCATATTGCGCCGTGTATCGTTTCCAAACGCACGTCTCTATAACGTAACAGGAGATCACATGGACGCAACCGCAATTATCCTCGCCGCCGGCGAGGGCACCCGCATGAAGTCGAACCACTGCAAGGTTTCGCACAAGATCCTGGGCAAGCCCATGGTCCAGTGGATCGTCGACGCCACCATCAAGGCCGGCTGCAGCCGCGTCGTGGTCGTCATCGGCAGCCACGCCGACGAGATGCGCGCCCTCATCGACGGCGCCTATGCCAATAGCGCTACCAAGGTCGAGTGCGTCGAGCAGACCGAGCGCCTGGGCACCGGCCACGCCGTGAAGGTCGCGCTCGAGGCCTGCGGCATCACCGAGGGTCCCGTCGTGGTGCTCAACGGCGACCTGCCGCTCATCACCGCCGACACCGTCGCCAAGTTCGCGCAAACCGTCGCCACCGGCGAGCTCGCCTGCACCGTCATGACCATGACCCCGCCCGACCCCTTCGGCTACGGCCGCATCAAGCTGGGCGCCGACGGCCAGATCGAACGCATCATCGAGCAGAAGGACTGCACGCCCGGGCAGGCCGCCACGCTGCTGGAGTGCAACGCCGGCTGCTACGCCTTCGACGGCGCGCAGCTCGCCGCCCACATTAACGAGATCGGCAACGACAACGCGCAATCCGAGTACTACCTGCCCGACATGCTCGAAATCCTCAAGGGTCACGGCCAGGCGGTCTCCATCTTCCACTGCGACGACTACCGCGACGGCCTGGGCGTCAACAGCCGCATCCAGCTCGCACAGCTCACCGCCATCGCGCGCGACCGCATCAACGAGCACTGGATGGCCGAGGGCGTTACCTTCATCGACCCCACGCAGGCCTGGATCGGCCCCGATGCCACCATCGGCCGCGACACCGTCGTGTGGCCGCAGACGCACCTGATCGGCCACGTCACCGTGGGCGAGGAGTGCCAGCTCGGCCCCAACAGCCGCCTCACCGACACCACCGTCGGCAGCGGCTGCACCATCGATGAAACCATCGCCATCGAGGCCGTCATCGAGAACGGCGTCGACTGCGGCCCGCGCGCCTACCTGCGCCCGGGCACCCACATGCTCGACGGCTCCAAGGCCGGCACGCACGTGGAAATCAAGAAGTCCACGATCGGCGAGGGCTCCAAGGTGCCGCACCTGTCCTACATCGGCGATACCACCATGGGCTCCGGCGTCAACGTGGGCGCGGGCTCCATCACCTGCAACTACGATGGCGTGCACAAGCACAAGACCGTCATCGGCAAGGATGCCTTCATCGGCTCCGACACCATGATGGTCGCGCCCGCCCAGATTGGCGACGGCGCGCTCGTGGCCGCCGGCTCCGTCATCACCGAGCCGGTCCCGGCAGACGCACTTGGCCTGGGTCGTGCCCGCCAGGTAAACATTGAGGGCTGGGCCGCCGATTACCGCCGCCGTCTGCACGAGGACGACGAGGTATAACGTTTTACCAAGCATCTAAGGAGCTGTTCCCATGGGGGCGGCTCCTTTTTCTATCGTGACCTGCGCGACAGGATGAGTGGTCGGTTCGTGTCCGTTGACGGTAAAGACGTTATCAAGACCCGATTAACCCCGTCGCGCGGTTACAATGCAACAAGGCATCTATATGGCATTCGATATAAAGGAGAAGGGTAATGCCGATTAATGATCCCGAGAAGTCGGAGAATATGCGCAAGTCCATCCGCGTGTATTCCGGTTCCTCCAACCGTCCCCTCGCTCAGAAGATTGCTGAGTACCTTGGGGTCGAGCTTTCGGGCCTTACGCTAAAGCAGTTCGCCAATGGTGAGATTTACGCCCGCTACGACGAGACCGTCCGCGGCGCCGACGTCTTCCTGATTCAGTCCGTGGCCGGCGGCAACGTCAACGACATGCTCATGGAGCTGCTCATCGCCACCGACGCTGCCAAGCGCGCATCCGCCCGCTCCATCACCGCCGTTATCACCCACTACGGCTATGCCCGCCAGGACCGCAAGGCCGGCCCGCGCGAGCCCATCACCGCCCGCCTCGTCGCCAACCTACTCGAGCGCGCCGGCGTCGACCGCATCATCACCCTCGACCTGCACCAGGGTCAGATCCAGGGCTTCTTTGATATCCCGGTCAACCACCTGTCCGCACTGCCGTTGTTTGGCCAGTACTACAACGCCATGAACTTCGACACCGACAACCTGGTTGTCGTCTCCCCCGACGTGGGTCGCGCCAAGGCCGCCAAGAAGCTGTCCGATATGCTCGGCTGCGACCTGGCCATTGCCCACAAGGGCCGTCCGCGCCACAACGCCGCCGAGGTCATGGGCATCATCGGTGACATCAAGGGCAAGACCTGCATCATCAACGACGACATGATCGACACCGCTGGCACCCTGTGCGCCAACGTCAAGGAGCTCAAGGCTATGGGCGCTGGCGACATCTACGTCTGCGCCACCCACGGCATCTTCTCCGGTCCGGCCATCGAGCGTCTGAACGACGCCCCGATCGTCGAGTGCCTCGTCACCGACGCCATTCCCGTCGAGGTCGGCGGCAAGATCAAGACCATCTCGGTCGCCGAGGAGTTCGCTCAGGCCATCTCCGCCGTTTACCACGAGGAGCCCGTCTCCACGCTCGTCGGCGGCGACTTCGCGCTGTAGCCCGCCGCGCATCGCATCATCTTTGATGCTTTTAAAGGGTCGGAAGCTCGCTTCCGACCCTTTTTCTATCCCTCGCCAACCTTCCCTGGACAATTAGTTCAGATACGTATTTTTTAAAGCTCCAAAGGGCCGTTCGAAACCTTCTGAGCTCCCCCGGCGGATGCCATGCCGCCCAAAGCTCATCTTTTTCGAGCACAACCGCCGCATCTTTACCCTCAAATCGCCCTCGAAGGCCCTTAGAAACGTCTCGAACACCCGCCGCTTTATACGTATCTGAACTAACTGTCCAGTAGCTATCGTCAACCTTCGCGGCAAAGCTCAATTTCCTGCAATCCCCTCAACCGATTCCACCGATTTCATAACACCCAGCCGTTTGTGGCGCGCAGCGCCCCGCTGAGCGAAAAGAACGGCATGGTGGTCGCATTCTGCCGCCAACTTAGTACGTTATAGCTATGACGACCATGATTTCACATTTCTCCGCCCTCCGCGCAATTCGTCGCGCACGACGGGCGTACTCTGCCCTACCCTGGGACTCCGTTGATAGTGAACAGCAAGCACAGGCCTTGGCTAGCTGCATTCCCAATAATGACGCGATAGACTTTGGCGCACTTTCGATACTCGACGCCTGGAATGAAGATGATTCCGAGCTACTCGATCTTCTCGTTTCAAACGAAGACAACAGACGCCCCGACAAGCGACTTCTTCAGCATATTCTCTCCGCTCCGCTTCCTGAAGGTGCAATTATGCACGTCGAGGCCGACATCTACGCAACGTCTCCTGCCATGACAGCCATGCTTTGTTCTAAAAATGAATCGGTCGCAAAACCTTGATGCTCCTTATGGAGCTGCTCGGAACCTACTCCCTTCCGCCCGAGGCAACCTACCCCATCGCCTATGACGACATCTGGCCCAAGGGCGATAGCTGCGCAGCGACGGGCGATCTTGATTGCCTGGGCGGCCAGTCGGCAGCCGAACAGCAGAACGAAACCCGCTACGAACAGGCGCACTACAAATGCGAGCCCGCCACGACCATCGAAGATCTCGAGGCGGTCGCGCGCTTCGCCAAAAGTAGCTCATACACCTCGTTTCGCACGGCAGTCAAGCTTGCCCGACCCGGATCTGCATCCCCAGCCGAATCCCTAATGTTAGCCGTTCTCGGAGCGCCCATGCGCTTTGGCGGATTCGGATGTTGCAGTCTGCCCATGGGAGGCCTGCTACTCAACTATCGAATCGACTTCGACACTCTTGCGGTTAACATGTCCTCCGGCATCCCTTACGCCATCTGCGACCTATATTGCCCGGCCGCCGGAGTCGACAACGAATACAACGGAATTGGGCATGAGCTTCAAAACGCTCGCATCCACGATGGCAATCGAAATAATGGCCTCAAGGCAATGGGCATCCACGTCCTGGTTATCAATCGCGACCAAATGAAAGACCTTGTTGCACTCGAAGCCTTCGCCCAAACGATGCATCGACTCGCAGGAGTCCGATTCCGATATCGCATCAAGGGCTATCGCAAGCGTCAGGCCGCTTGGCTCAACGCTCTGCGGGCCGGAATCGGCCTTGCGCCGGTCTAAAC
The DNA here is from genome assembly GCA_900541875.1 of uncultured Collinsella sp. Lineage (GTDB taxonomy): Bacteria > Actinomycetota > Coriobacteriia > Coriobacteriales > Coriobacteriaceae > Collinsella. The sequence continues at coordinate 42,452 of UQLF01000001.1, read as the reverse complement.
GGCGAATCACCCGTGCGCCGTCGAACAGGGCTGGACAGTTAGTTCAAATACGTATAAATAGACACATTGAATTAGGCTGTTTTGCAGCTATCTCTATACCATTCGCCCTATTTGAAAGCGGGGTAGACTTCAAAAACAGCGTCATATGGGCTAACTAAAGTTCCAAAACAACGTATCGGCATTGAATTGAGCAATTCGAGTCCTCAGAACTTATACGTATCTGAACTAACTGTCCACCTCGGATTTTGACGGCCGTCCAAACGCCCCCAAACAACCTCAATTGCCCTCCATTTGACAGCGGCAACAGGGTCGCTCACCATAGCAGGCGACAAATCAACGAAAGGATGAACATGGCAGCTGCACAGCCGCTTAAGATTCGCATGGTTGCCGGACTTGGCAACCCTGGAGATGAGTATGCCGAAACCCGCCACAACGCCGGCTTTAAGGCAATCGACGAGCTGGCCCGTCAGGCCGGCATCACGTACTGGAAAAACCAGGCCGGCGCCGAGGTCGCGCTCATCAATATCAACGATGCCGAGGAAGAGGGCGGCAAGCGCCAGATCGTGCTGGTCAAGCCGCAGTCGTACATGAATACCTCGGGTGGCCCCATCTCCAAGCTCTGCCGCGAGTACAAGATCAAGGCCGAGGAGCTGCTCGTGATTCACGACGAACTCGACATTCCCGCCGGTGACGTACGTGTTAAGGTGGGCGGCGGCCACGCCGGCCACAACGGCCTGCGCTCCATCATCGACAAGATGGGCAGCCGCGACTTTAGTCGCATCCGCACCGGTATCGGCAACCCTCCCGGCAAGATGGCCGTGGCAGATTACGTGCTCAAGCAGCTGCGCGCCCGCGAGGCCGAGGACTTCCAGAACACCTGCGCCCGCGCCGCAGATGCCGCCGGTCTGGCCATCGTCCACGGCGTAATCTACGCCCGCGATCACGTAAACGGCGCCGCTTCCGCCAACGGCAAGCACTAAAACCTACTATTTAGGGACAGGTTTATTTTGGCAGGTTTTATCTACGGAAACGCCCCGGTGGCCGCATCGCAATAAACCCCGCACTGCCATACACACATAGCACCCCAAAGGGGGCCGGCCTCATCACAACCCGAGGCCGACCCCCTTTGCCGTTTTGCCTGATAAAACCTGCCAAAATAAACCTCTCCCCCTTTGGCAGGTCGAAGTGGATAAACCCTGCTCCCAACCGCCGAAGACACACGTAAGTGACATGTCCATGAGGGTATAATTTGCACCGTATGTCTGCACAACGCCTGTGCGCGTACGGTTTTATTCGGGCTACCGTCCATTTCCGTGGAGGCACGGTTCGGCGGCCCTAACAAGAGAGGGGTTCTATGTATAAGATCCTGGAGAAGACGCAGTTCTCGGAGAAGGTGTTCAAGTTCCGCATCGAGGCGCCTGCAATCGCCAAGCATGCGCACGCTGGACAGTTCCTCATGGTTCGCGCCAACGAGGCGGGCGAGCGCGTCCCGTTTACCCTGGCCGGCTGGAACGGTGACGAGGGCTGGGTCGAGTTCATCTTCATGGTGATCGGCAAGACCACCGAAATGCTTTCCACCTACGAGGCCGGCGAGTCGCTGCGCGACGTCGTGGGCCCGCTGGGCGTTCCCACCGAGATGGCCGAGGGCCCCTGCGCCGTCATTGGCGGCGGCGTCGGCCTGGCAATTGCCTTCCCGGTCGCCAAGCACCTGGTCGAGACCGGCCACGAGGTGCACGCCATCATGGGCGCCCGCACCAAGGACCTCCTGCTCATGGAGGACCAGTTCCGCGAGCTCCTCGACGAGGACCACATCCACATCACCACCGACGACGGCTCCTACGGCGAGCAGGGCGTTGTCACCGCTCCGCTGGAGCGTCTGCTGCAGGACAAGGCCGTGAGCCAGGTCTTCTGCGTCGGCCCCGTTCCGATGATGAAGTTCTCGACCCTCACCGCCCAGAAGTACGACACCCCCATCACCGCGTCCCTCAACCCCATCATGGTTGACGGCACCGGCATGTGCGGCTGCTGCCGCGTCGAGGTGGGCGGCGTGACCAAGTTCGCTTGCGTCGACGGCCCCGACTTCGATGCCACCCTGGTCGACTGGGATGACCTCCGTGCCCGCCAGGCCGCTTACCGTTCCGAAGAGGGCGAGTCCCTCAAGGCCTATGAGGAAAAGAGCTGCGCATGCCACTAGTTAACGGTCGTTTCGTTGCCGATATGAAGTCGCCCCGTACCCCCGATAACGAGGAGCCGGCTGCCGAGCGCGCCTGCGACTTCCGCCCCGTCGACAAGGGCTTCACCGAGGAGATGGCGCTGGCCGAGGCCGAGCGCTGCCTCAACTGCAAGAAGCCGTTCTGTGTTGAGGGCTGCCCCGTCAACATCAACATTCCCCGCTTTATCGAGCAGATCCGCGCGAAGGACTTCGGCGGCGCTCTCGATACCATCCGCGAGGACTCCATGCTTCCCGCCATCTGCGGCCGCGTCTGCCCGCAGGAGAACCAGTGCGAGGGCAAGTGCATCCGTGGTAAGAAATCCGAGCCCGTGGCCATCGGCCAGCTCGAGCGCTTCCTGGGTGACCGCCCCGAGCTCGCCTCCACGCCCAAGATGGCCCCCAAGAACGGCAAGAAGGTCGCCGTCGTCGGCTCTGGCCCGTCCGGCATCACCTGCGCCGGCGAGCTCGCCCGCAACGGCTTTGACGTCACCGTCTTTGAGGCCTTCTTCACCGGCGGCGGCGTGCTGGTCTACGGCATCCCCGAGTTCCGTCTGCCCAAGGCAGTCGTCAAGCGCGAGATTGACGGCCTGGAGGACATGGGCGTCAAGTTTGAGTACAACTCCGTCGTGGGCAACATGGCCACGGCCGAGGAGCTGTTCGAGCAGGGCTTCGACGCCATCTACGTGGCGACCGGCGCTGGCCTGCCCAAGTTCCTCAATGTCCCCGGCGAGAACCTGCCCAACGTCTTCTTCGCGAACGAGTACCTCACCCGCGTGAACCTGATGAAGGCCAACAAGTTCCCCGAGTACGACACCCCCACCAAGCACGGCAAGAACGTCGTTGTCTTTGGTGGCGGCAACGTGGCTATGGACGCCGTCCGTACCGCCAAGCGCCTGGGCGCTGAGCACGCCATCATCGCCTACCGTCGTACCGAGGACGAGATGCCCTGCCGTCGTGCCGAGCTGCACCACGCCAAGGCCGAGGGCGTCGAGGTTCTGCCGCTCGTTTCCCCGCTCGAGTTTGTCGCTGGCGAGGACGGCTCCGTGTGCGCCGTCAAGGTCCAGAAGATGGAGCTCGGCGAGCCCGACGAGTCCGGCCGTCGTCGCCCGGTGCCCATCGAGGGCGCCATCGAGGAGATTCCCTGCGACGTCGCAATCTCGGCTATCGGCACCAACGCCAACCCCTTCGCAAAGAAGATCGGCGGCAAGATGGAGCTCAACAAGTGGGGCTACATCGTCGCCGACGAGGAGACCGGCCAGACCACCGATCCCCGCATCTGGGCCGGCGGCGACATCGTCACCGGTGCCGCTACGGTCATTCTGGCGATGGGCGCCGGCAAGAAGGCCGCCGCTTCCATCACCAAGAGCCTGCTGGGCGAGTAATCACCTACAGCGCTAGCCATCAAACGGCAAAGTCCCCGTCGAGCACACGCCCGGCGGGGACTTTTTTATACCGGCCGCCCGACCACCATAATGGGGCGGCGCCTTTGTGGTGGTTTTTGGTCGGCTAGCCTTCGAGCTGCGCCACCTTGTAGCGGTAGGCTGCGGCGATGACATCCTTGCAGCCTTCGCGGCCCAGCTTGGCGCGGTTGACGACGATGTCCTTGCCGCTCGTCATCTTCCACTTTCCGGCACTGTAGCGCTTATAGAACGCCTCGCGCGCCTTCTGCTGCTGCTTGACCAGCTTGGCACCCTTCTTTTTGTTGAGGCCGCGCTTCTTGCGCACGATCTCGACGCGGTCCTCAAAGGGCGCAGTCACCAGCACGGCGATGTGGTTGGGGTTGTTGCGCAGCAGATAATCGGACAGACGGCCTTCGATAATGCAGCTCTCGGTCTCGCCCAGATCCAAAATCACCTGGCTCATCTTTTGGAACAACTTGTCCGAGTACGAACGCGCATCGTAGCGGTCGGGCAGAAACGCCATGTTCTCCACGGCCAGGCGCTCGTCGTAGGCAGCCATCTTGTCGAGCGACTCGCCCGCGCGCAGCGACGCACGCACCAGCAGCTCGTTATCGTACAGCGGAATCCCCAGCTCATCGGCAAGGATACGGCCAATCTCGTGGCCCTCGGCACCAAAGTCGCGCGCGATAGTAATGACCACAGGACTCTTCTTGTTCTCCAGATCGCTCATCGCGATTCCTTTCTCTATGTGACAAAGGGACTGTCCCTTTGCCACATTCTACGCTGCCACCATTCGCCTCTGATATGTCCTCACCAGCAGCGAGATACCAAAGTTGAGTACAAAGTACATCGCAAACACCAGGCCGTAGAGCATAAGCACCTGCGACAAGTCAATCGCGTGGGCTATCACGACATTTGCCGTGTACATGAGCTCGGCCACGTTAATACCCGAAAGATACGAGCTGTCCTTGATGACGGTCGTGCACTGGCTAAACAGCGCCGGAATGATCGTCTTAAACGTCTGCGGCAGAATGATGTAGCGCATGGTGGCAAAGAAGCCGAAGCCCTGGCTCTGCGCCGCCTCAAACTGGCCGCGCGGAATCGAGTTGAGACCGCCGCGCACAATCTCGGCCATAACAGCGCTGGTGAACAGCGTAAAGGCGATGGTCGAAATCACAATGTCCAAACCCTGCACCGTAAAGTAGATAAACAGGATCCACAGCAGGTTCGGCGTACAACGGAACAGCTCGATATAGGCGCTCACCAAAATACGGAACGGACGGGGCGCATAGCTTTTAACGAGCGCCAGCACCGTGCCAAAGATGAGCGAGAAAAAGATCGACAGCGCCGAGATCTCGATTGTCTTAACAAAGCCGCCCCAAATGTAGAGCAAGTTGGTCGCGTTGAAGATTTCCATGCGCTAGGCCTCCTCTACGTTGTCGAGCCCCAGCTCGGCCAGGCTCACGCCGCGCGGACGCTCCTTGGAGCGGCGCTCGAGCCACTGCACCAGCATGGCGAGCGGAAAGCAGATGATGAAGTACATAAGGCAGCAGACGATGTATCCCTGCAGGTAACCGTACAGACTCACAAAGTTGTCGGAACGATACATAAGGCCGCCGCCGGCCACAAGCGCCAGCACCGACGTGTTCTTGACCAGGTTGAGCGCCTGGTTACACAGCGGCGGAAGAATGATCTTGAACGTCTGGGGCAGCACGATGTACCAGTACGCCTGCGCACGGGTGATGCCCTGGCTCTGGGCCGCCTCCATCTGACCGCGCGGAACCGCCTCGATACCGGTGCGGATGACCTCCGAAATGTAGGCCGCGTGATACAGGCCCACGCCCAAGAAGCCCAGCACGAACGGCGCGATGCGCACCGGCTGGTCGGCACCAGTTATGGCCTGCAAAAACTGCGGACCGGCCATGTACATAAAGAGCACCTGCACGGGCAACGGGGTGTTCTGGTAAAACTCCACGTACACGCGGCTTATGGCGCGCAGCACGCGCGAGCGAGTGGTAGAGAACACACCCAGTAGCGTGCCCAGCACCAGCGACAGCAGCAGACCGGCAACGACCACCTGTAGCGTCACGCTAAAGCCCTCCCAGAAGGGCCCCATGTTTTGAAATGTCGTCGACCAACGGTCGGCGTCAAATAATCCTTCGAGCATTTGATTCCTTCCTTGGACGATGCGCCTATACAAGACCCCAGGTCTTGACCTCTTGGTCGAGCCAGCCATCGGCCAGGCGATCGCAAATCACCTGATCGACCACGGCCGAAAGGTCGCAGCCCTTCTTGGTCGCCACGCCGTAGCCCTGCTCGCCAAACTTGACCTCGGGCTGCAGCAGCTCAACGGTCTCGTTCATGTAACCGGCCAGCGTGGAGCGGTCCATGGCAAAGACGTCGATATTGCCGGCGTCGAGCGAGCTCTTGATGATGGGGTAGCCGCTAAAGGCCCTAAACTCGGGCTTGCAGCTAAAGCCGTTGTCCTTGATCATCTGCTCGATGAGACCCTGTGTGGTGGCACCCTGGCTCACACCAATGACCTTGCCATCCAGATCTTCAATCGAGGTAAAGCCCGAACGCTTCTTGACCATGAGTCCCACGTAGTCGGTACGGTACGGCGTCGAGAAATCCCAGCTCTTCTTGCGCTCGTCGGTGATGGTGTAGGTCGCCGCGACCACGTCGAGCTGGCCGTTATCGATCAGCGGGCCGCGCGTCTTGGGCGTTACGTCGGTAAACTCGACAAGCTCCTGGGCACGGGCATCCTTGTAGCTCACGCCAAAGACGGCAGCGGCGATCTGGTAGCACAAATCGACTTCCATGCCCTCAAAGCGACCCTTGGCGGTGTCGTAATAGCCGTAGCCGGGAACGTCCTTCTTAACGCCGGCATTCAGATGGCCACGTGACCTGATGGCCGCAAGCTTGGACCCCTTGTCGGAGCCCTCGCCGCTGGTGGAGTTGCCGCAACCGGTAAGCGCGGCCCCCGTCAGCGCAAGCATACTGGCGCCCGCCAGCTGCAAAAAGTGACGGCGCGACACGGCCGCCCTCGTCATATCCGTCATGTCCATCACCGCGCCTAGTGCAGAATCTTGGACAGGAACTCGCGGCAACGCGGGTTCTCGGGGTTATCGAAGAAGTGCTCGGGCGTGCCCTCCTCCAGGATGCGGCCGTCCTCCATAAAGATGACGCGGTCGGCCACCTGGCGCGCAAAACCCATCTCGTGCGTCACGCAGATCATGGTGATGTCCTCCTGCGCAAGCTCAATCATAACGTCCAGAACCTCCTGGACCATCTCGGGGTCGAGCGCCGAGGTCGGCTCGTCAAACAGGATGATGGGCTGCTTGGTGCACAGGGCACGGGCGATGGCGATACGCTGCTGCTGACCGCCCGAGAGATTCTGCGGATACTCGCCGGCCTTATGAGCCATGCCGACGCGCTTGAGCGCGGCGATGGCGATCTCGGTCGCCTCCTCCTTGCTCTTCTTTTGCAGTTTGATGGGCGCGAGCGTCAGGTTGCCCAGCACCGTCATGTTGGGATACAGGTTGAACTGCTGAAACACCATGGAGCTATACTTGCGAGCCATCTCCAGGTGATTCTTTTTTGTGAGCGGCGTACCGTCGATGACGACCTCGCCCGAAGTGGGCTCCTCCAGATAATCGACGCAACGGATGAGCGTCGACTTACCCGAACCGGAAGGCCCGATCATTACGAGCTTCTCGCCGCGCTTGACGGTGAGATTGATATCTTTGAGCACATGCAGGTCGCCAAAGTACTTGTTGAGATGCTTGATCTCGATCATGTCTGCCATGAATGTCCCTTTCCTGCGCTTACACGAATTGCACTATTGTACGGAAAGAACCACGTTTCCGCAGCCCACACTACATTCCCGTAAAGAACCCGCAACCTTCCACCCACTCATTGGGGACAGGTTTAAATGAGTACCCGCTCATTGGGCACTCATTTAAGCCTGTCCCCAATGAGCACCGCCCAGCAAAAAAGGGGCGCGACCGCAATGGTCACGCCCCCTCAGCCTCAACTGTGTACCGCTCGGCCCTTACGCAAGCTTTGCTCCGACGATCTTTGCTGCGGCCGGCTTATCGAAGTTGCCGCCGGTGGCCTTACCCAGGGCACCCATGACCTGGCCCATCTGCTTCTTGGACGTGGCGCCCAGCTCGGCGATAACCTGCTCGATCAGGGCCTCGAGCTCCTCGCCCGAAACCTGCGCGGGCAGTAGGCTCTCCAGAATCTTGACCTGCTCGGTCAGGTTGTCGGTACGCTCTTGGTCGGTGCCGGCCTTGATGGACATCTCCAGCGTCTCGCTCGTCTGCTTGATCAGACGCTTGATCATGCTGTTGACGTCTTCCTCGGCCACATCGCGGCGCTCGTTGACCTCGATATTCTTCACCTCGGCCTTAACTTGGCGAATGATGGACAGGCGAACCTTGTCCTTGGCCTTCATGGCCGCGATCATTTCTTTCTGCAGCTCTTCGTTGGTCATCTGCAAATCCTCCTCAATAGCGTGGGCGGCACTCGCGCGAGCACCGCCCCATGATTACTCAGTCGTCGACGAATCGTCGGTCGAACTCTTGGTGACGCCCTTCAGGCTGACGTTGTATGGCACGTCTTTGGGCATGGGATTAACGGTGATGTCGGCATCCTTCTTGTACTGCTCCAGCCACTCGCTGTACGCGGTGCTGGCCGCCTGCGTCTTCACCACGTTGGAGACATACTTCTTGATGGCCTTGGGCACCTGGTTGATGTCATCAACCTGATTATCGACATGGAAGTAGTCGGTGCACTTGATGATGTGGTAGCCATAGGTCGACTCGACGACTTCGCTCACGTCGCCCTTGTTGAGCCCCTCGAGCGCCGTCTGGTAGCTGTCGACGAAAGTGGTGAGCTTATCCCAGCCTACATCGCCCTTCTTCTCCTTGGAACCGGTGTCCTCGGAATACTGCTCAACGGCGTCCTCAAAGCTCAGCTCACCGGAGTTGATCTTGTCCAGGCACTCCTGCGCCTTGGCCTTGGCGGCAGCCTTGTCCTCGTCGGAAGCGTCGGAATCAACCTTGATCAGGATGTTCGACGAGCGGCGAGCATCGTTGTAGTTAGACAGATTCTCGTTGATGTAATCGACAATCTCGCTGTCCGTGGGCTTGCTCGTGGGCGCGACGGCATCCTTGAGTTTCTGCTGCGCCAGGCTCTCCTTGAGCGAATCCTTGTAAGTGTCCTCGGTATAGCCGTAGGTCTTGAGGGTCTTCTTAAAGGCCTTGGCACCGCCCGCGCTCTTGCACGCGTCCTTCCAAGCCTTCTCGACCTCCTCGTCCGACACCGTAACGCCGTTTTCCTTCTGTGCCTGTTGAAGCAGAATCTGCTGCGTGTAGGAGTCGATGAGTTGCTTGCGGTACTTCTTGGGCGTGAGGTCGTTGTCAACCAGATATTGCGCCCAATCCTCATCCTTGGTGTAGCCGTAGGACGTGCGCATGCTCATGATCTGTTTGGTCACGGTGTCCTCGGTGAGGTTGGTGCCGTTGATAGTAGCAGCAACACCGCCGGTCAGCTTGTAGCCCGAGGTGTCCTCGGCCTGCGACATAAGGCCGGAGCATGCCATCGCCGAGACGGAAAGCAGCATTGCCAGCACGCCGATGACCACCAGAACGATCTTGACGGTCTTAGACACGTACGTCTTGCGCTGCTTCTTACGAGAGCTGGAGGCAGCACGAGCCTGCTGCTCGGGCGTCGGCTCGGGTGCGGGGTTCTTTTTCTTATTTGCCATAGTTGGCCTTTCGCATAACGAATCGAACAAACGCCATTGTGTCACAACGCAGCCCCCGCGGCACACTTGGTGCGTTGGGGACAGGTTAATCTGCACCATTTTGGTGCAAAGGGGACAGCTCTGGCAGCCGGCAGTTAGGGACAGTCCCCAAGTGCCGACTCAGCCCCACCTTAGAAGTGACGGCGGATGGCGTCGACCATGCCCTGGGGCGTGGTCTGGCCGAGCACGTCGACTGCGGCATCGGCGTCCATAAAGATGTTCATGAGCGCCTGCAGGGCCTCGACCTGGCCGCCCGGCTCGGCAATACCCAGATTGATGACGATCTGCGCCGGCACGGGAGCGCCCATGCCCGCCATCGCGTTAAACGTCACAGGTGCGGCGGGCTTTACCACCGCGATATAGGGCTTGGCCACAAATCCCGGATCGGTATGTGGGATGGCAATGTTGGCCGCCGGCATGGCAAGGCCCGTGGGATAGGCATCCTCACGTGTGCGAACGGCGTCGAGCCAACCGTCGGCAATGTAGCCGCGCGGGGCAAGCTCGCCCTCAAGCCGCGCGAATACCTCATCCGGCGTCGCACACTCCCAATCAAAAAACACCAGCTCAGGTGTAAACAGCGCTTCGTTATTACCAGACATAAGCCGCCTCCTTCTTTTCATTCCCTGTCTTTAGGCCCAATACGGAATATACCTTTTGTATTTGGAACCCGCGTCCTCGTCCTCTTCCTTTATCAATGCCTCTTCCAGACACTCTTTGATTAGACGAGACATCGCCACCGTGTTTTTCTTTTCATCGGAAAGTCCAAAACGCTCTCGCAGCGACTGATTGCTCATCGACTCACCTTGGGCATACAAAAGACAGGCATGCCAGTACACGGCGTTTTTTCGCTCTCTTTTTTTCATTCGAGTATACGGACAGTCGCAATGGAGCGTCACGAGCGTTCCCAGCCCGCCCTCACTCTTGATAACCGGTGAAGGCATGCCGGCTTTTTCGAGCGAATCTACGATTAAATCCCAGCCCGTACCGCCTTCTTCGCAAAGATCCATTTGGCGCATGAGGGACGCCATCATCGAATTTCGCGTTTTCGGCTGAGCGTTGAGCACTCGTTCTGCCGGAATAAGCGTTGTCCCGGGATTAGAGAACTCAATGCGATTGTCGTAAATCGCAACAAGAGGCCCCGCCGTATTGTCAGCAATGTCTTGATGAATCACGGCGTTTGATAGCAACTCGCGAATCGCCCTTTGAGGATAAGCCGTCTGAATACGTCGAAATGCGCCATCCAGTGCCTCAACAGCCGGAATCATCGACATGACCAGCTGTTCAGCCTGTGGAAGCGCCAAAGCGTAGCCCTTGTCGATTTCAGTATCCCCGACAATGTCAAAACTGCCTTTTCCCGCATATCGCACGATTCGCAGCATGCGTTTCCTGAGCTCCGGGTAGCGAGAGAGCTTTTTTCCCACCAGAAGCATTCCCAAGCGCGTCACACTATATCGGCCGTTATCTTGACGACGAATCAGCTCTTGTTCACAAAGAGCAAGCATCACTCCGTCCAAATCGACAGGTCTTCTCAATCTGCACAACTCAAAATACGCATCAACATCTAGTATTTCGGCGACCTCTCGAGATGTCAGATCTCTCTCAACTACAGCGAGCTCCGCGTTCCCTGACTGTAAGCGACGCCACAGCTCCGCCTCTCGTGCACTACCGGGAACCAGTTCTGCCGTCGAAGAGCCCTCTCGAATGTAGGCTGTCTTATCAAAATAGACCGGCTGAGCGCTCGCGGCGTGCACTTTCAGCACCACAAAGTGCTTTGTCTCATGATCAATAACCGCAAACTCGTAATTCGCATTGTTTGAGAGCGCAAGCTTGAGCCACATCAAAAGCTCTTGGTTTCCCTTACCCTTTGCGTGATATGGGTTGAACTGGGTGCCCACAAGCTCATGCGTACCGTCGCTCACGCCCCAGATCTTATAGGCATATGCGCGGCCGCAGTAAGCGGCAGCATTGGCAAGCGCCGAGATGTCACGCCCCGTTCTAACGGGATCGCTATTGCCTTCTTTAAATTCAAGCCACTCGGTTTCATCAGGATAACCGACGAGTGAATAAATCAGCTCCATGCCATCTGCTTCACCCATTGAGCCAGCCTCCTTGCGCTCATTTTTGATAACAAAATGTTAAATAGATGATAAATAGAATTATGCGCAATTTGAAGCCGAAGGCCAAGTTTTCTGGTCGTTTTCCCAGATAATCTCATGCCGGAAGCTCGGCATTCCACATGAGAGTCGACTACTGTAATTGACAGGCAAGAAGAGCAGCCCATTCAATTCCAGCTAAATCAAACAACATAAAGCGCAATAAAAAAGGCGGTTAGGCGTCTTCGATGTGCCTAACCGCCTTTACAAGCGGGTAATTATTTCACAGGATCCACGGCAACCTTGCCGCTCTCCAGCACATGGACGCGACCGTCGGCGAGCATCTGCACGACCTCGGGATACAGCACATGCTCAATCGCATGGATGTGCTCCTCGAGCGTGTCGACGTCCCAGCCCTCCTCAACAGCCAGCGCACGCTGGGCGATGATGGGGCCGTTGTCGTAGATCTCGTTGGCAAAGTGCACGGTCACGCCGGTCACCTTGACGCCGCGGGCAAACGCATCGTCAATCGCATGGGCACCGGTAAAGCTCGGCAGCAGCGCCGGATGCAGGTTGACCACGCGGTTGGGGAACGCCGCCAGCAGCGGCGTGTGCACCATGCGCATGTAACCGGCCATCACCACGTACTCGCAGCCGCGCTCGAGCAGCTCATGCGCGATGATCTCGTCAGCCGCGATGGGGTCGGCATAGACATCTTTGGACAGCGTGAGTGTCTGGATACCCGCACGCTCGGCACGCTGCAAGCCCTTGGCCGAAGGACGGCTCGACACCACAAGCTCAATCGAGGCGTTGAGCTTGCCGGCGGCAATCAGGTCGATCAGCGCCTGCAGGTTGGTACCCGAACCGCTGATAAGCACGCCAATCTTGAGCGGTTCAGCCGTATCGGTGCCGGTCGGGCGGGTGTAGGGCACAAAGTCCAGGCCCTCGGCAGCAGCCATCTGCTCGTTAGCGCTCATCGGAGTACACGACCTTACTGGAACCCTCGACGCACTCGCCCACGCGGAACGGCTTCTCGCCCAGCGCGACCAGCGCCTCGGTCACGGCAGCCTCGTCCTCGGGGGCGACGATCAGGCACAGGCCGACGCCCATGTTGAAGGTCTTGCATGCCTCGTTGGGCGCGAGCTCGGCCTGACGCGACACGTAGGTGATGACGGGCGGAACATCCCAGCCCATCTCGGCGCCGTTGCGGGTGACCACGGCATCGACGTCGTCGGCGAGCGCGCGGTTGAGGTTCTCGGTAATACCGCCGCCGGTGATGTGGGCGATGGCGTGCACGTTGGCGCCGCCGCGCAGCAGCTCCAGAATCGGCTTGACGTAGATGCGCGTGGGGGCCAGCAGGGCGTCGGCCAGCGAAGCACCGCCGAGCTCCTCGAGCGGACGGCTTAGCTCCTCGGCCTTAGCGGCGGCCTCGGGCGTGCCCGGCTTGATGCCGTCGACACCGATAACCTTGCGCACGAGCGAGTAGCCGTTGGAGTGCACGCCGGTGGAAGGCAGGCCCAGGATCACGTCGCCGGGGCGAACGTTCGCGGGGTCAAGCATCTTGGGACGATCGACAACACCCACGGTAAAGCCGGCGAGGTCGTAATCGGCGGGGGCCATGACGCCCGGGTGCTCGGCCATCTCGCCGCCCACGAGCGCGCAGCCCGCGAGCTTGCAGCCGTCGGCCACGCCCTTGATGATCTTTGCCATGTGCTCGGCCTCAATGTGACCGATGGCAACGTAATCCAGGAAGAACAGCGGCTCGGCGCCCGAAGCCAAAATGTCATTGACGCACATGGCGACCAGGTCCTGACCCACCGTCTCGTGACGATCCATAATCTGGGCGAGCACGAGCTTGGTACCCACGCCGTCGGTGCCGCTGATCAGGATCGGGTCTTCCATATCCTTGAGCGCGGCGGCCGAGAACAGGCCACCAAAGCCACCGATGCCGCCGATAACCTCGGGGCGGTTGGTGTCCTTGACCATCTGCTTAATAGCGTCGACGGCGCGGCCGCCCTCGGCGGTATCGACGCCGGCGTCCTCGTACGTCACATGCTTGCTGTCGCTCATCTGAGCCTTCCTCTCCCACTACCGTGGCGCCGCGCGGGCGCCAAACGGTGCTCATAGTTGCGTTCATTTCGGCGCGCGCCATAACAGCACGCGCCGTCATATCAACGAAACAGCAGGTAAAACCTACCAAAATAAACCTGTCCCCACATGGCAGGTTTTAGGCCTCGCCGTGCTCCTCTTCCCAGCTGCGGTCGTCGTATTTCTCGACCACGGCGTCGTCGTCAAAGTGCAGCGGCTTGTCCAGGTTGCGGGGCTTAAAGCCCTCCATGAACTTGTCGCGGCCAAAGCTCTCGGGAATCGCCACGGGGTAGCGTCCGGTAAAGCACGCATCGCAGTAACCGCCCTTGGGCATGACCTTCAGCAGGCCCTCGACCGAAAGGAAGGCCAGCGAATCGGCGCCGATATACTCGCAAATCTCGTCGACCGTCTTGTTGGCGCTGATAAGCTGCGACTGCACGTCGGTATCGATACCGTAGAAGCACGGCCAGATGACCTCGGGCGAGTTGATGCGGATATGAATCTCCTTGGCGCCGGCGTTGCGCAGCATCTTGACGAGCTGCACCATGGTGGTGCCGCGCACGATGGAGTCGTCGATGACGACCAGGCGCTTGCCCTCGATGTTGTCGCGCAGCGGGTTGAGCTTCATACGCACGCCCATGGCACGCAGCTCCTGCGTAGGCTCGATAAACGTACGGCCCACATAGCGGTTCTTGATAAGGCCCTCGCCAAAGGGAATACCGCTCTCGTGCGAATACCCCTCCGCGGGCGGCAGGCCGGAGTCGGGCACGCCGATGACCAGGTCGGCCTCGACGGGCTCCTCATGTGCCAGCTGACGACCCATGTCATAGCGACAGGCGTAGACGCTCTTGCCGTTCATGATGGAGTCGGGGCGAGCGAAGTAGACCTGCTCAAAGATGCAATTAGCAGGCTCTTCGGCGGCAGGCACGCCCTGCTCGGACACAAGGCCCTCGGCGCTGATGCGCAAAATCTCACCGGGACGGACGTCACGGACGTACTCGGCGCCCACGATGTCGAGTGCACAAGTCTCGGAGGCAACGACCCAGCCGCCGGCACGCGTGACATGGGTGGTGGCGTCGACCGTCGCGGCGCCGTCCTGCGACGGCAGCTGCGAAACGGATGCGGCATCGGCCTGGTCCAGGCCCTCGTCCACGAGCTTGCCCAGCACGAGCGGGCGAATGCCGTGCGGATCGCGGAATGCGTAGAGCGCCTGCTCGTTGATGAGCGTCATGGCGTAGCCGCCGCGCACGAGCTCCATGGTCTTGCGAATGCCCTCGCGCAGATGGCCTGTACGCTGAGTAAAGTAGCCGATGAGTTTGGTCGCGACCTCGGAATCCGAATTGGAGAGGAACGGCACGCCCAACTCGATCAGCTGGCGGCGCAGCTCGTCGGTGTTGACGAGGGTGCCGTTGTGCGCGAGCGCGATAATGACGCTATTGATGGTAGAGAGGTGCGGCTGAGAGGCTTCCCAGCTCTTGGCGCCGGCGGTGCCGTAGCGCACATGACCCACGGCCAGCTGACCGGAGAGCGTCGACAAATCGGCATTGGAGAACACACGGTCGAGCAGGCCCAGATCCTTGCGGACCATAACCGTACCGCCGTCACCAACAGCGATTCCCGCCGATTCTTGGCCACGGTGCTGCAGTGCACGCAGGCCAAAGTACGTCAGTCGAGCCACGTCGCGATCGGGCGCCCAGACACCAAAAACGCCGCATTCCTCATGCAGCTGGTCGGAGTCCGGATCATACGTCGACATGGCGTTCACCTGTCCCGCGGCATGCTCGGCCGCGCGGATGGTTTCTTGAGACATGGCATCCCCTCAGAGCCTCGTATTTTGGCGTTACCCGCCTTATTATACGCACGGCGCAACGCACTCCCCAGCGCATGAGCAGCGCTTTTTAAAAGCCCACCGAGCTAATAATCCGTTTTGCGGCCAAACATTTTATCGGTCTGTCCAGCGCAAGTGCCCGCGCCCCCAGATGGCCGCCGCGTCCACCCTTGGGGATTACAAAGTTGCAATTGGGACGTTCGTCCTGTCTTTTGGCAGATCGGCGGCGTATCCTTGTACCTACAGCAAAACGAGAAAGGTTATGTATGGATCGAAACGAACTCGACCCCAGCGTCCCCAGCGCCACGGAGGTCAAGAAGATCCCCCTCATCATTAAGGTGTACGCCGTCCTGTGCATCCTGTCCGGCGTGGGCACGCTCCCTTCGGTCGGCGCCTTTATGTGGCAGGTCATCACCGCGCTCATCAACGGCAACGCCGCCGCCAAGCTCGGCGACAACACGCTCGTCGCGGTCGGCCTTATCGTCGCCGGCATCATGCTCTCTGCGGCAAGCGCCGTCATCCTGATCATCTTTGGCCTGGACCTTATCAAGAACCAGCGTCGCAATGCCGCCCGTCTGTCCTATATCCTTATCGCGTTTACCGTCGTCGAGCTTTTGGTTGACGTGATGCTCCAGGGCATCGGGCCCTTCTTGCTGCGCCCTGCCATCCAGCTCGGCATCCTCGTCGCACTTTCGGCCACCGTCGACCCCACGCTGCGCCAGGAGCGCGAGCTGCAGCGCCGCCTGCAGGAGATGCTCGACCGCGACGCCGCCGCCGAGGGCATGCTCGGGCGCGATGAAACCGGCGAAGGCTACATCAAGCTCAACTACTTCAACCTGTTCTGGGTATTCTTTGTCTGCTGCATACTCGGCCTGGTCCTGGAGGATATCTGGCATATGACCGTCAACGATCCGGGTGTCTACCAGGACCGCGCCGGTATGCTGTTTGGCCCCTTCAGCCCCATCTACGGCTTTGGTGCCGTGCTCATGACCATGGTGCTCAACCGCTTCTATAAAAAGAACCCCATCATCATTTTCCTGGTGAGCGCCCTGCTCGGCGCCAGCTTTGAGGTGTTCGTGGGCTGGTTTATGCAGACCGCGTTTGGCGTGGTCTCGTGGAGCTACTCGCACATAACGCTGTTCGGTATGCCCGACCCGCTCGTGGTCCTCACGGGCGGACGCACCTGCACGGGCTTCGCCTGTCTGTGGGGCCTGGGCGGCCTCATCTGGATCAAGCTGCTGCTGCCGAGGCTGCTCAAGCTCATCAACATGATTCCGTGGAAGAGCCGCTACTCGGCTACCGTCATCTTCACCATCATTATGCTGGTCGATGGCGTTATGACGCTGCAGTCGCTCGATTATTGGTATCAGCGCGTCAACGGCACGGAACCGGATATTCCCGTTGCGCAGTTCTACGGCAAGTATTTCGATAATGACTTTATGGAGAATCGCTTCCAGAGCATGACCATGAGCCCCAAGGATGCAACGCGCGTGTAGCGCTCACCGCGCCCAAAACGCAAAATGCCCGCCGGTATCACACGTACCGGCGGGCATTTTTATAAACGAGCCTTCTATCGACGCAAACCTCTACGCCTCGCGCTCGACCTCACTCACACACTCATTTTTGATGGTGCCAACGAGCGCCTGCAGCGCATCGACCACGTGCGGGCGAATGTCCCCGCCAATGAGCACGAGCATGATGTCGTCACCTACGGCAAGCTCGCCGCTTGCCAGCCACACGCGCACATAGCCGATACCCGGCATCGCGCGCGTGGCCTCGATAGCAGCCTGCACCTTCTGAGCATCGAAGCCGAACACCATGCCGCCCACCTTGTGGCCCGGCGCCACGCCATCGGTCTCGACACCGCGCGCCTCGGCCTTGGGCGTCGCGCGCACCACACCGTTATGTGTCAGATACATACCGCACGCAGGTGCCGACGAATCGGCCTTGGCCTCGCGCAGCCAAGCATCAACCGAAGGCATCGTTTTGCCATTCTCAAGCATCATTTCTCCCTTACCAGCATCGAGTAGCCAATTTGGAACGGGGCTTTTAGCTACTCTCGAACAACTTATTCCTCGACCGACGTGAGCACCATGACGGCACGCGTGTTGCTCAGCGATAACGAACGACAGGTAACAAGCGTTACGACCTTGGTTGCCGAAGCGGCACGATCGGTGGCATCGCTCGCCACGGCAGAGGCACCGTCGAGCATCTCGGACAGATAGTTCTTGAGCCCGTCATCGCCCTCAAAATTGGGCGTGCGCGCCTTGGCATACGTGTCCTCGACAACTTTGGTCGCCAGTGGTCGCAGCTTATACGTTGCATCGCGTGTGATGTAATACACGTACTCGATGCTATCGAATGTCGCTTGGTCGGTGGTGTCCGAAATCACGTTGAACATCGACCCGTCATTCATATGGTGGCCGTAGATCGTGGTCTGCTGGTCAACCATTCCCGGCGCGGTGTCATCGCTATCCAGGAAAATGGCCCCGGACGCATTGGCCGTACCGTCGAACAGCGTGTTGAGGTATTTGGAGTTGTTGTTGGTCTGCACCACGGGATAGTTGATGTTGGTTCCCGGCACGTAAATCCAACCCACAATCTCGGGGTTTGTCTGAGCAAGCGCATCAAAGTCGATAATCGGCACGCCGCTGGCGTCCTTGTCGCTCACATATTGTTTTTCGATCTTTTGATACGACTCGCTCGCCTGCTTGTAGCCAATCTGGGCGTTGATAAAGATGGCGGCAGCGGCAACGATTAGGCCGATGCCAATAATGATGAGCAAGATGGGGATAACGGAGCGACGCTTTTTGCGCGGCGGCTCGGTATAGCTCGATGGCGCGGCATGCGCCGAAGAGCGAGGTGACTTCTTGGCCGTACTGTATGACGAAGGGCGATATGCAGCAGGTGTATCCTGACGGCGATGCTTCGCCGGCGTCACGGGGCGCGGCGCACGTGACTGCTGAGGAGAGGATGTCCGACCCTGCTGCGGCGCGCGGGCTGCTCCCGACTTGGCTGGATCGGGAATCCGAGAAGCCGAAAAACGCTTTCCCTGATAGTCGGACATGGCTCTCCTTATGCTGCAAATGGACTGGCAGAGCGCTTAGGCGTCAGCCATCTCCTGCTTCATCTTCTCGATAACCTTGCGGTACTCGGGGTCGCAAGCGCCTAGAATCTGCGTGGCGTAGATGGCGGCGTTCTTGGCGCCGTTGATGGCAACGCAGGCCACGGGCACGCCCGAAGGCATCTGCACCATCGACAGCAGCGAATCCATACCGCCCAGGTCACTCGTCTTCATGGGCACACCGATAACCGGCAGCGGCGTAAAGGCAGCCACGACACCACCCAAGTGAGCGGCCTTGCCGGCGGCAGCGATAATCACTTTAATGCCGCGATCGGCAGCAGTCGAGGCCCACTCGTGGACCTTCGCCGGCGTGCGGTGCGCGCTCGCAATGACGAGCTCATAGGGCACACCGAGTGCCTCGAGCTCGGCGGTGCAGCCTTCCATAACGCCCAGATCGGACTTGGAACCCATGATGATCCCGACAACCGGCTTTTGATCTGCCATAAACAAAGACCTCCTGTTGAGAGCGGCGACGCGGCGGATCCGCGACCCTTAACTACTGAGAGTAGTATAGCTGCTCCCGTCCCTGCGGTCTGTGGGTGCTCTGCGGCGGCCCGGTGTTTTCATCTTCACTCCGGTTGCTACGCAAAGTCGTTCAGGTGAAAACGCCGGGCCGCCGCAGAGCACCCTCGACCTACCGGGGGTTGCTATGACGTACGTTGGCTGAAATAAAAACGTGGGATCCGCCGTTCGAACGAACGGCGGATCCCACGCTCATTTTTTATTCAGCCTTAGTCATCGCGCAAAGCCCCTTCGGCAGCACACGGTGCAGCCGAGTCACCGCAGGCCGGGGCGGGAGGGGCCGAGTTTCCTCCTGAGCGACTCTGCTTGCAGCCGGAGCGAAAGGGGGAAATCTCGGCCCCTCCCGCCCCGGCCGGCCAGCTCAACCTACACCGTGTGCTGCGGCAGGTCCTGCAGGGCGATGACGTCCATGCCCATGTCGTTGGCGCTGCCGTGACCCTGTTGGTCCTCGCGCACCGCCTCGATGGCACTCACGTACGTATTGGCGGCAGACATCGCGGTCACACAGGTCACGCCGCGGCGCACTGCCTCGGTGCGCAACAGATAGCCGTCGCCACGCGAGCCCGGGCCGTACGGCGTGTTGATGATCACCGCGATCTTGCCATCGGCAATGAGGTCGCCGATGTTGGGACGCTCGCCGTCGTGCGGGCCGCTGATCTTTTCCACGACCTCGCACGTCACATTGCCTCCACGCAGCACGCGCGCCGTACCCTCGGTAGAGCAAATGTCAAAGCCCAGGTAGCGCAGGATACGCGCGACCGAAAGGATGTGACGCTTGTCGCGGTCGCACACGCTAATGAACACCTTGCCGCAACTCGGATCGGGCAGCTTGTAGTCAATCGCCAGCTGCGTCTTGGCATATGCCTCGGGATAGCTCTTGGCGATACCCATGACCTCGCCCGTCGACTTCATCTCGGGCCCCAGGATAACGTCGGCTCCCGGGAAACGGCCCCAGGGCATGACGGCTTCCTTCATGCAGAACCAGTCCAGCTGACGCTCGTCGCTCGGCAGGCCCAGGCTCGCGATGGAATCGCCCGCCATGATACGCGCCGCGCACTTGGCCAGCGGCACGCCGGTGGCCTTGGAGATAAACGGCACGGTACGGCTGGCACGCGGGTTGGCCTCGATCACGTAGACGGTCTCGCCCTTGATGGCATACTGCACGTTGACCAGACCGCGGACTCCCAGCGCCATCGCGATGCGGCGCGTGGTCTCGCGGAGCTTCGCCTGCAGGCTCTCGCTAAAGCTGAACGGCGGAATACAGGTCGCGGAGTCACCGGAGTGGATACCGGCCTCCTCGATATGCTCCAGGATACCGCCGATATAGACCTCCTCGCCATCGCACAGGGCATCGACATCGGACTCGATCGCACCCTCCAGGAAGCGGTCCAGATACACCGGGTAGTCGGGGCTAATGCGCGCAGCTTCGGCCATGTAATCGCGCAGATGCTCGGCATCGTAGGCGATCATCATGCCGCGGCCACCCAGTACATAGCTCGGACGCACCAGCAGCGGGTAGCCAATGTGCGCAGCAACGGCCTCGGCCTCCTCAAACGAGGTGGCCTGGCCCGCCGGCGGGTACATAATGCCCAGCTTGTCGAGCAGGGCGGCAAAACGCTCGCGGTCCTCGGCAAAATCGATGGCGTCGGGCTTGGTACCCATGATGTTCACGCCGCTCTCCTCGAGCATACGTGCCAGCTTAAGCGGGGTCTGGCCGCCGAGCGTCACCACGACGCCGTCGGGGCGCTCGACATCGATAACGTCCATGACGTCCTCGTAGGTAAGCGGCTCAAAGTACAGACGGTCGGACGTGTCATAGTCGGTCGAGACGGTCTCGGGATTGCAGTTGACCATGATGGTCTCAAAACCGCGGGCCGCCAGCGCATAGCTCGCATGCACGCAGCAGTAGTCGAACTCGATACCCTGGCCAATACGGTTGGGACCGGCACCCAGAATCATCGCCTTGGGCTTATCTGCCGGCGTGGTCTCGTCGGGGGCAACGCACTTCTTGGCGGCCGGGCTCGTGCGGTAGATATTCTCATAGGTCTTGTAGTGGTATTCCGTGGCGCTCGAGAACTCGGCGGCGCAGGTATCGACCGTCTTCATGCTGGGAACCACGCCCAGACCTTTGCGGTAAGCGCGAACAAAACGCTCGTCCGAGCCGGTCAGCGCGGCAATCTCGGCATCGCTCGTGCCATACTGCTTGAGCAGGCGCATCGCGTCGGCGTCAATGTCTTCCACGCGCAGGCCGCGGATGCTTTCCTGGACCTGTACCATATCGTTGATGCGGTTGAGGTACCACGGATCGATACCGCAAATGGCGTGGATGCGTGCAACATCCCAGCCGCGGCGCAGGGCCTCGACCACAAAGAAGATGCGGTGCTCGGTCGGGGTGCCCACAGCCTGGGCGAGCTCAGCGTCGCTCAGCTTGTCGGCGCCCTCCTTGCCACCGGCGCAAATACCCTGGTGTCCATCCTCCAGCGAGCGCATGGCCTTGCCAAAGGCCTCCTCAAAGGTGCGACCGATCGCCATGATCTCGCCCACGGCCTTCATGCGCGTGGTGAGCGTGGGGTCGGTGCCTTTGAACTTCTCGAAGGCAAAGCGCGGCACCTTGACCACGCAGTAGTCGATCGTGGGCTCAAAGCAGGCAGGCGTAGCTTTGGTAATGTCGTTGACGATCTCGTCGAGCGTGTAGCCCACGGCCAGGCGAGCGGCGGCCTTGGCGATGGGGAAACCCGTGGCCTTGGAGGCCAGCGCGGACGAACGGCTCACGCGCGGGTTCATCTCGATGACAATCAGACGGCCGGTT
This sequence comes from uncultured Collinsella sp., assembly GCA_900541875.1. Taxonomy (GTDB): domain Bacteria; phylum Actinomycetota; class Coriobacteriia; order Coriobacteriales; family Coriobacteriaceae; genus Collinsella. Next base: position 20,564 of record UQLF01000001.1, on the reverse strand, counting down.
TGAGGATTCACGGCAAACTGCACGTTAGAGCCGCCGGTCTCGACGCCGATCTTCTCCAAGATAGCGAGCGAGGCGACACGCATGCGCTGATACTCAAGGTCGGAGAGGGTCTGCGCCGGCGCCACGGTGATGGAGTCGCCGGTATGTACGCCCATGGGGTCGAGGTTCTCGATGGAGCACACGATGATGCCGTTACCGGCGTGGTCGCGCATGACCTCCATCTCGTACTCTTTCCAGCCCTCGATGGACTCCTCGACCAGCACTTCATGGGCAGGCGAGAGTTCAAGGCCCTGGCTCACGATAGAGACGAGTTCCTCGTGAGTATGCGCGATGCCACCACCGGCGCCGCCCAAGGTAAAACTCGGGCGCAGCACGCAGGGATATCCCACACGCTCGGCGATGGCCTCGGCGTCAGCCACGCTGTAGGCATAGCCCGAGCGCGCGACCTCCAGGCCGATCTCGGCCATGGCCTCGTTAAAGAGCTTGCGGTCCTCGCCGCGCTCGATGGCGGCAAGGTCACAGCCGATCATCTCGACGCCGTACTTGTCGAGTGTGCCGTCCTTTGCCAGCTCGACGGCGGCATTCAGACCGGTCTGGCCGCCCAGCGTGGGCAGCAGCGCGTCCGGGCGTTCCTTCTTGATTACGCGCTCGATAAACTCGGCGGTGATGGGCTCGACATAGGTGCGGTCGGCCAAGCCCGGGTCGGTCATGATAGTCGCCGGGTTGGAGTTGACCAGGATGACCTCAAAGCCATCCTCCTTGAGCACCTTGCAGGCCTGGGCGCCGGAGTAATCGAACTCGCAAGCCTGGCCAATGACGATGGGGCCCGAGCCAATGACGAGGATACGCTTGATGTCAGTACGTTTAGGCATGTTAGTTCTCCTCGGTCTCGGTCGTGGCGGAACCACCATCGGCGAAATTCCAGCCCTGCAGGCGGTCCTTGGCGGTATCGATGTCCAGATAGTTTTCCTCGCCGTCCATGAGTCGCGTAAAGGCGGTAAAGAGATAGTGGGCATCGGTGGGGCCAGGCGAGGCCTCGGGATGGTACTGGACCGAGAAGCACGGCGCGTCGAGCAGCTGGATGCCCTCGGCGGTACCGTCATTGAGATTCACGTGCGTCAGGCGAATGCGGCCGAAACGCTCGTTCATCACGACCGGCGCGATACCGCGGCGTACCCAGGCGCGCAGATCGCCATCGGCCGCGTGCTCGGTCTCGCCGCCCGAAAGCTCGGGGACAAGCTTGCCTAAGCTGGGGAACAGCAGGCCGAAGCCATGGTTTTGCGCGGTAATCTCCACGCGGCGGCTGACCAGATTCATAACCGGCTGGTTGCCGCCACGGTGACCGAATTTGAGCTTTTCCATCTGGGCGCCGCATGCCAAGCTGATCATCTGGTGACCGAGACAGATGCCAAAGACCGGCACCTTGCCGATCAGCTGCTGCACCTGCTCGTAGGTCTCCACCACGGCATCGGGGTCGCCGGGGCCGTTGGACAAAAAGACGCCGTCGGGATTCATGTCGAGCACCTGACGCGCGGGCGTATCCCACGGCACGACGGTGAGGTCGCAGCCGGCACGGACCAGGCCCTCCAGGATGCCGCGCTTGACACCGCAGTCGTACGCGACCACGCTGTGGCGGGCGGGGGCGGCAGGAGCCAGTGCAAAATTATGCTCGGCGGGCAGGTCGCTCGCAGCAAAGGCATGGGGCTCAGGGCAGCTCACGGTCTTGACCAGGTTCTCGCCGACCAGCGTGGGCGCGGCGGACAGGCGCTCGGCAAGCTCGTCGACGTCAAAGATTTCCGTCGAGATAATGCCCATCTTGGAACCGTTGTCGCGCAGGTGGCGCACGAGAGCGCGGGTGTCGACGCCCTCGATAGCGACGATGTCGTGTGCACGCAGGTACTCCGGCACGCTGACGGCCGAGCGCCAGTTGGAAGGCGTGGCGCACATGTCACGGACGATCATACCGCGCATGGCGGGAGCGCTCGCGGGGCGAGCGGTATCGCCGGGAAAGGCCGACTGGACGTCGGTCTCGTCGATGCCGTAGTTACCGATCTGCGGATAGGTCATGGTTACGATTTGGCCGGCATAGCTCGGGTCGGTCATGACCTCAAAGTAGCCCTCGAGCGACGTGTTAAAGCAGACCTCGCCGGTTGCGGTGCCCTCGGCACCACATGCACGGCCATAAAAAATGGTCCCATCCTCAAGATACAGGATGCAGGGACCGCAGGTGCCCTTGCTGGTTTTAGCCAGCATACGCTGGCACAACTCGCTGGGCGCGACGGTGCGGGCGGCAGCGCCCGCAATATGGTTGTTCGCCATAATTCTCCTTCCCGGTCTCACAGGACCGGCTTAAAGGTGTGTGGTTAGGCCTCGCGGTATTCTAACCGCAAGCATCGCCTATGGCATTAATTACATAGAATTGTTTACAAAATGATAATTATGACTTCCTATGCATAATGATTTTTCCGGGACGGGATTAAAAAATCATCCCGCGTGGTCTTATGACTCACGCGGGATGACATCGTTCTATATGGCTGCGGACTACTTTTGCTTGTCCTGCTCCAGCAGATCGGACGGCGTGCGATCGGGCTTGCCGCCGCGGAAAATCTCGCGGCCATGCAGACGATGCTCCAGGTCACGTTCGGCCTTTTCCTCGTCAATCTTGGTCTGGCTCACCGCCGGGTCCTCGATCAGCGACGAAACCGAGTTCACCTGTTTTTGAATACGCTCGGCAATGGTGTCGTCCATGCTTACGATGCGCATCTTCCAGTCGATATTCGTGGCGGTCGACGAGCTCTTGGTCCACACAAACGTCAAAATGGCGCTCTGATGACCCCGAGCGGGGAACATGCCAAAGAAGGAATCGTGCTGGATCCTGCTGTCCTCGTCGATATGGGCGTGAACGTTATACACCACGCGGTCGATCTTATCGTTGAGCAGGGCATTGGTTGCGAGCGCCGCCGCCTGAATCTGACCGTTGGACAGCAGCTCGAGTTCATTGGCAGAAGACGTGTCCAGCACCGTCACCTCAACCGTGCCCGTGCGCTCATCTGCCTCATCGACGGTGAAATCGAGCGGGAACTGCGTAAAGCCATTGCCCCATTCAAGCCCACCCTTGAGCGCGGTCGAGACGGTATCCACCGAAACGCTCTCGGAGAGGTTCGCGGTGTTCAGGCGTCGCATCACGCCGTAGCCAATCTGCATGCCAACAATCAGCACCAAGATGCCAATAACCACGGCCATGGCAGTCTTCGTGATGGTATGGCTCACCTGCGAACCCGAGGGGTCGTCTTCGGACAGCGGGTCGATATGTTTTGCCTGGCTCGCGCGATCCTCGCTGCGCAGACGCGCCAGCGTCGCCTTGTCACCGCACTTGACGGCAGACTCTTTCTCGCGCATGCGCTCGGTACGCTTTTTGGCGAGCGTAGGATCCAAGACGCCGGATGCATCGATTTCGGAGAATAACTCCGTCACTTCTTCCGGAGTCAAAGGGTTCTTATCAGCCATGATCTTCCTGTCATATCAATCAGTCGAGCTCGTGCGCACGCGCACCTTCGAACTGCATTCGATAGTAGCGGGCATAGGTGCCGCCACGGGCGAGAAGCTCCTCGTGCGTGCCACGCTCCACAACGCGACCATGCTCAACGGTCGCAATCTCGTCAGCATGTTTAATAGTCGAGAGACGGTGGGCGATGATAATCGTGGTACGGCCGCGTGCCAGCTCTTCGAGCGACTCCTGCACCGCCTCCTCGCTCTCGTTATCCAGGGCACTCGTCGCCTCATCCAAAATAAGGATCTTGGGATTCTTGAGAAACACGCGCGCAATGGCGACGCGCTGCTTTTGACCACCCGAAAGACGGCTGCCGCGCTCGCCCACCACGGTGTCGTAGCCTTGCGGAAGCGATTCGATAAAGGTATCGATATTGGCGCGACGAGCCGCCTCGGCGATCTCTTCTGCCGTGGCGCCCGGCTTGCCGTAGGCGATGTTCTCGCCGATCGTTCCATCGAACAGGTACACATCCTGCTGTACCAGGCCGATGGCACGGCGCAGACTATGCTGCGTCACGTCGCGCACATCCTGGCCGTCGATGCTAATGGAGCCGGCAGCAACATCGTAAAAGCGCGGCAACAGCGAACAAGTCGTCGATTTGCCGCCGCCCGAGGGACCAACCAAAGCGATGGTCTGACCGGGCTTGATGGACAGGTCCATATGGTCGATAACAGGGCGTCCGTCGGCGCCGCTCTCGCCCAGCTCGACATCCTCGTAGTTAAAGCACACGTCGCGATACTCAACAGCGCCGGCGGTCACCTGCAAATCCGCAGCACCCGGCTTATCCTGAATATCGGGGTCAGTCGAGAGCACCTCATCCATGCGCTTAAAGCCGGCGATGGCTTTCTGATACGTCTCGGCCGAATTGACGAGCGTCTCGAGCGGCGTGCAGAACAGCGAAATGTAGAGTGCGAAGGTTGCCATATCGACCGCCTGCAGCTGACCCTGAGCAACGAGCCAACCGCCCAGCAGCACCACGATCACATAGAGCACGCCCGAGAGCAGGCCATACGTCGCGGTGTAGACGCCCATGGCGTGATACATGTTCTCCTTGGACGAAAGGTAGCGATTGTTCGAGGTGCGAAACTTAGAGCGCTCGGTCTGCTCATTGGCAAAGCTCTTGACCACACGCATACCCGCCAGCGAATCCTGCAGCTGTGCGTTGATGCCACTGATCTTTTTGCGGTTATCGCTAAAGACCTCGCGCATGCGCATATTCTGCCAAAACATAATGACCGCGAACACCGCCGTCACCACTGCCATGGCAAGTGCGAGCACCGGCGCGATGGTAAACAGAATCACAAACGAGCCGATGATCTCGATGCCGCAGATAATAATCCATTCGGGCACGTGGTGCGCCGCCTCGCAGATATCGAACAGGTCATTGACCACGCGGCTCATCATGTCGCCCGAGCTGTTGCGATCGAAGTATGCAAAGCTAAACCGTTCGTACTGATCGAACAGGTCCTCACGCATCTTGGACTCCATGCGCGCGCCCATCACGTGGCCCCAATAGCTCACAAAGTAGCGGCAGGCGCAGCGGATGGCATACATCAGCACCAGTCCCACCGCGATTATACCGAGCGCCTGCATAATGGCAGCCTGACCCTGGGTAAAGAGCCCTCCGGTCAGATTGCGCAGGATAATGGGAAACGCCAGATCAATGGCGGCAAGCACCAGAGCACAAACAGTATCAGCAACAAAAAGCCCCATCTGGGGCTTGTAATACGAAAGAAACCTCTTAAACATAGTCACCTTACGCGGTTTTACCAAACCGCGTTTCGTCTCGACGCTGCAAGTGCTCCATTTGGACAATCTGGCCTTCAATCGTCGGTCGCGTATGTCCATACGCTTCCCTCCTCTTTTAGGCCATCTTGTCTCAAATGGAGCACTTTCGCTGACTTATACAAACCTGCAGGATCATCCCCGCTCGTTAAAGTTCCGCTCCACCCAAACGATGAGCAATGCTGTCGCAGGCAAGTGCGCCCACGACAGTCTTGGCGTCTTCGATCTTGCCGTCGAGCACGGCATCGATCAACTCATGCAGCGGCACCAGGTCAACGTTGACAAACTCGTCATCGTCGGGGTTGGGCGCATCAAACTCGAGCTTGGTGGCCAGATAGATGTGAATGATCTCGTCGCAAAAACCGCAGGTCGTGACAATCGACGTCAAAAAGCGAATGCGACCAGCCCTAAAGCCCGTCTCCTCATGCAGCTCGCGCTTGGCGCAATCGAGCGGGTCCTCGCCCGGATCGAGCTTGCCGGCGGGAATCTCGACCGTCACGCGGTCGATGGCGGTGCGATACTGACGTACCAGCACGATCTTGCCGCTCTCGGTCAGTGCCACAACGGCCGCCGCACCCGGATGGCGAACGATATCGCGGGCGCTGCGGTGACCGTTGGGCAGCTCAACCTCAAGACGGTGGACGTCGAGGATCTTACCCTTCCAGGCGCACTCCTCCGAAAGAATCTTCTCGTGCAGCTCGGCATCGTGTGGGTCGTCGTCGCCCAGCACCAGCACCGGCTCGTCGGCAACCTCGCCGCCCGGCTCGCCCTCTGCGTGTCCGTACGCGCGGCTGTCTTCCTCGACGATCTGCGCGTCCACGAGCTCTTCGTTCTTCTCGTCCATCCGTCTCATTCCTCTCGGATTTTAGGCATCCCAGGCGTCGCGGCCGCGCAACGCGCGCAGGCCAATGTCGTGACGCAGGGTCTTACCCTCAAAGTCGATCTTCTCGCAGGCCTCGTAGGCAAGGTTGCGAGCGTTCTCGAACGTGTCGCCCAGCGCAGTCACGGCGAGCACACGACCGCCGTTGGTCACGAGCTTGCCGTCCACCACAGCGGTACCGGCGTGGTACACCGTCACGTTCTCCATAGCCTCGGCATCCTCGATACCGGTGATGACCTTGCCCTTCTCGTAGCTGCCGGGATAGCCCGCACTCGTCAGGACAACGGCCACGGCCCACTCGTCACGCCAATCGAGCTTAACCTGATCGAGCTCGCAGTTGGCGCAGGCAAGCATGACCTCGACCAGGTCGTTCTTAAGGCGCGGCAGCACGACCTGCGTCTCGGGATCGCCAAAGCGGGCATTGAACTCCAGCACCTTGGGGCCGGCGGGGGTAAGCATAAAGCCGCCGTACAGGCAGCCGCGGTAGTCGATACCCTCGGCAGCGAGCTCTGCCACGGTCTGCTCCATGACCTTCACCATGGTGGCGTGCTCCTCGTCGGTCACGATAGGCACCGGGCTGTAGACGCCCATGCCGCCCGTATTGGGACCAAGGTCGCCCTCGAGCGCACGCTTGTGGTCCTGCGAGGTAGCCATGGGACGAACGGTCTTGCCGTCAGTAAAGGCCAGCAGCGAGCACTCGGGGCCGGTCAGCATCTCCTCGATGACCACGGTATTGCCGGCATCGCCAAAGGCGCCGCCAAAGCACTCACGCACAGCCTCCTCGGCCTGCGAAAGCTCGGTTGCCACGATAACGCCCTTGCCCGCGGCGAGGCCGTCGGCCTTCACGACCAGCGGAGCGCCCTGCTCGCGCGCGTAGGCGAGAGCCGAGGCCTCGTCGGTAAACGAGCCGTAGGCGGCCGTCGGGATGTTCGCACGCTCCATGAGCTGCTTGGAGAACAGCTTGGAGCCCTCCATCTGGGCGCCCTCGGCACCCGGGCCAAAGCACGGGATACCCGCCGCGCGGACGGCATCGGCCACGCCCGCCACAAGCGGAGCCTCGGGGCCAATTACCACGAGTCCGCATCCATGACTCTGCGCAAACGCCGCCACGGCCGCAGGATCGCAATCGTCGAGAACCACGTTCTCGCCGCAGCTCGCGGTACCGCCGTTGCCCGGCGCGATGTAGAGCTTGCCGGCGCGCGGTGATGCTGCGAGCTTGGCTGCCAGAGCATGCTCGCGGCCGCCGCTGCCCAACAACAGGATGTCGATGGTTTGAGTGTCCGCCTTCAAGGGTGCCTCCTCTATGGGTTAACGGCCCGCCAACCAAGCGGGCCCATTACAAGCAAATATACCCCTCGGCCGCCCATCTGGGCTGCAAAGGGGTATATCGCAATAACCAAATAACGCCGATTACTTCCAGAATCGGTTGATAATCTGCTCACGACCGGCGCCGACGCCGATAAACGTCACGCGGGTGTGTGCCAGACCTTCGATAAATGCCACGTAGTCCTGAGCCTCCTGCGGCAGCTCATCAAAGCTGCGGCAACCGGTGATGTCGCACTTCCAGCCAGGGAGCTCCTCGTAAATGGGCTTGGCATGCTCAAAGCGCACCTGGTGCTCGGGCACGCTCGTGTAACGCTCGCCATCGACGTCATAGGCAACGCATACCTTAATGGTGTCGAAGGCCGAAAGCACGTCGAGCTTGGTCAGGGCGATGTCGGTGAGGCCGTTGACGCGCGAGGCATAGTTGGCGATGGGGCCGTCAAACCAGCCGCAACGACGACGGCGACCGGTGGTCACGCCGTACTCGTAGCCCTCCTCGGTCAGTGTGTGGCCGGCCTCGGACTCATAGGAAAGCTCGGTGGGCATGGGGCCCGAACCGACGCGGGTGATATAGGCCTTCATGACGCCCAGCACGCGGTCGACGTTCTTCATGCCGACGCCGGAACCGGTAATGGCGCCACCAGCGGTGCAATTAGAAGACGTCACGTACGGATAGGTGCCGTGATCGATGTCGAGCAGCGTCGCCTGGGCGCCCTCAAACAGCAAATCCTTGCCCTCATCGATCATATTGTTGAGCAGCAGGCTCGTCTCGGTGATGTAGGGGCGCAGGCGCTCGGCCATGGGCAGGTACTCGTCGCAAATCTGATCCACGGTGTAGGTGGGCAGGTTGTAGATGAGCTCCAGCTCGGGGTTCACGCGGGCAAGAGCGGTCTCCAGCTTATCGCGGAACAGTGCCTCGTCCAGCATGTCTTGCATGCGCAGGCCGATGCGGGACATCTTGTCCTGGTAGCACGGACCGATGCCGCGCTTGGTGGTACCGATGTTCTTCTTACCGAGCTTCTGCTCAAAGGCGCCATCCAGATCAATGTGGTACGGCATGATGACATGCGCGTTGCCGCTGATCTTGAGATTCTCGGTGGTGATGCCGTCGGCCTCGAACATGTCGATCTCCTCAAGGACAACCTTGGGGTTGACGATGCAGCCGTTACCGATCACCGACACGTGGTCGGAATACATGATGCCGGAGGGCACCTGGTGCAGGCCGTACTTCTTGCCGTTGACGACGATGGTGTGGCCGGCGTTGTTGCCGCCCGAATAGCGCACGACGGCATCGAAGTCGCCGGCGACCAGGTCGCAGATCTTACCCTTGCCCTCATCGCCCCACTGGGCACCGACCAAAACGGTTGACGGCATGTTTACTCCTTACATACATGGACTGTCTGCGCGCCACGCGGCGGGCAGAAGCACAAAACATTCCCAGTATACCCGTACAACGGGTGCCTGTCCTACTCCTCGGTATGCGCCCCATCAAGCTCATAGAACTTGGTAGATGCCGGCAGGAACATCAGGTCGACGTCGCCGATCGGGCCCGAACGGTTCTTAGCAACGACGATACGCGTAACGCCCTCGTCGGGTCGGTCGTCGCGCGAGGCCTCAGCCTCGTCGGCGGATCGATCCAAGAACATGACGATATCGGCGTCCTGCTCGATGGAGCCCGATTCACGCAGGTCGGACAGCTGCGGGCGCTTGCCGGTACGCGACTCGACCTGACGCGACAGCTGCGACAGCGCGATCAGTGGGATCTTGAGCTCCTTGGCCATAATCTTCAGACCACGCGACATCTCGGAGACCTCGACGGTGCGGCTCTCGGAACGACGTCCCGGCGGGGGACTCACCAGCTGCAAGTAGTCCAGGATGATGATGGCCTTCTCCTTGTTATGGAGCATGCGGCGGCTCTTGGCGCGAATCTCGGTCACCGTGGTGCCGGGCGTATCGTCAATCAAAATATCGAGCTTGGACAGCGTCTGCGTGGCCTCATTGATGTTGGCCCACTGCTCGGGACTAATGCGGCCCGTACGGAAATCGCTGATCGAGATCATGGCATAGGCGCAAATCAGACGCTGGGCAATTTCCTTGCCCGACATCTCCAGCGAGAAGAAGCCGACGGTATAGCCCGCTGCGGCGGCATTGAGCGCCAAGTTCAGGGCGAACGACGTCTTACCCACGGCGGGACGGGCGCCGATAATGATGAGCTGGCCCTCGCGGAAGCCCATGAGCATACGGTCGAGCGACGGGAAGCCCGTGGGCACGCCTGCAGCCTGACCGCCGGCCTTGCACACTTCCTCGGCCTCGTTATAGGCCTCGACCATAAACTCGGTCAGCGTCTTGTAGCTCGACTTAACCTCACGCGCCGTGACCTTGAGCAGTTTGCTCTCGGCCAGCTCCACGACCTCCTTGGTGTCTGTGGGAGCGTTGTATGCCAGCGCGTTGATCTCGTTGGTGGCGCCAATCAGCTCGCGCAGCATCGAGTCGCGACGAACGATGGCGGCATGGTGCTGCCAGTTGACGAGCGACAGGGTCTGACCCATCAGCTCCAAAATGTATGCCTCGCCGCCCACGGCATCGAGCTTGTTGATGCTTCGCAGGTAATCGATCAGCGAGATAGAGTCGATGGGGATGCGACTGTTATACATATCGACCATCGCGGTATAGATGGTCTTATGAATGGGGCGGTAGAAGTCATCGGGCTGCAGCTCGACCTGGGCCTCTTCGACCACCTCGGGGGATAGCAGCATAGCGGCCAGTACGTTGGCCTCTGCATCTTGGTTTTGGGGGAGACCCAACTTGGAGCCACGGTCCTCGACCGTCAGTCCCGTCTCCCTGTCGTCATATGCCATGAGCATCCTCATTCATATCGCTTGCGAGCATCCATAGTAGCAGCCACGGATATAAATCGAGCCGTGCCTCGGCAATCACCACCGAACCAAACGGATGAACGGTCCCATACACGAGACTGCATCTCAATGACTGCTACGACACTCACCCAGCGCAAAAAAATAAAAGGGCACCCTGGTCTCCCAGAGCGCCCTTCTTAGAACAAGATTGTTGCGTTGCAGCAAATGCTACTCGGCAGCAGCCTCGGTCTCGACCTCGGCGGTCTCGGTCTCGGCGACCTCAGCGGTCTCCTCAACCTCAGCCTCGGCAGCGAGCTCCTCGGCGGTAACGCCGACGAGAACGACAACCTCGGCCTTGATCTCGCGGTACAGCGAGATAGCAACGGTGTGGGCACCGGCAACCTTGATGGGCTTACCGAGCTCGACGCGCTTGCGGTCGATGTCCATACCGAGCTGATCCTTGATGGCGTCAGCGATCATAGCGGCGGTAACGGAGCCAAAGAGGATGCCCTCGTCGCCAACCTTGACGTCAACGGTGACCTGCTTGCCCTCGAAGGCAGCCTTGGTCTCGTTGGCGGTAGCCAGACGGACGGCCTCGCGCTTGGCGATGTTGTTGCGACGCTCGTCGAGCTGCTTGAGGTTGCCCTTGGTGGCGGCAACAGCGAGCTTCTTGGGGAACAGGAAGTTCTCAGCGTAACCCTGAGCGACCTCTACGACGTCACCCTCGCCGCCCTTGCCCTTGATCTCATCGAGAAGAATAACCTTCATGATGCGTCTCCCTTCTTAGCCGCGGTCGCGGTTGCCACGAGAGGAAACCACGGGGACGGTGTACGGCAGGAGAGCCATCTCGCGGGCGCGCTTGATGGCGTTGGCGATGTCATGCTGATGCTGCGTGCAAGCGCCAGTGACGCGACGGGGCTTAATCTTGCCACGGTCCGTCATGTACTTACGGAGAAGCTGAGTGTCCTTATAGTCGATGAACTCAGTGTTCTCCTTGCAGAACTGGCAGTACTTACGACGCGGCTGACGTGCAGAATAATCATTAGCCATGTCAAAATACCTTTCATTTGGCAACTTCGGCGAGCCGAAGCCGCCTCTCACTCAAAAATAGGTGAACAACCCTTAGAACGGGATGTCCTCATCGTAGACGTCGACCGCGGGCGGCGTAGCCACCGGTGCGGCAGGACGTGCTGCGGGCGCGGGAGCTGCGGGGGCGTAACCGCCCTGATCGTAGCCACCCTGGCCACCACGGGAGCTCATAAACTCGATCTCATCGACGATGACCTCAAGCTTGCTCCTGCGCTGACCGTCGCGCTCCCAAGAGCTGTAGCGCAGCTTGCCCTCGATCGCGACCTTGTTTCCCTTTGCCAGGAAACGGCTCACGGCCTCGGCGCGGGTGCCGAACATAGTGCAGTCGACAAAGTTGGGATAGTCCTCCCACTCGCCAGTCTGCGCATTGCGGCGACGATCGTTCACAGCGACGCCAAAGGACAGAACCTGGGTTCCGCCGGCGGTGGCGCGCAGCTCGGGATCGCGGGTGAGGTTACCGGTGATGTTCACTCGATTGATGCTCATAACTCACTACTTCCTCTTGGGGCACAAGCCCAGTCCAAAACGACAGTCTTACTCCTGGTCGTCGCGACGGACGATCATGTGGCGGACCACAGCGTCGGTGATGCGCAGGACGCGATCAAGCTCGGCGATCTGGGTAGGATCTGCGTGGAAGTTGATGAGGGTGTAGTCACCATCGGTGAGGTCGTTGATCTCGTAGGCGAGCTTGCGCTTGCCCCACTCGTCAACGGAGTCGACCTTGCCAGCGCCCTCAGCGATCGTGGTATCGATACGCTTCATAACAGCGAGACGAGTCTCGGGGTCGAGCGACGGGTCAACAAAGAACAGCAGTTCATAAGCCTTCATATTGTCACCTCCTCTGGGCAAATGTGGCTTCAGGTCGTGAAGGTGCGCCTGAAGCAGGAAAAGACTTGGTAATAATATCTTTCAACCTCCCAGGCTGCAAGAATATGCAGCTACAACCTCATGACCTCCACATATGTCCATGCTTACACGGCTCTTCATGCGTATTCCAACCAAATGCTGACCAAATGCTTGACGGGTCTGTGGACAAGATACGGCGCTGCGGGGACAAACCAAATCAAACTGCAGGTCAGCAATTGCTGGGCTGTGGTCGCGAAATGCATACCAGTGGTTCACAACACCGTTCAAATATTTTTAAAATTGTTGCCACGTCGTTTATAAATACTCATTTTGAACAATTTGCCGTATGCAGCCATGCTGGTCAGAGCCCGTTTTTGGCCTCCTGGATCCCATCACGAAGCCAAGCGTTTCAAAAAATGCCAACTTTTCTGTTTGCACTTTGCGATTCCTCGTGTATACTGACTTTCGCATTTAACGGAGAGTTGTCCGAGTGGCCGAAGGAGCACGATTGGAAATCGTGTAGGCGTCAAAAGCGTCTCCAGGGTTCAAATCCCTGACTCTCCGCCAGTTAATTCCAAAGCAGGCCTTCGAGCCTGCTTTGTTTTTACCCCACGCGGAGGGGTGGCAGAGTGGTTGAATGCGGCGGTCTCGAAAACCGTTTGGCCTGTATAAGGTCACGAGGGTTCGAATCCCTCCTCCTCCGCCATTTTGCTTGAGAAAGCTCCCAACAATGGGAGCTTTTTTGTTATCGGATCCCCTCTCGGCCGCACATCCCAACCAAACATGTACATCACCCTCCAAAACCGACATTTTTCGACATCTTTGAAGGCTGACGTACACGTTTGGATTGAGCTCACGGGAGTGGCACTATTCGGAAGGTGCCTGTTCGTCTCGCATGCCTTTCCAGTTGCGGATAAGCGCCTTGCGTAGTTCGTTTTGCTCTCGCTGGTACCCGGTGTCGGTACAGCGAGGCATGCCGAGTGCTTCGCGAATGTTGTTCATGGCGCGGTGAAAGGCGAGCTGGCTACCGAACTGAGCCGAAGTGAGCGTAACGATTCGATATCCCATTTGGGAGAGAACGGCCTCTCGCTCCGCATCTGCCCCCTTGCGCTCGAACTCATCGTGAAAGCCGCCCTTATATTCGATACCGAGCTCCCTGCGCTTGTAGGTAACGAGCGCATCGATTTTGAGTGTTCGAGCTTTGGCGCAATGCCAGAGACGTTGAGGGATCTCGAGCGGTTTGTTGAGTTCGATACCTCGGATGCCAACGCCGCCTTCGCTTGTTGGGAGCGAGAGGGCGATTGCCGAAGCGGTCTCCATAGGCGAGGCCGAGTGATCGTAGATGTGTCTGAGCGCGAGCCGTGCACGTGTGGCACCGGGTTTGCCGGGGTGCCGATCGAGCAGTTCGGTTATTTCATCCTTGGAGGTGGTGGCCGGTTGCTCGGTATAAGGGTCGGCGGGATTGAGCCCCATGCGATAATCGCCGCAAACTTCATAGCCATATTCGAGGTATTCGATCCTATCCATCCACTCGGCAGCGAGCACGAAGGTGAAGGCTTCGTCAGTGATGAAAATTCCGGGCGTCAACTCGTCAATATGCTCGTAGGGAAGATTTTGTCCAAGAATGTGGCAAATGACGCCTTTGGTGCGAATTCGCTCGAATTCGAATACAACCGAGATATCGATAGTCTTGAGCATATCGGACGGAATGCCGCAGTCGGTAAGGGCCTGTCGTATGCGCGCAACGCGTTGCTGGGTGGAGATGCCTCGTGCGCCTATCTGGTAGTCGTGCCGCGCAAGAGACTGAACCAAATTCTGGGGCGCATGATGGACAAGCCATGCGGTTTTATGCGAAATGAGAACAGGAGTATCCATTGAGGGCCTCTCGCTCTAAGCCGGTATCCAACTCTTATGTCCGTTAAGTGGGGGAATATACCGGATGTGAGTAAATTAACTCACTCATGCTGTGAGCTCAATCCAAACATGTACGTCAGTCTCCAAAGATGTCAAAAAATGTCGTTTTTGGAGGGCGACGTACATGTTTTGGATCCCTGGCATTCCAGCAGCGCCACGCCCGCGCCCAGTCCCGACCGTTTGCCGAGCAATAGGGTCACAATCGGCGCCGAACATGTACTATGTACGGGCATTGTCCAAACCCGTAACTCAAAGGAACCCATCTTGCCCGTCGTCGCCGCTATAACCGTTACCTCACATGCCTCGGATGCCATGGTCGCTATTCCCTTTTGGCTCGAGATGTTCGCTGTTGTCGCGGCATCGATCTCGGGCGTGCTGGTCGCGCGCGAGCACAAGCTTGACCTGGTGGGCGCGGTCGCACTCGCCGTGGTCTGCGGTCTGGGCGGCGGTCTTTTGCGCGATATGACACTCCAGGTCGGCAACGTCTACATCCTCAACCAGCCAATGGCGCTGCCGCTCTCCATCGCCACGGCGGCCATCATCTACATCTTCCCGGCAATCGTCGATAAACCCGAGAAACTCATCCCATTGCTCGACATCATCTCGGTCGGCATCTACGCCGCCACCGGAGCGGACAAAGCACTGGTCTACGGCTTTGCGCCGGCCGTATGCATCATGATGGGCTTTTTCACCGCGGTGGGTGGCGGCATGTTGCGAGACGGCTTTATGGGCGTGGTTCCGGGCATTTTCCAACGTACTAACTTTTATGCCATCGCCGCCATCGCCGGATCGGCAAGCTACGTGTGTCTCGTTATGAGCGGCATCATGAGCAATGTTGCCGCGCTGGTCGTGTGCGTCGCAGTGACCATGGGTCTGCGCTGGCTCTCGCTGCGCTTTGACATCAAAAGCCCCACCGAAGAAGACATCGCGCGCTTCTTGCATCGCAAATAGTAGACAGCGCGGCACGACCCTTCGAAATGCAACTGAGAGGTTCTTTTAGAGCGCCCGCACGTTGGGTACCCTGTTAGATACATATCGAGTATCTAACGAAGGATTCACTATGCCTTGCAACCTAGAACCGTCGTCCCGGCGCCGTAAAACGCGTGGCCGCATCGCCCTCCTATTCGCACTGATCGCGCTTGCGCTAACCGTACTTCCCACGACGTCGTTCGCCGGCACAGACACCGCGGGCAACGTGCTCGCAACCGAAGTTGACTCAAATCCGTCTGGCGTCGAGGGCGACCTGTACTGGGCCGGCCAAAGCCTTAACCTAGACGACGCTTCCATCGGCCGCGATATTATCGCGGCAGGCGAGAGCTTGTCGATTCGCGACTGCACCGTAGGCGGCGCCGTTCGCCTGGCGGCGCGCACCATCGATATCTCCAAAACTGCAATCGATGGCAGCGTGACGGTAGCCGGTCAGCATGTCGTGCTCAACACTGGTAGCACCGCCAACTGTTTTTACGCAATGGGCGAGACGGTTGCCCTGCGCGGCTCCGCCAAGTCGGCAGCGCTCGCAGGCGACACCGTGACCATCGATGGCACCGTCGACGGCGATGTCGAGGTTTGGGCCGATAAGCTCGTCTTGGGCAAGAATGCCCGCATTACCGGCACCGTGAGCGCGCATGTTTCCGAAGACCCCGAGCGCGCCGCAGGAGCCGAGGTCGGCGCGCTCAAGATCGACCGCACCGAGAACGAAGATACTTCCACCATTAACGATGTCATCGGCGGCATCGTCGCCGCGGCGCTCTCGACCTGCTTTGTCGCTCTGTTGCTCGAGCTCATCTTTCCGCGAGCGACCGCCAGCGCCGCCGGAATGCTCCACCAGCACCCCACGCCCCTGTGGGTGAGCGGTCTTCTGGGCACGATCGCTATCGTCCCCGCCGTCCTACTGCTGATTATCTCCATCGCTGGCCTGTCGCTTGCCGGAACCCTCTTGTGCGGCGTTATCGGCATCGCGCTGGTCTCCACCGCTTTTGCGGGCTGCGCAATCGCCCGCATGGTCGGACATAACCAGAACCGCTACGCCATGGCAGCCGTCGGCGGTATCGCCGCAGGTGCCCTCACGGGACTTCCCCTCATCGGCGACTTCATCAGCGGCGTGGCCTTTGTCTTTATGCTCGGCTACGTTATCCAAATCATCTGGCGCAACGCCCGCCTCAAGCCCCAGCAAGCCGCCAACACGCCAGGCCTTCCCTCCGCCTAGCCGCCAACCACCACAAAAGGGCCAGGCATATTTATGGTGTTGCAAAGCAACCTGACCCCATTGCACCAAAAAGGGCGCCGACCATTGCGGTCGACGCCCTTTCTTATTGGCGGTTATAAGCCCCAGCGTTTATTTGTTGACCTGGCCGGCGCGGACGGCAGCCTTCTTGCGGTCGGTGGCATTGAGCAGACGCTTGCGCAGGCGGATGTTCTTGGGAGTGATCTCCACCAGCTCATCGTCGGCGATGTACTCCAGAGCCTCCTCCAGCGAGAAGGTGCGGGGCGGCACCAGCTGGACGGAGATATCGGAGGTCGAGGAACGCTGGTTGCCCAGGTTCTTGGTACGGGCGATGTTAACGACCATGTCGCCGGCTTTGCTGCGCTCGCCCACGATCATGCCCTCGTAGCACTCGGTGCCCGGCTCAACAAACAGCTGACCGCGCTCCTGCAGCGTGCCCAGAGCGTAGGCAACGGCCTTCTCGGTGGTCATGGAGATCATGGCGCCGTTCTGGCGGTTACCGATCTCGCCAGCGTAGGGGCCGTACTCCAGGAAGGTGTGGTAGAACACGCCCTCGCCGTGGGTGACGTTCATAATGCGGTTCTTAAGACCCATGATGCCGCGCGTCGGGATCTTAAACTCAAGGTGCGTCACGATGCCCGAGGTATCCATGCTCGTCATGATGCCGCCGGAGGTACCGAAGACCTCAACGACCTTGCCCGAATACTCGTCCGGGCACTCGACGACGGCCTGCTCGACAGGCTCCAGCTTGTTGCCGTTCTCGTCCTTCTTAAACAGAACGCGGGGACGGCCGACCTGGAATTCAAAGCCCTCGCGGCGCATGGACTCCATCAGGACGGACAGGTGCAGAATGCCGCGACCCGAGACCTCGACGCCGCTCTTGTCCTCGAGCTCCTCGATCTTCATGGTCACGTTGTTCTCGGCCTCGTTGAACAGGCGCTCCTTAAGCTGACGGGCGCCCACGATGTCGCCGTCACGGCCGAGGAGCGGGGAGGTCGAAGCCTCAAAGACGATGGACAGGGTCGGCGGGTCGATCTCGATGGGCTCGAGCTCGACGGGGTTCTCGGGGTCGGTGTAGACATCGCCGATATCGGTGCGGTCAATACCCACGACGGCGGCGATATCGCCGGCGCCGACTTCCTGGCACTCGGTGCGGCCCAGGTAGTCGAAGGTAAAGAGCTGCTTGACGGTAGCGGTGGCGCTGGAGCCGTCATTCTTCACGACCAGGATCTGATCGCCCTGGTGAATGGCGCCGGAGTACACGCGACCGATACCGATGCGGCCAACGAAGTTGGAGTGGTCGATGGTCACGCACTGCATGGCCAGCGGGGCGTTCTCGTCAACCTCGGGCGCAGGCATGTCGTCGATGATCATATCGAGCAGCGGATACATGTCCATGTTGCCGTCGTTGGGGTCAAGGCGGGCAAAGCCATTCATGGCGCTGGCGTAGACCACGTGCTCCATGGCGAACTCGAGCTGGTCGTCGGTGGCGCCCAGGTCGGCCATAAGATCGAGGCAGTCGTTGTAGGCCTTCTCGGGGTTGGCGCCCGGACGATCGATCTTGTTGATGACGATCATGATCTTGAGGCCGGTGTCGATAGCGTGACGCAGCACGAAGCGGGTCTGGGGCATGGGACCCTCAAAGGCATCGACCAGCAGCAGGGCGCCGTCGGCCATACGCAGCACGCGCTCGACCTCGCCGCCAAAGTCGGCGTGGCCCGGGGTGTCGATGACGTTGATCTTGACGTCCTTGTACTCGATAGAGATGTTCTTGGCGAGAATCGTGATGCCGCGCTCGCGCTCCTGGTCGTTAGAGTCCAGGACGCGGTCCTCGACCTGCTGGTTGGCACGGAAGGCGTCCGTGGCACGCAGGAGCTTATCGACCATCGTCGTCTTGCCGTGGTCGACGTGGGCGATGATGGCGATGTTCCTCAGATTGTCTACGCGCATGTAGTTCCCCTATCTTCTATCCATATACAAACGGCACGCGTATGCGGCCCGCCCAGCGATGTAACGCTCAGCGGGAATATTGAGCCTTTTACCGAAAACTCGTTTATTTTAGCGATTTTAGATGAGAGGGGTTTCCTCACCTGCAGGTTCAGGGTCGCTCCACATAAAACCATCGCCGGCGCCCATGCCCTCATACAGCACATATGCCGAAAAGCCGCTCTCGAGCGTCGTCTCAAAGAAGCTCACGAGTAGAGCGTCATGGTAGCCGCCGTCAATCTCGACGCAGCCGGTATAGCCGATGGCATAGCGGGCGATACGGCCCAGGCCCTCGTCCTTAAGGCCCATCTTGTGCTCGGAGATAAAGTTGGTGGCAGCCTCCAGGCATGCCTCTTCGCCGTCCTCGTCGAGCGCCGCAAGATATCGGTTGGAAGCAGCATCCTCGATTGCCACAACTACGCCCGGATTCTCGCCGACGGCAAGGTCGTCCAAGAACGCACCAATCAGGTCACATACCATGGCGTCGAGCTCGGCGGAGACGTTACCGGCGTCCTGCATATCCTGTGCCATCTCTAGACCTTCCCATCGAATCCGGCGTCGTTACAGTTCTTGTGCCTCGGCAGCGATCTTGGCGGCAGCGTCGCGGGCGCGCGTCATATCCATCGCGCGCTTGTCGAGTACCTTGATCTGGTTGGTCAGCATGACCGCATCGACCACACCCCAGATTACCAAGCCTGTTGAAATCGAGAACCCAAGCGCACCAACTGTACCACGAAGACGAGAACAGATTACCGCGACAAGGGCGGAGATGATAACCATCTTGATATAGGAGCCGCGGCGCTCGCGAAGCGTGCGGGCCTGCGTCACATAGGCGATGCGAGCCGCCTCGGATGCCTCCGAGCGCATCTGGGCTTCACGCGCAATGGCGGCCGCTTCAGCCGATACGCGGGTACCCATCAGCAGCCTCTCCGCTCGCGTGCCAGACATTTAGAAATCATCGGGGGAGAGCGTATGGACGAACTCGTCGAACTTCTCGAACTCCTGCTCGTCGTCAACTTCCTCGGCATGGGCAGAAACGGTACCCAGGCGATTCATGATGTCGTCCTCCACAAACATGGGGGCATTACTGCGCACGGCAAGGGCAATGGCGTCACTGGGGCGGGCGTCAATCTTGCGCTCGTCACCATCGACCAGCACGACAATCGTCGCATAGAACACCGGCGGCTCGGCGCGAACGATCTCGATGCGCTCGAGCTTGGCTCCCAGGGCATCGACGGTGTCAAGCAGCAGGTCATGCGTAATCGGGCGCTCGGCGCGACCGCTATCGATGCCACGGCTAATGGCCGCGGCCTCAAACGAGCCGGTCTGAATGGAAAGCGAACGCAGGGGCGCCGTCGAATCCGACTTGCCGCAGCGCTCACGAAGCACAATAAGCGATGGCACGGGACCGGCGGCCATGACGATGGTCTCTATGTCGACACGAACCATGGAACACCTCCGGTACGTAGCGGTTAACACACGGCAGGGTCGCCGCATTGAATAGCTATACTACCCAATCTTTCGCCCAGCACACAAAATCAAAGCAGTTAATTTGGGACGGGGCTATTTTGACTACTTTTGTTTGATAAGAAAAAAGCCCCGAGGCAACGCCCCAGGGCTCTTAACGTTTTGATGGTGGACCTGACAAGATTCGAACTTGTGACCTCCCGGTTATCAGCCGGACGCTCTAACCAACTGAGCTACAGGTCCATCATGGTGGAGGTTAGGGGGATCGAACCCCTGACCTCAGGCTTGCAAAGCCCGCGCTCTCCCAGCTGAGCTAAACCCCCACGGAGAAAGTAATAAACACCCCAGCGGCGACTCGGCTCTCGCTGGGGTGTTTATTGCGAAAGAAAGTGGTGGACCTGACAAGATTCGAACTTGTGACCTCCCGGTTATCAGCCGGACGCTCTAACCAACTGAGCTACAGGTCCATCGCGCAAGGGATATATTAGACGAGTCGTTACGCGCGCGTCAACAACTTTTTTGAAAATCTTTGGAGTGTGTTCGCCCCGGTCGCACGGCGGCATGTGAAGTCGCCTGCTCGGACAGTCCTGACTCGCACGGAGAGCACATTAAGTGCTCTCCGGCTCGTGCGGAACTCGCGATCGA